>NZ_JBXARJ010000022.1:0-95860 GCF_058808115.1 Shinella sp. GW821-FHT11G07
ATCATCCAAACCAACAACAACCCAACCGAGGGCGCCAACATCAGCCGCGCCAATCCACGCGTGTTCGCAGTCGCCATGTTTTCCTCCTCCCAACCGGCACACGAGCGGCAAAGCCGTCGGTGCGTCTTTTCAGCCGCGAACGCTGGCAGCGGTCGCGCGTTCATAGAGCGCGAGCACCCGGTCCACTGCGGCAACCAGAATGTCCTCGGCCCTTTGGCCCTCTTGCGGGGCAACCTGCGGCAGATACTGATGTAGCACCGGTTCGGGGATGCGCACACCGTCAAGCACGCCCATCAATCTCGCCACGGCAGCCTCCGCCTCCGGCCGCGTCCAGTAATAACGGATACGATCGCTGTAACTGAAATGGCGCTGGACGCGCAGCGCCGTGGCATCACCGTGGTAATAGCCGATCCAATAGCCGGGCGCTTCCGTCAGCAGCGCCTCCATGGCCTTGGCAAGGGAACGCTCGCCGTAACCGGGTACCAGTTCCGACGCGACGAGGTCGAGCGCATACAGGGCCTCGCGATAGGCGAAGGTGAGACCCGGCCCAACCTTCAGGATCGGGTAGCCGTCGTGGACCAGGGCCGCCAGCGCATTGCCCGTTTGGTAGTCCGTCGAATGGGCCTCGAAAACCAACGTCGGCTCGTCGTCGAGAAGGCTGCTCAAGGCTGCGGCACGCGGCGGATCGTAGGCGATGACATTGTCGCTTCCGAACTCGACACCCGGCTGTACGACAAAAGCGATGACACGCGCAAAGACCTCGGCGAGCCCCGCCCTGGCGAATGCCGCACGATGCACGGCAATGGTCTCGCGGGCCGCTTCCGGCGCCGTCGGCTCGACCGTCGCCAATACGTGGTCCGCGCCGCCCGGGACGGGCACTTCCGTGCCGAGGATATAGACGGGAGCCGGCAGTCCGGCACGGGCGGCCGTTCGTTCCGCAACGGCACAGAGCGCGGCGGCGCGCTCCGCCACGGTGCTGTCGTCGAGGGCGGCGGGCTCGCCGGCGCAGCCCATCGAGGCGTCGAGGTGAATCTTGCCGAAACCGGCTGCGACATAGGCTTCGATCATGCCTGCCGCATTCGCAAGCGCGACCTCCGCCGTCTCCTTGCGCCAGGGATTGGGACCAAGATGGTCGCCACCGAAAATGATCTGGTCGGGGTGCACACCCTCATCGCCGGCGATCTGCCCGACGAAGGCGACGAAATCGGCAGGCGTCATCCCGGTATACCCGCCGAACTGGTTGACCTGGTTGCAGGTCGCCTCGATGAGCACCGGCCCGCCACTCTTTGCGGCGCGCCGCAATGCTGCACGCAGCACAACGGGATGCGCAGAGCAAATGGAGGGAATTCCATAAGGCTGACCCGCATGCCGGGCGGCGGCAAGGCCCATCAGGACGTTCTTCATGCTGTCAGCTCCCGGCCCGCAGCGGCAATGAAATCATCAAGCTCCGCCCTGTTGGAAACACCTTCCATCGGCCCCTGCTTGGTGACAGTGCGGGCGCCGGCGGCATTGGCGTAAAGCAGCGCCCGGGCGGGCGGCAGGCCGGCACGCCGGCTTGTCAGATAGGCTGCGCCGAAGCAGTCGCCCGCGCCCGTCGGGTCGACCTCCTCAACCGTGAAAGCCGGGCAGTCGACACGGCCAAAGACCTTGCTGAAATGGGTAGACCCGTCACTGCCGCGCTTCAGCACGACTTCGCCGATGCCCAAGCCGAGGAGGTGCTGCACCGCAGCCTCTTCCGTCGCAGCACCGGCCGCAACCAGCAATTCGTCACCGGATGGCAACAGCAGGTCGGTCACCGCAAGCATGTCATCGATGAGCTTGCGGCCCGCACCGTCCTGCACAAGCTCCTTGCGGATGTTCGGATCAAAGGAAACCGAGCCGCCGCGCGCCTTTACTGCTTGGACCGCTTCCACCAGGATTTCGGCAATGCCGGGAATGGCGAAGGCCGAGCCCATGACATGGACGTGCCCCGCCCGCGCGATCAGTGTGCGTGCCGCCTCGGTCATGCTCGTTTCGCCGGCCGCCGAATACGCAATGTTGAACACGAAATCGCGTGCGCCATCGTTGCGATAGCGGACGAAGGCACTGCCTGTCGGCTTGCCGGCAATCGTAGCGATCGCCGAGACGTCGACGCCATCGGCCCGCAACCGTTCCACGTTGAGCGTGCCGAAATCGTCGTCACCCACGGCGGCGACTATGCCCGCAGCACCACCGATACGCGCCACCTGGTCGATGAAAATGGCAGGGGCGCCGCTCGGGAACGGGCCCAGAAGCGGCTGGGCCTCCAGAAACCCGGCGCCGATCGTCGTCGCCATGATCTCAACTAGGATTTCACCGACCGTGACCGTCGGCCCCAAAACCTCCGCCGCCAATGTGCTTTTTGTAGCCAATGCTTTCTCTCCCGCATGAAAGCCGCCGAAACGACTCCACCAACTGCATGAGAGATAACGGCCTTGCATTGCAAAAGTCAACATAACTTTACGCGCGTAAATTAATTTATGCCATTGTTCAATGCGGCAACGCAGCAAACGTCATCATGCAGTGCAGCAGGCGCACTATATTTAGGCGATATTTTTCAGATACTTATGCCACAATCAGAAAATAGGCGCCTACCGACACCCGATAATTCTCTTGACATTCGCCCGCAACATACCGGATAAAAACTTTACGCATGTAGCTTTATGCGTGGACATCCGTAAAGGAGGAACGGACTATGAGGACTCTTATTTGCATTCTGTCATCGTCTGCCGTCGGCCTGGGCCTGCTCCCCGGCCTGGCACAGGCGGAGGAAATCAGCATCGCCACCGTGAACAACGGCGACATGATCATCATGCAGAAGCTGTCTGCCGCCTGGGAGAAGGAAACCGGCAACAAGATCAACTGGATCGTGTTGGAAGAAAACGTCCTGCGTGAGCGCGTGACGACCGACATCGCCACCAAGGGCGGCCAGTTCGACATCATGACCATCGGCGGCTATGAGGCGCCGATCTGGGGTAAGCAAGGATGGCTGGCGCCGGTCGACGATCTCGGCGACGATTACGACTATGCCGACCTTCTGGAGCCGATCAAGGCAGGGCTGACCGTCGACGGCAAGCTCTATGCTGTGCCGTTCTACACCGAAAGCTCGTTCACGCTCTATCGCAAGGATCTGTTCGACGCAGCCGGCCTCACCATGCCTGATCAGCCGACCTACGAGCAGATCAAGGAATACGCGGCCAAACTCACCGACAAGTCCAAGCAGCAGTACGGTATCTGCCTGCGCGGTAAGCCGGGCTGGGGCGAGAACATGGCCTTCCTCGGCACGATGGTGAATGCCTATGGCGGGCGCTGGTTCGACATGGACTGGAAGCCGCAGCTCAATTCCGAGCCGTGGAAGAAAGCCATCACTGACTACGTTGCCCTTCTGGGTGAATACGGCCCCCAGGGTGCGACGGCGAACGGGTTCAACGAGAACCAGACCCTGTTTGCGACCGGCCATTGCGCGATGTGGATCGACGCGACGTCCGCCGCGGGTCGCGTCTACGATCCCAAGCAGAGCCAGGTCGCCGACAAGATCGCCTTCACGCGCTCGCCGATCGCAGAAACGGCGAATGGATCGAGCTGGTCCTGGTCCTGGAACCTCGCCATTCCGGCAACCTCGCAGAAAGCCGACGTCGCCAAGTCCTTCCTGAAATGGGCGACCTCCAAGGACTATGTGAAGATGGTCGGCGAGAGCGAAGGCTGGGTTGCCGTGCCCCCGGGCACACGCAAATCCACCTACGCGCTGCCGGAATACCAGAAGGCGGCACCGTTCGCGGAAACCGTATTGCAGGCAATCCTGTCGGCCGATCCGTCCAAGCCGACCAAGGATCCGGTGCCCTATACCGGCGTGCAGTTCGTCGCCATTCCGGAGTTCCAGGCGATCGGCACCTTCGTTGGTCAACAGGTCAGCGCAGCGCTCGCCGGCCAGCAGACCGTCGATGCCGCGCTTGAAGCGGCCCAGACGCAGGTCGAGCGCGACATGACGCGCGCCGGCTACATCAAGTAACGGGTTCAGCCTGCGGCTTGCCCGCGGGCCCTCCCGGGGGGCCTGGCGTTTCGGCGCCGGGCCTCTCCGCATCAAAAAAGTTTTCGATCAACAGAACCGCCACCACAGCCCGTTTTGACGACGGGATGGAGAACCGACATGAGACTTCAAGACAAGATTGCCCTGATCACCGGCGGCGCGCGCGGAATTGGCCTCGGCTTCGCGGAAGCCTACGCCGCCGAGGGCGCAAAGGTCGTCATTGCCGACATCAATCTCGAGCGCGCGCGCGAAGCGGCCGCTTCCATCGGTCCTGCTGCGACTGCCGTCAAGCTTGACGTCACGAACCTTGCCGACATCGAAGCCGTGATCAAGCAGGTCGACAAAGACTTCGGCGGCATCGACATCCTCGTCAATAACGCGGCGATCTTCGACATGGCGCCAATCCAGGCGATCACCGAAGACAGTTACGACCGCGTTTTCAACGTGAACCTCAAAGGCCCGCTGTTCACGATGAAGGCGGTGGCGAATGTGATGATCGCGCGCGGGCGCGGCGGCAAGATCATCAACATGGCAAGCCAGGCCGGCCGGCGCGGCGAAGCGCTGGTGACGCTCTATTGTGCGTCGAAGGCCGCCATCATCTCCGCGACGCAGTCGGCGGCGCTTGCTCTCGTCAAGCACGGCATCAATGTCAACGCGATCGCGCCTGGCGTGGTCGACGGCGAACATTGGGATATCGTCGATGCGAAATTCGCCGAGTGGGAAGGGCTGAGGCCGGGCGAGAAGAAGGCGGCGGTGGCGCAGTCCGTGCCGATCGGCCGGTTCGCGACGCCGGATGACATCAAGGGTCTCGCCGTCTTCCTCGCCTCGAAGGACAGCGATTACATTCTCGCCCAGACATACAATGTCGACGGCGGCAACTGGATGAGCTGAGCCATGGCAAGCCACATGAAAGCGATCCACTTCACCGCCAAGGGCGAAGCGAGCCTTGCCGATCTGCCGGTCGGCGATCTTCCCCCCGGCCATGCCCTGGTCAAGGTCCGAGCATCTGGCCTCTGCCACACGGATATCGATGTGCTGCACGCGCGTTATGGCGACGGCGCCTTCCCGCTTGTGCCGGGCCATGAATTTGCCGGTGAGGTTCAGGCGATTGCAGCCGATGTCACCGGTGTTCACGTTGGAGACCGGGTCGCCGTCGATCCGAACCTGCCCTGCGGCACCTGTCCTTCCTGCCGGAAAGGGCTATCGAACCTCTGCCAAAACCTGAAGGCCTATGGCGTGTCGCACAATGGCGGCTTTGCCGAATACAGCATCGTGCGCGCCGACCACCTGCACGGCATCGGCGACATGCCCTATCACATCGCAGCTCTCGCGGAGCCGCTCGCCTGCGTGGTGAACGGCATCGGCAGCGCGGGTCTGCGCAACGGCGCACCCATGCCGCGCGAGGCGCTGGTCATCGGCGCCGGCCCGATCGGCCTGCTGCTGGCGCTTTCGCTGAAGGCGGAAGGTGCGGAAAACGTCAAGGTCGCCGATATCAACGAAAGCCGCCTCGCCTTCGCCGCCGAACTCGGGCTGGGCGGAATTGTCTCCGGTTCCGCAGACCTTTCGAGCAGAACGCGCTCCTACGACTTCGTGGCCGATGCCACCGGCATTGCGCGTGTCGTCGAAGGCATGATCGACCTTGTCGCCGATGGTGGCACGGCCCTGCTTTTCGGCGTTTGCGCGCCGGATGCGCGGATCTCTATCGCGCCGTTCGAGATCTTTCGCCGTCAGTTGAAGCTGGTCGGTTCGCATTCGTTGAACCGCAATATCCCTGATGCGCTGGATATCCTCAAGCGCGATGATGGCAGCATGGCAAAACTCGTCTCGCATCGGCTGACGCTGGAGGAGGTTCTGCCGTTCTTTACACGGAAGCCGACGGACCCCGCCACGATGAAGGTGCAGTTTGCCGCCGACTGATCGCCGAACTGCCGATTGTCGCCTCCAGTTTGCGCTTTCCCCCCGAAATGGGGCCAGCTAAGAAGGCGTGCATCAGAATCCAGGGAGCACACGTTTGGCCAAGTCGATCAGAACGATGGAGGATTTTTCCGAGTTCGTCGGCCTGTCCCGGCCCACGGTGTCGAAGTACTTCAACGACCCGTCTTCGGTGCGCAAGAAAACGCGCGACACCATCGAGGAAGCGTTGAAAAAATCCGGCTTTCGGCCGAATATCTTCGCCGTGAACCTCAACCGCCGCCGCTCGAACATCATCGGCGTGGTCATTCCCAACTCGGCCGACCCGTTCTACATGGCGCTGACGCGGCGCATCGAACTGATCGCCAATGAAGCGGGCTTCCTTGCCTTCGTGCTGTCGTCAGATGGACGCGCGGATATGGAGGACAACGCAATCAAGACGTTTAAGTCGATGAACGTCGCCGGCGCCATCATCGCACCGCTCGGAACGCGCTCGCGCCACACCACGCTGGAACGGCTCGGCGAAGCCATTCCACTCGTCTATGTCGATTCTCCGATCGATGAGGCCTCGGCGTTCGTCGGCACGGACAACCGCCAGAGTTTCGGGCTGATCGTCGACTATCTCTGCCGGTCCGGCGAACCACCCTGCTATTTCGGCATGCCGCAGGTCAATACGAACGCCGCCACCCGCCTGAGTGCCTACCGGGAGGCCATGGAACGCCTCAATGTCGAGCCGCGAATCCTGCCGGTCGCCGACACGACCACCTGGGATTTCGAACAGTTCGCCTTCGAGGAGGCAAGCCGCCTCTTCACGAAGCCGGATCAACTCGCCTCCCGCACCATTCTTTGCGCCAATGACCGTCTGGCCTTCGGTGTCATCGCCGCCGCCTGGCAGCGCGGCTTGAAGATCGGCCACGGTGCCGGCTACGACCTCCGTGTCGCCGGTCACGACGACCATCCTTTGTCGCGGTATGCCTGCCCGCCCATTACGACGGTCGCGCAGAACTACAACGAGATCGGCCGCCTCGCGATCGAACTTCTCCTTCGCAAACTCAGCGAGGTGAACGATGGCGCGACCGCCAAGGATCAGATTCTGCTGAGATCCGATCTCATGCTCAGGCAGTCGGCCTGATTTCCTGGGTGAATGCCGAATTGCATCTCAGGTCTTGAAGGGAAAGCAGATCGCGAGGACTCGTTAAATCTGTCGCCAGCTAGATAAGGTCGCGCGCCACAGCATTACAGGAAAGACTATCGGTGCCCGCCATTCTCCAGTCCTGCGTGACGGTCGCACGGCTCCACAGGTGGCGATAGAGCGGCGACGTCTCCAGCAGGCTTTCATGCGTGCCGCTCGCCACAATCGTGCCGGCGCCGAGGAGAATGACCCGATCGGCAGCGATGATCGAGGGCAGGTTGTGCGCGATGACGAAGAGGGTGCGACCGTTGGCGAGAGACGAAATCGCCCGTTGGATCGCCTCCTCGTTCTCCGGGTCGAGCGCGGAGGTCGCTTCGTCGAGGAGGACGATCGGCGCGTCCTTGAGGATCGCCCTGGCGATACAGATGCGCTGGCGCTCGCCGCCGGAGAGACGGGCGCCGAGCGTGCCGACCATCGTCCGATAGCCGTTCTCGAAGCCCAGGATCGTGTCATGCACGGCAGCGGCCTTTGCCGCCACCTCGACCTCAAGGTCGGATGCCTCCGGGCGGCCCGCACGGATGTTGTCGGCGATGGTTTCGTTGAAAAGCAGGGCCTCCTGAAAGACGGGGGCGATCATCGCGGCCAGCGTCCGGTCATCAATCTCCCGGATATCCCGATTACCGATGAAGATGGTGCCGGCGTCCGGCTCCCAGAAGCGCATCAACAGGTGCAGGCAGGTGGTCTTGCCGCTGCCATTGGCGCCGATCAGGGCAACCATCTCGCCATGTCTCGCCTCGAAGGAGGCACCGGAAAGCGCGGGCGCCTGCCGACCGGCATGCGTGAAGGATACGTTCTCGTAGCGGACGTCGAAGGTATTGGGGCTTCTGCCCTCGCGCATCCGGGGTAGCGGTGCAGCAACAATGGCCGCGATATTGCGCTGTCCGATCCGGGCGAGCACAAGCATGGCGGTAAGGGTCGCAAAGTTTCGGGCCGGAACGGTCGCCGAAACGATCAGCAGAAGGGCGCCCGTCAGCCGGATGGCATCGGTGCCTGACGCACTGCCAAAGGTAAAAATGGAGATGAGGACGGCAATGGCCGCCGACATCTCAATGGTCATGCGGAACAGGATGGCGATCGGCGTGATCTGCCGGACGCCGCGCCAGGCACCGTCGCGCAGCCGCGCGACATTCAGGGCGAAGTCATGCCCGACATCGCCGCCGGCGGCAAAGGCGCGCAGCACCGATACGCCCTCCGCCTGCTCCTGCATGGCGAGCGACGCCCCGGCAAGGCTCTGCGCGCGACGCTCCAGCCCCACCGCAAGCCGGCGCTGCGCGATGATAAGTATGACAAAGCCGGCCACCATGGTCGCGATGGCCGCGAGGCCGGCGATTGGCCAGGCGACGATCGCCCCGGCCAGGCAGACGCAAAGGACTGCGGCATTGGCAGCGATCTCCGGCCGCGTATAGGATGCATGGTTTTCCAGCCAGAGCACGTCTTCCGAAACGGCCTGGATAAGCTTGCCGCCAGCGATCGCCCGGAATGCGCCGAGCGGCATGCGGATCAGATGCGCAAGAATCAACCGCCGAAGGCGCAGCCCGCCACCATAGGCTCCGGCATAGAGTCTTCTCGATATGGGCCAGAGCAGCAGGCGACGAAACACGAAGATCGCAAGCAGCATGCCGGCGCACCAGAGGGCCGAGCGCGCCGGATCGCCGTCGGCAGAGTGCCAGAGGAAAACCGCGGCAAGAAGCGGCTGTGCAGCGAGCAGCAGCCCGTCGAGCATACGCCCGAGCAAGCCTGTGTCCAGCCGAAGGCCAAGGGACAGAAGCGCATCACGATCCGCCATCAACGTCCGTCCTGTTTTGAAGGGTGAAGGATCGGGCTGTGACATGGGATCGCCACTGCCGCGCATAGGCGCCGTCGCGCGCCAGGAGTTCATCATGCGAGCCGCTTTCGGCAATGCGGCCATCCTCTAGGTAGACGATGCGATCGAACGCCCGCACGGAGGAGAGGCGATGGGCTATCGCTATCACCGTCCTGCCCCTCGCAAGTGCATCCAGCGCCTGTTGGATTTCGTGCTGGCTGTCCGGATCGAGATAGGCCGTCGCCTCGTCGAGCACGAGGATCGGTGCGCCCTTCAGGATGGCGCGGGCAATCGCGATGCGCTGCTTCTGCCCGCCGGAGAGCCCCTCGCCCCGATCGAGGATCGTATCGTAACCGTTGGGCAGTGACCGGATGAAACCATCCACCTCGGCAAGGCGCGCCGCCGCGACGATCTCATCCCCTGTCGCCCCCGGCCGTCCGATTGCGATGTTGGCACGGATGGTTTGGGAAAACAGGAACGTTTCCTGGAACACGGCCGTAAACTGCGCGGCAAGGTCCTGCTGGGGGAAGGAACGGATATCGCGGTTGCCAAGGGTGATACAGCCGGAATCGGGGTCGAAAAAGCGAAGCAGAAGACGCGCCAAAGTCGATTTCCCGGAGCCGCTGGGACCGACAAGCGCCAGCCTCTGCCCGGCCCTGATGTCGAGGTTGATCTCCGTCAGCGCAAAGCCGTCACCATAAGCGAAAGCAACCTTTTCGAACCGGACGTCCTGCCCGCTTTGCGGCTGCGCCTGGAGAACGGGGAGATCCGGCAGACCGAGCAGCGCATCGACACGCGCCAGCGAGGCTTGCTGGATGCGCAGCCGCCCCATCGCGCCGAACAGCCGTGCGCCAAGCGAAGAGAATGCGAAGGCGGAAAGCAGGAAAAAGACGAGGACGGAGAAACCGTCGGGCATCGGATGGAGCCAGAGGCCGAGCGGTGCCACGACCAGCAGCGTCGAGGTGGTGGTGAGGAAGAACCAGTTGGTGCTGGATGCCGCGAAGGCCAACCACTGGCCGACCACATCCTCCACCTCCCGGAAGGCCGCCTCCGCCCGGCGCAGATCGCCTGGGCCGATGCCATAAGCCTTGATGACCGGGACCATGCGGATCGCCTCCTGCAAGGTCGCATCGACCGCCGCCTGCGCCGCGACGAAACGGACGGACAGTCCACCATCACGCCTCAGGATCAGAGAAAAAGCAGTAAACCCTGCGAACACCGGCATGAACACGGCAATAGCCAGCCGCCAGTCGACGACCAGCATGGCGACGCCGAAGACGAGCGGCACGATCATGACAGCAACGAGATCGGGGATGAGATGGGCGATGCCATCCTCGATGCGCTCGACATCCTCCATGAGCGTGCGACGGATATCGGCGGCCTCGAAACTCTGGACGGCTCCGAGCGGAGCGGACCAGAGTTTCCGGCCGATCGCAAGCCGCGTCTCGGCCTGTACGTCGATCGCCACGCGATGCGACAGCAGGTTCGACACGATCTGCATGAGACAGGAGAGCATGACCGAGCCAACGAGCCCCAACGACCAGAACATCGCGCCATCGCGATCTCCAGAAACCAGGGCTCCGACGGCCAGCGCAACGACAGCCGCAACGGCCGTTTCCAGCACGGCGGCCAAGGTCGAGGCCGCGATGACGATGCCCATCCTGCCGCGGTGCCCCTCGGTCAGCGCCCATAGGCGGCCAGCGGCTCCGCCGCCGGCAACCTCGGCACCTTGCCCGGCCTTTTCGGGTGTGTTCACCGTGGTCTTCGCCATCGGTAGCTCAGAACTTGAGCTTGAAGCTGCCGCCGAACGTCAGCGGGTCTCCCGGCGAAACGAGCGTCCCGACACCGAGATTGACCGCTACCGTGCGATAGTCCACGTCGCCGATGTTTTTGGCGAAGACGTAAGCGGCATAACGGTTGTTCTCCACCCCGGCATAGGCGTCCAGCAGACCGTAACCCTTCTGCCTGATCGTGTTCTGCACGTCGAAATAGTAGCTCGACCGGTAGCGATAGTTCACGCCAACCTTGCCGACGAGATCGTCGAAGCCCGCCTCCCACTGGTAGGCGGCACCGGCCGAACCGGTGAAGCGCGAAACGAACTGCTGCTGGTTGCCGCTGACATCCACCGTGCCGGAGCCGTCGAGCGCGCGGGCATTGCGGAATTCCTTATAGGTGGCGTCCGCGTAGCCGGCACCGGCGGTCAGCGTCCAGTGCTCGTCGATATCATAGGCAACGGAGAGTTCGCCGCCGAAGGATCGGCTCTGCGGCGCATTCGAGATCGGGGTGGCGCCCGTCAGCGCATTGAAACCTTGCACCTGCTGGTCGCGCCAGTCGATGTAGAACAGCGACGCCTCGACCTTCAGCCGGTCGTCGAGAGCCGCGGACTTCAGACCCACTTCGTAGCTGGTGACGCTTTCCGAATCATAGGCGCCCTCATCACCGAGGCCGACGAAGCCGGAATTGAAGCCGCCTGACTTGTAGCCGCTCGAAACGCCGCCATAGAGGTTCAGTCCCTCCATCGGCTCGAATTGCAGGCCAATGCGCGGCGTGACGTAGGTTTCGGAAAGCCTGGCGCTGTAGCCACGCGCAAAGGTCCCGGTCAAGCCGAGCAGTTCGGCGGTCTCATTTGCGGTGAAGTCGTAGTCGAAGGACTTGCGATCATGGCCGATACGCAGGCCGCCAAAAACCTTCCATTGGTCGTTCAATGCGTAGGTGCCGTCCGCAAAGCCCGAGAGCGAGACCGTGTCCGTATCGCCGCGGGTCGACAACGTCGCCGCGCCACCGGTAAACGTGCTGTTGGCGCCATAGGTGCGCGAGGCCTCGGAGAATTCGCCGTAAAGGCCGGCGACCCAGTTGAAGCGCTCGTTGTCCTCGGAGACGTAGCGCACCTCTTGCGACCATTGACGATAGCTGCCGTCGAACGGATTGTCCGCGCGGTAGCGGAAATTCGGAAAGCCGAGGGACTGGAAAAGCGCGTCATAGGCCGCGAAATAGCCGAGCGGAAAGCCATTGCCGTCGACATCTACCGCGCTTTTCTGGAAGCCAGTAATCGAGACGACCTTGTCGCCATTGTCGAGGTGGTAGGTGAACTGGCCGGAGGCGGTAGCAAGATCGCTCTCGATGCGCGTCGGATCATCGACAGCGACACCCCTCCTGCCCTTCAGGAAATCCGCTTCCGGCATGCCGAACATCTCACCGTCCAGCACCTGACGCTCGACATCGACGATGCCGAGGAACTCGAGGTTGTCGGTAAGGTCACCGGCTATGCTGACGCGGCCGTGCACATCCTTGCCACCGCCGAGATCCTCACCATTGATCGTCGAGTGGAGGAAACCGTCGGTCTTGGACGCAGAAATGGCACCGCGCACCGCCCAGCCATTGTCACCGATCGGCGTATTGAAGATGCCGGTCGCCGTCATGGTACCGAACCGGCCATACTCGACGCCGACTTCGCCGCTGGTCTGGTCGGGATCGGGCAGGTTCGAGATGATGTTGACGGAACCGGCAATGTTGTTACGGCCGTAGAGCGTGCCCTGCGGTCCACGCAGAAGCTCGATGCGATCGACGTCAAGCAGCGTGCCGCTATGGGCTTGCGCGCTGCCGATGCCGACGCCGTCGAGATAGACGCCGACGGACGGATCGCTCTCGATCAGAGCGGAGCCGACGCCGCGGATCGCGGTGAAGGACGTATAGAGTTTCGCCGTTACGGCACCGGCCTGCGCATTCGGCTCGGCGGCGATGGCATCGTCGCGGCGCCGGGTTTTCCGAAGCGCCAGCGTCTCGCCGCTCTCGACCGCAATGCTTGCCGGCACGTCCTTGCTCTCCGCCGCGCGCTTCTGCGCCGTAACGATGATCGGCTTCAGGATGGTCGCTTCCGTCGCATCCTGTGCGAGAGCAACGACAGGCAGGCTGGTGCTCGCAAGTAGGGCTGCGAACCTTATGGCAGTTTTCATGATCAATCCCCGGACCCAATTCGACGCGGATTATCGTTTCGGGAGGAAGATGGGTCGAGGCGCTTGGCTTATGCGTTTCGGCAAAAAGCTTACGATTATTGTCCAGTTTTAAATCATTCAAGATTTCAAGCGGCTAGGCGGATAGCCGAAATGCCGGGTGAAGGCCGAGGTGAAGTTTGCCGGGTGCTGGTAGCCGGCCTTGTAGGCCGCCTCCGCAATGCTCAGCCCGTCGCGCAGGATGGCGTTACGCCCGATCAACAATCGCCGTTCCAGAAGATATTCCCGGGCGCTCGTGCCAAAGGCACGCTGGAAATCCTGCTTGAGCTTGCTTTGGCCGATGGCGAAGCGGGCGGCAAGGGCAACGAGCGAATCGATAGCCGCGGCATTGGCATCTATGTACCGTCGGATTTCCAGTATGCGCTCCAGCGATTTCGGCGTGAGGTTGGCGGTCGCGGCCACCTCGGCGGGACGAAAGGCTTCCGCCAGAATGCTGAGCAGGCTCATGGCGCTGGCATCGAGATGCACGTTGGTGAAGGCGCCGTGCGCTGGCGGGTTCAACACGGACCAGGCGATCTGGCGAAGCCGCGCGTCGAGCGCATGGCGGCGGATCATCACCGGCTGGCGCATCGCCCGCTGCATGGCCTGATAGGTGGGATCGCCCTCCATGGCGGCTTGGTTGTGCTCGCTCCAGGCGGGCGTCAGCAACAGTTCCACCACGCGCACCGGTTGATCGGCATGGATCGTCATGCTCGTCGGCAGGCATTCGCCGGTGG
The DNA here is from genome assembly GCF_058808115.1 of Shinella sp. GW821-FHT11G07. Lineage (NCBI taxonomy): Bacteria > Pseudomonadati > Pseudomonadota > Alphaproteobacteria > Hyphomicrobiales > Rhizobiaceae > Shinella > Shinella sp. GW821-FHT11G07. The sequence goes on from NZ_JBXARJ010000022.1 coordinate 13,679, forward strand.
AGGTGATCCAGACCTCGTCCGGGCAGAACCCGCCTTCGATGCCCTCCGTCGTGTTGGTGGCAAAACCTTCCAGCACGACAGAAAGGCAGATCGCCGGAAAGGTATGGCTCTGGTAGGCGAGCGGCGTATCGAGACGAAGATCGGTGACACCGAGGAACATGCCGGGGCCGACCTCGCGCCAGCGCCGGGCATCACCTTGCATTTCCTCCGGTTCCGGCAAGGTGCCGACCGCGGCGGCAGGCGAACGGGTAACGTCATGCGCCTCAGCACTGGCCATATCCGTCACACCTCGCGCTCCCCGGACCGCGCCGCAAGCGCGCGGGACGGCTGCATGCCGAAGCGGCGCAGGTAGAGTTGCGAGAAGTGGCTGGGATTGCTGTACCCGACGGCAATCGCGGCCTGGGTGATGTTCATCTCGCCAACCTCGATCAGCCGGCGTGCTTCCAGGAGGCGCTGCTCCTTGAGGAAAGCGTAGACCGCGAAGCCATACAGGCTCTTGAAGCCCGATTTGAGCCGCTTCTGCGTCAGACCCACCTCGCGGGCAAGATCGTCGAGCGTCCAGGGGCGGGCAAGTTCGGCGATCAACAGATCCCGCGCGCGCTGGAGCGGGCGGCGGTCGCGGGGCGGCACGGTCTGGGCCGGCTGCGTGCGGCGCATGGCGACGATCGACGCGTTGATGATGTCGAGCGCGCGCGCCTCGAAGGCAAGGTCGTCGCTGTCCACCATCGCGCTGTCGAAAAGCGCGCGGGCGACCGCGAGAAGATCGGGCGGCACCGGCAGCACGCCAACCCACGTGCCGTTGCCTGACGCCATGTGCAGGGCATGGTGTTCGTCGAGATTCGCCAGCACATCGCCGGCGCCAAGCTTGTGCCAGAGAGCAATATCGACGCGGATATCCATGCCCTTGAACCGGGTAGCGACCGGCACGTCGTAGAACCCGACCGCCCCGGTTGGCGCCACCATGATGTAGATGCGTCCCGGCCGATAGGGGATCGACGATAGCCGGTGCTCGGCATCCTTGTCGAGCAGCCAGCCCTGGCCCGAGGCCTCGAACAGAAAATCGATCGCCACGCACGGCTCCGTCGCGAAGCGGCCGACGAAATCGGCACCAACCACCATGTCGAAGACGGAAATCGTCAGGCCCGGCCTGACGCCGAGGATCTTGTAGGCGCCCTCCGTCGACGCGGCGGAAAAGGTCGAATCGGCGGGGCTCGGGCCGAGCACGACCACATCGTCCTGATCCGACTGCGCGAGCGCACGCTGTTCCACTCTGAGATTCATGTGTGTCGCCAAAATAATGGACCGGATCGCAATATCGCTGAACCTGATTACAATAGTCAAGTTTTCTGCGACAGCCTACTGAGAGCAGGAAACTCGCTGTGAGGGGCAATGTCGACAGCTTTTACGAATATCGCCGCACGTTCCACCACATGGACCGTGCTTGGCCTGCTTGCCGGCCTCTATGCCGCACAGTCCGTCACGGGCAGCATGGTGCAGACGGCACTACCCGTCGTGCTGCGCGATGCCAGCATGCCGCTCGACCAGATCGGCTATCTCTCAGTGCTGTTCCTGCCCTGGGCGCTGAAATTCCTCTGGGCACCGCTCATCGATCGGTTCCTCACCGAACGCAGCTGGATCCTGGTGTGCCAGGTCGGCATCATTCTGTGCTTCCTCGCCGCCACGGCGCTACCACCCCAGACCCATATGGCCTGGCTCGCCGGCGTCCTTCTCGTGATGGGTGTTTTCGCCGCCACACAGGATGTCGCGACGGATTCGCTCGCCGTGAGGGCGTCCGACGCCGACAGCCGCGGGCTTGCCAGCGGCGCTTCGACGGCCGGCGCCTATCTCGGTTTCCTGATCGGCGGGGGGCTGTGGCTCGTCGTCTACCAGCATGCCGGCTGGGCGGTTTCCATGGCGTCCATGGCAGGCTTTGTCTGCCTGCTCACCATACCCGTCTTCTTGTCCAGCGGGCTCGCAGCACCGCGTGAGAAAAGGGTGGTCGGCACGCATCGGATTGGCCTTCGAACCACCTTCGCCAACCGAACCCTTACACAGGGGCTGATCTTTCTCGTCATCTACCAGGTCGGAATCCGCATGGGATCGTCGCTGACCGGCCCCTATCTCGTCGACAAGGGCATTGCGCTCGACATGATCGGTCTTCTGCGCGGTGCAGGCGGGGCCGTCGCCGGCTTCATCGCCTCCTCGCTCGGTGCGCTCGTCGTGCAAACGGCCGGCACAACACGGTCGATCGTGATTGCCGCGATCCTCAACGCCGCACTGCTTGCAGCCCTTGCCGTCGTCGAGTTCGCTAACACCGTTTCGCCGACACTCGCCGTCGGCATCCTTCTCCTGCAGGTGGGTGCCGTCGCCTTCTCCTTCGTCGCGCTCTACGCAGCAATGATGAACTGGTGCAATCCGGACCAGACAGCGACAGATTTCGCTGCCCTCCAGAGCATCGACGCAATCCTTGCTATCGCCGCCGCCTCGGTCGCCGGCGTGCTTGGCAAGGCCTTCGGCTATGGCTGGCTGTTTTCCGCCTCGGCGGCTTTCATCCTTGTCGCCATTCTTCTCGCGCCCCGCACCCTTGCCGCTGCGCGGCACGGGGGGCGCAACTCAGTCCCAGAAAAGGTATCGAAACCATGATGCGTCACCGTTTGTCCGGCGTTTCCCTTCTTGCCCTCGCTGTCAGCCTCTCGCCGCAAAGTGCATTGGCGCAGGACAGCGCTGAGGCGACGGTGCTCGAACCGATAATCATTACCGCGACCAAACGCACCGAGGACTATTTCCTACTGCCGTCCGCCACCGATATCGCCAACGCAGAAGAACTGCATATGCGCGGCATCGATACGGTCGCCGACCTCGACCGCATCTTCCCGGACGTGAATATCCGCTCACGCTCCAGCCGCGCCTATGCCAACTTCACCATCCGCGGCCAGGCTTCGCTCGACTTCTACAATCCGAGCACGCAGGTCTATGTCGATGGCCTGCCGCAGGACAGTTTCAACCTGACCCGCGCCTTGCCCGGCAGCGTCGAGAGCGCCGAACTGCTCTACGGCCCACAGGGCACGCTCTACGGCCGTGGCGCCATTGGCGGCGTCATCAACATCGTCACCCGCAAGCCCGACAACGAACAGCGTTTCGGCTTCGATGCAGACATGACCAGTGAGGGGGCCGGCGGCACCTTCTATGCCAACACGCCGCTGATCGATGGCGTGCTCTACAGCGACGTGAACCTCTCCCTGCTGCACGACAAGGACACCTATACGACCATGCTCGGCGAAGACGTGGGTGGCACCAGGGACGTGACCGGACAGGTCCGCCTGCGCTATGCGCCGGACGGCAGCCCGTGGGACGTGACCATCAGCGCCGGACGTGGCCGCGTTTCCTCGACGGAAGAATACTTTGTCCTCGAGTCGATGCTGGAGGACCGCATCGCTTTCCCGGCACCGTCGGAATACGATCTGGACACCTGGAATTTTGGTATCAATGCCGCCTACGACCTCGGCTTCGCCACCATCACCGCCCTGACCGGCTACCAGAAGAGCGATCTCGACCGCACGATTTTCGGCAGCTATACGCCGGAAAAACAATGGACGCTGAGCCAGGAACTGCGCATCGCCTCCAATCCGGACCAGGGCAGCCCGATCGACTATGTGGCGGGCCTCTATTATCAACACCTCGATTTCACGCGGAGCGTCCCGGCTGCAGGACAGGTTTCGAACCAGAAGATCGATTCCTACGCGCTCTTCGGCGATGTGACGTGGCATGCCACCGACCGGCTCGACATCTCGCCCGGCCTGCGCCTTGATTACGAGCGTGCGGCCGCGGAAGCGACGGGTGGCGTGACGCTCAACGACGACAATTCCTTCACCGCGCTATCGCCGAAGCTCGCCGCGAGCTATGGCCTGACCGACGAGTGGCGCGTCTACGGCGTTCTCAGCACGGGCTTCAAGGCCGGCGGCTTCACCCGCAACGTGGCGCCCGCCAACATCGCCTTCACCTACGATCCGCAGAACACCTACAATGGTGAGGTCGGCCTGAAGTATCGCGACGAGGCCGGCACGCTGGAAGCACAGCTTTCCGCCTACTACAACGTCACCAAGGACTACCAGATGTTCGTCGGCGCGCAGCCGTTCCAATATCTGCAGAATGTCGGCGAGGTGACCGCAAAGGGCATTGACCTGAAGGTTCGCGCAAAACCCACCGAGGAACTCGGCATCACGGCGGGCCTTGCCTACAACCACACGCGCTTTACCGACTACAAGAACCCTTTCACGCCCGGTGCCGACCTGACAGGCAACACGGTGCCCTACGCGCCGGAATTCACCGCCAACTTGATGCTGGACTATCGCTTCGAGCTGGAAAGCGGCCGCGGCGCGCTCGTTCCCTATGCTGGCCTGACCTATGTGAGCGAGCACTATTTCGACGAAACCAACACGATCGGCCAGAAGGACTACGCGCTTGTCGACCTTGGCGTGAAATGGGAGCTCGACGACAAGGTCACGGCCGAAGCCTTCGTGACGAACGTCTTCGACAAGACCTACACGACCTATGGCTTCCAGTATCCCGGCCTTGGCAACCTTTACCAACTCGGCCAGGGTCGCACGATCGGCGGCCGCATCAACATGACGTTCTGAGGAGGCCTTCATGCGTGTCCTCATCGTCGGCGGCGGGCCTGCGGGCCTGACCTTCGCCGCCTGCCTGCTGCGGCATGGCATCGAGCCGGTCGTGGTGGAAAAAGCCGCCCGTGGCCGCACCGGCGGCTATTCCATCGGCCTGCATATCAATGGCTGGCTGGTGGCGGAGCGCCTGGGCCTGGTGGAGGCGTTCCGGGCGAAGGCCATGCCGCTCGGCGCGGCCCATCATCTCGACCGGAACGGCCGAAAGCTCTTCTCCTATGACTATCGCACGCTTGCAAAGGCGGCAAAGGGGCGTCTCCTCGCCATTATGCGCAGCGATTTCCAGGGCATCCTCACCGGCGCCATCGAAGGAAAATGCCCGGTCCGCTACGAGTTGACCGTGGCGGCCCTTGAGGACGACGGATCAGGCGTGGACGTCACCTTCTCCGACGGCAGCCGCGACCGTTTCGACCTCGTCGTCGGTGCCGACGGTTATCGCAGCGGCGTGCGGGCGCTTGCCTTTGGCCCCCACGAAGCGTTTCTCCGGCCGCTCGGCTACCGCGCCAGCGCCTGGCGCGTGCCGCTGACAAAACCGCTTGGCGCGAGCTTCGTCGGCATGATGGATGTCGATCACCAGGGCGGTCTCTACGCTGTCGGTGACGGCACAGCCGCTACACTTTTTTGCTGGCGGGACGAACGCACAGACCGGCTGGATGCCGAAGCCCGACGCGCAGTGCTGCGAGAAGAATTCGGCCACTGGCCGGAACCGGTCGCGTCCGCTCTCGAAACCGCGATCGACTGGGACCAGTCGTTCTTCGACACCGTCTCCCAGATCGAAGTCCCGAAATGGTCGAAAGGCCGCATCGCACTTCTAGGTGACTCCGCCTGGTGCCTGACCTTCCTGGCGGGCCAGGGAACCTCCACCGCCATGGCTGGCGCCTATATCCTCGCTGCCGAACTCGCGCAGAAGGGCCATGTCGAAGCACTCGACAACTATGAAGCCAGGATGCGGCCGCTGGTGACGAAGATGCAGGCGGTCTCGCGCAAGATCGGCGGTCACTACATTCCGCAGAGCACCTTCGGCATGCGCGTTCAGTCGTGGATCCTGCCGATCATGCTGTCCCGTCCCTTCATCAGGTTCACCTCAAGCCGGCTGGCGGCGCCACCGCTGGATATAGATTGAGGCCACCCCACAAATAACTTGACTATAGTCATATATTGTGATCGTTCCCGGATCGAAATGGAGCGTTTCGGGTCTGCAAACCCGTGACACCCCTCTCCCCGGAGAACCTCGTGGAGATCATCCGCGCCTGCGGCCTCAATATCTTCCTGGAAACCACCCCCGTCCGGCGGGAGATGGTGTGGGAAAGCGTGACGCCACCCGGCCATTGGATCGGCACGTTGCTGGAAGGCAGTCTGTGCGTGCAACAGGACGGGTTTGGCGAACACCTCTGGCAGAGCGGCGGCGGCACGATCTTTTCCGCAATCGACGAAGTCCATACCCGGCATGTGGTTCTGCGCGATGGCAGCGTCGCGGCCGTTTTCATACAGATCGAGGAAGAAATGGCAGAGCCGCTGGTCGGCGGCGAGACGCTGTCGCTGATTGCCCGCAAGACGCCGGATCCGCAGCTGGCGCTTCCGGAGGTGGCCCGCAGGATCGCCTGGCAGATGCTGGGCTGCCCGTTGCAAGGCCCGGCCCGTCGTCTCTACATGACCGGCAAGGCCATGGAGATGCTCGCGCATGTTCTCGACGATGCCGTAGTGCCTGATCATGGCAGCGCGAATGCGGGCTGGCCGGCGCGTGACATCGCCCGGCTGCACGAGGCGCGCAGCATCCTGCTTGCCGAACTCGCTTCGCCGCCCAGCGTGCCGGAGCTTGCCCGCCGCGTCGGCACGAATGCCAAGAAACTCGGCGCGGGTTTCCACGCGCTGTTCGGCACCACGGTCTACGGTTTCGTCAAGGCGAACCGGCTCGATGCCGCGCGCATGCTGCTGGAAGGCGGCGAAACCTCGATTGCCCACGTCGCCCGGCAGGTCGGCTACCAGCCGCAGCATTTCGCCACGGAGTTCCGCCGCCGCTTTGGCGTGGCACCCACCACCATTGCCGGCAAGGCCCGCTAGATCGGCCAAATCCACGAAGTCCGAATCCCGAACGTCTTTGCCCCGATCCCGAACGGCCGCTTGATTGTGCCGAAGGTGGTGTGCATGCGAAGACCCAGCGGAAAGATGAGGAAATCCGTCATGAATAAAAAACGTCGCGCCCTGCGTACTGCCACCCTTCTCGCCACGGCGGGTTTCGTCTTCCTCGATGCCGCCAGGATATATGCGCAGGATCGGCCAGCCGATACGTCCGGCGAGGCTACGGTGCTCGAGCAGATCGTCGTGACGGCGCGGCGGCGCGAGGAGAAGATCCAGAATGCGCCCGTCGCGGTCACCGCCATTGCCGGAGACGAACTCGGCAAGGGCCGGACGGACACGATGGAAGATGCCGCCTTCAAGACGCCCAATGTGCTGTTCAACGGCCAGGGCGGGCCGGTCAGCATCCGCGGCGTCACCTCGCTCGGCATTGCCGGTGGCGTCGATCGGCAGCCGGCTGTCGGCATGTTCCTTGACGACGTCTATATCGCCCGCCCGATGGGCTATCCCTTCATCCTGGAAGACCTCGAGCGCGTCGAGGTCGTGCGCGGCTCGCAAGCCACTCTCTACGGCAAGAACACAATCGGTGGTGCAATCAACCTGATCTCGCGCGAGCCGGGCGACACCACGGGCGGCGAAGTCTCCGCAACGGTCGGTACCGACCTCGACACGCGCTTCAAGGCCGCGTTCGAAATGCCGATCGAGGGAACGGACTGGGCCGTGCGCACGTCCGCAGCCTGGAGCGGCAATCGCGGCTATATCGAAAATCTCGTCAGTGGCGACGACGTCAGCGACACCGACCTGCTGACCGGCCGGGTCGTTGCGACGGGCGAGGTCGGCGACGGCACGCAGGTGAAGATCATCGGCGACTTCACGCGCGACCGCGGCGACGGCGGCCTCTGGTATGCACCGCTGCCGCTTGCCTTCGATCACGAGGCGACGCACGATTTCGAACCGGAAAACAGCGTCGACAGCGGCGGGCTTTCCGTCCGCATCGACCACGATTTCGAGACCGTGCGATTGACCTCCGTCACCGCTTTTCGCGGCCACGAGATGTCGAGCTATCTCGACGGCGACTTCACCGCGACGCCCTACATCGGCCAGGCGCAGGAAGAAACCCAGCGCCAGTTCAGCCAGGAATTCCGCCTCTCCTCGCTCGACAACGACGTCTTCCGCTGGAGCGGCGGCCTCTTCTACATGCACGAGCGTTTCGAGGGCACGCAGTATTTCGATCTTGTCTCCTTCCCGCGCAGTGTCTGGAGCCGCGACGGCTTCGAACAATCGGCGGACACCTTTTCGGTGTTCGGCGAGGCGGGCTACTTCGTGACACCGGAGTGGGAGGTGTCGGCAGGCGGGCGCTACACCTATGACCGCAAGTCGACGACCAGTGAAATCTCCTCGCCGAGCGGCAGCTTTATGTTCGGCACGCCCGGCCGCGCGGAGGGAGACGCCTCCTTCTCCAACTTCTCGCCGGAAGCCGCCCTCACCTATCACCTGTCAGAAGGCAATATCGTCTATGGCAAGATAAGCCGAGGCTATAAATCCGGCGGCATCAGCCCCTACATCGAGGCGGACGGATCAGCCAACCGCTACGATCCCGAAACCACCACGTCCTACGAACTCGGCACCAAGGCGACTTCCGACGACGGACGGTTCACGATGGCGGCCTCGCTCTTCTACATCGACTGGAAGGACCAGCAGGCGGTCATCTATACGACGCCGTTCACGCGCGTCTATCGCAACGCGGCTGCCGCCACGTCGAAGGGTTTTGAAATCGAGGCGACGGCACAACTGACCGAAGAAATCGGGCTTCGCGCCGGCTACGGCTATACCCATGCGAAATACGACGACTTCGTCGATACGATCATGGGCGCGGTCTATACCGGCAACGACCTGCCCTTCGCACCGCGCCACAGCGTCACCGCCGGCGTGAATTTCACACGCGAGCTGGAAGCCGGCGCGGTGCTGAAGGCCGGACTCGACTACACCTTCCGCAGCTCCTACGCCTTCACCTCCGACAACAAGTACCGGCAGGCGCCGACGCACCTGGTCGATGCCCATATCGGCGTCGAGAAGGATGGATGGAGTGCCAGCCTGTGGGCCAAGAACCTTACGGACGAGCGCTACCTGAAGAACTATTTCAGCTATAGCGGCACCGACATGGGCGTCGCTGCAGCCGGCCGCACGATTGGCCTTACCGTGGCAAAGGTGTGGTGATGAGCGGGATCGACAACACCATGCCGCTGGCCGCCACCGGCGATGCTCCCGCCGAAACCGGCAGCAGCCGCTTCTTCCTGCTGATCGGCGCGCTCTATTTCACGCAGGGCCTGCCGATGGGTCTTTCCATGGAAGCCGTGCCGGTGCTGATGCGCCAGGGCGGCGTCTCGCTCGATGTCATCGCGCTGGTGCCGCTTGCCGGCCTGCCCTGGATCCTGAAATTTTTCTGGGCACCCTTGGTCGACAATCGCTGGCACGCCAGCCTCGGGCGGCGCAAGAGCTGGATCGTGCCGATGCAGGTGATCCTTACCGCCTGCCTCATCCTGCTTGCCTTCCTTCCCCTGGAGGGCGCCGGGCTCTGGATGGCCGTGACCGCGCTTGCTGTTGGCGCGATTGCGAGCGCAACGCAAGACACGGCGACGGACGGTCTTGCCGCCGAGCAGCTTGCAGGACGCGGGCTCGCCTATGCCAACGCGCTTCAGGTCGGCGGCATGATGGCCGGCTTCATGGTGGGCGGCGGCGGCGTGTTGATGGTCGCCGATACGCTGGGACAACAGGGCGTTTTCCTGCTGCTTGCACTGTTCCCCCTTCTCACCGTGGCAATCGCGCTCTCCTGGCGCGAACCGGCACGATCTGGCGCCGCAAAGGACGGCGGCCGGGCGCGGCTTGCCGATACGTTCAAGCGCCCCGGCGTGTTCCTCCTGCTGGCGCTCGCCTTCATCTATGGTGGCGCCCATGCGGGCGGGCTCAGCGTCAGCAGGATTTTCCTAGTCGACAATGGATGGTCCAGCCAGGATACCGGGCTTGTCGCCACGCTCAGCGGTTTCGTGATGCTCGCCATCGGGTGCCCGCTCGGCAGCGCGCTGGCCGCCCGCAATCGCTGGGTTGCCATGGGGACCGGTATGATGCTCGCCGCCACCTCCTTTGCCGCCTGGGGGCTCATCGCCGGTGGCATACTGCCGGCTGGCTGGCTCTCCGTCTTGCTGGCGATCGGCCTTCTCTCGGTAGCGAGCGGCTGTATTGCTGTCTCCGCCGCGACGATCATCATGGCCTTTGGCGGCGCGGGCAAACAGGCGGGCACCGACGTCACCGTGCTGCAGAGCGCCAACGTGCTTGGTGAAATGGTGATTGCCGGGCTGGTTGTCTGGCTGGCCGGGCGCACGGGCTATGCCGTCACCTTCGGCGGCGCAGCGGTGGCCCTCGTCTTCGCCGTTCTCTTCGTCTCACGCGCCGCACGCGCCATTCCCGTCACCCGATAGACCGAGGGTATCTCCATGTTTTCGCTTTCCTCTGCCATGGTCGACCGCATCGCGCGGCGGCCGGGTGGCCTTCTCGGCTACCTGCTTTACCGCTTCCCCTTCGGCCACAAGGCTGGTTTTAACCTGGCACTCCGACACCTGCCCCCAGAGACGTCCGACCTCGTGCTCGAAGTCGGCTGCGGGGGTGGCGTCTTCCTGCGCCGGCTGCTGGCCGGCGGCTGTCGCGCAATCGCCATCGACCATAGCGCAGACATGGTCGCCAATACCGGCCGATTGAATGCTCAAGCGCTTCGCGAGGGCCGGCTCACGTTGCACGAGGCGGACGCCGCCGCTCTTCCCGTTGCGGATAGCACGGTCGACAAGGTCTATTGCCTCAACGCGTTCTTCTTCTTCCCCGAACCGCTCGAAAGCCTGAAGGAAATGGCCCGAGCGCTGAAACCCGGCGGCCGGCTGGCGCTCATCACCGCACCACCTGCCTTTCGCGAACAGATCGCCCGCTTATCCCCGAGCATGGCGAAGAATATGCGCTTCGACGCGCCAGAAACCATGATCGAATGGGCGCAGGCCGCAGGCCTGACGCCGGTCGAGACCAGCGAAGTCGCCAGCGCCGGCTTTCTCTTCATCGCCAGCAAGGACCTGGAACCATGAGTGACGAAACCATCGTCGAATACCCCGGCTTCCGCGGCCGCATCACGGGAAAACTCGGCGACATGATGCTCATCGACGCCGAAGTCGAGGCCGATATCCCGGCGCACGCCGCCGCAGCGGAAGAGTTTGCCATCGTCGTCTCCGGCCGTTTCGAAGTGACGATGAATGGTACGACGACACCCTGCGGCCCCGGCGACCACCTTGTCGTCGACGCCGGCGTGGAGCATGCCATCCGCGTCATCGAACCCGGCCGGCTGGTGCTCATCGGCCGGATGTAATTACCTCAGTCGGAGCCAAAGGCAGGCGCCTGTTGCGACGGACATTCTTCAAGTGGGTGGCTACGCCGGTTGTAACTGGCCGATTGCAGCGGATCGCGTCGGCCCGGACATCCTGCTTGCCTATCGTTGGACACAAGCAAGGCGTAAGCTGGCCGAGATCATCCGCACTGGCTCAGCGCCAATTGCGGAAGAGCGAGTGAAGCGGATCGGCGAGCGCTATCGCATCGACGGCGAGATACGCGATCTCTCCGCCGACGCTCGGGTTGCAGCAAGGCAAGAACGATCAGCAGCGTTGATCGCGGGCATGGGGACCTGGGCTCGCCATCATCGTGCTCGTTTCGCTGGCAAGTCACCGCTTGGCGAAGCGCTCGCCTGTATCGCCAAATATTGGGGCGACTCTGCATCTTCCTGGCCGATGGCCGCATTGAGAGGTCCATCCGATACTGAAGGATGGCTATACGCTGGGCTCCGCGCCGATCAGCATTTGACCGAGATTGCCCCAACTTTCCCTACGTGGGAAAGCAGCGACCTCTAGAGCAAGAATGCGAGATTGAAATTGTCCTGCATTTAGCCCAAATAAAAGCATGACAAACTGGCACCCTGATGTCGGCCTGTTGCGACGGCCGGTTTACGTCTCGCTCGCAGATCAATTTTCAGCAGCGATCAAAATCGGCCGCCTCCAGGCAGGCGAGAAGCTGCCCGCGCACCGGGACCTGGCGTATGATCTGAAGGTCTCGATCCAGACGGTCAGCAAGGCCTATGATATCCTCGCGCGGCGCGGCCTTGTGTCTGGAGAGGTCGGGCGGGGCACCTATGTCAGAACGTCCGGCTCGGCCTTTCAAACGCCGTACATTGCGGAACGCCCGGCGAATGTGATCGATCTTTCCATCGTCACACCCATCTGCGCCACCATGCAACTCGACTTGATGAAGGAGGCTCTGCACCGACTAGGCGACACCATAGCGCCCACATCCGTTCTGTCCTTTCGGCCAAACACCATTTTCCCCCGGCACAATGAAGCGGCAGCCGCCTGGCTCTGTTCGCTGGGGGTGCCGGCTTCGGCGCAGAATGTGCTCCCGACGAATGGCGCATCGTCCGCCTTCACAGTCGCAATGATGTCCGCAGTCGGGCCTGGTTCGATTCTTGCGGCGGAGGAAGTCTGTTACCACGTCATTCGGCCGCTCGCGGACTATCTGGGAATACGGGTCCACGCGATACCGGCGGATTCGGATGGCATGCTGCCTGAGGCGCTGGAGGAAGCGTGTAGCCACGAGGCGATACGCGCCATCACACTCCAACCCAACATCGCCAATCCCACGGCCATACTCATGTCCGAAACTCGACGGCGTGCCTTGGCCGAAGTCGCGCGCAGACATGACATGGCGATTGTCGAAGTCGATGTGTTCGGCCCCCTCATAAGCGATCGGTTGAGCCCCATTATGGCCCTTGCCCCGGAACGCACGATTTACGTGACCGGCTTCTCCAAAGCTACCATGCCGGGGTTGCGGGTCGGCTACATTGCCGCACCGGATCAGTTCGCCGCCACCATCGCGAACCGCCAACTGCTGGCCAACTGGATGGCGACGCCGATAATAGTTGAACTCGCCACCGCCTGGCTGAATGACGGAACCGTGGATACACTGATCGACTGGCAACGCGACAAGCTTCGCGCCCGAAACCGGATCGTCACACAATGTCTGGAACGCCTCCCCTATCGTACACATCCCGAGTCACTCCACGTGTGGCTCCCTCTTGCCCCCGGCCACAACGAGGTTGCGTTCATATCGCAAGCGAGAGCGCGCGGTATCGCAGTTGCTCCCAGTACGCCGTTCTGCCTCGATGGATCTCCGGTCGGCGCCGTTCGCGTGTCAGTGGGCGCGACGGAAGAATTTGAACTGCGCGCAGGGCTCGATGTCCTCGCTTCGCTGCTGCGCGCCGCGCCGGACCGAAACGTGCTCTCACTCTAGTAAATTGACACGTATCTTTTTCGCAGATTGACATGCTTTTCTCGGCACGGCTCAATGCCGATTGAAACCTGCGGAGCACGCATGATCGTCGAAATTCAGCCAAGGCCGACACTTGATGAGCGCCCCAGTCGGAGGCGTATCGGCCTGATCGCGCTTGCGACCGACCATACGGTGGAAGGCGATTTCCGGCGCCTGGTGGCAAACGACGACATTGCCGTGCACGTGGCACGAATCCCCTACGTCAATCCAACCACGCCGGAAAACCTGCGCGCGATGCATCCGCTTCTCGCTACTGCCTCGTCGCTCATCCTTCCAGATGAGAATGTCGATGCCATCGTGTACGGGTGCACGTCCGCTTCCGTTGTCATTGGCGAGGATGAGGTTATCGCCGCAGTGCAAGCCGGCAAGCCAGAAACGCCGGTGATTACCCCCGCCGGCTCGGCTGTTCGGGCTCTCCTTGCTTTTCAGGCGCGCCGCATCAATATTCTGACACCCTATGTCCGGGGCACGGCAGAGCCCATGCACGCTTTCTTCTCTGAGCAGGGCTTTTCTGTCGATCGCCTCATGTGTCTTGGCATGGAAGATGACCGAGCAATGGCGCGCTTGCCGCACGAGGAGATCGTCAGGCTGGCTATTGCTACCATTACGCCAGGCGCGGAAGCGCTTTTCATTGCCTGTACGGCGCTTAGGGCCGCGCAATGTGTTCCCGAAATCGAACGGCTGTCCGGCCTGCCGGTAGTCACCAGCAACTTGGCAGCCGCATGGGCTAGCCTGCGCCAATGCGGCATCGCCGCTGACCCGACCGCTGCCCATCGACTGCTTACCCTTCCCTTCCCGCCCGAATAGTCAGCCCATCGAACAGGATGCGTTCTTCATGATCGAACTTCCCTTCGCGCTTTCCGAATACAAGGCCAGGCTTCACGCCATCCGCACGGAAATGGCACGCCGCAACCTCGACCTCCTGATTGTCAACGACGTTGCCAATCAGCATTACATCACCGGTTATGATGGCTGGTCCTTCTATACGCCGCAGGTTGTGCTCGTGCCGATCACCGACGAAGAACCCGTGTGGATCGGCCGCGCCATGGACGCGGCCGGTGGCCTGCTGACCGCATGGATGAAACCGGACAACGTCGTCGGCTTTCCGGAAGATCATGTGCAGCGCGCCGATCGCCATCCGATGGACTGGATTGCAGCGTGGATTGCCCGGAAGGGTTGGGGGCAAGGCAATATCGGCATCGAACTCGAAGCCTACTACTACTCGCCCAAGGCGCATGCCCGCCTCACCGCCGGCCTGCCCAACGCAACGATCCACGACGCGGACCTCCTGGTGAACTGGATCCGCAGCGTGAAATCAGCCGCCGAGATCGATTACCTGCGCAAGGCATCACGCCTTGCCGAAGCGGCCGTGACCGCGGCCTATGACGTCATTGCGCCCGGCGTGCGCGAATGTGATGCCATCGCCAGAATTCAGGCCGCGCAGATTGCGGGCTCGCCAGACTTCGCCGGCGACATTACCGCGCTTCCCCCGACCATTCTTGCCGGCGAAAACGCATCCGCCCCCCACGTCATGTGGAGCGACCGACGCTTTGGAGAAAACGAGACGGTGGCACTTGAACTGGCCGGCGTGGTGCGCCGCTATACAGCCGGCCTCGCCAGAACGATGCAACTCGGCAAGATGCCCACCAAGGTGAGCGATACGGGCAAGGCTGTGCTCGAAGGCATGGAGGCCGTGCTTGCAACCATCAAGGCGGGCGTGACGGCGGAGGAGGTCGAGGCCAGCTGGCGACAGGTCATCCAGCGCTATGGCCTGAAGAAGGAGTCGCGCATCGGCTACTCCATCGGCGTTGCCTATCCGCCGGACTGGGGCGAACACACGATCAGCCTGCGCCCGGGGGACAAGAGCATCCTGAAGCCCGGCAACGTGCTGCACTCCATCCTCGGCATGTGGATGGACGGCTGGGGCATCGAGGTCAGCGAGACCTTCCTGGTGACAGAGCAGGGATACGAAACCCTCACCAACTTCCCGCGGGAAATCCATGTCAAAGCCTGAAGACATGTCTGGCATGGAGCCAACCCTAGAACGCCGGATGATCGAGATCCGGCGTCACCTCCACCGCAACCCGGAACTCTCGAACGAGGAACGCGCGACACAGGCCTATCTGAGGCAGGTGCTCGAGGAAGCAGGGCTTGAGAATATTCGACCCGTCGCCGGCTTCGGCCTCGCGGTCGATATCGTCGGTGCGGCCGGACTGTCGAACCGCAAGGTCGTGATCCGGGCCGATATCGATGCCTTGCCGATCAACGAGACATCGGGCGTGCCGTTTACATCGGAGCGACCGGGCGTGATGCATGCCTGTGGCCACGATGCGCACGCGGCCATGGGCTACGCCGCTGCGGTTCTCCTCGATCGGCAGAAACAATCCTTCAGCGGCACCGTAAGGCTGATCTTCCAGCCCGCCGAGGAAGCCGAACCCCTCGGCGGTCGCCGCGTCATCGAGGAAGGCCTTCTCGACGATGTGGACGCAGCGATCGGTATTCATGTCGATCCCTACACGCCGGCGGGCCGGATCGCTGTCGGTGCAGGCCCCTATACCCTGGCCTGCGACATTTTCGATGTCGTTGTATCAGGTAGCTCCGCCCACGCCGCAAAGCCGTCGGATGGTGTGGACGCGATCGCCGTTGCCTGCTCGATGGTCTCGGAGTTGCAGAAGATCGTATCGCGGGAAATCGATCCCTATGATCCCCTCGTGATATCGGTCACCAGCATCTCGGGCGGAGGCGCCTACAATGTCATCGCGCCGGAAGTCCGTCTGAAGGGCACGATCCGCAGCGGCCATGAGGAAACAAGGCAGAAGGCCTGGCGCCGGCTGCGGCAGGTCCTCGAAGGTGTCGCGACGACCCATGGCGCTGGCGTTGAGGTCAACCTTCAGCGTGGAGAACCGCCGGTCATCAATGCCCCGGAGATGGTGGATATCATCCAGCGCGCAGGTGCTGACGTCGTTGGACGCGACAATGTATTGAACGCGCCAGGCTGGACCGCGGCCGACGATTTTGCATTCTACAGCGAAAAGTGCCCTTCGGTTTACTTCCGCCTCGGCATCCGCAACGACGCAATCGAGGCCATCTATCCTCTCCACCACCCGCAATTCCGTGTCGACGAGACTGCTCTCCCAAAAGGAGCCAACGTGCTTGCCGTCGCGGCAATGACCTTTCTGTCCAACGTGTAAAACATCGGGAGAATGGCTTTGCGTCACCAATTATTCTATCTGATCATAATTGGTTTCCTAGCTGTCCTACCGGTCTCCCTCTTCGGCCGATCAACGAACTACAGGAGAGGCAGCAGGTGTTTGCGAAATTTGGGTGCATTGACAAAGCCAAACCGCTCGCGATCCAACGGGCGAACTTGGTGGGATTGGGGGAGTGCCAACCAAACTGATGGCGGATGACAGGAAACATTCCCTGGCCGTGTGGAAGGCGGCACTAGCGACTACCGGTGAACCCGCCAAGCGAAGACCCAACCGCCGCGAATGCTCGATTTAGTCGTTGCATCACGCGTTCCGGTACGCCATCTACCGCACCAACACTTTCCTTCCATGGAATAAGACATATGGATCGATGGCAGGCGATGAAGGTCTTCGTGAAGGTCGGGGAAGCGGGCAGCTTCGCCGGCGCGGGGCGTCAACTCAACATGAGCCCTCCCGCCGTCACCAGAATTGTCTCCTCGCTTGAGGAGGCCATCGGCGCACGCCTTCTCACCCGAACGACGCGCTCGGTGAAGCTTACAGATGCTGGAAGTCGATATTTTGCAGACTGTCAAAGACTTCTGTCCGAACTCAATGAGGCGGAAGCCTCCGCTGCCGCAACGTTCAGCAAACCAACGGGAACACTCAGTGTCACAGCGCCTTCGATGTTCGGCGCTCTCTATGTCATGCCGCTGTTGACCGAGTTCCTCGACCTTCATCCCGATGTCATAGGGCGCGCATTGTTCGCAGACAGGATCGTCAATCTTGTGGAAGAGGAGGTTGATGTCGCCATCCGCATCGGGCACCTGCCCGACTCCGGTTTCGCGGCCACAAGGGTCGGCGAAGTCAGACGGGTCGTTTGCGCATCTCCAGCTTACTTCGAAAGAAACGGCAAACCGACGACACCTTCGGATCTCATAGACCATCGCATCGTTGCGCCAACAAGCGCATGGTCGTCGCTTGAGTGGAGGTTTGGGGCCGAAGAAATCACCAGCGTGCGGATCACGCCCCGCCTTTTCTGCAGCAGCAATGAAGGCGCCGTCCTGGCAGCGGTTCAGGGTTGGGGGTTGACGCGCGTTTTATCCTACCAGATCGCCGCCAGGCTGGATGCGGGTGAGTTGCAAACCGTCCTCAATGACTACGAGGAGCAGCCTTTGCCGATCCACGTCGTTCATCCGGACGGTCGCCACGCATCGGCCAAGGTCCGGAGCTTCGTCGACTTCGCAGTGACCAGACTGCGTGCAAGCAAACACATCAACTAAATCTCGCTCATCGGCCCTAGAGAGCAAGTTGAAGTTCCGTCTCGCTGCCTTCCTGTGCTGGATAGGCGCTGCAAATCAACGCATGACCATCAGCAACGGACGCCGCCGGCGCCGCCTCGTAGGCGATCGCTCCTTGGAGTACTTTCGTCATGCAGGTTCCACATGACCCGCTCCTGCAGCCGAATTCTGGTGTCAGACCACCGGCTTCGGCCAGTTCCAGCAAAGTACCGCTGCCTGGCGTCCAACGGCTTTTTTTGCCAGATTGGCTGAAAGCGACGGTTACCGGCCGCGTCGCAGGTTTTTTGTTCTCAACACCAGACGTGTCGTTATCCCGCGTCCGACGAATTGAGGCCGGCCCGAAGCTCTCTGCGTGTATTCTGCCGTCGCCAATGTTGAGTGAACGCAGGCCCGAATAGGTGTCCTGCATGAACGCGGATGGCCCGCAGAGATAATAGTCATAGTCGTCCAGGGGCAACGTTCGTTTGAGCAGCTCGACGTCGATATGCCCCACCGCGTCGAAATGCGTTCGAGACTCGGCGCCTTCCGTATCGCTCAGCAGGCGGCAGATCCGAATATTCCCGCCTGATGCGACCGCCAGCTCGTCAAGCTCATCACCGAATGCCTGTTCCGCCTTTGAGCGCGCCGCATAAAAGAGCCAGGTTTTGCGGACACGCTGTCTACGCTGTCCCTCATACACAATGTTGCGAAGCATCGAGATCATTGGCGTGATGCCGACCCCGGCAGCGAGCAATACGACTGGTCGCGACGCTACCGGATCGATCATGAAAGATCCCGAAGGTGCACGCGCCTCGATCACCGACCCCTCGGACAGGCTGTGAAGGAACCGCGATACCTTTCCATCTCGCTTCACGCTGATGCGGTACATACCATCGGAAGGAGCGGCCGAAATCGTGTAGGTGCGAATTGCCGGCCCATCGCCGTCAGGCAGCATCACCCGGATCGGCAAATGCTGTCCTGCCCTATGGAAGATCACGCCAGCTTCATCAGCCGGTTTCAAGTAGAGCGAGCGGATCGTTGCACTCTCGTCGATCGCGTGCTCGATCCGGAAGGGACGCCATTGCTTAGCAAGCTCCTTCGCGCGGGTACGCTCATCGGCCTGATTCCAGTCACCGGTCATCTCCGCATAGGGGCTTTTGCCATCTTCGCGCGCCGTCCAACGGATAGCGAGTACGCCCCTGCGCCGGATAAGCTTTTCCGCCTTGAACGTCCAAAACCGCTCCGCCCCCTGAAAGGTTTCGACATCTGTGGAATCTAGGATGACTTCAGCGCGCCCGGTCATCTGCAGCATGTCGCCAGTTAAAAAATCGACGAAGGTCAGTCCCGCGCGCCCATTCAAATGGATGTTGCCTAGAGTGTTGAAGAAGGTGTTTCCGTTGAAATCCGGGATGGTCAACGTGCCATCCTCGCCGATCCGGACAAAGCCGGGCTTCCCGCCGCGGCTTGATCCATCGGTCTGCCGCGCGCCGCCTTCCTCCGCGTAGGAGGCGACGAAGAAGGCATCGGCGTGCCTGATCATGTGCCTCGCATCTTCGTCCATCTCCGAGAGGTTCTCGACGTCTCCGGCAAACGGAAGGCTGGGGTCTCTGACGAAATAGAAGTCGCGAAGCTGGATGTAGCGGGGGCAGTTGCCGTAGCTGTGCACGACTTTCAGATCGAAGCCTAAAGCACTTGCACCCGCGATATTGCCATTGAGCCGGTTACGTCGCCGTGTGTGTAGTTCAATGCCCAGGACCCCAATGGCATCACCTTCGTTGAAGCCCTTATCCGCCGGATCAGATGGATCGCGGCGGAACGCAGCGTGGAGGGTGTGGTCGTCTGGAGTACTCACGAAACCTGGTTGACCGGTGATGATGGTGGCCCATGGATCACCTGCCGGATCGACGGCGCCGACGACGAAAAACGGAAGCTGCGGATAGAAGAGGCGGTGCTGCTCGATCAGGTGATCGCGGACGAAACGACGGCCGAGATCGGCGGCCGCGTTTTCGACGCCCGCGCTTTTTTGAAGCGCGCGTTCACCGCTATGCCACGGCAATGGCCCGATGTTGCTCACATGACTATCCATCGCCGCGGCCTTTCTCCTATCGGACGTGGGTGTTTTAAGCGGCGAGGCCGACTGGTGTCGTCGCGAAGGGCACGAACCCCGGAAGTTTTTCGATACGTGCAAGCCAGGCCCCCACCTTCGGATAGGCCGACAGGTCGACATTGCCTTCGGGAGCGCGGGCGATATAGCTGTAGAGAGCGATGTCGGCTATGGTGACATGGCTTGCAGCCAGCCAATCACGGTGAGAAAGCTCGCCCTCGACCACCTTGAGCAGGTTATGCGCACGCCCGATGACTTCTTCCGTGTCGAACTTTGCACCGAAGACCGTGACGAGGCGGGCAGCGGCCGGGCCATAGGCGATCTGGCCGGCGGCGATCGATAGCCAGCGCTCGATCCTGGCAGCACCGATCGGATCGTCCGGCAACCAGTCCGTCTTTCCGTACTTCTTCGCGAGATAAACGAGAATGGCGTTCGAATCCTGAACGACCGTCTCACCATCAACGAGGACAGGTATCTGGCCGAGGCTGTTGAGCTTTAGAAAAGCCGGCTGCTTATGCTCGCCCTTGGCGAGATCGACCTCGATCAGTTCAAAAGTTTCGCCGATCAAGGACAGGAACAGGTGCGCGCGATGCGCGTGACCGGACAGCGGGTGATGATAGAGCTTCATTTGCATCTCCGTTGGAACAACCTCCTTGCGAGGCGGCTTCGTTCGGAATTTGCATGAGTGTCAGGCTCTAATGAACACTGTTTCGGCGGAAGGGACTATTGTGTGGAATGACCGAAATCTCCCGGCCACGCGTCAAATGCACGCCTTCGACCGTCTCCACCCTAAGTCTATTCGCGATGATCTCAGTGCTCCAGCGGTAGTGACTGAAGTGAACATCGTTGTAGCCTGTCAGCGCGTCTGCATCCTCGATATCGCCGCCTCTTAGAATCCGGTATCGGCACGATCCCCGAGTGCAGATATTCTTGAAAGGACTCATCCGCTCGATCGGCTAGTGCGAGTCGATTTAGATGGCTGGCAAAGAGTTTAGTAACTCCTCCGCCATGGAGGACGTGCAGAATACGAACTTTCGTCTCGGTAACGGCATATGCCGCGACATAGGGCGTGCCGTTGATCCCAAGTTTGCGCGTACCAGCAATTCTGCCAATGCGCCCACTCGCGGGAGAATCGATCAGGCGACAAGTCGCGGCCCTGATCCGCTCGTCGATCAAGACGGCGGCTGAAGGATTACCTGCCTCAATATATGTGAAGATGCGTCGCCATCCGATAACGCAAACCAAGTCAGCTTCACGATTTGGGTGCACCCGCTTTAGGCCGCGCTTGCCGCTCGACGTTCCGCGAAGTGGGCCGCGACTTCATCATCCGAGACGTCCGTTCGAGTATCGTTCAGAGCTTCGAGCACCTTAGTGCGGAACCAAGCGTCATGCGCTTCGCTGCCCGAAAGGAGTTCAAGTGGCAGTGCACCCTCGTTAGCCGCCCGGGTTAACGGGCTAGCAGATACGTACCGCGTCAGATACTGTAAGACCCATGCCCTCAAGCACAGGAGAGGCACGAAATTGTGCCGCCGGCTAGCGTCCTGACAAAGCCCCCCACTCCACCAGGACCGATGCCGCCTCGCCCTCATGAATTTTGCGCTATCGGCGCGAATGGCTGGACCGCGCGATTTCACCACTGTTTAACATCAGTGAACTGGGCCTTCTCCTTGGCACGACAAGAGGTGTGTTCGAGATGGGATCGTCGATGACGAGGGCCCGCAGGCCGAAGACATCTTCAACCAGTTTTTCCGTGACGATTGCGGCGGGCGCGCCCTCCGCAAAAATGTTTCCATCCTTCATGGCGATGAGATGAGACGCGTAGCGGCAGGCGTGGTTGAGGTCGTGCAGTACGGCGATGATCGCGCGGCCTTGCGCATTGAGATCGGCAAACAGGTCCAGCATCTCGATCTGGTGGGCGATATCGAGGAAGGTAGTCGGCTCATCAAGCAGCAGAATTGGCGTTTCCTGGGCGAGCACCATGGCGACCCAGACGCGCTGGCGCTGACCGCCGGAGAGCTCGGAGACGAGGCGACCGGAGAGGCCGGCGACATCCGTGGCGGCCATGGCCGCGCCGACCGCGGCCTCATCCGCCTTCGACCATTGCCGGAAGAAGGACTGGTGCGGATAACGCCCGCGCGCGACCAGATCCGCCACCGTGATACCCTCCGGAGCGACTGTGCTCTGCGGCAGCAGGCCAAGCTTTTGCGCAACCGCCTTTGCAGGCAGATCACCGATGGACTTGCCATCAAGCACGACCCGACCCTGCGACGGTGTGAGCAGGCGCGATAGTGCGCGCAGCAGCGTGGACTTGCCGCAAGCATTCGGCCCGACGATGACAGTAAAGGAACCGTCAGGTATCGCGACGGACAGGTCCCGCGCGATCGTTCGTTCATCATAGCCAAGCGTCACCGCATCGGCATGGAGGGGCATATCGGACGGGTGGGGAGATTGTGTCATGTGCGGCCCTCCCGGACGAGCAGCCAGAGGAAGTAGACACCACCGATACTGACGGTCATGACGCCGACTGGCAGTTGCGTAGCAAAGGCGTGCTGCGCGGCCCAATCTGCAGCGGAAAGCAGAAGTGCTCCCATCACGGCCGACGACAGCAGCGGGACACCGGCCGAATGGATAAGCCGCCGTGCAATCTGCGGGGCGGCGAGCGCGATGAAGGCGATGGGGCCAGCCGCCGCCGTGACGGTCGCCGTCAGTGCGACACCGAGCACCATTAGCGAGAGCCGCACACGGTTCGCGTCGACACCACTGGCCCGCGCTGCATCGTCGCCCATCTCCAGCTGCCGCATCGGCCGCGCGAGCAGAAGCGTCAGCGGCACGATCACGCAGAGCACGACGACCACGGGGACGAGCTGTTCGACACCGAGACCGTTCAGCGAGCCCGCCCCCCAAATCGCGGCACTCATTGCCACCTGAAGATCAGCCTCCCGGATCATCCAGGCATTGACCGCCGACAGCATCGCCGAGACGCCGATGCCGACGATGATCAGGCGGAAACCCTGCACGCCGCGTCGATAGGCGAAGAGGTAGACGGCGAGTGCCGTGACGATGCCACCGATAAGCGCACCTGCCGCCGTCTCATAGTAGCCGCCCGATAGGAGAAGCATCACTACGAGTGCGCCTGTATAGGAACCGGCAGCAAAGCCGATGATGTCCGGCGAGCCCAGCGGATTGCGCGTCAACGACTGGAAGATTGCCCCGCTTAAACCCAGAGCACCTCCCAGAAGCAGGGCAAGCATCACCCGCGGCAAACGCCATTCGGTGACGATCATCAGCACCATCGCCTCGCCATGGCCGAAGACTGCGCGGACCACGTCGGCAAATGGAATGGCATAGGTGCCGCTTGCCAGGGAGAGCGCGGCGCTACAGAGCGCCAGGACCAGAAGAACGGCAGCGACGCCGAGAGTGCGCAGATCCAGCAGGAAAGACAGGTGATCGCCCAAGACCCGTACGGCCAGCACCGGCCGGCCAAAAACGATGGGAGACCGGTGGTCTTTCTTCATAACCCGCTCGCTTGCCTGCGCCGGGCCAGCAGGATCAGCACGGGCCCGCCGAGAAAGGCGGTGACGATGCCCGCTTCCAGTTCGCCAGGGTAGAGAACGAGACGGCCGGCAATGTCGGCGCAAAGCAGCAAGACCGCTGCGAAGACCATGGTCAGTGGGATGATGCGGCGCTGGTCGGGGCCTGTAATCCAGCGCACGACATGCGGCACGATCAAGCCGATGAAACCGATCGGACCAGCGGCTGCCGTGCCCGCACCGGCAAGCAGCGTGACGGCGACCACAACCAGGATACGGGCGCGCAACACATCGGCGCCGAGCGAACGGGCAAGGTCGTCGCCGAGGGCGAGAGCATTGAGCGAGCGAGCGGCGGCGAGCGCGATCAGCAATCCCAGGCCGATGAAGGGTGCAACGGTCGCAACCGCATGCATGTCGCGGCCGGCAACCGAGCCGACAGACCAGAGGCGCAGCACATCGAAGGCCTGCGGGTCGAGCAGGGTGATCGACGAACCGATGCCGCCAAGGACCGCCGACAATGCCAAGCCCGACAGCACCAGGCGCACCGGTGTCATGCCGTTCCGCCCCCTCCCCCCCAGCGCATGGACGGCGAGCGTGACCACGATCGCACCGGAGAACGCCGCCCATAGATAGGCATCGATCGACTGGAAGCCGAGCAGTCCGACCGCAACCGTCACGAAGAACGCCGCCCCTGCATTGACGCCGAGAATGCCCGGATCGGCCAAGGGATTGCGCGTAGCCGCCTGAATGAGCGCCCCCGACACCCCGAACGCAGCACCGCAAAGAATGGCCAGTGCTGTTCGCGGCAGGCGGTAGTCCCGAACGACGATATGGTCCGAGGAGGACGCATCGTAGGAAAACAGGGCGTCGAGCGCGATAGGCAAGGCGATCGGACGCGTGCCCAGCACGAGGCTTGCCGCCGCAAAGACAGCGAGCAGAAAGAGACCGACCAACAACCAGGCTGCTTGTGAAGGGGCGGTGTAACCCGATGCGGGTTGCCCCGCGCGATCACCCGCCGCGAGAAAAGCGCTCATACCCGCGCCTGCCCCTCGATCCAGTAGCCGACGGCATCGATGCGGGTCTTGTCAAAGCCAAGCCCATCGCGGAAATGTGCGCGGCAGGCGGCGGCGGCCTTCGCCTCGCCGGCAATATAGATATAGCCCGGCCCCTCCGGCAGCTCTCGGATCGCGCCAGCGATGCGCGGCAGTTCGGTATAGCCGGGCCGTTCAGGCTTCAGCCCGTGGCAGGCATGCCAGGTGATCGTCACGCTCGCTACCGTCTCGATTACCTGCCGATCCGCCTCCGACGGCACCTCCACATGCACGATGGCGCGAAACCCAGCCGGCAATTCCTCCAGCACCCGACCAACCGCCGGCAGCCCGGTAATGTCGGTCAGCATCATCAGCCAGCGACTTTCCCTCGGCATCCAGAATCGCCCCTCCGGATTGCAGATTCCGACCACATCTCCGGCCTTTGCGCCCATCGCCCAGCCGGCCGCCACGCCGCCCTCATGCGCGACGAGATCGATCACCATCTCGCAGGTCTTCGGATCCCAACGCCGAACCGTATAAGGCCGGTTCGGGCAATGCTTCGAGCCATCCGGCCGGCCCCATTTGCCGTTCTCCATCAAGACCGGCAGCGTCACCGGCGTCTCGGCGTCCGGCTTCAGCGCAAGCCGCAGCCACTCGTCGGGATGTCCGCTCGCAACCAGCCTTTCCCCGCCATGGACCTTCAGCAAAACCCGCACCATGGACGGTGTGAAACGCTCGACCGACAAGGCCGTAGCGAAGAAGTAGTCCTCCACGTAAGGATCGTGATCGTGGTCATGGTCCTGCGCAGCTGAGAGCGCACCGGCATTTGTTGTCATATCATTCTCCTCCTGCCCGAGCCGCCGCTTCCGCAAGGCGGGGTACAAATCGGGGAAAGCCATAGGGAACCGACAGGACGCTGAGCGCGGAGGTCGACCAGACCTCGACCGGGTCCTCCAGAGCCACATAGGCGCCGCGCTTCACCGCTCCCAGCGTCTTGAACAACGGCTGCGCCTCTGCCGCCGCGCGCGCGCCGGGCGCGTACCACATGACCAGGATATCGGCATCGAGCATGTCGATTGTCTCCAGGCTGACCTCGATGGAACCCCGGCCGGCATTGGCGGCGGAAAGCGCCGCAATCCCGGGTGATGCCTTAAGCCCCAGTTCAAGCAAGGCGACGACACGGGGATCTTCCTGAAGATAGACAACGATGCCCGAAGCACCGGCAAAGTAGGTTCCGAAAGTAAAGGTCTTGCCGCGCAGGATCGGCCAGCCGTCACCCATCGCGGACAGGGACGATGCGGTCTTCTCGATCAGCGCCTTGGCTTCAACACTTTTGCCGAGTGCGTCGCCCACCAACTCCATCTGTTCTTTCCAGTCGGCCGACCAAGGTGCCGACCGATAGACGATCGTCGGCGCAAGACGCGAAAGCCGCTTGTAGGCGTGATCGTCAACGCCGGAATAGATCGCCAGAATGAGATCGGGCCGCAATTCGGCGATTGCCTCATAATCGAGGCCACCATCAAGGAGATGCGGCCGGGTTCCCGCCAACCGCTCTACGTTCCAAGGGAAGATACCGCTTTCGAAAAAACGATACCGCGGCATGCCAACTGGTATCCTGCCAAGCGCGAGGACAGCATCCTCGCTGCTCCAACCGAGCGTCATGATCCGCTCTGGCGCCTTCGACACGGTCGTCGTGCCGAAGGCGTGCTGAACATGTCGCGGGAATCCGTCCTCAGACCGGGCAGATCCGACAACCAGCAACACCGCCAGCGGGAGGAGAATGATTCTCACAAGCGGGGGAAAAGACACCATGAGCTTTGCAGTCACCGTCGCCGATTTCCG
The DNA here is from genome assembly GCF_058808115.1 of Shinella sp. GW821-FHT11G07. Classification (NCBI taxonomy): domain Bacteria; kingdom Pseudomonadati; phylum Pseudomonadota; class Alphaproteobacteria; order Hyphomicrobiales; family Rhizobiaceae; genus Shinella; species Shinella sp. GW821-FHT11G07. The sequence continues at coordinate 39,814 of NZ_JBXARJ010000022.1, forward strand.
TGGGCCGCATTTATGGCCTCCGAAGACAGGTGCGCTGGATTCGGGCGCGGTAAGCATTCAGAAACGGCAACTACCATTGGAAACTCAGGTTGGCGTAAACCGAGCGCGACTTTCCATAGAAGCAGGAATTGATGTTGCTGCAGCCGTTCACATAGGTCTTATCGAAGAGGTTTTGCGCGGTGATGTTCAGTTCCAGCCCTTCCAAATCGGGGTTGCTCTTCCCGAAATCATAGGAAACCGCTGCATCGACCACAGTGTATGATGGGTACTTGAAGCTATTGGCATCATTACCATACCCGCTGCTCGAATGACGCACCCCTGCACCCAGGCCGAGACCGCTAAGCGGACCATCCTCCACACGGTACTTCGCCCAGAGCGAGAGGTTCACCGGCGGCATGAATCGGACCTTGTTTCCCTCTGTCCCGTCATCCGCCTTGGAATAGACCGAATCCGTGTAGGCAGCCGTGGCGATGAGATCGAGGCTGTCGAACACGGTGGCCTTGCCTTCGATCTCGACGCCCTGAACGTGTATTTCCCCTCGCTGGGAGGGCAGGAAGGTCAGGCTGTCATAGGTCGGCACGTTCTGCTGCTTGAGATCATAGGCGGAGACCGTGATGAGGGCGTTGTAACCCACCGGCTCGTATTTGATGCCGACTTCCGTTTGCTGCCCGGTTGTCGGCTTGAAAGGATTGTTCTGCCCGTCAAAGCCGGAATAGGGCATGAAGGAGGTGGAATAGCTCACGTAGGGCGCAAGGCCGTTGTCAAAGAGGTAGATCAGGCCGGCGCGGCCGGTAAACGCGGTATCTGTCTTCTTGCTGACGGTCGATGTGAGAAGGTCCTCGTCAGTTTGCCATGCCCAATCATAGCGCCCGCCAAGCGTCAGGATCCAGTTGTCCCATTTGATCTGGTCCTGGAGATAGATGCCGAGCTGGCTGATCCGATTGTCCCAACGGGCGCCCACAGTCGGCTCCTTGTAGGATCCATAGTCGGGATTGAAGACGTCCAGCGGCGTGTTGCCGAAACCATAGCGGCCCGTATAGTCGTTGCGGAACCACTTGTAGTCGGTGCCGACGATCACCGTATGTTCAACTGCACCGGTCGAGAATTCGGCCTGCAGATTGGTATCGGTGGCGAATACCTGATTGTCGGACGAATAGTCGATCGCGTTGCGCCTCATCTTCGTGTAATCGACCACGCCGTTGGTTTCGACATAGCCGCCGCTGAAGAACGTGCGATAGGAATCATCGACCGAGATGTATTTCGCATTGTGCCGAACCGACCAGACATCGTTGAAACGGTGCCTGAAGTCGTAGCCGATGATTGCTTGCTCGCGATCGTAGCTGTTATAGGCTGGCTCGCCGGTGAACAGATCCCGATCGATCTTTCCAAACGGCCCCGCCTCCACCGTTCCGATATAGGGAAGCGGCTGGTAATCCGGCACCCCACCGTCCTTCTGATAGTGCGAAAGCACCGTGAAGGAGGTGTCCTCGTCCGGCTTCAGCGTGAAGGAAGGTGCGAGCAGCAGACGATCATCCTTCGTATAGTCGATGTTCGTCTCCGTGCGCGTCGCCACGCCCGTCAGACGATAGAGGATAGCGTCATTGTCAGCGACAGGGCCGGAAAAATCGAACGCGCCGTAAGCGCGGCCGTCGGTTCCCGTCCCTGCGACGACTTCATGGAAGGGCGTATCCGTGGGGCGCTTGCTCACCATGTTGACGATGCCGCCCGGATAGTTCTGGCCGTAGAGGACCGAAGACGGCCCCTTCAGGACCTCCACCCGCTCGAGCAGGTAAGGGTCGATCTGCGGCGAGCCGCCGAGATCGCCGATGTAAGGCAAATATGTGCCTTCGAAATAGAGCGGCGTCGGCGCGAAGCCGCGTATCTCGATGTTGTCGAAAGCGCGGGTGGATGCGCTGCTGCCGCCGACGTGAACGCCGGCCGTGTAGTTCACAGCCTCCTTGATGGTTTCCGCACCGCGCGCCTTGATCTCGTCGGCCGTGATCACCGAAATCGACTGCGGCACTTCAATCAGCGGCGTGTCGGTTTTCGTGCCGGTCGCCGAACGGCTGGCAACGATGCCTGCGACAGGCCCCCAGGCGCCCTCCTCCCCTTCGACTGTAATGGTCTCGAGCGCGGTCGAATTGCCGGGACCGACGGAGCCAGTGACACCATCGACCGGACCGACCAGTGCTGCAGAGCCCGGCGCGCCGATCCTGACGGTGATGCCGGTTCCCGCGACCAAGCGATGCAGGGCGCTGCCCGCGGTCGCACTCCCCCGAATGCCGTCGGACTGCTTGCCGCGAACCAACGCCGAGGAATAGCTGATCTGCCAACCGCTCTGGCGAATGAAGGCATCCAGCGCCGAGGCCAGCGATTGCGGCGATATGTTGAAGGAGATCGCCTGCGAGGCGGAGGCGGCGGGCTGGCTTTGTGCCATCGCCGATGTCTGGATGACGAGAGGTGTGGCGCCGAGAATGGTGGTCGCCAGCAACATTTGAACGGCTTTGCGCGCACCGCTGCTTGCTCCCAGTCGCGCCCTATACGATTTTGACTGCCCCATCGTCATTCCGAAATACCCTCATTTAACTCACCCGAGGGTCGATCCGCATTGCCCAGACCGCTGCCCTCAATTTGGTTGACGCAGCGGGTCTGGAAATCCGGCAAAAAAAGTTGCCTTTTTAACGAAGGATTATCACACCCCCTGGAATGCGGGTCATTCTGATACCTGCGGCATCCGCCAGGCTGCGCAATGCCCCTTCGATATTGTCCAGGCGATAGTTCCCTGAAACGATAAGCCGCTCAGCTCGATCGCTCATTACGAACACGCGTCCGCGATAGTAGCGGCCTAGTTCCGTAACCACTTTACCAAGCGTTACATCATCGAAGGAAACACGGCCGTCTCGCCAGGCAAGGGCATGGCCGGTATCGACATTGGCGACCTCCGATAGGGCAGCGGCGGACGCGGTCACGGTCTGTCCGGGCTGCAACTGGGCTTCGCCGCCGGCGCTGCACAGACAGGTCACATCAACCCGGCCCCGTTCCAGGACCACGGCTGTTTCCGCCTCGTCGGTGCGCACGGAGAAAGCCGTTCCCTTGACCTCGACTTCACCATACGCGCCCGCCACCTGGAACGGGTGGTCTGCATCGTGAAGGACATCGAAGAACGCTTCGCCCTTCAGCAGCCGAACGCTTCGCCGGCCACCCTCGAAATCCACCGCAACAGCGGTGTCCGTGTTCATGATCATCCGGGAGCCGTCCGCAAGTGCTACGACCGATTGCTCGCCGGGTGTCGTGATATAGTCTGCCTGCCAAGCAAGGACAGCACTCGGTCCTTGCCACGCCCCTGCTGCAACAAGGATCGAGGCGGCAGCGGTGATCGTCTTTATCGGCCACCGTCGGCGGCGGTCGTCTGCGCCTTCTGTACTCGCCGGCGCATCGAAAGTGTCGAGCCCGGCGACCGCCTGTTCGAAGACTTTCGAGCCCCACATTTCCTTGAGCGCGCGAAACTCATGCTCGTGCCGGGAATCCTGCTTCAACCATTCTTCGAACCGAGCGCGCAGGTCCGCATCCGCCTTACCAACTTGAAGGCGCGTGAACCAGTCGAGAGCGGCGTCGACGATCGGATCGTCATGGACGAAATCCACCTCCCGCTCATGCCGATCACCAAATCTATTGCGTCCCACCAAAGCCATCCAATCCCGCGTGCGATGCGGTTCCTTCTATCCTAGACGTATGGACAGCGGAAAACCGGAAAACACTCACCTCTTTCTCATCTAAACCCAAAAAATGGGCGGCCCGCCCACCCTTGGGCCGCCGCCCGTCATCCTTCGTGCCGGGCAATGGCATCCCGGCAATGCGCCATCGCCATCTTCAGATCGTTGAAAACCGTGCGCTCGGAAACACCGAGGTGCTCGGCAATCTGGTGTTGTGGCCAATTCTCGACGCGGCTCAAAATGAGAACTGCCTGTGCCCGCTTCGGCAACCCTTGCAAAGCCGCTTTGAACGCCGAAAATCTCTGCCGCTCGATAATGGCATCCTCGATCGAAACGACCTGGCTCGCCACTGTCTCGGCCGCCGTCTCTTCCAGGCCACTCGTCTCGACAGCGGCACGCGTGCCTGTCTTACGCAAATGGTCGAGGGCGAGGTTGCGGGCTGTTTGATGCAGGAAGCCTTCGGGATGCTCGACGGTCCCCTCGTCGAAGGCCCGTTTCGCGCGAATATACGTTTCCTGGGCGAGATCCTCGGCCGTATGAGGGTCGCGAACGATACGCAGGACGGTCCACAGGAGCGACCGGCGATGCAAGGCGAAGAGAGCGTTGAGCGCCGCCGACATCGTTACCTCAAGAAGGGACGATCGGCGCACCAGACCCACGCACAGCCGACCGCCAGAACGTCGCGCCTTCGACGCCGTTTCGTGGGGATTGTAATTGCTGCACGTTCGGATTCCGCTGCTATGAGACCTCCGCCGTCTGTCCGAGAGCGGATGCGAACCCAAATACACGAAAAAGATGATTAAGAAAGTAAACTTTTAGCCCGCATGTTTTGCGGCCGAGTGTGGTGTGGATAGCTATCGAAGAGATCAGAACTAACGACCCTGTTATTGCAAAGTTCGTCCGCAGCGGAATCTCTAGACCAGACATGGGCTTGGCCCGAGTGGCTGGTTGGGTGTCCGCTCTCCATTCCTGGAAACAATCAGGGGCATCGACAATCGGACGCGGCAAGCCGGGTCCTGATTAGGCACGCAGACTTAGCTCTGGGTCAGGGTCGCCTTTCGGCTCTGATCCAACTTTTGGGGGTTGCCAGTTGAAGAGCCCGATTCAGGTCACAGTGCAACCACCACATCGCCGATTGGCCGCGTCGTGCAGGCCAGCACATAGCCACCCTGCTTATCGCCATCGGTGAGCGCATGCCTGTCACGATCGGCACAGCGTGCGGAAAGTCTCCATTCGCCCTCGATCACCCGACAGCGGCAGGTGCCGCAGATTCCCGCCTCGCAATCCGCCGCCAGTTCGATGCCATGCTCACGCGCGATCTCCAGCAAAGTAGCAGTATCGTTGCCCTCGACAATCTTGCCACTTGCGCCGAACGTCACCCGATAAGGCTCCGAAATCTCCGTTGCCGACTGATCGAAATCTGCGCCGAAACTCTCTTCGAGAAAGATGGCGCCAGGCGCGAAACCCTGCTGCAAAGCCTTCGCTACCGCGCGAAATCCTGCCGGGCCGCAGCACAGCGTGGTGCGTGCGGCAATGTCGCGGCAGACCGCGGCAAGCATCTCTTCATTCAATCGTCCGGAAAAAACACCCGAACGCGATTGCACCGCTTCGCGAGCCGCCGTCAGGTTCCAGCTCACATGCAGCCGACCCGACATCTGCCGACTGAACGACGCCAATTCATCCTCAAACGCCATGTCTTCAACTGTTCGTGCACTATGATGAAAGACAACGTCATACGGCAGGTCGAGATCGACGATATAGCGCAACATTGAGATCATCGGCGTGATGCCGCTGCCCGCCGACAGCATTAGCAGCCGTGGAGATTGCCCAGCGGCATCCAAATGAAAGTGACCGCTGGGTGCCAGTGCCGGCACGCGGTCACCGGGCCTGAGATTGTCGTGCAGCCAGTTGGAGATCCGGCCGCCGGCCACACGCTTGACGCTCACTGAAAGATGATGCGGCCGCGATGGAGAGGAGGATATCGTGTAGTTACGCCGCACGGCCTCGCCATCGACATCGAGCAGCAGCGTCATGAACTGACCTGGCCGATAGTCGATTGCCCCGCCGTTCTCGATCCGGAACCGGAAGGTCGCCATCTCACCGGTCTCGTGGGTGATGCCCATGCAGATGAGCGACAGTGGACCCTTTGTCTTTGTGGCAGCGAACAATGGACGCGGCTTCGCTATGGTGGCAGGCGCAGCTTGCAGCGCCACGGGGGTCTTGCGGGACAGAACAGTAATTTGGTCATCGACAAAGATCCTGCCGCCGTGCCGCGGAATCAGGAACTGGCCGAAGTAGGGCTTGCCGTCCTCTCCGCGCCGACGCTTGGCCAGTGTCGCCAGAGGTTCGCTATCGCTGCGCGCCGCGCCGGTGACGGGATCTAACGTCGTGACCACGCAACGATCGCATGGACCGGCAACCTCAAACGCGACGTCACCGATGTGAATATGATGCCAGCCATCCTCCTCGAACGGCAGCGCACCGCGGACAACGACATTGGGCCGGAATCGTGCCATTTCGACCGGCCACTCCATATGATCGTTGAGGTCGGCTAGTGACGCCTCGCCGATGAGCAGCAAAGGGGCCGTGTCGGCAAAACTGACGACCCCACCCTCGCCGAGCGCCAGAGGCCTCACTGTTCGCTCTCCTTTGATCACCAGCCTGCAGGCATGACCTAGATAGGCCGAAAGCCATGAAGCGACGCGGCTTCCTGCGTCGAGAACCTCGACATACTCGCCCCAGACGCTGGCGCCGGCATAGTGCGCGGGCGCCAATTCGGCACGCGAGAAAATACAAGCTCCGGCATCAGGTGCGGAGAGGATCACGACATCGCCCTCCAGGCTGCAGCGCAGGCTGAGCAGGGCGGGAAACTTGCGTGAGGTCAGGCATTCGCCCTGCGCATCAGTCACCATCATCCGGCGGTCGCCGGCAAGGCCTTCCAGCTCGACGCTAGCAGTCCAGACATCGACGGCTGATGCCGACTTCAGGGGAAACAGAAACAGGCCACCGACCCGAATATCTGCAGGCATCACCATAGTCCTCAGTTTGCACGGATGGCGACTACGCCGAAGGTCAACGAGCGTTCGCCATCCCTTTAGCGCGCCGCGCTACGGCACAGACGCCACTTTGTATTTCGTTATGGACACATCTAAAGTGCGATCGCAGATCGCGCAATGTGTCACCAACATCTTACAGGCTATTTTCTTACATGCATAAACTTGCTAGAAAAATAGCAACTCATGAAATGCGAAAGCCTCCGGAAACTGGTCGCTCTTCGCGGGAGTGGAATCGGCAAGGCCTAGAGACACGGAACATAGAGATGTCAAAGAATCCGACAATCGGGCTCGTCGCGGTAGAAAGTGAGCCGCTGCACGAAAAGGTCTATCGAGAGATCGTGCGCGCCCTGATTTCTGGCCAGTTCATGCCGGGCCAGAAGCTGACGTCGCGAAAACTCGCACAGGAACTCGGCACCAGCGACATGCCCGTGCGCGCCGCGCTGATGCGGCTGCAGGCCGTGCAGGCGCTGAGATCGCTACCCAATGGAACCCTCGAAGTTCCGCAGATGACGGCATTGAGCTTTGCGCAACTGATGGACTCGCGCATTGTCATCGAAGCCGCCGCAGCCGAAAAGGCAGCCGCCCACATCAACGGCAACAATCTGCGAACCCTGCGCAGGCTGAGCGACGAGCTTACCAACGCAGCAAAAGCAGGCGACATCCGCCAGTATCTGGCAACGGACTACAGCTTCAAATCTTCGATCTATCAGCATTGCGAAAACCCGTCTCTGCTGTTTCTGATCGAAACGATCTGGATGCAGGTCGGCCCGTTCCTGCGCCATTTCGGCGATGGCTTCGCTGCGCCGCTCGCCGACATCCTGGCGATGGATCACCATGCGCGAGTGCTCGAAGCACTGGTCGCGGGCGACGCGGGCCGTGCGCGAGAGGCGATTACTCGCGACATCGGCGAAAGCGCCGCGTTCCTGCTGAAACACGCCACCTTCGCACCGGAATAAAAAAGCTATCGGGCATCGAGATGATCGCGGATGGCATGTACGACGGACAGGAACTCCAGCGTCCTCTCGTCGCTGACGAATTCCGGCCATGTCGAGAGCTTGACGACCGCAAAGGCGCTCGCCGGATCGACATAGATGAACTGGCCGAAAATTCCCCGCGCCATGTAGGATCTGCGGGCCGTATCCTCGATCCAGATCTGGTTGTGATAGGCCCCATTCGGCAGCGCGACCCGATAAACGCCCTGGAACAGCGCGTCCGATGCATTGCGTGTCGCCTCGATCCAGGCCTCCGGAATGATCTGCCGCCCATCCCGCCGTCCGCCATCCAGAAGAAGCTGGGCGAGACGGCCGTAGTCGCGCAGGCTGGCGCAGAAACCGCCGTCGGCAAGGGCCGCACCGCCGTTGTCGACCGTGATATAGGCGTCCTCCGCAGCGCCCATCGGAACCCAGAGTTCGCGGCTGATCAGTTCGGCCAGCGACGTCGCTGTCACCCTTTCGAGGATGAAGCCCAGAACGTCCGTTTCGATCGAGCGGTACTTGAACAGCGCACCATGCGGCCGTTCCTGTTCCTTCAGCGACAGGATCAGCTCCCACACCGTGCGCGGCCAGCCCGGCTGGTCATGCACTTTCCAGCCGCATGCGAGATCGAGCTGCTGCATATGCGAGCCGGGCGTGATGTAGGATTCGTCGAAGACCACGCCCGTCGTCATGTCGAGCACATGCTGCAGGGTCGCCCCCTTGTAGGCCGTGTCGGCGAGTTCGGGCAGGTAGTCCGTTACGGGTGCTGCGACATCCAGCACGCCGCGGCCGACGAAAATGCCGATAAGCAGGCCGACGATGGTCTTCGTAACCGACATGGCCAGATGCGTGCCGTGCGGCGTCATGCCGTTAAGATAGGTTTCCGCCACCACGGCGCCGCGATACAGCACGAGAAACCCATCCGTGTAGCTGGCGGCAACGAATTCGCCCACGGTCCGGCGTTCGCCTGCGAATTCATAGACGACGGCATCCACAGCCTCGGGCCGGCCGGGCAGCGGCATCGAAGGTCCCTCCCCGCGCCAGACCTGCGCCGTCGCGGTCATCTCGCGAACATGCTGGAACGTCCAGCGGTGATGGGGCGGCATGTCCCAGTCCTGGCGCGAAATGATGGGCGCGCCCGGCTGCACGGGATCGCGGAATTTCATGGTCTCTGAATTGTTCATCGCAGTCCCCACGCAAGATGCAAAAACTGCTGGAAAAATCGCACTCATTCATATTCTTTGCAAGCAGTTTTCATCGAGAAATCTGGAAGAGGACTGATAATTTATCATTGATAATACGATATTTTTTACGAAACTTCGCAAAAAATCGCTTCCCCATTGCGCGATTTGCGATCGCACTATAATAGGATGATTATCCTGAATTCCGGCAGTGTCGCCCACGACATCAAGCCCTGCATGACGAGATATCCAGATGGCATCAAGCGTCGCTACCAGAGCAGACATCGACCTCGCGAACTGGCGCGCCAGGCCCTACTCGACGTGGTCGTTCCAGAATGTTTCCGAGCTCGTGCCGTCTGCGATCGTTCGCGGCACACGCGCGTCCGAAGCGCCGCCGCTCGAACTCGGCAGCTTCGCCAAACTCGGCATCGAGACCCTGTCCGGCGAGACGCGCGGCCTCGCCGATTTTCTTGCCGAAAGCGAAAGCGATGCGCTGGTGATCATGCGCCGCGGTGAGGTGATCGCCGAATGGTATGCCGGTCATTGCGACCCGGCCAAGCCGCACATCATCTTCTCGATCTCGAAATCCGTCACCGGCCTGCTGGCCGGCATCCTCATGGATCGGGGACTGCTGTCGCCTACCGACCTGATTTCGACCTACCTGCCCCAAGCGACGGGGTCGGCCTATGGCGACCTCAAACTGGTCGACCTGCTCAACATGACGGTGGCGGTGGATTTCAACGAAACCTATCTCGACAGAAGCGGCGACTACGACCGCTACCGCCGCGCCATGCTGTGGAACCCGGAACGGCCGGACGAACCGACGGTGACGCTCCGGCAATTGGTGTGCTCGCTGCCGAGGGCGGTGCATGCGCATGGCAGCCGCCACGCTTATCGCTCGCCGAATGCCGACATGGCGGCGCTTGTCATTGAAGCGGCCAGCGGAGAGCGCTATGCCGATTTCCTCGGCACCGCGCTGTGGCGGCCCCTCGGGGCCTATAGCGACGCACAGATCACTGTCGATCGCGCCGGCAATCCCCGCGGATCGGGCGGCCTGTCGGTCACGGCCCGCGATCTTGCCCGGCTGGGCGAGCTGATCCGCATCGGCGGCGGCGGCATCCTGTCCCCCGCCCTGCTCGACGAGATTTGGCAGAACGGCGATCGCGCGGTCTGGGCTGCCGGCGACCAGGCGGATACGTTTCCGGGCGGCAGCTATCGTTATTTCTGGTATGAAACCGGCACCGGCGCGCTGGCCGGGCTCGGCATTCACGGGCAAAGCCTGTGGATCGACCCGGCGTCCGAGACCGTTATCGTGCGCCTCGCCTCCGAAAGCCTGCCGATCAACGACGCGCTCGACCAGAAGGTCATCGCCATGCTGAAGGCCGTGTCGGCGGCCTGAGCGTGAGTGGTTATCGTGCCGACAGCACGTTGCGGATGGCATGCCCCGCCGACATAAGCGCCGGCAACAGTTCCGCCTCGGCGCGGGCCCGGTCATAAGCATAGCGCGAATAGGTGACGTGCAGTGCCGCCACCTCTCCGGTTGCGCCGATCGGCAGCGGAACGGAGATGCCGCAGTCGCCGAGCAGGACCTCTTCGTCCGAGGTGGCGTATCCACGCTCGCGGGCCTCGTCCAGCATGTCCATCAGCCGGACGGGATCGGTGGTCGTCAGCGGCGTGAGCGGCGCGCGCGGGCTTTCCTCGATGTAACGCCGGGCAGCCTCGCGGTCCCATTGCGATAGCATCGCCCGACCGCCCGAAGTACAGAACGCAGGGCGGCGGCGGCCGGGAAGACCCGCAAAATGCTGGTGCTGGCCATGCGGCAGGCGAACGAGATAGATGATGTCCCAGCCGTCAATCCGGCTCAGATGCACGCTTTCGCGACAGCGATCTGTCAGCACCGCCATATGCGGCAAGGCCGCTTCCGTCAGCCGGTCGGATCGCAGATAGGCAAACGCCAGGTCCATCATCCGCAACGACACCGCATAGCGCCGCGTTACGGGATCGTGCGCGAGATAGCCGAGCTTGTGCAGGGTATAGACGGCACGCTGCACCGAGCTCCGGTCGCTTCCCGTCGCCTGGGCCAGTTCGTGGATCGTCTGCGGCGCCGGGGCATTGGTGAAGGCTGCGAGAATGTCCATCGCCTTGCGGACGGAATTGTTGAACAGACGTTGATCAATATCCGGCGCGCCCTCCTCGCTAGAAGGGGGGAGACCGCTGCTGTCTGCTTTCGTGTCCTTCATCGCGTGTCCGTTGGTTCGATGATGCTTTCACCCGTCGGGTGCGGCGGCATCCGCTCCCGGCGAAATCGGGTCTGCGCATCCAATCGCTCCGTCGGGTTCTACTGCAAGAGCAGTGACGATGGAATATGCGGGCGGCCAAACCGTGTGTGAAACGCTGACCGTCCGCCTCATTTGAAATGCATCGGCAAGCATCTCGGCCAAGGCGGGATGGATGATGACCATATCGGACGCGCATTCCACGCGGGGCTGATGGACCGCCTCTTCCAGCGTCATGCCGTGATCGACCACGAAGCCCACGATCTGCGCCACCGCCGACAGCATCCGGCGCGCTCCCACGCCGCCGATGGCGGTGGCGTGCTCACCGTTCCCGACGATGACCGGGCAGACAGGCGTCGGCCAAGTCCTTCTCCGCGCCGGCGCGCCCGGGCTTGCGGGCTCGGCAACGAACGAGAGCATGCCGTCGTTGAGGATAATGCCGGTGTCCGGGGTCATCACGGCAGATCCGAAGACCGATTGAAGCGTTTGGCTGACGCTGCAGAGATTGCCCGCCGCGTCCGCGGTCGCAAAATGCGATGCCCCGTCACGCAGATCGCCGTGCCGCTCCACGTGCTCCGGCAGCGCCGCATCGAGCGCTTGAACGAGGGCGACGTACCAGTCCCGCATCCCTGTTCCTCCACCGGTAGTACCTTCCAGCAGCGACAATGTGCGGCCAAGGGTCCGGCCATAGATCAGGCCCGGAGACACAAACACCTCGGCCTGACGAAACCGAACAGTCTCCGCGGCCTCGATCCTGCCCGACATGGCAGCCAGATCGGCGCGGTCGATGCTCCCACCGAGGTCGGCAATCTCACCCGCCAGCCTGGCGGCGATATCCCCACGATAGAACGCGTCCGCGCCGCCCTCGGCTATCGCCTGCAGCGTGTCGGCCAGCTTTTCCATCGGCAGCCGACGGGATTCGGCGAGGTCGCCGATCGACGGCGGCACACCACCAGGCAGGAATTGTGTCGCCATGACCGGGTCGGCTCCCAGCCGCGCGGCCGATGTCGAGATGACGAGCGCCGAATGCCAGTCGAGCAGCAGGCCGGCCCGCGCCTCCGCGATTGCCGGTGCAAGCAGCTCGGCCCATGGCATGCGACCGAACCGTGCATGCAGAGCCGATATACCGGCGACCGTTCCAGGAACGGCCACCGGATGATCGGCGCCAGACGGGATCAGCCGAGGCGCAAGCAGGCTGAAATCGACGGAATGGACCACGCCCGAGGCCGCATCCCGAAACAGCGCGGCGCCGCCACCGCCGATGCCGCTCATCCAGGGTTCGACGACACCCAACACGAAGGACACAGCGACCGCGGCATCAGCGGCATTGCCACCGGCCGCGAGAATATCCGCGCCGGGCCGCGCCGCGCGGGCATTCTGGGTGACGACCATGCCGTGCTCGGAAAACAGAGCCGGCTTGTAGGTTTCGGTGCGGGGGGAGAGAGACATGCGCATGCCCTGGACTGGAAACGATGCGAGGCCCCGGCAACTGCCGGCCGGGGCCTCCGAACCTTACTTCTTCAGCTTGGTCCACACCTTGTTGCGCAGTTCGCGCGCCTCGGGCGAGCAGGCTCGCGCCGGCCGCATCCGGTCGGCAAACTCGGCCGGCATGTTGACGGCCGCATCCTTGGCAAGGGCCGGATCGATATAGCGCTCCGAGCCCGAAATCGAATTCATGTAGCCGGCGAAATTGGTGACCTCGGCGATGTTCTTGGGATCCATCATCCAGTTTATGAACACCCGCGCATTTTCCGGATGCTGCGCTGTAGTCGGAATGGCCAGGTTGTCGGCCCATTGGGTGAGGCCTTCCTTGGCATAGATGTAGCGCACCGTCGGCACCGCCGCGATGACCTTGTGGGCCGCGCCGTTCCACATGTGGTGCACCGCCACCTCGCCCGCAATCATGCGATCGACGGTTGCCGAGGACGAGTACAGCTTGAGGTCGGCCTTCTGCTTGAGCAGCAGGTCGAGAATCTTCTGCGCCTCTGCCGGCTGTTCGGTGCATTTGTCGAGGCCGAGATAGTAGGCGGCAGCGCTGTAGACTTCGACCTCGTCGTCCAGCGATGCAATCTTGCCGCGCAGCGGACCCGGCTCGAAGAACACCGACCAGCTCTCCGGCAGGTCGCCGCCGGTCTTGGCGGCGTCGTAGACCAGACCCGTCGTGCCCCAAGTATAGGGTGCGGTATAGGCGCGCTCGGGATCGAATTCAGGCGACGCGAAATTGGCGGCGATGTTCTTGCCGTTCGCCATCGATCTGGAATCGATCTTCTGCAGCAATTTCTCCCGGATCATCGTCGGCACGATGTAGTCGGAGGGAATGACCACGTCATAGCCCGCCGCACCGGCCTGCAGCTTGGCGAGCAGCGCCTCGTTGGTGTCATAGAGATCGAGCGTGGTGGCGATACCGGTCTCGGCGGTGAACCGGGCCAGCAGTTCCTCCGGAACATAGGCCGGCCAGAAATAGAGGTTGAGCTTCTTTTCCTCTTCCGCTGCGGCGGAACCAAAGGCGGCCAGTGCCGCGAGACCTCCCAGAAGTATCGTCTTTCCGAATGACATCGCGTGTCTCCCTTATGTATCGGATCAGATGCGGTTGAGGCGATTGACCAGCGCGGCAGCCGCCACGAAAGCCAGTGAAAGGGCGAGGATGATGACCGAGATCGCATTGACCGCCGGGCTGACGCCCAGCCGGATCATCCCGAACATGTAGATGGGCAGCGTGGTCGATGAGGGTCCGGCGAGAAAAAGCGAGATAACAAAATCATCGAGCGACACGATCAGAGCCAGGATGAAGCCCGACATCACGGCAGGCCAGAGCAACGGCAGCGTGACGTAGTAGAACCCCTTGGCCGGTGTCGCGTAGAGGTCCGCCGCCGCCCGCTCGATCGTCATGTCCATGGAATCGAGCCGCGCCTTTACGGTCATGAAGGCGAAGGGAATGCAGAACACGGTATGGGCTGCGATCAGCCCGCCAAGCCCGAGCGGCAGGCCGATGCTGATGAAGAAGATCAGCGTAGCGACGGCGGTGACGATTTCGGGAATGACCAGCGGAAATGACAGGAACGGCATCAGCAGGCTTTCGCCGTAGAGACGTTTGCCGCGGAAACCGAGTGCCGCCATGGTGGCAAGCGCCGTCGACAATGTGGCCGCCGAAAGCGCGATGATCAGAGAATTGAACGCCGCCGCGCGAAAATCCGCGCTCGCCAGTACCGTCCCATACCAGCGCGTGGAAAAGCCACCCCAGATCGTTGCCATCTGGCCGCCATTGAACGAATAGACGAAGAGCACCGCCATCGGCAGGTAGAGATAGACGAACAGCAGGACGGTCGCGCTGGTCAGCCCGCGAAGACGCCAGGGGAGAGACTGGAAGCGCTGGCTCATGCGCGCGCCTCCCGTGCCCCGACGACGAAACGCAGGGCGGCAGCCAGCGCCACGATCAGCAGCAGCACGAAGGAGAGCGCTGCGCCGAACGGCCAGTCACGCGCCGCGCCGAACTGGTTCTCGATCAGGTTGCCGATCATCATCGACTTGGAACCACCGAGCAGCGCCGGCGTCACATAAGCGCCGAGACCAGGAATGAAGACCAGCAGGCATCCCGCGACGATGCCTGGACGAACGCCGGGAACGATCACATAGAACAGCGTCTTGATCCGGTTCGCGCCGAGATCGAAAGCCGCTTCGACCAACGAGAAGTCGAACTTTTCCAGGGCCGCATAGAGCGGCATCACCATCAGCGGCAGGAATGAATAGATCAGGCCGATCGCTACCGCCGTGTCCGTATAGAGAAGGTCGAGCGGCTGCGACGTGATGCCGACGCCCATCAGAGCCTGATCAAGCAGCCCCTCGGTCCGCAGCAGCAGGATCCAGGCATAGTTGCGCACCAGCAGATTGACCCAGAACGGGATCGAGATCAGAAAAATATAGAGGTTGCGGCGCTCGACACGCTGAAGCGCCACGAACAGGGCTGCGGGAAACGCAATCAGCAGCGTGCCGACCACCGTCAGGCCGGACAGGACGAAGGACCGCAGATAGATGGTCATGTAGTCGGTGTTGAGCTCGACCCCACCCATCAACGATTCCTCGAAGAGGAAATTGCCATAGGCCCGCAGCGTAAACTGGCCCCATGTGACCCCGCCATCCGGCGCGCGCTCGACGATGGAGACAAAGGCCATGATCAGCATCGGCAGGCCCATGAAGACCGCTATGACGAGCACGGCCGGCAGCGTCTGAAAATAACGCTTCAGCCCGTTGACGGGATTGTATCCGGGCGCGCTCATTGGCCAATCACCGCAAGCTGCGTTGGGTCCACCGCCAAGCGAACGTCGTCGCCGACGGCCAGTTCGCTGGCGAGCCTGCCGGGCGCATCGACATGCGCCACGCCGAGACAGCCGGCAAGCTTGACGCGGATGCGGGTCGAAGCCCCGGAAAACACCAGTTCCTCGACAGTCCCGCGCAGGATACCGTTGTTATCGACGCGCAGTGCCTCCGGCCGGATAACCACCTGCGCGTGATCCGGTCCCTTGATCGGAAGCGTGGTTCCATCCGCCAGCAGCAGGGTACCGTCGGGTGCCGCGCGCACATCATAGATATTGGATTCGCCGATGAAGCCCGCGACGAAGCCGGTTTTCGGCCGCGCATAGATTTCCTGCGGCGACCCCACCTGCTCGACCCTGCCTGCATTCATGACCGCGATACGGTCCGACATCGCCAGCGCCTCTTCCTGGTCGTGGGTAACGAAGACGAATGTCGTCGCCGTCTCTACCTGCAGGCGCTTCAGTTCGCCCTGCATTTCCTTGCGCAGCTTGTAGTCAAGCGCCGAAAGCGGCTCGTCGAGCAGCAGGAGCCGCGGCTTGCAGGCGAGCGCCCGGGCCAGCGCCACCCGCTGCTGCTGGCCGCCGGAAAGTTCGGCCGGCTTGCGGTCGAGGTAGCTGTCGAGGCGGACCTGTTCGAGTGCCAGCCGCGCCTGCGCATGGCGTTCCGCCTTCGGCACGCCGCGCATCTTCAATCCGAACGTCACATTGCGCAGAATGCTGAGATGCGGAAACAGGGCGTAATTCTGGAACACCGTGTTCACCGGGCGCTGCCAGGGCGGGACTCGCAGCAGCGGCTCGGCGTCGAGCAACACTTCCCCCGCTCCCGGCAGTTCGAAACCCGCAAGAATACGCAGGAGCGTGGTCTTGCCGCAGCCCGACGGTCCGAGCAGCGTGAAGAACTCACTCTCCTTGATATCGAGTGCGACGCCCCCCAGCGCCGTCGCTCGATTGGCACCATAACTGTGGACGACACCGCGGATCTGCAGGAAAGACATAAGCGCATCTCAATTATTATAATTGTATATCGATTACTATATGCGTATATCGACAAATGACGGCGGTCAAGGGTTGCGCTATGAAGGATTTCGAGCAGGCCCCCGGGCTGCTTGCAACGGAGAAGGCATCGCGTCAGCCGATGCTGGGGAGGACAGGGACATCGATGATCGAAGCAGCGCTCAAGGACATGGTCGCCGAACTCAACGCCCGGCAGGCCGCCAATCCAACGCCGTCCCTCTCCGACATTCGTTCGGCATATCGTGAAGGCTATCACGAGCGCGGGCCGGCCTATATCGGCAGCGTGGCAGTGGAGGATATCGCCATATCGCAAGCCGGCGTTCCGATCCGCCTCTATACGCCGTCACGGGCAAGACCCGACACGTTGATCCTCTATTTCCACGGCGGCGGCTACGTACTGGGCAATGTCGAGACCTATGATCGGCAGTCGCGATGGATCGCCGAAATGAGCGGCCGCCGCGTCGCGTCGGTCGATTATCGTCTGGCTCCGGAACATCGTTTTCCCGCAGCCACTGATGACGCGATGACCGCCTGGGACTGGGCCACCAACGGACTGGGCCTCGCACCTGACGATATCATCGTGTCCGGCGACAGCGCCGGCGGCGGACTGGCCATTGTCGCAGCCCTTCATGGCGCCCTTCGCGGGCAACGTCCACGCGCGGCGGTACTGCTCTATCCCGCCACGGACTTTCGCTTGCCCCACGACGGCCAACCGACCGGGTCGATGAAGGAATTCGCCAAGGGCTATTATCTCGAAACCGATGAGCTCTACTGGTTCGCCGACCACTATCTGCGCGCTCCCGAGGACGGGACGGACTGGCGCAGCTCCATGATCCTCTCGCCGGATCTGCACCTGATGCCGCCGACCCACATCCTCGCCGCCCGCGCCGACCCGATCTATGATCAAGGCGTCGAATTCGCCGCCGCGCTTAGAGAAAAAGGCGTCACCGTCAGTCACGAGAGCTTCGACGGCATCCTGCACAACTTCATGGAGCATGTGCAGATTTCCCCGGGCTCGCAACGCGCGGCGGAAACCTACCTCAGCATCCTGAACGCCGCTTTCGAACACCGGTAAGCCAGATCCGCGAGCGGCAGCAACCTCGATCAGCCCGTGAAGGCACGCTCGCGTGAACATTTTGGCTTGTTGCCACGATGCCGGTGCGGGCCTGATGGCCTATGCGGCACGGACCCGGGTGCAACCCATGTGCACCCGGAAAGCAGATCGTCACACCCACCGCCGGCGAAGTCCCCGTAGCCGCCGAGGCATTGAATGCCGAGATCAACGACATGTATCCGCCGGCCGAGGTTCCCGACATATTAAAAGAAGTGCATGAATGGACCGGCTTTAGCGATCTTTCCGATCGGTATGGCTGCCTCAGCATTCTGCCCATCAGCCCGACCGAAAGCGAGACAGCCCATAAGCTGAAGCGCCCTGTCTTCGGCATCTACATCTGGGGCAGCGAGCAATACCGGCAGGAAGGAATCCGGTTGCTTCGCCTTCTCGCTGGGTTGCCACGTGCCGCTTAAGTTCTCACTCTGTCCGACCTTGCCGCACGATTTCGCACTCCTCTTGTTCCGACCCCAGCACTCTCAGCTAAAAACGATACCGCCGTCCACATTCAGCGTCTGGCCGGTAACGAAGGCGGCGTCGTCGGACGCGAAGAAGGCGACGGCGCCGACCACGTCTTCCGGATCGCCGATGCGGCGCATGGCGGTCTTGTCCTGCCAGCTCTTGCGCACCTCAAGATCATCGAGGTTCACGCGGCCCATGTCCGTCAGGATGATGCCGGGACAGACGCAGTTCGCCGTGATCCCATCGGCACCGACCTCCTGAGCCAGAACGCGTGTGAAGCCCATCACGGCGGCCTTCGAGGCCGAGTAGTGCGCCTGGGAAGGAGCACCGTGCTTGCCACCAATCGACGCTATGTTGACGATGCGCCCGTACTTGCGCGCCTTCATCATCGGCAGCAGCGACTGGATGACCAGGAACGTGCCCTTGGCATTCACATCCATCACGCTGTCCCAGTGTTCCTCCTTCAAGCCGTCCACGTCGCCGGCTATCAGGATGCCGGCATTGTTCACGACGGCGTCGATATGGCCGAAGGCTTCGGCGATGGTCTTCGCCATGGCCTCGACCGCGCTTTTGTCGCTGACATCGGCTAGCGCGAGCACGGCCCGGCGGCCAAGGGCCTCGATCTCGGCAGCGACACCTGCAAGGGTATCTTTCTGGCGCGCGATGTCGTTCAGGGCGACGTCGTAGCCGCGCTTTGCAAGGCCGATCGCTATGGCTGCGCCGATGCCCCGGCTGGCGCCAGTAACGAGGACTGTGCGATTGGAAGCAGTCATGAGAAGTCTCCGTGAGCTATAGTGCAGTATAGCCGCCGTCGATCGTCAGCACCGTTCCGGTGATGAAGCTCGACGCATCGGCGGCCAGGAAAAGGACGGCATTGGCGATTTCATGCGGCTCACCGAGACGCCCCATCGGGGTCATCGTCATCCATGTATCGAACCATTCGGGATTGCTGCGGCCGCGCAGTGTCAGTTCGGTTCCGACATAACCGGGTGCGACGGCATTGACGCGCATGCCGTTCTTCGCCCATTCGACGGCGAGCGACTTGGTGAGGAGGTTGACGCCAGCCTTGGCCGCATTGTAGGCGACCTGCGGCTGAGGATGGACGACGATCTCGCCGCACATGGATGAAACATTCACCATCGTGCCCCGCCCTGCGGCGACCATGCGACGGCCAAAGGCTTGCGCGCAATGAAAGACACCGCCGAGATCGATGTCGATAACCGCCTTCCAGTCCTCGAAACTCATCTCGGTCGCCGGCGCGTTGCGCACAATGCCCGCATTGTTGACGAGAACATCGACTGCGCCGTGTTGCTGGTAGATCGTCTCCACGACACGCGTGACCATGTCAGGATCGGTGACATCGAGCGCGAAGAACGTCGCTTTGCCACCCGCCGTCGCAATGGCCTTTGCCGTTGCCTTGCCTTCGGCCTCGTCCCGGTCGACCACGACAACTTCGGCGCCCGCGGCGACCAGGCGCTCGGCGATCGCCCGGCCGATGCCGCGCGCCGCTCCTGTTACGACCGCACGCTTACCATCCAGCCGGAAATCCGCATCCCCGCTCATGCCGTCCTGCCTTTCTGCCCGCGGACGGACTTCAGCGCCGGATAGAGTGCGAGATACTGCTGGTAGATATCCGCGTAGAGCGCCATCTCGCGGGTGCGCGGTTCGATGCGTTTACCGGGCCGGACCATCGCGGCGATACCATCATCGATGGTCGCGAAATGGCCCGCGCCATGGGCGGCAAGAACTGCCGAGCCGACGGACGGCGCATCGCGCGAGGCCGGCACGCAGACCGGCAGGCCTGCCGTATCGGCATGGATCTGCAGCCAGAGGTCGGAGGCGCCGGCACCACCACCCACGGTGATTTCCGTGCCGCGGTAACCGGCGTCCGCCATGGCGTCAAGGATGGCGCGCGTACCGAAGCCGATCCCCTCCATGATCGCCCGGAAGATGTGGTGCGGCTCGTGGGCGAGCGTGAGGCCGACGATCGCCCCGCGCGACAACGGATCGGTATAAGGCGTCCGGTTGCCCTGGAAATGGTCCTGCACGAGAAGCCCCTCACAACCCGGCTCCAGCGCAGCCGCCTTCCGGTTCAGGTCGTCGAGGTCCATGGTGCCGTTCATGAGGCGGCCAAGCCAGGCGATGATGGATCCCGTGGAGGTCTGGCCGCCCTCGACGATGTAGCGGTCGGGATAGACGCAGTCCCGGTAGGTGCCCCAGATGCCGGGCGCATGAACCGCCGATTCCGTCACGCCGAATTGCAGGTGCGAGGAGCCGGTGATCAAAGCGAGCTGACCCGGATGGGCCACGCCGAGACCGATCATGCCGATCAGCGCATCGGCCCCGCCCTGGACGACCTTCACCTGGGTCGACAGGCCGAGTTCGCCGGCGGCCCTTGCCGACAGGTTCGCGATTACGCCGCCCGGCGGAACGATGCGCTGCGGCCATTTGTCGAGCAGGGAACCGAGACCCAGCGCCTCCACAAGCGTGGCGGGCCAGCCGCCGCGATCCGTCTGATAATGCCAGCGCAGCGTGACATTGTTCAGGCTGGCGGCGCGTTCGCCCGTGAGCCGCAACGTCATGAAGTCCTGATACTCGCAGATCGTATGAGCCTTCTCGAAAACCTCCGGCTCGTTGCGGGCGATCCACAGCACCTTAGGGATCATCCATTCCGCCGAAACGGGACCACGCCCCCCACCATTGGAGATCAGCGCGCCGTCTCCAGTCGCCAGAACCGCTTCCGCCTCGGCGCTGGCGCGCACATCCATCCATATGATCGCGGGCCGAAGCGCCTTACCCTCGCGATCCAGCGCGACGACCGTGCAGCTCGTCGTCGCGAGCGTGATTGCCTCGATGGCTGATGGATCGACGCGCGCGTTCTCGATCGCCTGTCTAGCTGCCGCGACGAAGGCCCGCCACCAGTCTTCCGGGTCCTGCTCGGCACGCGCGCCCGCGGAGAATTTCGTCTCGTAAGCCACGGCAGCACTGCTTAGACAGGCGCCGGATAGGTCGTAAACGCGCGCGCGGAGGCTTTCGGTGCCACCGTCGGCGGTCAGGAAATAGGCCATCTTTCTCCTCCCGGCAGATACCTTTTCGGCGCTATTGAAGAGAGCGCATGATTTCCAAGGCTTTCGAGCCGTACATGACGGCCGGCCCGCCTCCCATCTCGATCGCCACCTCCAGCGCTTCGATCAGTTCGGCTTCCCTTGCTCCATGTTTCACGGCCGCATCGACGTGATAGAGGATGCAATCCTCGCATCCCTTGGCAACGGCGATCGCAACAGCCATCAGTTCCTTCTGTGCGGCACTGAAGGTGCCGGCGCTCGCCGCCACCTTGCTGACCCTGGCAAAGCCGCCGAAAAGCTCGGGGCTGGCCTTGGCCAGCGTGCCGATGCGCCGCTGCGCGTCTTTCAGTCGTTCCATCGTATCGGCCATAGTGCCTCCTCATGCTGTAAGAATATCAAGCACGTCCCTGGTCTGGTCCCATTGCGGCATATGGCCGGAGCGCGCCAGAAGATGGATCGCGACAGTGGGCGGCAGCGCCAGTACGTGTTTCCAGGGAATGATCCGGTCCTCAAGGCCGAAGAGAACACGCACGGGCACCTTGCCGGACAGCTTGCCGATCGCCGCCAGGCCGTCAACCTTCTGTCCGGACGTTCCGGCGATCGCCCGGGCCAATGCCGCGAGCCTGCCTCTGGAAAGATCGGCCGCAAGCGCCGCCAAGGCCGCATCCGACAGGTCCACGCCGTTGACCGACAAGCGCCGCAGGAGATGGGCGACCTCGCCCGGCGCTTCCGCCTGCGCCATGCCATGCACGAAGCCGGTGTCGATCTCCGAGCCGAGGCCGGCCGGCGCGATAAGCGAAAGCGAGCTTACCCGCCCGGGCATCGCATTCGCCAGGCCAAGTGCCGCCATCGCCCCGAGGGAATGGGCCACGACGTCAATCTCGGCAAGGCCGAGAGCATCGAGAAATTCCGGCAGGTCCTGAGCAAGCTCCGATGCATCCCGCACCTCGATTTCCGTCAGGCCATGGCCCGGCAGGTCGGGCGTGACGACGCGCCGGCCGGCGCGCTTCAGGCCGGCAGCGACGGAAGCCCATGTCGTGCGATCGCCCGAAAAACCGTGCAATAGCAGCACCGGCCGGCCGGAGGCCGCGCCGCTGTCCGAATAGGCCATTCGCCCGCGCCGGAGCGTGGCAAAGCGCACGTCGGCCGGCCCCGAGACATTGCCGGCAGCCGCAAGGACATCGGCCTTCTCGATACGGCCGCGCCGACCGGTGCCCGCCATCGTGGCGATATCCAATCCCTGGCGACGAGCCAGCCTGCGCGCCAATGGCGTCGCCCGCACCCGCTCACCCTGGCGCATCGCTGCGCGAACGGGCGCAACAGGTTCGATGGTTTGCATCTGAACGATCGGCATGGAAGGCTCGATGACTGGAGCAACCAGAGCAGCAGGCGCTTCGATACGCGCGATAGGCTCGCCGACCGTCACCATCTCACCCTCGCCGCACAGGATGGAAACCATCCTGCCGTCATGCAGCGCGGGAAACTCGGCAATCGTTTTGTCCGTCTCGATCTCAAGGATCGCCTCACCCCGGGCAAAACGGTCGCCGGGCGACTTCAGCCACTTGGCGATGCGCCCCTCCTCCATCGTCTCGCCGAGACGTGGCATGGCGAGATCGGTCTCGCTCCAGCCGTCGGCCGCGTTCGTGTCACTGGAGACGTGATCGGATTTGTCGCCGTCTTCGGTCGTCCAATCTGGGCCGTCGCCGATGTCGAGGCGCGCCAAGGGTTTGCCGACGTCCACCATGTCGCCGATGGACACGAGAATTTCCCCGAGCCGGCCGTCGCCGAGCGCGGGAAACTCGGCGATCGTCTTGTCCGTCTCGATTTCGAGGATCGGGTCGCCGCGCTTGAAGCTGTCGCCCGGCGCGATCAGCCAGCCCACAACCCTGCCCTCGTCCATCGTTTCGCCGAGGCGGGGCATCTTCAGGATGCGTTCCGTCATGACAGCATTCTTTCCGCGGCATCGGCGATGGAACGGGGGGAAGGCACGCTGCCGGATTCGAGATCCTGCGAAACGGAAATCGGAATGTCCTCACCCGCGACGCGCACGACGGGCTGCTCCAGGAAGTCGAAGCACTCTTCCGAAATGCGCGCTGCAAGCTCTGCGGCCACGCCGGCCGTCATCACGCCCTCGGACACGACCAAAGCCTTCCCGACCTTCTCGACATGCTCGCGCACCGTATCGAAATCCAGCGGATTGAGGGTGCGAAGATCGATGACGGTCACCTCTATGCCCTTGCGGGAGAGCGCCTCGGCGGCCTCCAGTGCGTAGAACACCTGCCGGGAATAGGTCACGATTACGAGATCCTTGCCGTGGCGGCGCACGGCGGCCTTGCCCCACGGCAGCGGCTCGGCATCGAAATCCACCTCTTCCTTGCGGGTGTAAAGCGCCTTGTGCTCGATGAACACGACGGGATCAGGCTTGGTCAGGCTCTGGCGCAGGAGATGATAGGCATCGGCCGCCGTCGCCGGCATGGCGAGGCGCAGGCCGGGCGTATGCATGACCCAGGCTTCCAGGCTCTGGGAATGTTGTGCGCCGGCCGAGCGCCCCGTGCCGCCCTGCGTGCGCAGCACCATCGGCACCCCGATCTGCCCGCCGAACATGTAGCGGATCTTCGCCGCCTGGTTGGCAAGCTGGTCCATCGTCATACCGAGGAAATCGACATACATCAACTCGGCGACAGGGCGCAGGCCGGTCATCGCCGCCCCCACCGCCGCACCGATGATCGCCGGTTCAGAAATCGGCGTGTCGATGAGGCGCTGCGGCCCATGCGTCTTGATCAGATCCTTCGTGACGCCGTAAGCGCCGCCGTAACGGCCGACCTCTTCGCCGATCACGACGATCGTCTCGTCTTCATGCATCGCATCGTCCAGCGCCTTGCGCAGTGCGTCTCTGTAGGTGGTGGAGGTCATCATGCGTCATCCCTGGCAAGTACACGATCGATCCGAGCGCTAACCGGCTCCGGCTCGGGTTCTCCGACGGCATAGACGTCGCGGAACATGGAAGAGAGCGGTGGCGCCTTGGACTCGACGGCGAAGTCGATCGTCGCATCCATTTCGGTCGCGATCTCCTTGTCCAGCACGTCGAGTGCGGCGACCGTTTCGAGACCGTTTGAGATCAGTTTCTCGCGAGCAAACAGAACCGGGTCTTTCTTGCGACCCTCGACTTCCTCCGCCTCGCTGCGATAGGGGCTCTTGTCCATGCGGGCATGGCCGAAGAAGCGGTACACTTCGACGGACAGGAAGCCGGGTTTGCCCGCGCGAGCGTCGTCCACGAGCCAGCGGGCCGCGGTTTCCACTTCCTCGACGTCGAGGCCATTCACCACGGCGCCGTTGAGGCCGAAGGCCTTGGCGCGCTCGTCAAAGCGGCTGCTTCGGGTGGCCTGGTCGATGCGGGTGCCCATGCCATACTGGTTGTTGACGCACACGAAGAGCACCGGCAGATCCCAAAGTGCTGCCATGTTCATGCTCTCGTAGAGGATACCCTGCTGCATGGCGCCGTCGCCGAAGAAGGCGATGGAGACCGAGTCCTGCTTGAGCTGCTTGCTCGACAGGCCGGCCCCGACGACGGCCGGAATGCCGCCGCCGACGATGGCGTTGGCGCCGAGATGCCCAAGCGCCATGTCGGCGATGTGCATCGAGCCGCCCTTGCCCTTGCAATAGCCAGTTTCCTTGCCGCCGATCTCGGCCATCATCTGCGCCGGATCGGCGCCGCGGGCGAGGAAGATGCCGTGGCCGCGATGATGCGTCGTGAATGTATCCTGCGGCTTCATGGCGGCACAGACGCCGGCGGCGCTGGATTCTTCGCCGATCGACAGATGTAGCATGGAACCGGCCGAGTGGCCGCGGAGGAAGAGTTCACCTACCCGCTCTTCAAACGTGCGGATGCGCCGCATGGTCCTATAGAGTTCGAGAAGGTTGGAATTGACAGGAGCGCCCACGCGTCCCTCCCTGTTGCTTGCAATGTTGAAATTGAACCGGCCGTGACTAGAGCAGCTTGAGTTTCGTCGTGCGCGACACGATCGCCACCGCGACGAGGATGATGAGACCCTTCACGATGCTCTGGATGTACGTGTCCATGCCGATGAGGTTGAGGCCGTTGTTGATGACCCCGATGAAGAGGGCACCGAAGAAGGTGCCCGCGATCGTCGCGGTGCCCGGACGGAACATGGTCATGCCGATGAACACCGTGGCGAGACCGTCGAGCAGGTAGCGTTCCCCGGCATTGGGCTGGCCCGAGCCGAGGCGGGCGGCGAGCAGCGCACCGGCGACAGCGGCGAAGAGACTGCACACGATGAGCCCGGCGGCGCGATAGAAGCGTCCGTTGACGCCCGACAGTTCTGCCGCCTTCAGGTTGCCGCCGACGGCGTAGATGTAGCGGCCGAAGATCGTGCGCTCCATTACGAACCATGCCAGCGCCACGAAGAGAACCATGGCATAGGCGAGGACCGGGATGCCGAGCAACTGGCCCTGGCCAAACCACAGATAGGTATCCGGAAGACCGCCGTATATGGCTCGCCCGCCGGTCGTCAGGAAGTTGACGCCATAGAGAATGGAACCGGTCGCCAGCGTGGCGATCAACGACGGTACGCCGACGAGCGTCACCAGCGCAGCGTTGATCGCGCCGACCAGCAGGCCTGCCCCGACGCCGGTCAGTAGCGCAACCGGCAGCGGAACGCCGGAGACCAGCATCAGCGGCACGAGGATACCCGACAGGCCGACCATGTAGCCGACCGACAGGTCCATCTCGCGCGCGGCGAAACCGAAGGTCAGCCCGGCCCCGACGATCGTCAGCATGGAAATCTGCTGCACGATGTTGAGAAGGTTGGTGGTCGTCAGGAAACGATCGACGCTCAGCGCGAAGCCCAGGAAAAGCAGGATGAGCACGAAGAGCGTGCTGTAGCGGAGCAGCCAGTCCTTGCGGATGCGGCTGGACGAAGCCTCCCTGGCTTCGGCGGTGGGGGATGCAGCGTTCACGGGAGCACTCCTGCCATGGCTGAAATGAATCGGTTTTCGGAGAAGTCGGGTTTGGCGATCTCACTACAGGCCCGGCCGTTGACGAAGGGGACGACGCGATCGGAAACCTCGGCGATTTCCATGAGGTCGGACGAGGTGACGATGACCGCCGTGCCCTGTGCCGCCAGCCGTCGGATCTGCGCGTGGATTTCCCGCTTGGCTCCGATATCGACGCCTTCGGTTGGCTCGACGAAGATCATCAGGCCGTAGCGCGCATCCGCGCCGTAGAGCCACTTGCCGATAGAGACCTTCTGCTTGTTGCCACCACTGAGGTCCTTGATCATCTGGGCGCTGGAATGCGCCTTGACGTTGAGGAGCGCCATGATCGATGCGGCCTCGCGCCTCTCCCTTGCCGGGGACAAGACACCGAGGCCGCCGACTGCCGCATGCGCGGGATGGACCATGGCGAGATTTTCCCGCACCTCCCAGTCGGCCACGAGGGAATTTTCCATGCGCTGGTCTGGGATGAAGGCCACGCCGCGCTTCTGCATTCGGCGGGCATCGATCCGTGCAAGCGGTTCTCCCTTGAAAAAGGCCTTGCCGGCGACGACGCCCTCGCCGGTATAGATCGAGCGCGCGAAACCGAAATGCCCCGCGCCAGTAAGCCCGATCAGCCCGACAATCTCCCCTGCTCGGATGGCGAAGTGGTCGACATGGACATTGCCGGCGCGCCAGCCGTCCGCCTGGAAGACTGTCTGGCCCTGCTGACGCTCGCGGACGGCCTCGGCCTCCATTGCGGAGGGCTTGCCTGAGCGCTGCAGCATATAGTCGATGAGCTGCGCCTCGGTCGTCTCGCCGGCCGGCCGGGTGGCGATATGCCGGCCGTCGCGCAGGACCGTGATACGGTCGCTCAGCGCTTTCACTTCGGACAGGAAGTGGCTGATGAGCACGATGCCGATGCCGCGCGCAGGAAGGGACCTTATGATGCTCCAGAGGCTTTCCTTCTCGCGCGACGGCAGGGTCGCCGTCGGTTCGTCGAGGATCAGAAGGCGGATATCGCTGCGCAGCGCCCGGACGATCTCGATGACCTTCTGGTCGGCCATCGGCAGGCTTTCCACCGGCGCATCGAGATCGATCGGAACATCCGGAAACCATTGCGTCATGAGCGCAGTGGCGCGCCGCTTCAGCGCGCGCCTGTCGATGATGCCGAGCGCCATGCGGGGCTCATCGCCCAGAAGGATGTTCTGCGCGGCGCTGAGGGCCGGTACGAGGCTGCCTTCCTGCGAGACATGAGCGATGCCCTTGCGCAAGGCGTCACCCGCGCTGGCAAGCGTCACTTCGGTTCCGTCGACATGGATCCGGCCGGCTGTCGGCTGTTTGGAACCGCCGAGAATGCTGACCAGTGTCGTCTTGCCGGCGCCGTTCTCGCCGATAAGACCATGAACCTCGTCGAAGCGGAAATCGACGCTGACGCTGTCGAGCGCCCGGGTGCCGGGATACTGCATCACGATGTCGGATAGGCTGACGGACATCCGTCTCTCCACAGAACCTGTTCGCGAAAAGGTGCCGGCCCGCCGCAAAAGCGGGCCGGCCTGGCGGTCACTTGGGGAGGAATTCCGCGCAGTTCTGCTTGGTGACGAGCGGCGCATCCATGTAGACGGTCTTCGAGGGGATGACCTTTGCCGGGTCTTCCTTCTTCTCGACGATCGCCTCGATCCATTCGCCCGCCTGCGCACCCATCTTCTCGAAGGGCTGGCTGACGGTGGCGATCATCAAGCCGCCTTCCTTGCACACTTCCGCAACGGCATTCGGATGACCGTCGATGCCGATGACCTTAACGTTCTTGAGGCCCGCGCCCTGGAGCACGTTAATGGCGGCCTGTGCCGGCTCGTCCCAGGGCGCCCAGACCGCATTGATCTCCTCGCCGAAGCGGGAGGCATAGTCCTGCATGGTCGAAGTCGTGTCCTCGAAGAAGGCTGTGTAGTCGATATTGTGCTCGGCCAGCACCTTCACGTCCGGATACTCCTTGAGGATCGTCTCCATGACGTCGCCACGCTTGCGGGTGCCATGATGCTCGGCCATGCGCAGGAAAATGATGTTGCCCTTACCGCCCAGTTCGTTCAGCAGATAAGGCGAGACATCCGAGGACATGGCCCAGTTGTTGGTGGTGATATCGGCGAGCACGCCCGGAATGTAGCCGCTGTCGACCGTGATGACCGGGATGTTCGCCTTGATGGCCGCATCGAGCGCCGCGCGCGAGGCGCGCAGATCCGCCATAGTGATGATGATGGCATCCACGCCGCGCGCGGCCGCATCCTGCAGGTTCGAGGCCGTACGTTCGCCCGAACCGCCGCTGTCGAGCAGGCTGACATTCCAGTCCTTGCCCGTTTCCTTCAGCCAGGCATCGAAGCCGGCCTTGACGCGCTGCTCCGACTGGGCGGCGGCATTGGCATGTACCCATGCCAGGTTCATTGCGCTGGCGCTGACGGCAGACAACAGAAATCCTGCAGCGGCAGCGAGTGCCGCTTTCCTCCACATTCCAGACATGTGATTTCCTCCAATACGGATCGATGATTGACCCGTTCCCTCATTCGCGTTCAAAGCGAATGAGAAGAGTAGAATATGCATTGAGACAAATGTCAAACAAAATTACATTTGTACTCGAAAGGACGAATCATGCCCCTTGAAGACGACGAACTGATGATCCGCGCGGCCTGGTACTACTATGTCGGAGGCCTCAATCAGGAGATGACGGCCAACCGGCTCGGACTGACCCGCGCGCGGGTCAACAAAATGCTGTCGGAAGCGCGGGAAAGCGGCCTTGTCAGCATATCGATCGATCATCAGCGCGTTGGCGTGCTGCCCATCGAGGACATGCTCAGCCGCCGGTTCGGCCTCGACTTCTGCATCTCCACACCAGCCTTCGGTTTCCATGACGGCTCCCCCGCTGACAGCGATATCCGCAAGCAGATTGCGTTCCGGGCGGTGGGCGTCGCAGCTGCAAACCACCTGAAGACACTTCTAGCAGAGAATGAAAGCATCACGGTCGGGACCGGCTGGGGGCGCACGATCGAACAGATGACACTGCACCTTGCCGGCGTGCGTGCGCCGCACGCTCGCTTCATCTCGGTCATGGGTTCGCTGACTGCGAATAACGCCTATAATCCGTTCGAGGTGGTCCACAACCTGGCCCGCCGCACCGGCGCACAGGGTTTCTTCCTGCCCGTTCCGTTCATCGCCGACTCGGTCGAGGACAAGCGCGTACTCCTCTCACAGCGCTCCGTCGTCAAGGCGATGGAGATTGCCGAAACGGCATCGGTCTGCATCATCAGCGCAGGCGAACTGACGGAAGAATCCCTGTTGCGAAACCAGGGCATGATCAGCAAGGCGGAGCTGGAAAGCCTGCGGGACGCCGGCGCGGTCGGCGACACGAACGGCATTTTCTTCGACAAGGACGGCCGTCAGGTGGATCACGATCTCAACCAGCGGACCATCGCGCTCGGCTTCGAGCAGTTGAAAACGCTGCCGGTTATCCTGCTGATCGCAGGACAGGAAAAGGCCCATGCCGCCAAGGCGCTGCTCCGTAGCGGGATCGTCAATGGCCTGATCATCGACGGCGATACGGCCCAGACAGTGTCATCCCTCGGATAGCGCCCTGATGAAATGCCGCAGCCAGCAACGTCTTGGATGCCAACGGACGTACTTGAGCATCTTGATTTTCACTCAGGGCTGGCCTGGGATTTGCGCCGAGAAGTGACCATCCTTTTCGTCAGGATTCGTTGATCACAGCCAGACGATGACAGTTGCGGGCAGAGCAAGGGCGGAGAAGACGCCGGTCGGACATCAGTCGTATCGGGTGGCGATGCGGCGCCAATCCTGGAGACGACCGAACATGATCTCCCTCGATGGGTTCTGAGCAGCGTTTCCCGGTTCACCTCATAGAGAGGTGATTTGCAGCGCCGAAGCGGCGGCCTCGGCGTTTCTGATCGCCGAATGTACAACTGGTTTTGCGGCGAAGACCTTCGGATTGAAAAATGCAGGTATTTCCGAGCCTAACCCACAGTCGGCCATCTCGCCCCAGGGCCGCATCCAATGCTGCCATAAAATCCCATAAGCCTCTTCTCAGCAAATGAGGAGTGGTGGCCGAGCGCCTGGCGGGAACAAACCTCCCGGAGATGGGACCATCTTTGATCGACAGGGTCTTTGACCGCGGCCCTAAAGAACAAAATCCACCAGCATTTTGATATTCAACCCCGCGATGACGATCGCGATCAGCAGTGCCAGCGCCGTCAGCCAACGCGGCGCGATGAGCTCTCCCATTTTCCGGCGATCAGCCGTGAACATCACGAGCGGGAAGACCGCGAAGGAAAGCTGGAGGCTGAGGACGACCTGCGTGAGGATGAGAAGCTCGGCCGTTCCGCTGTCGCCATAGATGATGGTCACGCCGGCAGCCGGAATGATGGCGATCCCCCGCGTGATCAACCGCCGCAACCAGGGCGCCAGGCGCATGCGCAGGAACCCTTCCATGACCACCTGTCCGGCCAGCGTCGCCGTCACCGTCGAGTTGATGCCGCAGCACAGGAGCGCCACGCCGAAGAGCGTGGGGGCGAGGGCGATGCCGAGAAGCGGCGCCAGAAGATTGTGCGCCTCGCCGAGTTCGGCGATGTCCGTGCGACCTGTCGCGTGAAAGGCCGCGGCGGCGAGGATCAGGATGGAGGCATTCACCAGGAGCGCGAACATGAGCGCCACGGTGGAATCAATCGTCGCGAATGTCAGTGCCTCGCGCCGCTCGGCAAGCGTCTCCCCATAGGCACGCGTCTGGACGATCCCGGAATGCAGATAGAGATTGTGCGGCATGACGGTCGCCCCCAGAATACCGAGCGCGAGGTAGAGCATGTCCGGATTGGTGACGATCTCGGTCGTCGGCGCAAAGCCGCGGATGACCTCGCCCCAGTCCGGATCCGCAAGACCGATCTGGACAGCGAAGCAAACGGCGATGATGCCGAGCAGGGCAATCACGAAGGCCTCGAGCCAGCGGAAGCCCATGCGCTGCAGGTAGAGGATCAGGAACACGTCCAGCGCCGTGACGATGACGCCGACTTCCAGCGGGATGCCGAAGATCAGGTTGAGGCCGATTGCCGTGCCGATGACCTCGGCAATATCGGTGGCGATGATGGCGATTTCCGCCAGAAGCCAAAGGCCGATCGCCACGGGGCGAGAAAAGGCGTCGCGACAGGCCTGTGCCAGGTCGCGACCCGAGGCGATCGCCAGCCGCGCGCACAGCGATTGCAGGACGATCGCCATGATGTTGGACACCAGCGCCACGACAAGCAGCGTGTAGCCGAAACGTGACCCGCCGGCGAGCGAGGTCGCCCAGTTGCCCGGATCCATGTAGCCGACGGCGACGAGATAACCCGGCCCGAAGAAGGCAAGCGCCCGCCGGAGCGTCGATGCATCCTTCCTGACTGGGATAGAGCGATGAACATCGGAGAGGGAGACGTCTCCGCCCGCATGCAACCAACCTTCCCGACGCGTATCCATGTTCGATCCACTAGTTGCAAATGCTATTGCAAGTCATTCGCATAAATGACGTGAAGCCGCAAGGGCATTCATGCCGCGATATCGTCGGGTTTCAGCGCACCATGATGCGCGCCTTCGATGGCACCCGGGTATAGAGGTCGATGACATCCTGGTTGATCAGCCGAACGCAGCCGGAGGAAACGGACGTGCCGATGGAGTTCCACTCGCGAGTCCCATGCAGGCGATAGAGCGTGTCTTCGCCGTTCTGGAAGATATAAAGGGCGCGGGGCGCCGAGCGCGTTGTCCGGTCCGGGCGGCTGCCCGCCGTTTTCAACGGAGAATTTCGCCAGTTCGGGCTGGCGCGCGATCATTTCGGCCGGCGCCTTCCAGCGCGGCCATCTCTGGCGCCACTGGACAACCCCCTCGCCCTCTTAGGCAAAGCCGGCTCGGCCGAGCCCCACCCCGTACCGCATGGCCGTGCCGCCGGGCTCCACAACATAGAGAAACCTAGAGCCTACATCGACCACAACGGTGCCTGCAGGCTCGCCCGTGGTGTTCATCACCCGCTGGCGATAGAATTTCGGATCGATCTGCTGGTAGGGAACGGCCGGCAATGTGTAGCCACCATCCTCCAGGCCGGCATAGCGCGCCGCCAGTTCCTCCTCGCTCGGCAGTCCCATGGGGCGGCGGGCGATGCTTGGCGTGATGTTCGTGATGCTGGCGGGAGAGAGGGTGGAACAGGCCGTAAGTGTCGACGACACCATACCCAGGAGGAGAACCCGCCTGGATAGCGCGGGGGGCCTGGTCGTTCACGTCTTTGCGCTCCGTCGACGGTTGCATCATGGTTTCGCGGCGCCCGTCGGCGCCGACATATCGATTTCACTGCGGATATGGAGCGCGCTGTAAGCAGTCACGACCAGGACGAAACCCGACAGGACGAGCAGCATGATCCAGTTCCGCGCCGAATCGTGCGCTGGTGCACACCGTCGACCAACTGGTTCGCCGCCTCAGTTGGCACCGTGGTCGTGCCCATCGTCAGATGCGTCAGGCATGGCGACATCGGGAACGAGCTTCTCGATGCGCGCGCTCGCCTTGAGGTCGGCGACGATCTTGCCAACGGCCTGGGCCTCCATGCCGCTCCGCAGCTCCGCCGACACGGTTTCGAAGGCGGGCGGTTCGCGCTTGCGCCGCTCTTCCAGCTTCAGGACGTGAAAACCGAACGGCGTTTCGATGGGGTTGGTGGAAGTCTCGCCAGCCTTCATCGTCGCAATGGCCGTTCCCAGCTCCGGCGGAAGCTGCTCGATCGTCAGAAAACCGAGGTCGCCGCCTTTACCCTTCGATGCGTCGTCCAGCGAAGCACGTCCCGCCACCTCCTCGAAGGGCATTCCCCCGGCAATGTCGCGGATGGCCGCATCGGCGCTGGCCTGGTCGCTGGTCAGGATGTGCCGCAGGCGCACCTCCTCGACTACCGGCATCGCGGCGACACGCTCGTCATAGGTCTTGCGCACCACATCTTCCGTCACGACGACCGCGGCGGCCTTGGCCAGGTAGGCCTGCCTCAAGGCCTGCTGGCGGAGAAACGCCATCTGGCGCTTGAACGTCTCGTCGTTCTCCATACCATCACGGATCGCAGCATCCGACACCACCTTGAGATCGATCAGCGCATCGACGACAGCCGATTTCCTGGCCTCCTGCGTCGCCTCTGGATTGGAATCACCGAGGAACGAGGTTGCGAACGCGACATCGGATTCCAGAATTTCCGTATCGCCGACGCGGGCCGCAACCTGGTCCGCCCGTTCCTCGGCGAAGGCTGGAATAGCAGCCAGAATGAGCCCTGCGAGAAGGGCATTCCTGATGTTTCCGATGGTCATTTTCCTGCTACCGCAACGAGGGGCTCGATAATGGAGCGCATTTGCTCGATCGGCATGACGCCGGTGTATTTCTGGCCGTTTATGAAGAAGGTCGGCGTCGAATCCACGCCGAGCTCCTGGCCCCGCGCGGCAACGGCGTTCACCTTGTCGAGCAGCGCCTGGTCGCCAAGGCAGGCCTCTAGATCTACTTCCTTCAGGCCTGTCATCGAAAGAACTGACAGGAAGCCCGCTTTCCCGTCTTCCACCCGCGCCCAGCGCGGCTGGTTGCGGAAGAGCAGATCGACTGTCGGATACCATTTGTCGTCGCCCATGCAGCGGGCGAGCATGAAGGCGGCAGTCGATCGTGGATCGAAGGGGAATTCGCGCAGGATGAAGCGAACCTTGCCGGTATCGACGAACTCCGCCTTGAAGGCCGGCCAGACGTTGAGGTGGAAATTGGCGCAGTGGCCACAGGTCATCGAAGCATATTCGATGATGGTGACGGGCGCATCGTCGCGCCCGAGGACCCGCTCTGGCAAGCGGCCAGGTTCCATGAGGTCAGGTGTCGCCGTCGTGCCGTTACCCTGTGCCATCACATGGCTTGCCGCCAGCAAGCCCAGCCCCGCCACGGTCGATCCCCAAAATTGCCGCCTGTTCATGTCGCCTCCAAATTCAAGGAGCCGGATCATAAAACCTCTAGCTACTTGAGGTGCAAGTGCGCGAAAGCGCGCATTTCCGAGAATTCTGCAAAGGCTGGAAACCGCGTGGAAATCGGCGCCGCTAACGGCTTCTTAAGCACAATGCCGCGACATTATCCTTCGAGGTCGGAGCTACTTGAGTGTTACGGGCATGCCGCACCACGCAGTCGTGAGATGGATCGTCATACTGCTGATGTCACTGGTCGTCGGCATCAGCACAACAGCGTCGGCCGCCGCCCGCAGCCATCCATCGTTCGAGCCGTCGCACCTTACTGCAAACCTGACGGTCGCGGATATCGATAACGACATTCCCGATCACCCGGCCCCGGCGGACAGTTGCCACGAGGCCTGTGGCTGGCTTGTCGAATGGCACTGGCCGGGAGTGGGTCCTGCGTATTGCCTACGGCCCGACCGAGCGTCCGACCCGCAGGTACCAGGTCCCGTCCTCCTGATCCTGCCTCCCCCTCGCGTGGCTTGACGTTACAGGCGTGGCCGTGCCGGGTCGATTGCGGATAACAGGCTCCATCGAGCGGCTGCACTGCAATCGGCGGCCTGTTCCGCTTCACCGTATTCTTCCACTTTTTGATCGCGGGTGACAGATGGCGGCCTGATGCGCCCTGCCCGCAGCAAGGATGATTTCCATGAGACGTCTCTTCCCATCCGACATAGACCCCGCCCCGGCAGTGGTGGGCCTTGACCGGCGAAGCTTCAGCCTTGCAACTCTCGCGCTGCTCATCTCGCCGAGCCTTGCCCTTGCCCTTGCCGAGGGGAAGAAGCGCACATTAGACATCGACGCACGTTTCTTGCCGCAACTCGTGACCTCGCCCTATTCGGAAGAGCCCGGCACCATCGTGGTCGCGCCGCAGGACCGTTACCTTTACCTCATCGAAGAGGACAGTTTTGCACGCCGCTACGGGGTCGGGGTCGGCCGCGCCGGATTGGCCTTTTCCGGCTCGGCGACCGTTGGCCGCAAGGCAAAATGGCCAAGCTGGCGACCGACCGACAACATGATCCGGCGCAACCCGAAGAAGTATGCCCGCCATGCCGGGGGCGTGCCGGGCGGACCGAAGAACCCGTTGGGCTCCCGGGCCCTCTATCTGTTTCGCGACGGGCGCGACACGCTCTACCGGATTCACGGCACCACCGAACCCTGGACAATTGGCAAAGCGGTTTCGAACGGCTGCATCCGGATGGTTAACGACCATGTCGAGGACCTTTACGAACGGGTTCCCGTGGGAGCCCGGGTCGTCGTGATTTCGTAAGGGTGCGGCCCGGTCGCGGGAGCCCTTCTGCCAACGTTGCCGGCGCCATTGCGCGCGCCGGCAGCCTCGGATGGGGGCCTGTCCAGGCCTCCGCGGCAGGAGCTGAGGACAGGATCGGTGCCCGCCCGGCCGCCATCAACTGGATCTTAACCCTTCATTGACCATAATCCTCACCGGTGCCTGAGCGCCGTCATCCGCTTTCGATGGCTGTATCTCGTTGGATTGGAACGTGTCGTGTTCGAGTATTTGTTGCCCGCGTCGTGGGTCCACGCCCTGCATCCCGTTGCAAGGAATGGTTTTGGCAAAGCTGCGCGCCGGGTTGCGCAGGCAAGTGCGATTGCCGTCGCCGCCCTGACCGCCGCCCCCTCCGCAGCCTTTGCGGAAGTCCGCGCGCTTAAGCTGTTCTTCACCCATACCGGCGAGCGTGCGACAATCACCTACAAGCGCAATGGCAAGTACGACCCGAAGGGGCTCGCACAGGTCAATCGCCTCCTGCGCGACTGGCGTCGGAACGAGCCGGCCCGCATGGATCCGCGCCTGCTGGATCTGGTCTGGGAAGTCTACCAGCGCGCCGGCGCGAAGGATTACATCAATATCGTCTCGGCCTACCGTTCACCGGCCACCAACACCATGCTGCGCGGCCGCTCGCGCAATACAGGCGTCGCGAAGAACAGCCAGCACACACTCGGCAAGGCGATGGACTTCTTCATTCCCGGCGTCAAGCTCGCGCGGCTGCGGGAGATTGCCATGCAGCTGCAGATCGGCGGCGTCGGCTACTATCCGACCTCCGGCTCGCCCTTCGTGCATCTCGATGTCGGCCGTGTCCGGGCCTGGCCGCGGGTGTCGCGCCAGGAGCTGGCGCGCATTTTCCCGAACGGCCAGACACTGCATCTGCCGGTCGACGGCCGGGCCTTGCCGGGCTATGATCTGGCGATGGTGGACTACAAACGGCGGGTCAAGGCGACATCCGTGATCGCCGCCAGCACTGCGGGAAAATCGAAATTCAAAGGTGAGGCATCTCCGTCCGAAAGCACGCTGCTCACCGCCATGCTGCCGACCCGCAAAGGCCGCGCGGAGAAGGCATTGGAGCTGCAGACCACACGCGAGATGGTTGCCGAGGAGCCGTCATTCGTCGACCTCGCGACGATTGTTGCGCCGCTTCCGACATTTCGGTCCGCCGCTATCGAGCGCGCACTTCCCGTGAACACTGCCGCGTTCGTTCCGTCCGCATCGTTCTGGGTCGTGCAGGGCACGGGCCTGCTGCGGCAGCCGACTGCGGTCGAGTCCAGTCTCACCGGTTCAGGCCTTTCCGGCACGCAGGCGGAATGGGCGGTTTCCGAAACCGCGCTCCTCGACTGGGCGCTCGCACCGGCCAAGGAACTGGAGCAGCTGCGCCTTCCGACGAGCTTGCGGCAGACGGTGGCAAGCGCCGAGGATATCCAGCAACCACTGGAGCGGCGTGTTCAACCCGCCGACCAGCAGACGACGTTCGACGAGAGCCGTTTCTGGTCGGATGGCTGATGGCGCGGCCCGGTCACTCGTGCCGGGCGACAAGCGCACCCGGCGGATCCACCTGCACCGTGACGTGATCGATGTTCCCCTTCGCCTTGAGCCAGGCGGCGATCACCGGCGGCAGCGATAGGGGATCGACTCCCGCGGCGGGACTGACATGGACCGTCGCGACGATGCTCTCGTCGGTCAGTGTCCAGGCGTGAAAGTGGCCGGCTCCTGACACGCCTGGAAGGCTCCGCAAGCTCGCTTCTATGTCATCCGCGCGGATGCCTTTCGGCGTTGCCTGCAGGAGGACGCGAATGGAATCGACAACGAGCCCCCAGGCCGACCGGATGACGAGGCCGGCGACGAGCACCGACAGGATCGGATCGAGAATACTCCAGCCTGTCAGCATGATACCGACCGCCGCTGCAATCGCGCCGACCGATCCCAACAGGTCCCCGATGACGTGCAGGAGCGCTCCGCGCAGATTGCTGTCGCCGCTGTTGCCGGTCCACAAGGCATAGGCGCCGATCAGGTTCACCCCGAGGCCGATGACAGCGACAACCAGCATGGGGCCGGCAAGGATTTCCGCGGGCTCGTTGATCCGCTGCACGGCCTCCCACGCGATCCAGACGACCAGCAGCAGCAGTGTTGCGCCATTGGCAAGGGCGGCGAGAACCCGCACGCGGTGAAACCCATAGGTCCGCTGCGCATCGACGGGCCAGCGTGCAACGCGATAGGCGATCAAGGCCAGCAAGAGCGCCGCCGAATCCGAAACCATGTGCCCGGCGTCCGCGATCAGGGCAAGCGACCCGGCAAGCCAGCCTCCGACCGCCTGCACGAGGGCGTAGCTGGCCGTGAGGATGAAGACAAGACGGATCCGCCGTTCGTTCGATGGCGTCACCTCGGCCCCATGATCGTGGTCGCCGTCCGAATGGGCATGCCTCGCATCACTGCTCATACTCTCGACATCCCGTTTCCCGTTCATGGCTGCATTGACGGAAACTGCCGCGGGTCCACGCCGTCGTCAACCGGTGCCATGAGTATGCCCACCGGATGGCGCACGGGTGTCCAAATGCCGTAGAAGGTTGCCGATTGTCGCCGCTGTTGTGATGTGAAGCCGCGTACAACGGCTCGACCGTCGAAACCGGAGACGCACGACACACACTTGAACATGATTGCGGCAGGCATTCTCGTTTACGGCCGCCTTGAAGGGATTTGGAGCGCTGACCGTGCCTTTCGATTACGGCTTGGACGCCGGCGGTTTCGCCCACTGCCGCTCACCATCTGCAATGTTCGAGGCTCGCTGACACCTAACTCTTACCTTGCGCCAATCGGGCGAAACCTGACGAAATGTCGCCCGTGAAGGACCCGGTATACAGCCCGAAGTCCTCGATTGGTTGAGGCCTGCCCAAGAGATAACCCTGCACCTCCTGGCATTCCTCGGAGCTGAGGAAGGCCAGCTCTCCGGCCGTTTCGACACCTTCCGCGAGAACGGGCAGCTTGAGCCCCCTCCCCAGCCCAAGGACAGCGCGCACGATCGTCGCCGCCTCTCCGTTTCCATCGACCGAGCGGATGAACGAAGCATCGATCTTGATCTTGTCGAAGGGAAACGCCCGCAGGTTGGAAAGGGAGGAATAGCCGGTTCCG
This sequence comes from Shinella sp. GW821-FHT11G07, assembly GCF_058808115.1. Classification (NCBI taxonomy): domain Bacteria; kingdom Pseudomonadati; phylum Pseudomonadota; class Alphaproteobacteria; order Hyphomicrobiales; family Rhizobiaceae; genus Shinella; species Shinella sp. GW821-FHT11G07. The sequence continues at coordinate 78,406 of NZ_JBXARJ010000022.1, forward strand.
AAATCATCCATCGCGATCCGAACGCCAAGGTTTTTCAGCAGGCGTAGGGTAGCGAGAGCGCGGTTGAAATCACGGATGAGAGCCGTTTCCGTGATTTCCAGCTCCAGGCGGTCGGGCGACAGGCCGGTCTCAAGGAGTATCTCGTGGACCAACTGCGCAAAATGGGCGCTATGAAGCTGAACCGGCGAGACGTTCACGGCAATGCCGAGCGGACGCGCCCAGCCCGCAGCCTCCCGGCAGGCTTCGCGCAACACCCATTCGCCGATAGGCAGGATCAGCCCGCATTCCTCCGCGATGGGAATGAACACGTCCGGCCCGATGCGGCCGCGTTCACGGCTGTACCAGCGCAGCAGTGCCTCGAAACCTACGATTTCGCGGTCGGCCGTGCGTGCCTGGGGCTGGTAGACAAGCGACAGTTCACCGCGCACGATCGCATGCCGGAGATCGTGCTCGATGCGCCGACGTTCGCGCACCTGATCACCCATCGTCGTTTCGAAGAACCGATAGGTGCCTCTCCCGTCGGCTTTCGCACGATAAAGCGCGGTATCGGCATGGCTCATGAGCGAGGTGCGGTCTATCGCATCCGCAGGGAAGATGGCGATGCCGATACTCGTCGAAATCAGGCCCTCGGTGGTGGCGGCATTCTCGTTTTCCGCTCGCAGGAAATCGAGAATGCTTTCGGCGATCCGGCCGGCTTGCGCGGGATTGCTGAGGCCGGGCGCGATGATGGCGAATTCATCGCCGCCGAGCCGCGCCATTAGCTGGCCCTTGCGCAGAACCTTCGAAGCGACTTGTGCCACCTTCTGCAGGAGCCTGTCGCCAGCGGCGTGGCCGAAGAGGTCGTTGACCTCCTTGAAGCGATCGAGGTCGAGGCAGAGCACGGCCAGATGTGTACCGCTCATAGGACCATCCGGCTGGTGGGCGGCAATCAGCTCATCGAGTTTCGTATTGAAACTGTTGCGGTTGGCAAGCCCCGTCAAGGTATCGTGGTGAGCTAGAAAATGGATGCTGTTTTCCGCCTTCTTGTGCGCACGCAGATCGCGAACGGCGATCGCCGTATGCGTCTCATTCGAAAGACCGATCGGCCGCGAGATCACCTCGACATCGATCATGGTGCCATCAGCCGCGCATAACCATGTCTCGAAGGCAACATTCGGCTTTTCCGCCAATTGGCGGCGCGCGGCCTCCTCCGGCAGGAATGTCGCAAGATCGGTTCCGGCCAGCTCATCCTCTGTGCGGCCGGCGAGCAGTTCGAAACTGGCGTTGGCTGAAACGATGGCACCGCGCTGGCAGACCAGCAGGCCTTCGAAGGCGGCATTGGCAAGACCGCGCATGCGCTCTGCCTGCCTTTCGGCCAATCGGCGATCGCGAACATCCAGCGCGAGCCCGGCAAAAGTCAACAGCAGGATCGTGAGGGCCGCAACCGAGACCAGCACCGCCAGCCAACCCGCCGGAATGGCCATGGGTGAGACGTCGAAGCGCGGGTCGGGCACGATCACGGCCGCCCCCATGGCGGTGAAGTGATGGCTGACAATGGCGACAGTCAGCAGCAATGTTCCACCTGCGAGCGCCTTCTTCGTGCGATCCCGCAGGCCGACGGGCAAGGCGAGCGCGCCGATCGTCGTGCCGAGCACAATCGAGGCGACGACGAGCAGCGGATCCCATTCTATACGGCCGGGGATCTCGAAGGCGGCCATGCCGGTATAATGCATGACGGCAATCCCGCCACCGACGACCGCGCCCCCGCACCACCGGGCAAAGCGGATTGCGGCCAGCACGATGGAAAGGCCAAGACGGGTCAGCAGGATCGCGGCTACAAGCGAGGCCGCCGTCAGCGTGATGTTGTAGCCGGTCGGCATAGCCGGCGAGAACGCGAGCATCGCGATGAAATGGGTCGCCCATATGCCAAACCCCGTGGCCATGGCGGCCACCCACAGCCACACCGCCCGAAGCCTGCCTTCCGTCCGAACCACATGGTGCAGGAGATTGATCGCCGAAAACGATGCCAGGGTGCAGACCAACCCGGCGAGAACAACGAGGCGAAGATCATGCTCGTTCACGAGGCAGTTGTAGACAGTCAGCATTGCCAAGAACTCCATTATCACTCTGGGCGGCACGACAGCCGATATCCAGGTCGTCGATGCACTTCCCGCCCCAGCCTTCGCCGGAAAGGGAGTGCTGTGTCCCGGCTCAGGAATGCCCCTCGATTTTATCCAGATCCAGATCGAGCCGGATCGTGTCGACCAGATGCCGAAGCAGCCCGGCCGCCTCCGTTGCAAGTAGCAGCTTGTACCTCAGATCCTGCACGCGTTCGGGCTTGCACACCGAATTGCGCAAGACGAAAGCCTGAATCTCGGCTTCATCGAAGATATCGCTCCTGTCGACGGAAACCGGCCGGAGGGTGGGAAAGGCAAGGACGTTGGACACTGCAATCTCCTGAAGTCGGCGAAGGACGTGGCCGGGGGGCGGGAGGCCACCCCCCGGCCGCTCAGAACTCCTCCCAGCTGTCGCCTTATGGAGCTTTGGCGAATGCTGCGGAGCCTGAGAATGCGTTTGCTACTTTGCGGACAAGAGCGCGAGGTGCAGAAGCCTTCACCACAGCATGAGGGGCCTGGGCAGTGACAGCGGACGCCGCACCACGGTCCTGCAGCTTGAACTGAGCCAGCAGCTGCGTCAGCGCTGAAACATCGGTGGAGAGGCTGTGCGTCGCGGCGGTCGTTTGCTCGACCATCGCGGCGTTCTGCTGCGTGCCCTGATCCATCGCGTTCACCGCGGTGTTGATCTCCCCAAGACCGATCGACTGTTCCCGCGCCGCCTCGACGATGGCCATGACGTTGCGGTTGATCTCCTGCACCTCCGTCGCGATCGTGCCGAGGGCCGCGCCGGTCTCACGCACCTTGTGCACACCGGCCTGTACCTGGTGGCTGGAGGCACCGATCAGGTTCTTGATATCCTTGGCGGCGGCGGCCGACCGCTGGGCGAGTTCGCGCACTTCCTGCGCCACGACCGCAAAGCCCTTGCCCGCCTCTCCCGCACGCGCCGCCTCGACACCGGCATTCAGCGCCAGCAGGTTCGTCTGGAAGGCGATCTCGTCAATGACACTGATGATATTGGTGATCTCACCCGACGATTTCTCGATGAGCTGCATGGCCTCGACCGCATCGCGGACAACCACACCCGAACGTTCGGCCCCTTCCCGCGTCCGAGCGACCAACGTACCCGCCTCCTCGGCCCGGCGGGCGGAATCCTTGACGGCCGTGGTGATTTCCTCCAGCGCGGCGGCCGTCTCCTCGACCGAAGCCGCTTGCTGCTCGGTGCGGCGAGCGAGGTCGTCAGCGCCCGAGCGCATTTCCTGCGCGCCGGCATTGATGCTGCGTGTGCTTTCCTCGACGCGCTGCAGGGTGGATTGCAGCTTGATCATCGACGTGTTGAAGTTGCCGCGCAGGCCATCGAGGTTGAGGCCAAAAGGCTGCTCAATGCGATAGGTCATGTCACCGTTGGAGAGGTGTACGAGGCCGGCGGCGAGGGCGTCGACAGCCCCCTGGATCGTTGCGGCCTCCTGCGCCTTCTGCTTTTCCCGCTCCAGGCGTTCGCTTTCAGAAAGGCTGCGGCCCGCTTCCGACTCCTGCTCGAGCCGGATACGCTCAACGGCATTGTCGCGGAAGACGGCAACGGCGGACGCCATCTGACCGACTTCGTCCTTGCGGGTCAGCCCGAAGACCGGTTGCTGCGTCTCGCCCTCGGCAAGCGACAGCATTCGCTGGCGCAGCGCATTGACCGGTCGCGTGATGCCATACACCGTTACCGCCAAGGAGGCTGCGATCGCGGCGAGAAGAACGGCGCCGAGAACCGCCAGCGACATATCCACCGTGAAATGAGCATCGGCGGTCAACTGGTCCGATTGTGCATCGACGGATGCCATGCCCTTGTCGACCCAGGCAACAATACCTTTCCTGAGCTTGATAATCTCCAGATCTTGCTTCGCGAGGATGGCGATTGCTTCGTCGTTCCTGTTATTTGACGCATACTCGACAGCTCTGTCCAGCTCTCGGAAAATGGCTTTGGCCGTGTCGATGAAGCCCTGAATATCCGCGCTTCCTTCCGGGAAGTATTTTTTGGCACCCTCGAACCGCTCCATCGCCGTCTTAACATTCTCTGCATAGCTTTCTTTAAGGCCCGCCATTTCTGGAGAGCTTTGGTCATAGACGATCACTTTGTAAGTGATGTAGGCGACCGTGTGGACGCTGGTATTGGCTCTAGCCATTAACAGCGTCGCCTTGTTGTCGCTCGCGATGAACTCGCTGTAGCTCGCATCAGCTTTGAGATAATTCAGCGACAGATAAAGAATACTGGCGACGGTGATGGCGCTCAGCACGATGAGCGGCGTCAGCACCTTCGTCATGATCTTGGCATTTTGCAAAATGGACATGTCTGCCTCTTGGGTGGCGTGGACCGGATTGACGTCGCACCCGTCTCATCAAGACACGGCCTCGCTGGCAGCGAGCAGAGCCGGCTTCGCACACTTTTCATGGCTGATGTAAGAATGCCGTCATGGCATGCAGGTTAATCGACTAAAGTAATATTACGGAAAATTGTTAATTCGCAATTAAATACGAAACTAATCATAAATAATTACCACAGGTTGCTAGGAACATATTGCGCGCCACAAAGACGAATGAATTATATTCTCCATGTTGAGCTGACCTCATCATTTTCTTTATCCATTGTACTGCTGTGAACCCCGTCACTGCGCTTTTTCCACACCAAAGCCCTCGATTTCCGGCAATTGGCTCAAGCCATGAGGTAAATTCACCTATCTTTTGTCAACTTCTCAAGGAAACGCCGACATGCTGTACCGCGGCCATACGGACGCGGCATGCAGGTGCGGAGTTGTGAATGACTGGCCATCCAGTACGGAAATTCTCGATTGGCTTGAAACATATTCTTTTTGGTGCAGGCGGCGGCATTCTGCTGTGCTGTGCCGTCATCGCTATCCATTTTCTCGGCCAGGCCCAGAAGTTGCGCCGGGAGGCACAAGCGGAAGCGGAGGAACTCGCCCGCTACGAGCTTATCCTTATGGCGGTCAGTGCCATCTCCTCGGAACGAGGCCCCTCCAACAATGCCATGACCAGTCGCGGCCCCGCCGTCATCGAGGCCCTGCGTCAGAAACGCGCCGAAACCGATGGCCGCCTCGCCGAGATGAGAGAAGCCTATCATGAAGAACTCTCGCAAAACGGCCGCTATTCCAAAGACTATGCCCTTCTGAAAGCCCATCTCCGCAGCGCCCGCGCCGTCGTCGACAAGGTTGCCACCTTTCCGCCCGAAGAGCGGAATCCCGACAAGGTGGCGGCGGCCGTACATGCCCTTTTCCGCAGCGCAGATCACGCATTTAACCTGCGCGACCGGCTCGGCAGCGAGATCGCCGCGAGAACGCAAAATCTTTCCGCAGAAATCCTGCTACTCAACGCGGCCGGTGCTCTCAGGGAGATGACTGGTCGCCTCGGCTCCCACACCGTGCTCATCCTCGCCGGCGCGAAAACCGCCGAGGACGAGCGGGCGGCCATGAACGCGATACGGGCGAAGCTGGAACTCCTGTGGCACGATCTCCGGCTCTATGCGCCTGCCCATCTAAAGGCGCCGGAAGTGCAGGCGGCGGTCGAAATGACCAACCGAAGCTACTTCCTCGGTTCGCTGCCCTATCTCGACGAGGTGCTCCACCTCTCGGCAACTGGACAGGACATCTCCGCCAAGACATTCACGGACCGCTATGTCCGCGGCCTGAAAGCCCCTGACGAGCTGCGCTCGCAAATAATTCGGGCAACCATCGAAAGCGCGCAACGTCGCGCGAGCGATGCGCGTCATGCACTTTTAACAGGCGTGACATCCTTCGCCATGATTTGTTGCCTCCTGCTCGGATTTGCGCTGGCTGCGCGCCGTCTGCTCTTTGCGCCCCTGCTTTCGGCACGCAACCAAATCCTGGCGCTCGCGGCCGATAATTTCGACGGGACACGACGGGGACCACGCGCGAGCCGAGAGTTGGAGGAGATTTTTGAGGGGCTTGCCATCCTGCACGGGCAGCTGCTTGAAAAAAAACTGATGGAGCAGGAGCAGCAGCGCCTGACGGAGACTCTGCGCTTCCTCTCCGAGCACGACCCGCTAACACAATTGCTCAACCGAAGGACCGTAGAGGAGCTCGCCACCGTCCGCATGCGCGATTCCGATACCAATGATTGGCCGCTTGGCGTGCTGATCGTCGATCTCGACCACTTCAAGCGCATCAACGACACGCATGGCCACGCGGTCGGCGACCTCGTGCTGAAGGCAACGGCCGACCAGATGAAGCGCACCTTGCGCAGCACCGATGTGGTGGCGCGCTTCGGTGGAGAGGAATTCCTCATCATCCTCGATCTCAGCGGTGGCACGCAGGCGGTTGAAATCGCCGAGCGGCTGCGCCGCGGCGTAGCGGCCATGACAGTAGAACACGAACCGCCCATTTCCGTCACTGCCAGCATCGGCCTGTGCATCCGCATGCCAGGCACAGCCATCGAATGGAGCGAGGTTCTCGCGACCGCGGACCGACGGCTCTATAACGCCAAGGCGCAGGGACGCAATCAGGTTTGCGCCGGCGACGGCGACGAGCACTTTCTCGCGGGCCGGAGACACGCCCTGCCCTCCCTTTCCCGAGTAAGGGCCTTGCCATGAAGAAGCGCATCCGTGTGCATGAAGCCAGGATCGGGATGTTCGTGCACGAGCTCGAACATTCACCGCTGGAAGGGTCCACCCCGTCCGGCTGTTTCGTCATCCTCTCCGGCGAAGAACTGGAGAGGGTCTTCAGCAGTCGCACTCTCAGCCTGCTCATTGACACCGAGAAGGGCGTCGACATCGCGACCGCATCGTGTCGTGACCACGCGGGAGAACACGAGCGGGAACGGCTGCTGCGCTCTTTTTCCCCCCGAGAGCTGGAGCAGGCAGAAAGGACGCTTGCCGAGACAACCCCGCTTGTCAGAAACATAATCGCTGAAGCTCGCATGAACGGGGTCGCGCGGTTGGAACATGCGACGCTCGCCGTCGACCAGATCATGTCGGCCGCCCTGGACAATGCCGCAGCCCTTATCGCCATGTCCCGGCTGAAGGACAGGGACCAGGTCACCTACCTGCACTCGCTTGCCGTCAGCACGCTCCTCACCTGTTTCGGCCGCCGCCTCGGCTTCGATGAAACGACGGTGCGGGAACTAGCGTTGGGCGGCCTTCTGCACGATATCGGCAAGACCGTGATCCCCGTCGCCATCCTCGCCAAGACCGGCAGTCTGACCCCGCCGGAACTCGCGTTGATCCGCGCGCATCCACGGCAAGGTTTCGACATGCTGCAACGGATCGACGGCGTCTCGCGTACGGCGCTCGACATCTGCCTCCACCATCACGAGCGATACGACGGGCGAGGCTATCCCGACCGGCTAGCCGGCGAGGCAATTCCGCTCGCCGCGCGCATGGCAGCGATCTGCGATGTCTACGAGGCGATGACGACAATACGCCCCTACAAGCGCGCCTGGTCGCAGCGCGAGACCATCGATATGATGAAGAGCTCCGACGGGCATTTCGATGCGGCACTCCTCAAGATCTTCCTGTCTCAGCTTGCCGGGAACTTCGGACCTTAGCCACGCCCTACCGGCGCGCGACCTTGAGCACCCAGGAACAGAACTCGTCGATCAGCGGCTCATGGCGCCGGGCATGTTTTATGTTCATGTAGTAGGCGCGCCCGGAGGGCATCCGATGGCTTGAACTCAGGATGACGCGTCCCTCCTTCAACTTGTGTTCTGCCAGAAAATCCGGAACCAGCGCGACACCAACGCCTGCCATCGCCATTTCAAGCCCGAAGATGTAGTGACTAGAGCCGATCAGTGCAGATCGTTCAAACGGAGACGGCCACAGGCTGCCGGCCGTTCGGGAGTACGCAGACCAGTCCTCGCCGAAGCTCGCCTCTTCGACCTCATGCGTGATGAGCTGCTGTCCACCTCTTGCTTCGCTGGCCACAGCGACCAGAGTCTCATCGAACATTTTAGCCGACCAATATCCCGCCTTCAGGGGCGTGGTGGAAAAGAACACGTCGGCAATGCTGTCGCTGATGTCGGTTTCTCCGGCATACATCTTCACTCGCAGACAACTGCGCCAGGCCTCCTGTTCGGTGGCATTCAACAGGGGAATGAACCAACCGAGTCCGAAGCAGCTGCACATCGTCACACGCAGAAAACGATTGGAGGCAGCAATACCGTTGCGAACAGAAGAATCGATCTCGGAGAACGCATACTTCAGGCTTTCAGCAATCTGCCGTCCGCGGTCGGTAAAGGCAATCTTGCGCCCTTGCTTGACGAAGAGTTCTTCGCCGATCTGCGCGCGCAAACCCCGGAGTTGATGGCTGATGGCGCTGGACGTTATGCCGAGTTCGCGTGCTGCACCCATCAAGGATGCATGCCGGTAAACACACTCGAACACCTGCAAAGAACGAATATTGTAGTGCATCATACGTCCTTCCGACCTCTCACCGCAGAAGTCAGAAACAGAGTGCATCGGACAATGAAGGCTCACAATATGCCACCGCAAAAAACCCCATATTTTTCAGGGCTTATTGCAAATATTCGATAATACAACTCAACAGTTGAAATCAACTAAACGTTGCCACTTCGTTTGACCTTGGTGCGCGATTCTGAACGGTTCTCGTTCCGTCCCGAGTTTATTTTTTGCGGCCTTGATATTATATAGGACTCCTATATATATTCCCCCCATGGAGACGCCCACAGACTCACATTCCATCACCGAACGCCTTCGCGAAGGCCTTTCCCGCGTCGGCATGGCCATGCGCATCGACGAATGGAACCGGTCGAAGGCGAGTGGGCTCAACCCGACGCAGCTTGCCATCCTGACGCTGCTGGAAGGCCGCGGGGTGGACGGCCTTGGCGTGCGCGAGATCGCAGCCCATCTCGGCGTTTCGCAGCCGACGGCGACGGATTCGATCAATGCCCTGGAGCGCAAGGCCTATCTGGAGAAGCGGCCGGAGGCGAGCGACCGGCGCGCGGTGCGCGTGGTGTCTACGGCGGCGGGCCTTGCAGCCCTTGCCGCCTCGGACACCGGTGATGGCCTTGCCGTCGAGGCCCTTGGCGCGCTCGATGAACGCGAGCAGGAAGAACTCCTCCTCACCCTCGTCAAGATGATCCGGCATCTGCAAGTGGCGGGGGCTATCCCCGTCCAGCGCATGTGCGTGACCTGTCGCCACTTCTCGCCCTTTGCGCATGCGGATACCACACGCCCCCATCATTGTCATTTCGTCGACGCCGCCTTCGGCCAACGCGCGTTGCGCGTCGATTGCCGCGATCACGATGAAGCCGATCCCGCATCCCGGGCTGCCACCTGGGATGCTTTTCAAGCGGGATAGTTCCGACCCTCCAGGCAAACGAAAGGAAGACCATCATGTTCGGCAGATTTGCAACCGGCGCCCTCGCCGCCGGAACGGCCTTGCTGTGGCTGACGACAGCCTCCGCCCATTCCATCAAGGCAGAGCCCGCCGAGGCGCTAGAGGCTGCGTTCGACATCATCGAGACGACGATCGTCACCAAAGGTGATAGCGCGATCTTCACCACCCGCGTGCGCGGCGAGGCGGGCAAGGACAAGCCCGATGCGACGGGCAAGTTCGAGGGCTCCAGTGTCTATGCCTATGTCTGGCCGACGAGTCTCGACAGTGGCGAGATCGGCTTCGACAAGGGCCAGGGCATCGTCGCGCTCGCCGTCACTTTCCACCCGGATTTCGACGATGCGGCCAAGGGGGGCAAGAACCGCCATGTCTGGCATCCGCACTGGGTGGTGCTGGCACAGGACAAGGCCTGTGGCGGCGGCCTCAAGGTGATCGACATCCCCGAAGGTACCAAGCCGAAGGTGCCGGAGACCTGGCCCGGCGTTCCGCTGCTCATCGACAGCCCGGAATATCCGACCAGCTTCAAGGGCGATACGGTGGATGTGGCCATTCCCCTCTCGCTGATCGGCGGCATCAAGGGTGCTTCATTCGACGGCGTGACGGCGGGTCTGAAGGTCAACGGCAACCTGCATGCGCCGCTGCTGTGCGTCAGCAACGTGTTCAAGGTGGCCTCGGGTGATCTCAGCCTGCCCGGCAAGGTCGTGCCGGCCAAATGACCCCGTGCCGGTCCGGCAACTGCCATTGCCAGACCGGCCATTCCTCCCCTCCAGGCAAATGAAAGGAAAGAACATGCCGAGATTTACCCTCACAGGTCCCTGCAATGCAACGGGCACGCCCGGCCCGGCCGTTGTCATCATATAGCGGGAGGTGACCATGACCACGCCTGAGACGCCACTTGCCCCGGAACTCGCGATCAGCGAATGGTTCAACACACCGATCCCACTGACACTCGCCGGCCTGCGAGGGCGGCCGGTCTTCCTGCACAGTTTCCAGCTCCTCTGCCCCGGCTGCGTGGCGCAGGCCATTCCGCAGGTCCAGCGCATCGAGCGCGTCTTCGCCCAGACGGATCTGCAGGTCCTCGGCATCCACACGGTCTTCGAACACCATGCAGCCATGTCGCCGGTCACCCTCAAGGCATTCCTCTACGAGTACCGGCTGAAATCCCCGGTCGGCATCGACAAGGCCGAAGAGGGATCGAATATTCCGGTGACGATGCAGCGCTTCGGGCTGCGCGGAACACCCTCCTCCGTGCTGATCGGGCGGGACGGCACCATCCTGCACCAGGCTTTCGGCGTGGAGGATGACATCGCCGTCGGAGCACGGATCGCCATGGCAATTTCCGCTCCCCCGGTGCAGTCCGTCGCAGCCGAGGATGGCACCTGCACCGATGGCCGCTGCGCCATACCGACACCGTCGGTTGTCACGCCATGACGGAAGTCGCATTGCTCAGCCTGGGCATCGGCAGCGTCGCGCCGCTGGGTGCACGCGGCATGCCGAGCGGCATCGTGAAATCGCCGGTCGACCATGCGCTTGCTCTGACCAAGACCGGTCTCATTGGCGACATGCAGGGCGATACGGTGCGGCATGGCGGGCTGGAAAAGGCCGTGCACCACTACCCCTTCGAACACTATGCCGAGTGGACGAGCGATCTCGGGCCGCATCCGCTTCTTGCCGGCCCCGGCGCCTTCGGCGAGAACCTCTCGACGGTCGGGCTGACGGAGAGCATGGTGGCGATCGGGGATGTCTTCGAGCTCGGCACCACGGTCCTTGAGGTCAGCCAGGGGCGGCAGCCCTGCTGGAAGCTGAACGAGCGCTTCGGCCGAACGGAGATGGCGCGCCTGGTGCAGTCGACCGGACGAACCGGCTGGTATTACCGGGTGCTCACACCCGGCACCGTCTCGCCCGCCGACCGCCTTATCCTGCATGAGCGTCGTGCGCCGGAATGGACGCTGACGCGCATCTGGCGTGCCTTCTACATCGATCCGCTCAACCACTCGGAGCTGGCCGGCATCGCCGCGCTCGAGTGCCTTGCCGACAGCTGGCGCAGCCACGCCGCCCGCCGCCTGGAAAGCAACCGGGTCGAGGACTGGACGAAACGCTTAACCGGCTCCACCTGAACTTGCGCGGGGCCGCTCGCCTTTGCGAGCGCGGACTTCAGGAGAGAATTTATCCACCGTCTTTATTGTCATAGACGTTGCTGCTCATGAATCGCGGTCTCCGGCAAAGCCGGTGCACTTCACGCGCAAGTTAGCAGAACCAAATTGTTCCTGCGAAGCCTGCAGCGGCAGAAGCAACGCCTGGAACACAAAATCGAGCCTTCTCCGGGATGCATGATGTTCATCGTCGGTTCGAACTTAGCGCGGGATTTTGATCTGCTCCTACATTCATCGAATCCACGACGTAACGCAGTGGAAGACCGTGACCGGCAGAACTGCCCGCGTCACGGCAAACGCCTTGTCCGGACTTTGATGGAACAACGGGATACTACCCCTATGGCGTCTCGGCCGCGGGAGTAAGCTAACGCGACCAGACTGGATGCGAAACAAAAGCCATCGTAGATTACGGCTGTCGCGAAACGGCCGGACGATGGACCAACCCTTCCCGGCTTCTGCCGGGCAGGGTTGGTCACGTACACAATCGAGACTCGTGCGCGGCGCTAGCCGAATGCCTGTGCATAGCCCGGTCCCGATCAATCCGCGCGACGGCCGCCTGGACCCCGGCGAGAACCTGGTTGAGGCGCGGTTTGTAGACCGGTGCCTGCATCATGACGACCGGAGTCGTCTTGACGTGAGGTCCGCAATCGTATCCGTCCATCTAGCCCCTGAAGCCCTCGTGTCTTTCATGCCGGCTGGTGGCGAAAGCGCCAACGGTGGCAAGCGAGAGCGCGATTGTGGCGAAGGCGACGGTTTTGAATGTCGAGAGCATGATGCGTATCCTCGATAAACGGGGAGGCAATGCTTCCCTTCAGGCTGTCCGGTGTCGTAGCATCGCGGTTCCCTTCTGCCGGCGGCATCTATAGGCCCGCCCATCGGTCTGGGTCGTCTTACAATTAAATAAAGTTTCAGCAGGCCTTTTTGCCAAAGTATCGCCCGGATCGAGGAATTCCATCTCGAGCACTGCCATGAGAAACCGCTTTCCATTCAAAGGCGTACCTGTATCTGCTTCGATCGGAGGAACTCCGACCTCCATGATCGATTTGTAATCTTTAGCGTCAAGTGGCGGGACTGGGCTTAGTTTGCCTCAAGCCGCGCCTTGAGCCCGTTGACGATCCGATCGGCAAGGCCTTCGTAGTCACCATCGAAATGATGCCCCCCATTGATAGCAATCGCCTCCACACCGGAGGATTTGAGCGTCGGGCAAGGGTCGTCATCCTCCTCCGTACCGGAAATGCATTGCACGCGTTTGGGGTCTATCCTGGCGATGTCGTCGACGGGATCGCCGCCCGCCCCTTCACCCGCAACACCGAGCCAGCCGGATACGGAGATTTCGTAGTCGACCTGATGGGAGAGCGCCATGAGGGTGAGCTGTGGCACCCGGGCTCGGTTCTCAGGCGAAAGCAGGTTGTAGGTTGCCGGCAGGATGTCCGCGCCAAAGGAATAACCGACGAGCAGGACGTGTTTGACGTTCCACTCCTTGCGGAAGGCCCCGATGATACGGGAAAGATCGTCCGCCGTCTCCTGCGGTTTGCGCTCGGACCAGAAGTACCGCAAGGAGTCCACGCCGATGACAGGAATGCCGCGTTGTTGCAGCGCACCCGCCACCTGCTTGTCGATGTCGCGCCAGCCGCCATCCCCCGAATAGACCACCGCCATCGTGTCAAAGGCAGGCGCAGCTTTGAGGATGGCGAGCGGCAGGCCGAGCGGACCGTCCGTATCACCAGCGGCATCGACCCGGTCGGCTACCGATTGCGCCAAGGTGTCCAGAGCCGAGGCTGTTTCATCCCGCACGTCGATATCGGCATGCGCCTGTTTCAGCGCGGCGACGTGATCGCGACCCGCTTGCTGCGCCTTATCGGTGAAGAACACGGTCACGGGTGCGGGCAACGGCCCATCGGAGAAACCATACATTGTTCGCCCATCCGCCTTCGTCTTGGAGGCGGGCGTGCAGAGAACCTTGTCGAGCGGGATCCCGGCCACAGGATCGACGGCGATGGCCTCGCCAAGCGTGGCGGCAGGGCTCTGGGCGATCATGGCGAGCGCCAGCGCTCCCCCCTCGCCGATGCCGGCGACGATGGGTGGATTGTAGCTCGTCGCCCCTCTGGCGCGCTGGACTTGATGGGCGAGCGATTCGACATCGGAAATCATATAGACACAGTCGCCGTCATCGGCCTGCAGGGCCTTGAGATAGGACGGAAAATCAATACCGATCACGGCCGCGCCTTTTGCAACGAGATTCGCGGCTTGCCTGTCCTCCTCGGATCCCCAGCCCTCTGCATCCGAGATCAGAAAGACGCTCGCACCGGGGGCGCCATCCGGTAGCAGGATGTGGTCAGCGGGGATCATACCGGTAGCAAAGGTTTTGCTGTTCTCCTGCGCGACGGTAAAGCGGGGTGCCACGCAGGAGAAAAGGATGGCAAGCGCGAGAGGGCAAAAAACCTTCATTTGGAAATCACTCCTTTGACACCCCCGCCGATCAGGAAGGTTACGTCCATCAGGGCGAGTGCCGCGCCGGTGGCATTCGATACGGCAAGGTAACGCGGCTCCCAGCGTGGGTGGAACTTCGACTTGAAGGCGCGCAGGCCCTTGAAGTTGTAGAAGCGTTCACCGTGCTCGAACAGAGCCCCACCGACACGATCCCAGACGGGAGCGGCCTCGCGTTGCGCCATGCCTGACAGTGGCGCCATGCCCAGATTGAACTGTCGATAGCCCTCGGTGCGAAGGTATTCGAGGATGCTGGCGAAGAGGAAGTCCATCGTGCCCTTCGGGGCCTGGGGGGCAAAACGCATCAGGTCAACGGTCGCTTCCGCCTTGGTGTCCGTCACCATCAACGTGGCAAAGGCGACGATCCGATTGTCCAGCCACACCACGGCGACGGGTTGCGCCATTACATAGGCACCGTCGAAGGCGCCGAGCGAAAAGGTCTTTTCCTTGGTATTGTGGTGATCGAGCCAACCATCGGATACCGCCTGGAGATCGGGTAGGATCGCGGCGACCTCACCAGGCGGTACGACGGTGAAGGAGAGGCCATCGCGCTGGCCGCGATTGTAGGATTGCCGCAGATTGGCGAAACGGCTGCCCTTCATCTCGAACTGTGCCAGTTCGATGATGGCTAGTTCTCCAAGCTTGAAGGCGCGCAACCCCACATCGGCGCAGGCCGAAAGCAGGGCCGGAGAGATCTGGTAAAAGGCCGCACGCCCCCCGCCTGCCCGCGCCGCGCCGACAAACTGCCAGACGAGTTCAGCGAATTCCTCTTGCAGACCAATCGGGTCGGCGAGCGCGATCCAGGAGCGACCGTGAATGCCATACATGATGTAGGATTTCTCTGAAGGCGAAAACAACAACCGCTTGTCGCCCATGCGCACGAGATTGGCATCGGCGAAATCCTGGCCCATTGTGATGGTGGCCGCTTGCACCAACTCCTCCGGCGTCGGGCCTTCCGTGCGGAAATGCGCCGGCCGCAGCAAGCTGAATAGCGCAAGCGCCGACGAGGCTATGGCAAGCCCCAGCAGGGCACGCAGGCCGCGCGGGGCTTCTTCCGAAAACTCGAACTGCCACCAAAGTTCATGCGCATAGTCTGTATCCCGGTAGACGAAGAGCAGGATAAGCGTCGCGGTGACGATGATGACCGCGATGGCGGCAAGCCAGGACGGTCCGAGCGCCTGCCGGAGCAGCGAGGAATGCCGGTCGAAGGCACGGGCATTGGCGAGCAGCGCAACGATGAACAACACAAGCAGCCCCGCCTCGAAGACGGCTATGGCCTTGAGGAAGGCGAAGGCGAAGGCGACCGATGCGCCTGCCAGCGCCACCCACCAGGCGCCGTCCAGCCGCTGTCCAAGCCCACGGGCGGCGACGATCAACAGCAGGCCGAGCAGGCTCGACAGGAAATGTGCGCCCTCGACGATCGGCAACGGCAGGTAACTCGACAGGAAATCGAGATCCGAGTTAGGCGTCGGCACCACGCTCGAAAAGATCAGCATGGTGCCGAGCACCAGCGAGAGCGTGGCGATCAATGCCGGGGCGAGCTTGCCGGCAAGCTGCGCGGCCTCGGCGACGCCAGGCTTCAGCGCAAGCTGCCGCATCTCGGTGACCAGCAGCAGCACGGTCGCAAACAACAACGGCAGCACATAGTAGACCAGCCGGTAAAGCACGAGACTACCTAGCAGCTGGTCGATGCTGATGGCATTGGAAAGCCCCGCTATGATGACCGCCTCGAAGACGCCAAGACCGGCTGGAACGTGGCTGAGCACGCCGAAGCCGATCGCCACCGCATAGACGGCAAGAAAGGTCGGCCAACCGACATGGGTATCGGGCAGCAGCACGTAGAGCACCGAGGCGGCGGCTGCGATATCGAAGGCTGAGACGAGGAACTGGCGGGAGGCGGTGCGGCTGTCCGGCAACAGAAGCTGAAAGCCTTTGAGGCTGATCACATGCCCGTTGCGGCCGATATAGAATACGCCGACCAGCGCAGCGAGGATCAGCAGCGCTATGACGCGCAGCCACAGAGCATCGACGCCGAGAATGCTGGCCACACGCGGGGCGACGGCGAGCGCCGCCAGCGCGCTGACGGAAAGCAGACCAAGACCGAAGGCGAGTGTCACGAAGGCAATGACGCGGGCGATCTCGCCAGGGGCCAAGCCAAGGCGGGAATAGGCCCGGAAGCGGATCGCTCCGCCGCTGAGCGGCCCGAAACCCACCGTATTGCCGACCGCATAGGCCATGAAGGCCGTCACGGCGACTGTAAGGAGGGGTATACGGCGGCCGATATGGTCGAGCGCGTTGGCGTCGTAAAAGACCAGCGCGAGGAAGCTGAGACCGGTGAACAGCACCGCGAGCGCAATGGCGCTCCAGGAGGTGGCCGAAAGTACTGCCAGCACCTCCTCGTAGCGCACCTCCGCCGTCAGCCGGTAAATGGCGAAGGCGACGAGAGCGAAGACGAAGAGGCTCGCTGCCCCGAGGACATAGAGCCGATATGTCAGGAGAAGTCGGACGAACCGCGACGAATGATCTTCGGCAACCACACGCTTCTTCATGTTCCACTCGAACTGAGCTGACGGAGCCGCATCCTAGCTGCGGATATGGCAAATATCGGACAAATTTCGCGCAGCCAGAAATAAGATGCAAGCAAAGCACGAAAGTGGGCACCCAGCGGACACACGGTCGACGGAGTCTAGACCACTATCGCACGACGCGGCAAGATCAAACGACAAACCATCCAACAACGGCTCTTGCAGCATCACAACATCATCCCAAGACGAGGCCGGCAGTTCGCTGATCCGCGATCCAATCCGAGGTAAATGATCTGAGGACGGACAGTCAATGTAATGCGGCACAGATAGGCACACCGGACTCTATCGGTACTGAAGAGACCCTTAGAGGCGCCGAGCGGTATATTCCGGAAATTCTTCCGCACCACGGCTCAAGGCTTTCACCATCAACACCCGTCATCGAAGTAGCCATTTTCTACGTAGAAGCGATGTGTGCGCACCTTGCCCAGCACCATGGCGATGCGGGTCACAGCGCATTCGGTTCGCTCCCCCTCCTGTTCAACCCACGCCATAAGCTTGCCCCCGATGCCTTGACTGCGAAAGGCGTTGTCCACCTCGTTATACTTGCCGCACCAAATCTGCGTGCCGATCCAGAAGGCCGACGGGCTTACCAAATGCTCGCCGATATATGCCGCAATGTGGATTGGTTCTGGTCCTTCTTTATGCGGCAAGCACACTGGATGGAACAGTTGGCTAACAAGGCCGTTTCAAGAGCTGGTAATCCTCCCGCGCACTAATCGGGTTCAAAAGTAGAATTTTCTCGGCAATATGCATGAGGAGATTTTGAT
>NZ_JBXARJ010000023.1:0-80645 GCF_058808115.1 Shinella sp. GW821-FHT11G07
CTTCATCAAAATCTCCTCATGCATATTGCCGAGAAAATTCTACTTTTGAACCCGATTAGTGCGCGGGAGGATTACCGAGACTCGACGGGGCATCAATACGACTTAGCGTCGGACGACATATTTGGTTCATGACCGCCAATTAAAGCCCTGTGGCTGCGAATACGAATTTGAAGATCGCGCGGCTGTCCGGCGCGCGTCGGGCAAAGAGCGTCGCAACACTGATGACGACGCGGACTTCCCCTTACACAGCTCGCAGGCTCCCGCCCGGAACAGCCCTAGAATGCCAGCTTATAGGGACCGCGCCGATGGCCGCATCTTCCCTTCTTTGATCTCCGTCAACACGTGACCATCGCGGTTATTGAAGCCGGGATACGGAGGAGGTAGGAGTGCCGGGCCATGTCGCGCTAGAACTGTGCCATTGCATGATGTTCCCGTTCGATAGAGTCGTCGTTTTTCGCCTTCTCCTTGGATCTCTCCCTCAGAATTAACTCCACAAGGCGATCGTCCTTTGCCACAAAGTCAAGCAATGCGGCGAACGCTTCTATCGCCTCCGTGGGTAGCTCCGCCTCCTCGCCAAGGAAATCCTTCATCTCATTATCGTGAGGCTGCCGGAACACCATCTTTTTCCGCTGCGCGGCGTTCAACTGTCTGAGTCTTTCCAGGTCTGCCAATGGTACGATGGCGGCAACCGGTCTGCCGTGGTTCATCACTACGGATCGCTGTTGCCTTTCGGCTTGGCCGATCAACTTAGTGAAGGACGCACGAGCTTCGCTTAATTGCAACGCTTCTTGCAATCTGCGCCGCGATGCACGCTAGAATCTAACAAAGATAATTCGGTGAGTGTCGGTTCCCCGACGAACGCCATCAAGGAGTTCATGCCAACAAATCCTATCCAAGGATGTGCGCGGAACGTTCGTGAGACCAATAATGCTCGTCGAAGCTCGTTAGCGATCACAAAATTCCTTGGGGGATGGCAATTCGCCCCTCTGTTCGGACAGATCAGGACCAGCAGTTCCAATGCATAGCGGCACATGCAAAGTCCCCGCATTCTCAGACCAACTAGACAAGTTGATTTAATGACAACAATGACCTAGCTGTCTCGGTCATTTCATGTCGACTTTCAGGACATATAGGAATGAATTCCAGATAATAACATATTGATTTTATTCAGATGGCAGGGCATTTTACCTGATTTCCTACATGGAGGAGCAGCTCGAGGCCGGCGTGTCAAAGGCTCTGTGGCGCCATGAACTGGTAGTACGCCCAGACGAGCGCGATCACGATGACAACGGCGATCCAGATCCGTCCCTTTTTCGGCCTCGGCACCTCAGGTTTGTTCCCGTTGTCCTGCTGCGGCTTCCGGCTTTCGAATTTCAGAACATTGTTGTCGTTCAAGGCGCCCTCCATCGCACTGCAAGTCACGGGAATGACTTACGCGATTTGGATCGGAGAGCAAGAGCCGACCGAGCGGATCAACCATCTTCAGCCCGTTTTTGCCAAAGCCGCAACCCGCGCGAAATGGCCCTGGCCAAGATAGCCGGTGCCGTCGCGGATGTCGGCGGCAATCGCCACCTTCAGGGCTTCGGCATCCTGCTGCACGATGGCGGCGAGCGCCTCGGCGTGGCGATCGACCTGATAGGTTTGCGAGAGTGTCTCGCCGGCCCGACGCATGAAGGGTCCAAGACGCAACCAGAGAGATTCGATGAGCGGCAGCATCACGGTGCCGGGCCGTGCCTCGTAGAGGCAGCGGTGGAAATCGAAATTCGCCTCCACCAGCCGCCCGAAATTACCGACAGCCAGTGCCTGATCGGCCTGTTGGTCGAACGCCCGCATACGGGTCAGCCGCCTGTCGTCGATGAAGGGCATGGCACGTTCGGCGGCACGGGTTTCCAGTGCGACACGGGCTTCAAGAACTTCCTCGAAACTCTGCGGGTCGAGATCCGGCACGCGGACGCGGCGATTGTCGAGCAGTTCCAGCGCCCCTTCCGAAACCAGCCGGTGCAATGCCTCGCGCACGGGCATGGCGCTGACGCCAAGCGCCTCGGCCAATCCATTGATCGTCACCGGATCGCCCGGCTCGAACTGCCCCGTCATGATACCCCGCCGCAACACACGGTAGACCCATTGTTTGGCGGATTCGGACGCTTCACGACTGGCTGCCACGAACATGCTGTACCCTCCCCTCTGCAGGCCCGGCTTTTGCCGGCCTCACGCCTCAGGGCTGAATTTCAGGAGCTTTGCACGCAAAACTGATATTGTCGCAAAGCTTAAAATGGCCCTTTACAGATTTGATCAAATTATGGTTTGTTGTGATCATAAGCAAGATAAGCCTATCACATAAGAGCCGTGATCAGCGGCCGGACAGAGGACAGCCGGCGGTTTGGGCGGAGGAAGCTCGAGCGTCGGTCGAAAAACGGGGAACCGATGACTGATACCCGAACGACCGCAGCCCATGGCGGAGCTATAGGCTTGCATGGCATCAAGAAATGGTTCGGCACCTTCCAGGCCGTCGATGACGTGACGCTGGAAATCCGCTCGAACGAATTCTTCACCCTTCTTGGCCCTTCCGGCTGTGGCAAGACCACCCTCCTGCGCATGATCGCCGGGTTCGAACTGCCCACCGAAGGGCAGGTTCTGCTTGATGGGACCGATATTTCCCGCCTTTTGCCGAACCAGCGCCCCGTCAACACAGTCTTCCAGAATTACGCCCTCTTCCCGCACCTGACGGTCGCGGAGAACATCGGCTTCGGGCTCAAGATGCTCGGCAAGCCGAAGTCGGAGATCGACTCCGTCGTCAAGGACATGCTGAAGCTCGTGCATCTCGAAGGGCGCGGCAACAACCCGGTCACGCAGCTTTCCGGCGGCCAGCAGCAGCGTGTGGCGCTCGCCCGCGCCCTCGCGCCACGGCCGAAAGTGCTGCTGCTCGATGAGCCGCTTTCGGCGCTCGACCTGAAGCTGCGCAAGTCCATGCAGATGGAACTGAAGCGCCTGCAGCTGGAAACCGGCATCACCTTCGTCTTCGTCACGCATGACCAGGAAGAAGCACTCACCATGTCCGACCGTATCGCCGTCATGTCGACGGGCAAGGTCCGCCAGGTGGGCTCGCCTTGGGACATCTATGATCGCCCGGCCGAACGTTTCGTCGCTGACTTCATCGGCGAGACGAACTTTCTGGAAGCCGAGGTCGTTTCCGTTGCCGGCGACAGCGCCCGCGTCCGGCTTTCCTCCGGTGTGGAAATTTCCGCGACCTACCCGGAAGGCATCACGCCGAAGGGCAAGGTTACCATCGTCGTCCGCCCGGAACATGCCCGTCTCGGTCCGCCCGGCTCCGGTGCGCTCGAGGGCGTGCTCGACGACATCGTCTATCTCGGCACGGACAACCATTTCCACGTCAAGGTCGATGGCGGCGGCACCTTCATCGTGCGCCAGCAGAATGCCAAGAGCGGTCCCTGCGGCTTCTCCGAGCAGGAACGTGTGAGCATCGCCATCAATGACGATGTCGCCCAGATTCTGAGGGACTAGCCATGACGCTCAGCGCTCAGGACGCCACCGAACAGCGGCAAAAGAAACATGTTCGGGATCGCTGGATGCTCAGTGCTCCAGCCCTCCTCCTCATCCTCGCGGCCAGCGTCGGCCCTCTCCTCATCGTCTTGGTCTATTCCTTTCTCGCGCCAGGCAACTATGGTGACGTGAAATGGGAGTTCTCGACGGAGGGCTGGTTCAACGTTCTCTTTACACGCGACATCTTCGACGACACCGTCTCCCTTGCGGACGCGCATTTCTCGATTTTCTGGCGCAGCGTCAAGCTCGCCTTTGCAACGACGGTGTTCTGCCTGATCTTCGGCTTTCCGACGGCCTACTTCATCGCCACGCGCGCACCGCACAACCGCTCGCTCTGGCTGTTCCTGATCACCATTCCCTTCTGGACGAATATGCTCATCCGCACCTTCGCCATTCAGGAGGTGATCCGTTCGGAAGGCATCATCAACACGCTCTTGTTGAAGATCGGCATCATCTCCGCGCCGATCCAGATGATGTTCACCGACTTCGCCATCATGCTCGGCATGACCTATGTCTTCCTGCCGCTGATGGTTCTGCCGCTTTATGCCAGCCTGGAAAAGCTGGATTTCCGGCTGATCGAGGCAGGTTACGATCTTTACGCCTCACGCTTCGGCGTGCTGTGGCGCATCATCATTCCGCTGGTCAAACCCGGCATCATCGCCGGTTCCATCCTCGTTTTCGTTCCGGCACTGTCGTCCTACGTGGTGCCACGCGTTCTCGGCGGCGGCAAGAACCTGATGGTGGGCAACTTGATCGAACTGCAGTTTGGCCAGGGTCGAAACTGGCCGCTTGGTGCCGCGCTTTCCGTCACGCTCGTTATCATCGTGCTCTTCGCGATGCTCTATTATGTCCGCAATGCATCGAAGTCGGGAGGTAGCGCCCATGGCTAAGTCTTTCTCGATCAAGCGGCAGCCGGGTTTCGCGACGATTGCGATGTTCTGCTTCTTCCTCCTGTACCTGCCCATCGCGACGCTCGTCGTCTATGCCTTCAATTCGGGCATGTCGATCGCCACCTGGGAAGGCTTTTCGCTTCGATGGTTTCAGAGCGCCTGGAACAACCAACAGGTTATCGAGGCATCGTGGCGCTCGCTCCGGATCGCCTCCATCGCCGCGCTGATCGCGACGGCCTGCGCGACGCTTGCGGCCATCGCCACCACGCGAACGGCGCCCTACCGCGGCCTCACCTTCAAGTATTCCGTCATCAACATGCCGCTTCTGGTGCCGGAAATCGTGACGGCCGTGGCGCTGCTGATCCTTTTCTCGCGCGTCAAGGTGTGGACCGGTTACTCCGGCCTCGGCTATCTCATCGTCGCGCATGCGGCTTTCTGCATTCCCTTCGCCTACATGCCGATCCGCGCACGCCTCGAAAGCATGGATCTCTCGCTGGAGCGTGCCGCATCGGATCTCTACGCGTCACCGTTCCAGACCTTCCGCTACGTCACGCTGCCGTTGCTCTGGCCGGGCATTCTCGCAGGCATGATGCTCGCCTTCGTGATCTCGCTCGACGACGTGGTCATCACCGAATTCGTCAAATCCGGCGGCCAGGACACATTGCCGACCTACATGCTGGGGCAATTGCGCCGCGTGGTGACACCCGAAATGAACGCGATCTCGACAGCGTTCCTCGTGCTGTCGCTGGCTATCGTCACGCTCTTCTTCTTCCTCAGCCGGAACCCCAACAAAGACAATCAATAGATAAAGGAGAACAGGAATGAAAACCAAACTGGGATTGTTCGCACTTGCCGCCGGCATGATGGCCTCTACCGCCATCGCGCACGCCGAGGGAGAACTCAACATCTTCAACTGGGGCAACTATACGAGCCCCGAAATGATCAAGAAGTTCGAGGAGGCCCACAAGGTCAAGGTGACGATCACCGACTACGACTCGAACGACACCGCGCTGGCAAAGATCCGCCAGGGCGGCCACGGCTTCGACATCGTCGTGCCGTCCGCGAGCGTGATGCCGATCTGGATCTCGGAAGGCCTGCTGTTGCAATCCGAACCCAACCAGATGGAGAACTTCAAGAACGTCGACCCACAGTGGGTGAGCGTGCCGTTCGACGAAGGACGTCATTATTCGGTTCCGTGGCTGTGGGGCACCACCGGCGTGACCGTCAACAAGTCGATCTATTCGGGTGACCCGAACACCTCCGCGATCTTCCTCGATCCGCCGGCCGAACTTGTCGGCAAGATCAACGTGCTGCCGGAAATGTCCGACGTCATGCACATGGTCGTCACCTATGCCGGCGGCGAGCCCTGCACGGGCGACCTGACAATCCTGAAAAAGGCCCGCGATCTTCTGGCGACCGCCAAGCCGAAGTGGCTTTCGATGGACTACGGCAATATCGAGAAATATTCCAAGGTCGACATCGCCGCCGGCACGAACTGGAACGGTGCCTCGTTCCGCTCGCGTCTGCAAAACCCTGATGTCATCTACGGCTATCCGAAGGAAGGCTACCCGGTCTGGATGGACAACGCCGCCATCCTCAAGGACGCCAAGAACGTCGACAACGCCAAGCTTTTCCTGAACTTCATCATGGACCCGGAAAATGCCGCCATGCTCTCGGCCTTCGGCCGTTATGCAAACGGTATCAAGGGATCGGAAGCCTTCATGCCGGCTGAGATGAAGGATGCGCCGGAAATCGTCGTTCCGGAAGAACTGAAGGCTGCCGGCAAGTTCAACCTCGCCTGCCCTCCGGAAGTACAGGAACTCTACACCAAGCTCTGGACCGAACTGCAGAAGTAAGCGGCTCGGCCGCATAGAACGAGGACTTCCGTACGCGGGAAGGCAACTCGCCTTCCCGCGCTTCGGTCGGATGTTTCATGATCAAGACCTTCAAGGACAGGCACGGGTTTGCCCGCGCCGATGTTACGCTCGCCAATTGGCGCACCGCCCCTTTCAGCCGCTGGACCTTTCAGAATGTTCGCGACTTCGTGCCGACTGCGGTGATCGCTGCCGAGGCCGCGACCGCCGAGCAGCCCCTCGCCAGCGACGCCTTTTTCGATGCGGCGATGGAAACGGGCCTTGCCGGCACGTCCACCGCCCGCGCCTTCCTCGAATTTGCCCATACGGACGCTTTCGTGCTGATGCGCAAGGGCGAGATCTTTGCGGAATACTACGCGCCGCATGCCGATCCCAACGCGCCGCACCTCGTCTTCTCGATTTCCAAGTCTCTGACGGCCGTGGTCTCCGGTATTCTGGAGGCGGATGGTCTGCTCGATCCCGACCGGCCGGTGACGGACTACCTGCCGGAAGCCAAGGGCAGCGTCTACGGCGACTGCACCTACCGCGACGTGCTCGATATGCGCGTCAGCCTCGATTTCGAGGAAGCTTATCTCGATCCCTACGGCGCCTTCGCGCGCTATCGCCGCTCGATGCTCTGGAACCCGCCGATGGTGGGCGCCGAGCCGGAAACGCTGGCCTCCTTCCTGCTGACCCTTCAGAAGGCCGAGCGTCCGCATGGCGGGCCGTTCTATTATGCCTCGCCGAACGCTGATCTGCTCGGCGTCATCATCGAGCGGGCGACGGGCGCCCGTTTCGCCGACCTCACCTCCGATCTCCTCTGGAAACCGATGGGTGCGAAGGGCAACGCCGATATTACGGTCGATTCGATCGGCACGCCGCGCACCGCCGGCGGCGTCTCCATGACCGCCCGCGATCTAGCCCGTCTGGGTGAACTGCTGCGCAATGACGGCGCCCGGGATGGCCGACAGATCGTGCCCGCCGCGTGGATCCGCGACATGCAGGAGAATGGCGACAAGCAAGCCTGGCAGCAGGGCCGTAATGTCGACCTGCCGAACGGACGCTATCGCAGCCAATGGTATCAATCCGGCGAAGCGGACGGCGCCTTTGCCGCAATCGGCATTCACGGCCAGTGGCTTTATGTCGATCCGAGCACCGAGACGGTCATCGTGAAACTCTCGTCCCAGCCGGATCCGCTGGGCGACGAGGAGAACCAGGACCTGTTCACCTTCTTCCGGGCGCTCTGCCGCCGGTCCATTTAAAAAACATCGAGGAAACACGCCATGCAGACCGAAGCGAGTTTTATCATCCGCAATGCGCGGGTGCTGACGATGGATGAGGCGAACCCACGCGCGAGCGCCGTCGCCGTTTCCGGCAACCGCATCCTGGCGGTCGGTTCCGAAGCGCAGATCGATGCCTTTTCCGGCCCCGACACGCATGTCATCGACGCCAAGGGCGGCACGGTGCTGCCGGGCTTCAACGAAGCGCATATGCACATTTTCGGCGGTTCCGCCGAACTGCGCGAACTCTCGCTCTACGGCATGAAAGGCTTTGATGCGCTGGAAAACGCATTGAAGGCCTATGCCGCAGAATATCCGGAGCGCAACCTGCTGATCGCGCAGCACGCGGACTACACGATCCTCTCCGACGACGAGCGCGTAACCCGCCACCACCTCGACCACATCCTGCCGGATCGCGCCGTGCTGATCTTCGCCCCGGACCACCACACCGCCTGGGCCAATACGCTGGCGCTGAAGCTCGGTGGTATCCTTGAAGGTGGCGATGTCGGCATCGGCAACGAGATCGTTATGGCTGAGGATGGGCTTGCCAGTGGTGAACTGCGCGAAAGCAACGCCATCCGCCCCGTTTCCGCACTGAGCGAAACAGGCGGGCGCGAAATGCTCGGCGTCGGCACGGGCGGCGATCCGGACCATGTGACGGCGGAACAGCGCGCCGGCGACATCGAGATCATCAAGGAAGGCCTCGCCTACGTCGCCTCGCTCGGTATCACCTCGCTGCAGAACATGGACGGCAGCCTCTACCAGCTGGAAATGCTGGACGAGATCGAGAAGACGGTCGGCCTGCCGGTACGCGTGCGCATGCCCTTCCACATGAAGAATTTCATGCCGCTCTCGGACATCGAGACCAAGGCGGCCGCCTGGCGTGAGCGTTTCAATTCCGATCGCTTGCGTTCGGACTTCGTGAAGCTCTTCATGGACGGCGTGACGGAATCCGGCACTGCCGTCTTCGTCGACGACTATTGCCATCAGCCGGGTCTGAAGGGCGATCCGCTGTTCTCGCAGGAGCATTTCGACAATGTCGCCATTACGGCCGACAAGCTTGGCCTGCCGGTGGCGGTGCATGCCATCGGCGACGGCGCAGTGCGCATGATTCTGAATGGCTATGAGGCCGCCATCAAGGCGAATGGCAAGCGCGACAGCCGCAACCGCATCGAGCACATCGAGGTCGTGCACCCCGACGACATTCCGCGCTTCAAACAGCTCGGCACTGTCGCCTCCATGCAGCCGACCCACCCGCCGGGCAGCGCCGGCCTGCCGCTCGAACCGTACCTCTCCTATATCGGCGAGGCGCGCTGGCCCTATGCCTTCGCCTGGCGCACGCTGGTCGATGCCGGTGCGGAGATCGTCTTTGCCACCGACTGGCCGGTCTCGCCACTCGACCCGATGAACTGCATCCAGTGCGCCATGTCACGCGACGTCTGGAAGGACGGTATGAAGGACGAGCGCCTTTCCCTGCACGAGACACTTGCCGCCTATACGAAGAACGGCGCCTGGGTGGAGTTCATGGAGGATCGCAAGGGCGTGCTGAAGGCCGGTTATCTCGCCGATATCGTCGTGCTCTCCGCCGACGTGGAGGCAACCGAGTTCACCAGCCTCGCCGAAGTGCGCCCCGTCACCACCATCTGCGACGGCCGCGTCACCTATCAGGCCTGATCCGAAAAAGAAGCCTATCGACTAGGGCAAATCCATGCGATAGGCCGGGCGATCAATCGCCCGGTCTTTTCATGTACATCGCCGAAATCCTCGCCCTTTCCGCCGCCGTCTGCATTGCGCTGAGCGGCATGCTCGTCAGCGAATTGCGGGGTCGCCTGCCGCTCCTCGATCTCGCTCGCCTGCAGATGCTTGCCGCCTTCCTGATGACGGGGGCCGTGTCGCTCGTGATCGGCGGCTGGCGCACCGTGGAGCTCTGGCAGTTCGGCTGCCTGGCAGCCTCCAGTCTCTTCGGCATCATCATCGCAAGCACCACCTATTTCGCGACGATCTATACGGCTGGCCCTCGCACCACCGCCCTGCTCTTTTCGCTCACCTCGCCCTTCGCAGTGCTGCTCGGCTATGTCTTCCTGGGCGAAACCCTGTCCGGCCAGCAGGGCATCGGCATCGCCTGCGTGCTGCTCGGCATCCTGCTGGCGATCGGCGCCCGCTCGCCGTCGAAGACCACGGCTGTCGAGCGCACGCCCTGGCTTGGAATAGCGCTCGGCGTCGTTACCGCCTTTGGGCAGGCGCTCGGCAGCCTCGCCGCCCGCCCTGCCATGGCGAGCGGCGTCGAACCGTTCACCGCGATGGCCGTGCGCTCGGGTCTTGCGGCCGCGTTCTTTCTGCTGCTGATGGTCGTCCCGCATCCGATGTTGAAGCCCGCGCCAAGCATCACCAAACGGTCGCTCGGCTTTGCGGTCGGCTCCGCCTTCTTCGGCGTCGGACTTGGCATGTCGCTGCTGATGGCGGCGCTGGCACATGGCAATGTCGGGGTGGTTTCGACGCTATCCTCGATGACGCCGGTCGTTATCCTGCCGATGATCTGGGCGCGCACCGGCATCGTGCCGCCCGCGCCCGCCTGGATAGGCGCGGCGCTGGCGGTGATCGGCACGGGCTTGATCAGTCTCTAGCCCGGTCGGCCGAGATCAACGAGATAGGTGTTTTCTTCCCGAGACCTGGCATAGTCTTCCGGGCGGATTTCCGCAAAAAGCAGGGTTTCCCCTTCCGCGGGGGCTTCGGCAAGCAGCTTACCATCCGGGGCGGCGATGCGCGACAGGCCGGCATAGGTGAAATTGTCGTCGGCGCCGCAATGGTTGATGTAGGCGACAAAAACCTGGTTCTCGAAGGCGCGGACCTGGATCATATGATTGGCGATGAAGGTGCCGGAAGACCCCTTCGGTAGCGCCGTCGGAACCACGACGAGCTCGGCGCCGGCAAGTGCAAGGCGGCGGACGTTTTCGGGGAACTCCACATCGTAGCAGATCAGCATGCCGAGACGGATACCGCCTAGCTCCACCATGACCGAGGTTGGAACGCCGGGTTTGAAGGCATTTCGCTCGTACTCACCGTAGAGATGGGACTTCCGGTAGACGGCATTGGTGCCGATGCCGTCTGTGAAGAGCGCGCTGTTGTAGGTTACCGTGCCCTCCTGCTCGGCGAAACCGGCCACGATGGCAATGCCGTTTTCCCGCGCAATGGCACTGAGGCGTGTCGCAACGTCGCCGGTCGCGGGTGAAGCAAGCCGCGCAAATGCCGACTCCCCTGCCCCGTAGCCAGTGACCGCAAGCTCCGGCACGATCAGCAGCTTGGCGCCGCCCGCCGCGGCATCCGCGGCCGCAGCCGCGATGTACTCGATATTGGCCTCGCCGTCACCGGCAATGGCGTGCATCTGGAGGGCGGCGATCCGCATGCTGGCTCCCGTTTTGTTTTACACAGTTTCCGAACGCGGAACCGTTTCTCTAATCCTTCGACGACATGGCGCCCAGCAGCTTCGGCAGGTCGCCGAAGCGTGCGACGAGGCCAAAGATGGTGGCGGCGATCGCCACGAACAGCACCGTGACCGAGGCCATCGTCGGCGTATAGCCGTAGCGCAGCGCGTTGAAGATCTTGATCGGCAGCGTCTCCATCGTGAAGCCGATCGTCATGTACGCCACGATATATTCGTTGAGCGACAAGACGAAGGCGAACGCATACCCCGAGACGAGGTAGGGCAGGATCAGCGGCAGGACGACGGTGCGGAAGATCGTGCGGTCATCGGCGCCCATCGTCGCGGCGGCTTCCACCAGCGAACGGTCGATGGAGGAGAAGCCGAGCGACAGCGTCACCAGCGGCAGCGTCACGAAGAAGATAGCGTGGCTGATGACGGCAGTTGCCGGCTGGCCATAGAAGCCGGTTGTCGCCCAGAAGGTGAGCAGGCCGAGCGCCGTGATGACCGGCGGCAGCGTGAAGGGTGCGACGCCGAGCAATTGAAAGATGTTTGCCCACGGCGCATGGCGACGCCACAGGAACCAGGCGAGCGGCAGCGCGATGAGAAGTGCCACGGCGGCTGAAAGGGCCGCGAGCGTGATCGACGCGAAGAGCGCGTTGCGCCACTCGACATTGGCGAAGATCTCACCGTACCAGCCCAGCGAGAATCCTTTCGGCGGGAAGGCGAGATCCTGTTTCTCGTTCACCGACACGCCGGCGACGACGATGATCGGCAGCGACAGGAAGAGGCCGATTAGGCTGAAATAGGCCTTCTGCAGGAACCCGGTCATGCGGCTTCTCCCTTGCGGCCGGCGATGACCGTGAGTGCGACGAGGCCGAGCGTGACGAGCACGAGGAACACGGCCATGGCGGCGGCGAACGGCATGTTCGACTGGTAGATCGCCTGGTCGGTGATGAGCACCGAGAGCGTCCAGTGCTGCGGTCGGCCGAGAATCTGCGGCAGCAGGTAGGAGCCGAGCGCGAAGATGAAGACCATGATCAGCGTGGCGACGATGGTGTTGCGAAGTGCCGGCACGACGACGGTGAAGAAGGACTTTATCGGCGAGGCACCGAGTGTGCGCGCGGCTTCCGTCAAAGTCGGGTCGAGCCGCACGAGAGCAGGATAGAGCACGAGCACGGTATAGGGCAGCGCCTGGTAGGTCATGGCGGTAAGCACCGCACCGAAGCTCGGGTTCAACGCCACCGGCTGGTCCATCACACCGAGCATGACAAGCAGGTTGGTGATGCCGGCGGTGCGTGAAAACAGCGTCGACCACGCAAAGCCGATGATCACTTCCGAAAGTGACAGGATCGACAGCAGCGCGACCAGCCAGAGCACCTGCGTCCGGCGTTTGGCGCGCGACAGCAGGTACGTGAAGGGAACGGCCAGCACGACGCAGCAGATGGCGACGGTGACGGCGAGGAACAGCGAGAAGCCGAGCACCTTGCCGAAGAACAGGCTGAGGAACCGGGCGTAATTGTCGAAGACGAAGTCCGGTGTATAGAAGCCGGATGGATCCCGCCGGAAGAACGACACGGCGATCATCGTCGCGAAGGGCACGACGAAGAAGACGATCAGCATGCCCGCGGGAAAGAACAGCGGGCCATAGTCGGTGAGTTTTTGCGGGGCTTCGCGTCTCATGACTTCAGCACCACGCAGTCTGCGGGGTTGAGCTGGAGGCCGACCGACTGGCCGACGGCGACGTCCGGCCGGGCGTTCGGCATGGAGACGGCGACGATCTGCTTGCCACCGGCTTCGACGAAGGTCTCGATCGTGCCGCCGAGATCGCGCACGAAGGTTACAGTGCCAGTGATCGGGGCGTTGCCAGGTGCGGTGAGATGCACGTCTTCCGGGCGCACCGAAATGATGCCGGACTTTAAGCCCGCGGGAATGGCAAGGCCCGAAACCGAGGCGCCGAGCACATTGGCCCCGCTGCCGTCGGCGTTGAAATCGATGAGGTTCGTCATGCCGATGAAGTCGGCGACGAAGGTGTCGGCCGGGCGGCGGTAGATTTCCACCGGCGCTGCGGCTTGGCGAATTTCGCCGCTGTTCATCACGACGACCGTATCGGCCATGGTCATGGCCTCGCGCTGGTCATGGGTGACGACGATGGTGGTGATGCCGAGGCGCTGCTGGAGCTGGCGCAATTCCACCTGCATGGCCTCGCGCAGCTTCGCATCGAGTGCCGAGAGCGGTTCATCGAGCAGGAACAGTTTTGGCGAAATGGCGAGTGCGCGGGCAATCGCCACGCGCTGGCGCTGGCCGCCGGAGAGTTTAGCCACGGGGCGGTCGGCATAACCCGTCAGATGGATCATCGCGAGAAGCTCGTCGACGCGCTTCTTCTGCTCTTCCTTGCCGATGCCGCGGATGCGCAGGGAATAGGCGATGTTCTCGCCGACCGTCAGATGCGGAAAGAGCGCCAGCGACTGGAAGACCATGCCGAGGTCGCGCTTGTGCGTCGGAACGTTGGTAATGTCCTTGCCGTCCAGCTTGATCGCGCCGCTCGTCGGCAGGTCGAGGCCGGCGACCATGCGCATCAGCGTGGTCTTGCCGCAGCCGGAGGGGCCGAGAAGGCAGACGAACGTGCCATGCGGCACCGTCAGTTCGACATTCTTGACGGCCGTAAACTGGCCGAACTGCTTGACGATATTCTGGAGGGTCAATCCGGACATTTTAGCTCCGTTCGGCGCTTACGGTTTGAGGACCGACCGGCATTGGCAACCGGTCGGTTGTCTTCACAAATGGACAGGCATCAGCCTGCGATCATTTCCGTCCACTTCTGGTTCAGCCAGTCGGCCTTGGTGGTGTAGAGGTCGTAACGCGGAATGATCGGCTCGATATCCGAGGACACCGCGGCGAACTCTTCGGCGGTCAGGTCGATGAGGTCGCGCTTGACCGTCGGCGCCGTGCCGACCTTGCGCGACAGGATCGCCTGGATCGACGGCTGGCTCATGTAGTTGATGAAGATGTGGGCTTCCTCGACTTTTGTCGAAGCGCGCGACAGCGCCCAGCAACCGGAATCCATGATGCCGCCTTCCTTCGGGAAGGTCGAGCGGACCGGCTGGCCGTCAGCGGCGGCAAGGCCCGTCACGTCGTGGTAGTACTGGCCCATCGGGATTTCGCCGGACTTCAGCGACTGCTCGAACTGCGCTTCATCGCGATACCACAGGCGCACGTTCGGCTTGACTTCGGCAAGCTTTTCGAAGGCCTTGAGGAGGCCTTCCTCAGTGTCGAGCGCATTGGTGCCGCCGAAATGCGTCTTTGCGGTCACTTCGAGCAGGAAGGAGTTGGAGACGAGCGCGAGCAGGCCAAGCTTGTCGGCATTTGCCGGATCCCACAGCGCGGTCCAGGAGGTCGGTGCTTCCTTGAAGACATCGGTGTTGGTGACGAGCGTGATGTACCAGGCGACGGCACCGATGCCGGCGACGCGGCCATCCGGATATTTGTTGACGAAATGGTCGATCAGGTTCGAGCCGTTCGGGATCTTCGCCATGTCGAGCGGTGCCCAGAGCTCGGTCGACTGGCCCTTCAGCATGGCGACCTGCGACATCATCGAAACGTCGGCGGGCGCCAGGCCAGCCTTGGCGGCCTGCTCGAGCTGGACGAGCCACGCTTCACCGGTCGGCTCGGCGACCGATTCCACGGCAATGCCCGTCTGCTTGGTGAATTCGGCAAAAATGTTCTTGTCGAAGGAGTCCTTGAAGTAGCCCCCGTAGACGCCGACCTTCAGCGACTTGTCCTGTGCACGCAGCACGGCCGGCATGGCGAGCAGCGAAGCACCGGCAACGCCGGCGCCCAGCACCGCGCGGCGGCTGACATTGGTCTTGAGGATGTCACGCATAGTCGTCTTTCTCCTGTTAGGCCGACCGTTGATCCGGTCGGAGCGTTCCCATTGTCGTATTCTACGCCAGGCGCTTTGCGCCACGGAAGGCCTGAAAGCAATCGGGTCCGGATTTTCGAGAAGATTTTTGCACGCCATTTGACGCGTGCCGCGCCGTCTCAAGCGCCTGAAGCCTCCTGATCGTCCCCCGGGGCTTTGCCCTCGTTTTTTACAGTATCGTAATAAAACGCTTGGAAAAGCAATTAGCGTTGTTATAGAAATTGCCGTGAGAAAAACTCACATGTGAGATCCCCCTACATGGCCTCGCGCCTGCCACCGCTCAACCCGCTCCGCGCCTTCGAGGCGACCGCCCGCCGCGGTGCCGTTTCGGCTGCGGCGCGGGAGTTGAACGTCACGCACGGCGCCGTCAGCCACCAGATCCGTGCACTTGAAGAATCCCTCGAAACCACGCTTTTCGAGCGCGGCGGAAAACGCTTGAAACTGACGCCGCAGGGCGCGCTGCTGCTGCCCGCCGTCACCAACGCCTTCGGCGAGATTGCGGCGGCGACAGCCCTGATGAAACAGCCGGAAGCCCATGGCGATCTCACCGTCACCTGCGTGCCCGCACTCCTCTCGCTCTGGTTGATCCCGCGCCTCAACACCTTCACTGATCAGTATCCGGGCGTGCGCGTCACCTTGATCGCCTCCAACGATCCGGACCACCTGCGCTCGCTCGATACGGACGTCTGCATGCTCTATGGAGACGGCAACTGGCCCGATAGCTGGACGCGGCTGTGGTCGCATCTCAAGCTCTTCCCGGTCGCCAGCCCGACGCTGCTCAACAGCCGGCCGCTGCGCTCCGTACGCGACCTTGCAGACCACACCCTGTTCCACGGTGACGACGGCAGGGAGTGGAACACCTGGCTGGCGGCGGCCGACGCGCTCGACATGGTGCGCGGGCGCCAGCATTTCATGAGCGACGCCCGCCTTTCCACCGAGGCCGCGCTGCACGGCCAGGGCATTGCGCTCGGCGATACGATCACCGCCAGCAACCTGATCGCCCGCGGCGAACTCGTCGTGCCGTTCGATCTGACAGTGCCGGCCAACGACGCCTTCTATGTCGCCTGCCGTCCGTCCGTCCGCCAGTCACCCCTCGTCAAAGTGTTCATCGACTGGGTCTTCGCCGCCCTGGAAGAAACCCTGCCCGAACCGCAGGCCTCCGCCCGCACGCATCTGCGCGGCCGCGGCAACCGTCTGGTCGAAGCCCATCGTC
Organism: Shinella sp. GW821-FHT11G07; assembly: GCF_058808115.1. Lineage (NCBI taxonomy): Bacteria > Pseudomonadati > Pseudomonadota > Alphaproteobacteria > Hyphomicrobiales > Rhizobiaceae > Shinella > Shinella sp. GW821-FHT11G07. The sequence continues at coordinate 16,138 of NZ_JBXARJ010000023.1, forward strand.
CGGTTTCGGCCCCGGCCAAACGCCGGGCCACCGCCAATCCCCAACGCAAGACCCGCGCCTGATTTTAACGGAAATGACCATGCCTAGCTTCAATCCACTCGTCGAAACCCTCGCCGCCCCGCCCATCCCTTCGGTTTTCGCCTGGGGCGATGCCTATGATGGCCGTAGTGGCCCGATGATTGATTTCTCGCAGGCCGTGCCCGGCTACCCGCCGCACCCGGACATGCTGCGCCTGCTCGGCGAATATGCCGCCTCGCGCGCCTATACCGGTTACGGGCCGATCGAGGGCGAGGATTCGCTGCGCGCGGCCTATGCGGCGCATGTTTCCGAGAGCTACGGTGTGGCGCTTTCCGCCGGCAACATCCATGTGACGGCGGGCTGCAACCAGGCCTTCATCTGCGCCGCCATGGCGGTGGCTGGCGCCGGCGATGCCGTGCTGATGACCGACCCCTACTATTTCAACCAGGAAACCACCCTAGCCATGCTGGGTATCAAGACCCGATTCGCCGCCTGCGACCCGGCAAAGGGTTTCCTGCCGGACATTACAACGCTCGCCGCCGGCATCACGCCGGACGTGCGCGCCGTCGCCCTCGTCTCGCCGAACAACCCGACCGGGGCCGTCTATCCGCCGGAATTGCTTGCAGCGATCTACGAACTCTGCGCCGCACGCGGCGTCTGGCTGATCCTCGACGAGACCTATCGCGACTTCCTGCCGGCCGGAGCCGGTCGTCCACATGACCTCTTCGGCCGGGCGGGCTGGGAAGACACGCTCATCAGCCTCTACAGCTTTTCGAAATCCTTCTGCATCCCCGGCCATCGTCTCGGTGCGATCACGGCTGGCGCCGGGGTTGTCGAGCAGGTGGCAAAGATCATGGACAACCTGCAGATCTGTCCGCCGCGCTCCGCCCAGGCCGCGGTTGCCACCGCCCTGCCCATGCTGGCCGACTGGCGCGAGGAAAACCGTCGCGAAATTGCGCGGCGCGTCGAAGGCCTGCTCTCCACCATGGCCGCCGTGCCCGCCTGGCGTGTCGGTGCCGTCGGCGCCTATTTTGCCTTCATCGGCCATCCGTTCGGCGAAACGCCGTCCGCCGTGGTGGCCGAAAGGCTCGCCAAGGAAGCCGGCGTGCTCTGCCTGCCGGGCAGTTACTTTGGCGCAGGGCAGGAAGGGTATCTGCGCTTCGCCTTTGCCAATGCCGACGTCGACACGATCGCTCTCTTGAAGGATCGGCTCAATCGATTCGTCCTTGGCTGACGCGGCGTTTGTTACCGGTTGAATGACGCGCTCCTGCGATAATCGTCTGGAGCGCGTTTTATAAGGATGCAGGCGTCACTCGGAGGCGCTCGGCATCGAAGGCGCGTTGATCACCGGCAACAACCCCGCCGCACGGCGGGGCATCACTCCGTCAGCCGATCAACGAGGAATTGACCCAGAGTTCGTCAAGTGCGATCCGCGACCAGTTGCCGGATGTCTCGTGGACATAGACCACCTCGCCCTTCATGAAGCTCCGCAGGATTTCGAAGGACGTTCCAGGTCCAGCGCGCCCTTTCGAATCGTCCGTGTTCACGATGCGCTGGGTGACCGGCTTGACCCATTTTCCATAGACCCAGTATTCCTTGGAATTGGCGATCTTGTACCAGCCGTTCTCTTCCCGGAAAACGCGGATGACCGCGCCGGTCTCCAGCGGCCCCTGTGTTGCGGCAAGAGCGGCCGAGGCGCTTGAAAAAACCCGGACATTCAGCGTGTCGGAAACGACGACGCCGTAAGTGGGTGTTGCAGCCGGCGGCGAGAACGGCACGCCGGTCAAAGCCTGCTCGACGAGCGGGAGGAAGTTGTTCTGGCAGTCGGCAACTTTGTTGCCGCCGAAGAATGCCGTGCCGGGACAGGACTTCGTGACGCCGCTGCCATTCGTGCGATGCCCCGTATTGAGATCGAACCAGTGGTGGTAGACAATGTTGCTGGTGGTCACCGGAAAAAGGTTGAACCGGCGGACCAACGCAGCGGTGGCTTTGACGATCGCCTCCTTCTGCGCATCGGTCATCTGGTCTCTTCCCGTATCGAAATCGCCGACATTCTCGATGCACACCGCCTTGTTGTTGTTGTTGTAAATGCAGGCCGGTGTTTTGTTCATCGGGCGACCGGTGACGATCATGCCATCGGGAAAAATGGAAAGGTGTTGTCCGATATCAGCCCACCCATTGTTGTTGACGTGATGATCACGCATGCCCTTCTGCATCTCGAAATGGTTGTTGCCGGTAAACTGCGCATAACGAGGGCTCCAGGTGTGGTGTTCCTGAACCTTGTCGACCACGCGGGTCACCGAGATCGTTCCCAGCCATTGCTCGAATTCTGTGAGGGTGAAACGCGTAAAGCCGTATTTCGTATCCATGGAAGCCCTCCCGTGGAATGGACGATTGATGTCGAACCGATGCGAAGTTACCCCCGCCGATGCAAAGCATGGCGGCCCCCGAAATCAATTTGCTGCGGGCATAAACAGGCACGTCCGCGTCGTGAAACCACGGCGCGAAAACTCCAGACCTGCATGTTCGTATATTAGCGGGCAGAATATCACTCTGCCTCGACATCGCAATCTTTAATTGATTAAGCGCATAGAAAACCGCGCATAGGCGCGAGTACGAAATCTCAGCGCTTCAGGGGCGAAGCGAGAGATGTTCGTGCACACCCAGCCACCGACCTGCCGGATCGCGTGAAAAAACAATGGTCTCACGCTCATTGTTCGTCATCGTCTCGCCGCCCATCGAGATATCGGTCTCGACGGCGTGGGTGAAGATCGCGACATCGCCGACGAGTTGGATTTGGCGGTCCGTCGAGCGGCAGCCGAGCACGCGAAACCCGTCGCGGCTCTCCCAGAGCGCCCATTCCTCTTCGTAGGCGGCGCGGTCTTCGAGCATATGGTCGATATTGTGGAAGAGGAAGGTCGCCGTGGGTGCGAAGGCGGCGAAATAGGCATCACGGTCGTGCCGCGCGAACGCGCTAACCAAGGCATCGGCGGCGGAAAGCACGGTGGATTCCGTTTCGGTCATGCGTTCCTCAAACGATCTTGATGCTGCTGATAAGGGTGGCAATCGGCGCGTGCTGGGCATTGACCCGCGTCTTCAAGTCTTCCAGCGGCATGGCGTCCACCTTGCAGAACTCGATAAACATCATGTTGAGGTTGTTGAAGAAAACCTCACCCATGGCCTTTGCGTCCACGCCGGCATGGACCACGCCGCGCACCTGCAATGTCTCGATAAGCTGGACCACCTGGGCGCAAAGCTGGCCGTCGAGTTCCGTATACCGCCGGGAAAGCGGCGTGTCCGGCTGCTGAATGGAGATAGCCATCGCGGTGCGCCACATTTCCTTGGAAAGATAGTAGAGCGAGTGGTCGTAATACTGCTCGATCAGCGTGCGCAACGCCTCGGCAACGTTCAGCGGCGGATTGGCGACAATGCGGGCACCGGCCTCCAGCACTTCCGTGACTTCCATCGCCACGGTCGCGACAAGGATGTCGCCCTTGTTCTGGTAATAGTTGTAGAGCGTGCCGACGGAGACTTCTGCCATCTCGGCGATGTCCTCGATGCGGGCGCTGTCATAGCCCTGATCGCGAAACAGCGTGGTCGCGGATTCGAGAATGCGGCGTGTCTTGTCCGCCTTCTGTTTTGCACGCAATCCAGCCATGGAATCCTCCGTTGGAATCTCCTCAAAAATGAGATTGACTTAAAAAATGAACTCGTTCAATCTTTTTCTCAAGGCATCGCGACGAGTGCCATCCGCAAAGGCCGAAAGCCTGCACCAGAGGGAAAGATAATGAGCAAAACCGTTTCCGGCGGTCTCCGCCGCCGCATGCTTCTCGCCACCGCCGGCGCCATCGCCCTGTCATCGGCCGCCGCGCAGGCACAGGACGAACTGAACGCGCTGGTCTGGTGCGACCATACCGATCCGGCGCTGGTCGAGCCCTTCGAGAAGGCCAACAACGTCAAGGTCAATCTGAAGGAATATGAAGGCACGGGGGCTGCAATCTCGATCATCGAACAGTCCCGCCCCGGCGATTGGGATGTGCTGGTGATCGACGCCGTCGACGTGCCGCGCGCCATCGACATGGACATTCTCGGCGAAATGCCTGCCGACAAGCTGCCGCTCGGCGATCTCTTCCCGGAAGTGCGCATGGAAGAGACGACCACCAAGGACGGCAAGGTCTACGCCGTTACCGAAAAATTCGGCTACAACACGATTTCCTATGACAAGACGAAAGTCGACCCGGCCGACATGGACGACCTCTCGGTCATCTGGTCGGACAAGTACAAGGGCCGCATCGCGCTCTATGACTACTACCTGCCGATGGTTGGCCTGACCGGTGTCGGCATTGGCAAGAAGACGGCGGATCTCAAGCAGGACGATCTGCCGGCGATCAAGGAAAAGCTTTTCGAGATGAAGAAGGTCGCCCGCCAGGTGAGTGACGTCGTCGCCTCGCAGACCGCACTTGCGACCGGTGAGGTCGATATCGTCGTCGGTGGCGGCGAATGGCTGACGGCCGGTCTTTCCGCCGAAAAGCCGAACCTCGACTGGACGATCCCCAAGCAGGGCGCGCTGCGCTGGGCGCAATCCATCGGCGTCTTCAAGACCTCCGAAAAGCAGGATCTCGCGCTGAAATTCGTGCAATATATCGTCAGCCCCGAGGGCCAGGCGCGGCTTGCCACCTCCTCCTGCTACTGGGCGATGCCGGCAAATGCCAAGGCGGGCGCGCACCTCACCGATCCGCAGAAGGCGGCGTTGCGCTGGGACAAGCAGCCGGAATACCTGAAGAACTCGCAACTCTACCCGGTGGCCGACGCCGACATGGATGCGGCGATGCAGGATGTCTGGACGGAGATGTTGCAGCAGTAAGGATCTTGGGGAAGCATGGATCCTCGGGTCAAGCCCGAGGATGACGGTGGGGAGGGTGTTAGCCCGCCCCACCGAACGGTGCGGCCTGCGATATCGTTTCCGCGTTACCCCGCTTCTCTTCTTTCGTCATCCTCGGGCTTGACCCGAGAATCCAAGCTCCGAGCACCGACGAGGACCTGCCCCCATGACTGCCACTGCCTATGAGCGCGCGGAACGCCGCAAGGCCTGGGCCTTTGCCCTGCCGGCGCTGCTCTGGACGGGGTTTTTCTTCCTCGTGCCCTTCGCCTACATGGCGGCGATCAGTTTCTGGACGCGGCAGGGGCGCGAGATCGTCGCAACCTGGACGCTCGATAACTACATCGCCTTCTTCGGGAAAGCGCATCTCTTCAAAGGCCTCGTCGTCTCACTCGAGATCACCGCGGTCGTCACCGTCATCTCCATCGTCCTCGCCTACCCGCTCGCCTGGATCATCGCCGAGCGCGTGCCGAAAAAGTGGCAGCGCTTCGCCCTCGTCATGGCGATCCTGCCGTTCTGGACGTCCTATGTGGTGCGCTCCTATTCCTGGCTGCTGGTGTTGTCAAAGGGCGGTGTCGTCAACCAGTCGCTGCTCTGGCTCGGCGTGATCGCCGAACCGCTGGAGCTTTCCGCCAACCGCACCGGCACGATCATCGGCTTCGTGCACTTCTTCGTCATGCTGCTGACGCTGACGATCTATGCCAACCTCATCCAGCTTTCGCCGAACTATCGGCGCGCGGCGGCTGATCTCGGGGCCAACGCGTTGCAAACGTTCTGGCATGTCGTGTTGCCGCTGACGCTGCCGGGCGTCATGGTCGGCGCGTTCCTCACCTTCGTGCTGTGCATCGGCGACTACATCACGCCGCAGATCCTCGGCGGCAATAACGAACTGGTCCTGCCGCAGGTCATCATGCTGCAACTCGGCCGGCGCGCTGATTTTCCGATGGCGGCTGCGATGTCGCTGGTGCTGATGGCCGTCGTCACGCTTGCCTATATTGCCTGCGCACGCTGGCTGAAGATGGAGAGGACGTAACATGCGACACCTCACCACGACGCTCGCCGTCCTCTATGCCGGCCTGATCTACCTCTTCATCTTCCTGCCGGTCATCGTGCTGGTGCTGTTCTCCTTCCAGGACGGCACGCTTCCCGTGCCGCCGCTGAACGGGTTGACGCTGCGCTGGTACGAGGCGATCTTTTCCGATAGCAAGCTGATGGCGGCGCTTGGCAACTCGCTGATCGTCGCGGTCCTCTCCTCGGCGGTCGCCTGCATCCTCGGCTTCCTCGCGGCCTACGCCTTCGCCCGCTATACATTGCCGGCCTCAGGCTTGTTGCGCGGCCTTATCGTCGCGCCGATGACGGTCAGCACGCTGATCATCGGCCTTGGCCTGCTCTCGGTGCTGAACCTCACCGGCATGCGGCTTTCGCTCCTGACCGTCGGAATCGGCCATGTGGTGATCAACCTGCCGCTCTGCTTTGCCATCATCTATGCCTCCATGGGCGGACATCAGGTGAATATCGAGCGAGCGGCGCGTGATCTTGGCGCAAAGGACTGGCAGGTCATGCTGCTCATCACCGCGCCCATGCTGCTGCCGTCGATCCTCGCCGCCTTCTTCCTCTCCGTCACCTTCAGCTGGGACGAGTTCATCGTCGCCTTCCTGTTGTCGCGCTTCGACGTCACGCTGCCGGTCGAGATCTGGAGCATGCTGCGCTCCGGTCTCGATCCCCGGACCAATGCCATCGGCAGCGTCGTCTTCCTCATCTCGGTCGCGTTCCTCATCCTCATGGAACTCACCGTCTTCCGCAAAACCGGGAAATCCTCATGACCGCCGACGTTTCCATTCGTAACGCCACCAAGGTCTTCGGTGCCTTCCGGGCACTCGACGATGTCTCGCTGGATATCGCCGCCGGCGAGTTCATCGTTCTGCTCGGCCCTTCCGGCTGCGGCAAGACGACCCTGCTTTCCATCCTCGGCGGCTTCATCGAACCGACCTCCGGCACGATCGCGATCGGCGGGCGTGACATGACCCATGTCTCCCCAGCCAAGCGGCCCACCACGACCATGTTCCAGGACTATGCACTCTTCCCGCATATGTGCCTGCGCGACAATGTCGGCTTCGGCCTGCGCATGCGCGGCATGGGCAAGGCGGAACGATACGAGAAGGCGTTTTCGCTGCTCGATCTCGTTGGCCTGAAGGCATCATCCGCCAAGAAGCCGCACGAGCTTTCCGGCGGCCAGCGACAGCGCGTGGCGCTTGCCCGCGCGCTTGCCGTCGATCCGGACGTGCTGCTGCTCGACGAGCCGCTCGGCGCACTCGACCTGAAGCTTCGCCGGCAGATGCAGGATGAGCTGAAGGCGATCCAGAAGCGTGTCGGCACGACCTTCGTGCATGTCACTCACGACCAGGAGGAAGCGATGGCGATCGCCGACCGCATCGTGGTGATGAACAAGGGCCGCATCGAGGATGTCGGCACCCCCGCCTCGATCTACATGCGTCCGCGCTCATTGTTTTCCGCAGGTTTCATGGGCGAGGTGAACCTCCTGCCCGCAAAGATCTGCGGCACGGCGGCAAACGAAGCAGAAGTGGAAACCGTGCTCGGCCGCGTCGCCCTGCCCGCCTCCGCCTTCGTATCCGGGTTTCCCGTTGCGGGCCGCGACGTGACGCTGTGCATCCGACCCGAGCATTTCCGCAGCGCCAATGCAGTAACCCCGACCGTCTCGCTCGGCCGCGGACGTATTATCGGCAGCGCCTTCTTCGGCACGCATCATCGCTGCCATGTCGCGGCGGACGGTCTGGCGCTGACGGCGCACCTGCCACAAACAGAGATGCCGGAAGTCGGCGCAGAGCTTGACCTTCGGCTGAAGGCGGATAGCATCGTCGTGCTTCAGGACGGAGCGGGAGTGGGACAGTAATGCAGCGCATCCGCCCGGAGGATTGGTACAGCGTGCGTCGCCTCGACGACGACGTGACGGCTATTTCCGAGCACTATATCCAGGAATTCTATCGCTGCAATGTCTGGCACATCCGCGGACGTGAGCGCGACATGCTGGTGGATAGCGGCATGGGCGTCGTTTCCCTGCGCGAATGGGTGCCGCTTGTGACGGAGCGTGACCTGATCGCGGTGGCGAGCCACACGCATTTCGACCATATCGGCTGCCACCACGAATTCGAATGCCGCGCCGTCCATTCGGCCGAGGCCGATCTTCTCGCCAACCCGACACGGGAAAAAACGCTCGCCGACCCTTATGTCACCGACGACATCTTCGACGCGCTGCCGCCCGAGCCCTATTGCTCGAAATGTTATGCGGTGAAACGAGCCCCGGCGACGCGTATCCTCGAAGACGGTGACGTCATCGACCTCGGCGACCGCCAGTTCGAGGTCATCCACACGCCGGGCCACTCCCCGGGGGGTATTGCGCTCTACGAAAAGGCAACAGAAATTCTCTTCTCCGGCGACATCGTCTACGATGGACCGCTGATCGAGGACACCTACCATTCCAACCTGGCGGATTACATCGCCTCGATGGAGCGGCTCATGACCCTGCCGGTGCGGCTGGTCCATGGCGGCCATTTCCCAAGCTTCGGCGGGGAACGATACCGCCAGCTCATCAAGGGCTGGCTCGATGAGAAACAGAAGAACTGACGGGAGATCAGAATGCTCGACAAGCGCAAATTCTACATCGATGGCCAGTGGGTCGATCCGCTGAAGCCCAATGACCTTCCGGTGATCAATCCGGCGACGGAAAAGCCGATCGCGGTCATCTCCATGGGCACCGCCGCCGATATCGATCGCGCCGTCGCCGCTGCCAAGAAGGCGTTTGCGACCTACAGCCAGACCAGCGTCGAAGAACGCCTGGCACTGCTCGAAAAGCTGCTGGAAATCTACAAGCGCCGCTATGAGGAAATGGCACGCACCATCACGCTGGAACTCGGCGCGCCGATCTCCATGAGCACCGAGCAGCAGGCGGATGTCGGCGTCGGCCACCTCCAGGGATTCATCGACGGCCTGAAGCGCCTGAAGGCCCGTGAAGTGCTGCCGAATGGCGACGTCGTGCGCCGCGAGCCGATCGGTGTGTGCGGCCTCATCACGCCGTGGAACTGGCCAATCAACCAGATCGCGCTGAAGGTCGTGCCGGCACTGGCGACGGGCAGCACCTGCGTGCTGAAGCCCTCGGAATTCACCCCGCTCAATGCACTGCTCTATGCGGAGATGGTCCACGAGGCCGGTTTCCCGGCGGGCACGTTCAACCTTGTCAACGGCGACGGCCTGGAGTGCGGTGCAGCCCTTTCCAAGCACAAGGACGTCGACATGATGTCCTTTACCGGCTCCACCCGCGCTGGCATCGCCGTCAGCAAGGATGCAGCCGAGACGGTCAAGCGCGTGACGCTGGAACTCGGCGGCAAGTCGCCGAACCTCGTCTTCGCCGATGCCGATCTTGAAGATCGCGTTGCCGGCAGCGTGCGCGAATGCTTCAACAATTCAGGCCAGTCCTGCGATGCGCCGACCCGCATGCTCGTCGAGCGCTCGGTCTATGACAAGGTCGTCGAAATCGCCGAACGCACCGGCAAGGAAGCTAAGGTCGGCAATCCGGAAGAGGCCGGCGAACACATCGGCCCGCTCGTCTCGCACGTCCAGTTCGGCCGCGTTCAGGCGCTGATCGAGGCGGGCGTGGCGGAAGGCGCACGCGTCCTGGTCGGCGGCCCCGGCAAGCCGGAGGGTTTTGAGACCGGCTACTTCGTCAAGCCGACGATCTTCGCCGACGTCAACAACAACATGCGCATCGCGCGTGAAGAGGTGTTCGGTCCCGTACTCGCGATCATCCCCTTCGACACCGAAGAGGAAGCAATCGCGATCGCCAACGACACCGCCTACGGCCTTGCCGCCTATCTCCAGACTGGCAATCCGGACCGCGCGGAGCGCGTCGCCGCAAAGCTGCGTGCCGGCATGGTGCACATCAATGGCGGACCGCACCGCTATGGCAGCCCGTTCGGCGGCTACAAGCAGTCCGGCAACGGCCGTGAAGGCGGCATGTTCGGGCTTGAAGACTTCCTTGAAGTGAAGACCGTTCACCGCCCCGACGCGGCCTGACGGCCGTCTCGCCATAAAATCGGAGCGGCGCTCGCAGGGGCGCCGCTCTTCTTATGTGCTCAATGGCCTTTCACTAAATTAGCCTGACCCGGCTGGTTCAAACCGCCCCGGTCTGATAGCCCGCTGCTTTCCCGACCATCGGACTGTCACCTTGTCCCAGATTACCCGCTCCCAGCACGCCCGCTTTGCTCTCATCGCTCTCCTGATCGGCGGTGCGGCCATTGGCGGATCGCCTATTTTCGTCCGCTTGTCCGAGGTAGGGCCGCTGGCGACGGGCTTCTGGCGTGTCTCGCTGGCGCTGCTGCCCTTCTTGCTGATCTCACGTGTCACGAAGGAGGCGGAGGAGCGGCCTTCTGGGCTGCGGGACTACGTCGTCCTGCTCCTACCGGGCGCTTTCCTCGCCATCGACCTTGTCGCATGGCACCTCTCGCTGCACATGACCTCAGTCGCCAACGCGACACTGCTCGCCAATCTGGCGCCGGTCTTCGTGACGCTCGGCTCCTGGCTGGTTTTCCGCACGCGCATCACCCCCATATTCCTGACGGGGCTGGCGCTGGCGCTGGTCGGCATCGTCGTCCTGAAGGGGGGACCGGCGGCCATTGGCGGCGGACAGCTTGCGGGCGACGCGACGGCCATCGTCGCCGCCATCTTCTACGCCTGCTACATGCTGGCGATCGGCCATGTCCGGTCGCGCTTCTCGACACTGCGCATCATGGTGTGGACGACGTTTTCGGCTGCCATCTGCATGCTGCCCATTGCCTTGTTTTTCGAAGGCAGCCTGATGCCGGTCACGCTCTTCGGTTGGGCAATGGTCGTCGGCCTCGCCTTTATCAGCCATGTCAGCGGCCAGGGGCTCGTTACCTACGCGCTGGCCTATCTGCCGACAGCCTTTTCCTCCTTGACGTTGCTATTGCAGCCCGTCGTCGCAGCAATCCTTGCCTGGCTCGTGCTTTCCGAACCCGTTGGCATGATGCAGGCCGTGGGCGGGTTGATCGTGCTTGCGGGTATTCTTGTCGCGCGGCGCGGATGACATTTCTCCACCGATACTCCACGCCTACGGGCTGCCGGCGTCAGGTTGGTATCTGGATTTTGCATCTCTGATGAATGGGCCTGCTATTGTCCGGTAACCACGCGATGGTTGTCGCTATTGCGGCCTACACCCGCAATCTATAGCATTTTGCCGGAAGTTGGTGTGAGGCAAAGTCGTGGCCGGCGCGGCCCCGTGCTTTCACGCTTCGGGGGATGTCCATGATTTATGCTGCCTATTCTGGGGCGGAAGGATCGCGACCAGACACCATCGCGTGCCGCGGGCAACTCGCGCGGATAAGACAGAGCGCTGCCTTCGATGCAACCGACCGCGAGTGCCGCTTGCTCGAATACGTGGTCGAGGAGACACTGGCGGACCGGGGCAACCGCATAAAGGCCTATACCATTGCGCTCGAGGTGTTCGGGCGAAGCGATGCCTTCGATCCACAAGCTGATCCAATTGTGCGCATTGCCGCCAGCCACCTCCGCCGCGCCCTGGAACGATACTACCTGACGTCCGGCAAGGCCGATCCGATCGTCATCGATATTCCCAAAGGCAGTTATGTTCCGAGCTTCTCCATAAAAAGCATACCGAACGATGGGTTTCCCAATGTAGACGAGCAGCGAGGCGCGAATGGAGGCACACTCGAACGATACGCCGGGTCGCCTATGCGCCCTCCGCCGGGAGCGCAGGATGTTCGCGTTCAGCTGCAGCGTCTCGATTCAAGCCTCGAATTTCCCCAAACGGGACGAGTGGGCCTTTTCCTGACCTATATCGTCGAAGAAGTGCTGGCCGGGCGCGAAGCGCGAATTAAAGGGCATTCCATCGCGATCGAGGTGTTCAAGCGATCGGAGAGTTTCTCGCAGGACGATCCCGTCGTGCGGATCGAAGCGGGCAGGCTCCGACGCGCACTGGAACGCTACTATCTGGTTGCCGGGTCGAACGATCCCGTCAGGATCGACATTCCGAAAGGCGGATATGTTCCGGTCTTTTCCTGGCACAACGAGAGTTCGGAGGCACCGCCCCGCAACCAGCCCCGGCCGTTTGAACGCTCCAACCCGGCCACTGGCGCGCTCTGGCAGGGCAGAAGCCGGATGCTGTTTGCGATTGTTGTCCTTGCCAGCTTAGGCGCCTTCGCCTACGGCCGCTGGACGATGGACGACACCGCTATCCAGCAGGCTGATATGCTGGGGATTGGACTCCCAACGCTCATAGTCGCCCCCTTTGCCAACCTCGGCGACGGTCCCGACGCCCAAATCCATACAAACGGATTGACAGAAGAACTGCTGACCGCTCTCCCCCGGTTCAAGGAGATAAGGGTGTTCAGCCGCGAAACATCCCAATCCCTGCCGTCGGATGTCGGCATGTCGCAGGCTCGGGATGGCGATGCTGCGCCCTATCTGCTCTCCGGCGGCGTGCAGACGGCCGGCAGTCGTATCCGGGTGACGGCAAGGCTTCTTGATACCAGCAATGGTGCAATCCTGTGGTCGCAGGACTATGAGAATGACCTGCGCTCCCGCGACCTCTTCACCATTCAGACCAACGTTGCCAACAAGGTGGCGGCGACCATCGCGCAGCCATACGGCATTATTGCCCAGGCAAGTAACACCAAACTGCCGCCCGATGATCTTGGAGCCTATACCTGCACCTTGAACTTCTACACATATCGCAAGGCGTTGAGCGTCGAACGTCATGCGGACGTTCGTGACTGCCTGGAAGGGGCTGTCGCACGCTATCCTGGATATGCCACCGCCTGGGCAATGCTTTCCATTCTCTATCTCGATGAGGAGCGGCTTGGATTCAATCCGAAACCCGACGCCGGCGAACCTCTGCAACGAGCACTTCGGGCAGCACGCTCAGCCATCCAGCTGGACCCCGCCAACGTTCGTGGCCTTCAGGCGCTGATGACGGCGCTGTTCTTCGATCGGCAAGTAGCCGAGGCGATACGGGTCGGGGAACAGGCACTGGCGGCAAATCCGAACGATACGGAACTGATCGGGGAATTCGGAACCAGGCTGGCCATCGCTGGGCAATGGGAGCGAGGCGTGGCACTTCTGGATGAGGCGCTTGCCCTCAACCCGGGCAGGGGCGGATATTATCACGGAACCCGCGTGCTCGCGACCCATATGCCTGGTGACTCTCGGGCGGCGGCCTTCGGCGCCGGACTGCGGGAGGACGCGCGACAGGCAAGCAAGACAGTCACTCGGATGCGGCCGGATTTCATCGTATCCGGTAGCGTCGTCCCCGTCAGGGCTTCAACTACAGCCGTTTTTTCTTCTCCTTGACGGATAAGATGCGACACGCCACTTCCTTCGCTCAGAGCTGTTCGTGATGCGGCCGCGGTATACCTAGACCGTCAGGCCGGCAGAGCGGCTGCCATTTTGAGGTGAAGGCTTTGAAGGCTCCGGTCATCATCACGGCGCGGATCGAGGAGGCAGACCTCCTTCCGTTCGACGCGCTTCGCAGCCGGCATTTCCCAGCCAAACGCAATTTTCTGCGCGCCCACCTCACGATGTTTCATAAATTACCCTACGAAGAGGTTGAAAACATTCGCGCATGCGTTCGCACCGAGGCAGCCGGGCACCGGCCGATCCTGGCGGAGGTCAGCGCCGTCCGTCATCTCGGTGCGGGAACCGCTTTCACGATCACATCCCCGCAATTGATGGAAATTCGGTCAAATCTCCGGACGCATCTTTTGCCGACGCTCGGCCCACAGGACCGTCAGACGTGGCGGCCGCACATCACCGTGCAGAACGGCGTGCCGCACACCCAGGCCGATGTGCTCTTCGAGATGCTGTCGGAGGACTTCGTTCCCTGCCAGATCAGGATCATCGGCATCGATATCTGGCAGTATCTCGACGGGCCATGGGCGCCGATTGAATCGTGCCTGTTTTCTGCGGGCAGCTGATCAGCCGGCTCTTTACTTCCACTCGAAGGCCCGCACCCCGCGGTACGGCCGCTCGGCAACAAGGGCGGATGGATCGTCGTTCGCCGACACATAGGCCAATGCGTCCGCTTCATCGTTGAATCCGATGAACACCATGAGCATGGACCTGGCCTTGGGTTGGCCCTTCTTGCGATAGGAAAAATTGACCGCGCAATGCGGATATTGTCCATCCAACGCGCGCGCCTGCGTCCCGTTACCAGTCAAGGCCACGAACTGGCCAAGAGCGAAAAACCGGTCGATCGCAGCGAAGGACGCCGCCTGTGAAATCTGCTGGTTGGCGACGGTCGCAGCGGAACGGCCATAATATAGGCTGTCCGTCTGACTTTTGCGCCGTTTCGTCTCGTAGACGACAAGGCCGCCGGCGGCCGCCAGTTCGAGGCGCGTGTCAAAACTCTGGAAGAGGTCGGGATACCGATCCAGCTCGGAAAACAGCGCCCTCAAGTCCGCGACGTAATCAGCATACAATCCAACGCTCATGAAACCTCGCCCGCAGCCCTTCGATCAAAGCGCGACTGCCTAGCACGCGCACGGCGCGCGGCAAACTGCTTTCCAAGCCCGGGCTCTTCTAGTCGACGGTGCCGGAAAGAAAGATGGTGCCCTCGGAAGTAACCACATTGCCGCCCACCTGACCCTCGGGAAAGAAATCGTATCGTTCTTGTCAACGAGGGGCGGCCGATGCCAACACATAGATGTAGCTTGCTTTCCTCATCCACACTTGGATGAAGCCGATGTCGAAGACGTCGATCGGACAGGATATCAACAAGATACGACCGCGTTGCCGCAAACTATCTGCCCGCCCTGGCGCTCGTTTCAACACTTATAGCCGGGCGCTGACCGAGCCTTCGCGACAGGACTTGGGGCCGATGGCGTTATACAATCCATTTTCTCCTGAAACGGCCGTAAGTACACGGCGGGTAGAGATAAAATGCGAAAGTCGCCTCCAGGCGCGCGGCCGGCAGCATCGCCATGGGGTTGCTGCAATCACCCCGAGCAGTTGAGCATCCAAATCCGGCAGGCTGCTATGGGCAGACGAGACACAACTCGTTCAATTTGGAGGCTGCATACACAGGAAATTTTATCATCTACGAATGTCTTGCGAATAATGTGCAACAGCTATAGGTTTTCTCCGCGGCAATCAGCTGTAGAATCGTCGAGGATAAGTTATGGCCACTGGCACAGTTAAGTTTTTCAATGGAGAAAAGGGTTTCGGGTTCATCACGCCTGAAAACGGAGGAACGGACGTGTTCGTACACGTATCCGCGCTTCAGGGCGGTTCGCTGAGCGAAGGCCAGCGCGTAAGCTACGACGTCGGCCAGGATCGCAAGACCGGCAAGTCGAAAGCCGAAAACGTTCGCGTTCTCTGATGTACCGTCGGGTCTGGATCGACCGCATCGCGAAACTCGATCCGCCTGAGCCAGCTGGCAAATAAGTATTGTGTGGACGCGGGGCTAAACCACGCGTCCACACCACAGGTCTCCAGCGAGACTGTACCACCTCAAAAGCGCATAGACGTTGAACGCCCTGCTTCAAATCGTCTTCGGACTGCTTTTGAGATATCCCCTGGGCAAACCATAGCCGAAAAAAACCTCGCCCCCTCCGGCCTAGGCCGAGGTCGAGTGGGCGTTGACACTTTCCGACCGCCGCTGGCTTATGCGGGCGGCCGATCATCAGGCCACGTTGCCGTGGTCGATGCGCTGCGCCTCCAATGCTCCGCATTTGTCGCGCGTTAGAGCGCGAAAGGCGCAGCTCCGGGACGGCCGTCATATCTCGTCAAAACCGGGAACGACCTTTTTGCGCATCAATCTCGATTGAATGGGGTATTCTTGCGAATCCGTGCCTATGCTGGCGCGGTCATCTCTGTTTGGGTTTCCAAACCGGTATCGGAGTGCGGCATGGGAAATGTGAGGGACGGTCGGCGGACGACCGCAACCCTACTGGCCATCGGTCTGGGGCTCGTGCCCGCTGCTGCAAGCGCCCAGGATCCGATGCTCCTGATCGACGAGCCGGGCCTGGAAGTGCGGCTACACTTTCAGGCGGGCATCAATGTCGTGGCTGAGCAGAACCTGTTCTGGAACTTCGCCGATACCTTCGCGCCGGAGGCCAATTTCGACAGCGATACGCGATGGCTCGAAGGGTATTTGATGCCCGACATCAGCTTCACCGCGGATGCCGGCGACCTGCTGGCAATCTACGGAAAACTGTCCTTCGTCGCCTCGGGTACCCTGGGCACGGATGCCTTCGACGCGGGCGGCACGGGTGCCATCACGCTCGAAGACGGCTATCTCGGCATACGCTCCACGGCGGAAACCGGCCCTTTCTTCGATATTTCCCTCGGGCCGCGTCCGTTCAAGGCGGGAACGGGCATGCTGATCGCCAATGGCGGGTCGAGCGGCTTCGAGCGCGGCGCCTTGAAGCTCGGCCCCCGCACGGCCTGGGAACAGGCGGCCCTCCTGCGGTTCGGCCAGGATGACGTGACCGCGACGGCCTTTTTCATCGACGCGAATGAACTGTCCGACACGGACAGCGGAACGAAGATCGCCGGGGGCGACCTGCGCTATGAGACAGACGACGGACAATATGCCGGCCTCACGATCGGGCATGTCCTGGAATCCAACTCGCCCTATCCGCGGGCTGCGGCCGGCGGTATCGGCCCGCCGGTAATCATGCCGGGCGCGCGCGACGGGTTGAGCTTCGCCAACGCCTATGGCCGGACCCAGCCCTTCGATGGGGCGATGGCCGGGTTTTTCATCGGAGGCGACCTCGCCTACCAGTGGAATCCTGAGATCGACCTGCAGGCATGGGGCGGCCGCATCCAGATCGGCTATGTGTTCGAGGAACTGTCCTGGGCGCCGACGATCGCCTACAGCTACCAGACCTTCTCCGGCGACGATCCCTCGACCTCGCGCGTGGAGCGCTTCGACCCCCTGTACTATGAAGGCAATCCCAATGCCTGGTCGACAGGCACGAAGTCGTCCATGATGTTCCTCAATACGAACGTGAACGCACACCAGCTCAGTCTGCAGGTGAGGCCGACGGAGGCCGACACATGGACGCTGCGCTATGCGCATATCCGCGCCAATGAACTGAACAGCCCGATCCAGTTCGGCCAGGGCACGCGCCTCGACGACATCGACGGTACACCGACGCCGATAGCCGGCGTCGGCGATTACCACCTCGCAGACGACGTCTATCTCGAATATTCGCGCGTCATCAATCCCAACACCTTTCTGACGGCCGGCGTCAGCATTTCCATTCCCGGCAAGGGCATGGATTCCCTGACCAAGGAAAATTCGCCGAACTGGCTTGGAGGCTTCGTCAATGTCATCGTCAATTTCTAAAACCCTGTCAGTCGCACTCGCGGTCGCCCTGCCGGTTCTGGCATTGCCGCTCGGCGCCTCGGGCCAGGACACAGCGCCGCTTTCGGCGGAACAGTCGGATCCTCGCACCCTCGGCTGGATGCAGGGCTTTCCGCCGCCGGAAGACAAGATCATCCGCTTTTCGGACAGCGACTATTTCAGCTTCCCGAAATCGCGCTGGACGGTCTGCCATTTCCGCCAGCTGATGCCGACGACCAATGTGAGCCGCGGCCTCGGTGCGCCGGCTATGCTCAAACGGAAGATCGATCCCGCCATCGACGGCGTCACCTTCCGCCCGACCGGCGCTGACCAGGATATGACCTGGCTGCAATCGCTCTCGGCAAACTACACGGACGGCATCGTGGTGCTGCACAAGGGCGTGCTCGTCTATGAGCACTATTCCGGTTGCCTCAACGAGGCGGGGCAACATGGCGCCATGTCGGTGACGAAATCACTGACTGGCCTTCTCGGCGAGGTTCTGGTTGCCGAAGGCGTGCTCGACGACAAGGCCAACGTCGCGACCGTCGTTCCCGAACTTGCGCAAAGCGCCTTCGGCGATGCGACGATACGGCAAGTGCTCGATATGACGACGGGCCTGCGCTACAGCGAAGACTATGCCGATCCCAATGCCGACGTGTGGATCTATTCGGCCGCTGGCAATCCCCTTCCCAAGCCTGAGGGCTATACCGGCCCCCGCAGCTATTTCGACTACCTGAAGACGGTCGTGAAACAAGGCGAACATGGACCGGCCTTCGGTTACAAGACGATCAACAGCGATGCGCTCGGCTGGATCATCGCACGCATCTCGGGAAAATCGGTGGCGGACCTGCTGTCGGAGCGGATCTGGAGCAAGATCGGCGCCGAGCAAGATGCCTACTACACAGTCGATTCCACCGGCACGCCCTTCGCAGGCGGCGGCCTGAACGCCGGCCTGCGCGACATGGCGCGCATCGGCCAGCTGTTGCTCGATGGCGGCATGGCAGGTGGCCAGCGCCTCATCCCGCAGAAGGCGATCGACAGCATTCGCGCTGGCGGCGACAAGGCGGCCTTCGAGAAAGGCGGCTACCCGGCGCTGAAGGGGTGGAGCTATCGCGCGATGTGGTGGATCACGCACAATGCCAACGGCGCCTTCATGGCGCGCGGTGTGCACGGCCAGGCGATCTACATCGACCCCACCGCCGAGATGGTCATCGCACGCTTCTCCTCGCACCCCGTCGCCGGCAACGCCGCCAACGACCCGACATCGCTGCCGGCCTACGAGGCAGTGGCCCGCCACCTGATCGAGCAACCGACAACGCCGTGACGCCGGCCCGATCGACAACACATCGAACGGGCTGGTCCTGTCGGGACCGCGGATCCCGTGCTAGGTCTCCTTGAAAAGACAAGGGGAAAGAACGTGGCGACAAGACCAGGCGCGGCGGGCGCCTATATAGACCTGTGGCATTCCGGCCTCGCCGAGGCCGTGGTGGCGCTCGGGGAACCTGCATTTCCCGAGGCGTTGGAGCGTTCGCTTCGTCATCTTGTCTCCTTCGAGATGATGAACGGCTTTGCCTATGCCCCGGGCGGCAAGGCCTTCGACCTCGACAATGCGCGCATTGCCGGCGACCGCACCACCATCGTCGACCACTATCTCGCTGGTGCCTATATCCTTGACCCCTTCTACGATGCGGTGCGCGACGGGCGCGACGGCGTGCTGGTCATGCGGCGCCTGGCACCCGATCGTTTTGCCGAGACGGAATATTTCCGCCGCCACTACCGTGCGACGGGCATCGTCGACGAGATCGGCTTCATCCTGAAGCTGCGCCATGCCGATGCGGTGCTCTCGCTGTCGCGCATGGGGGATGCGCGGCCCTTTTCCAACCGGGACATCACCCGACTGGAAAGCGCAGCCCCTCTCCTCCAGGCGCTGGCGGAACGCCATTGGCGTGAGCGCTTCACCCTGCCGGGGGAAGACGAACGGGCGGCGCCGACGATCAGCCACCCCCTGCTTTCCAGACGGGAACTGGAGATCGTGACCCTCATTCTCAAGGGTCATTCGAGCTATTCCATCGCCGCCATGCTCGGCCTTTCGCCCAACACCGTCAAGGTCCACCGCCGCCAGGCCTATGCCAAGCTCACCATTTCCAGCCAGGCGGAACTGTTTCATCTCTTCCTCAGCCGGCGCTAGGCAAGGCCGGCAAGAGCGGTGATCATTCCTGAAATTCCACTTCCGGCGGAGCAAGCTGGAAGAAGCGCGTAAGATAGGCAAGGTAACCGACACCGATCACCAGCCAGATGACGCCGAGAAGTTTGGCGTGGCCATCGAGGTTCCACAGCAGGAACAGGTCGCAGAGCGCGCCGGCCGCGGGAACCACGAGCCCTAGCACCGGGCCAAGCGGCCGGACGATGGCATTGCCCTTGAGATAGAGCGCAATGACCGAGACGTTGACCGCGGTGAAGGCAAGGAACGCACCAAAATTGATGAAGGAGGTGGAGGTCGTCACGTCCAGCGTCAGGGCCAAGAGGCCGACGATGCCGACGAAGACGAGGTTGAGCACGGGCGTGCGCCATTTCTCATGCAACTGGCCAAAGATGCTGGCCGGCAGCACGCCGTCGCGGCCCATGGCGAAGAGCAGCCGGCCGACGCTTGCCTGCGCCGCGAGGCCGGAGGTGAACTGGGCGACCACAAGCGTTGCCAGGAACACGGTAACGAAGAGATCGCCACCGATCATCAGCGCGATTTCCGAGGCGGCCGAATCCACCGCAGCGAATTCACCGCCCGGATGGGCAAGCTGCGTCATATAGGCGGAACCGGTAAAAATGAGCCCCCCGATCACCGCGATGATCATGATCGCCTTCGGCATGGTGCGCGTCGGATCGCGGGTTTCTTCCGTCAGCGTCGAGACGGCATCAAAGCCGAGGAACGAATAGGCCGCGATCGCCGCACCGGCGACGGAAGCGCTGAATGGCACCCCGGGCTCGAAGAACGGTCGCACAGAGGCTAGCCCGCCGACGCCGTTGAGCGCTACGACGTAGCGCGCGGCAAGCGCAAGAAAGATGAGCAGCACGGAAAGCTGCACCAGCATCAGCACAACATTCACCCGGTTGGCAAAGGCGATACCGATGACGTTGACGGCTGTCGTCAGAACGATGAAGCCGACGATCCAGAGCCAGGCGGGCACCGCCGGGAAGGCGGCCGTCAGATAGGCCGCGCCGATCAGCCATATGACCATGGGCAGGAAGAAGTAATCGAGCAGCACCGCCCAGCCGACGAGAAAGCCAGCGCCCGGATTCAACGATCTTCGCGCATAGCTATAGGCGGATCCGGCGACCGGATAGACTTTTGCCATGATGCCGTAGCTTGCCGCCGTCAGGAAAATCGCCAGCGCCGCGATGAAGTAGGCCATCGCCGTGGTTCCCTGGCTCGCCGATGCCAAGGCGCCGAACGTGCCGAACACGATCATCGGCGTCATATAGGCAAGGCCGAACAATACGACGGACCACAAGCCAAGGGTCCGGTCGAGTTTGATAGTCTGCGTCATGCTCCCCTCCTCCAAATAACGATGTGAAGGGTCAAGGAAGATAGCTTTGAAGCCAATAACCCCAGGGTACTATATGCTTGTCACATGCTGCACCGATGCCGCTGAACAATCCAGCTCGGCGTCCATGCCGGCTGGCCGCGCAATGCCCCGGGGCTCATCTCGACCCCGGGGCCTCAGCCCCCGGACGCTGTCACACGCATTTGACTTGATCCGCCAACACCGAACCGCCTTAATCCTCTCTTTCGCTCAGTCCCTTTTCATCTTCGACTGACGCCATATGTCTTTGACGATAAGCCCGCCCCCACTCGGCTCCTTTGGAAGGAAGCATGGACATGGTGACTTTCACGCTCAATGGAAAAGAACGCAGTTTCGATGGGGATCCCGATACGCCGCTTTTGTGGGTCATCCGGGATTTCGAGAAGCTGACAGGCACGAAATACGGGTGCGGCGTCGCACAGTGCGGGGCTTGCACCGTGCATCTCGACGGCATGCCGCGGCGCTCCTGCATCACGCCGATTGCGATGATCGATGGCTCGGACGTGGTGACGATCGAAGGAATCTCAGGCAAGGAGGCGCAAGCCGTCCAGACCGCCTGGACGGGGCTCGACGTGCCGCAATGCGGCTACTGTCAATCCGGCCAGATCATGTCGGCGGTGGCTCTCTTGCAGATGGTGCCCAAGCCGACGGACGATGAGATCGACGGCGCCATGACCGGAAATCTCTGTCGATGCGCCACCTACCATCGCATTCGCGCGGCCATCCACAATGCCGCCAATTCGATGGAGGGTTGAGCGATGACGATCCATGACATCACAACCACCCGCCGCGGTTTCCTCGCCGGAGCAGGCCTCGTCATCAGCGTGGCAATCGCGCCGAAATTCCTTGCGGCCGCACCAACAGGCGTTCCCGCCGGCGGCGCGGCCGAGCTCGTGCCGATGAACGCCTTCGTCAAGATCGGCACGGACGACACCGTCACCGTGCTGTCAAAACATATCGAGTTCGGCCAGGGGCCATTCACGGGACTGGCGACGCTTGTCGCGGAAGAGCTCGATGCCGACTGGAGCCAGATGCGCGCGGTCCACTCGCCGACCGACAACAAGATCTATGCCAATCTCGCCTTTGGCCTGCAGGGCACCGGCGGGTCAAGCTCGATTGCCAATGCCTACGAGCAGATGCGCAAGGCGGGTGCCACCGCGCGCGCCATGCTCATCGCCGCCGCTGCCGAGGAATGGAACGTGCCGGCGACGGAAATCACCGTCGAGAAAGGCCGGCTGAAACATGTCGGATCGTCCAGGGAAAGCGGCTTCGGCGCCTTCGCGGACAAGGCCGCGACACAAACGGTGCCTCAGGACCCGAAACTGAAGGATCCCAAGGACTTCGTTCTGATCGGAACGGACCTGCCGAAACTCGACACCGTTGGCAAGACCAACGGCACGGCGATCTTCACGCTCGACATCACGCCCGATGGCCTGCTCACCGCCGTCGTCGCCCATCCCAAGCATTTTGGCGCGACGGTGAAATCCTTCGACGACGGCGAGGCCCGCAAGGTACGCGGTGTGGTCGACGTCAAGCAGATCCCGCAGGGCATAGCGGTCTATGCGGACAACACCTTTTCGGCGCTGAAGGGGCGCGATGCGCTCCAGATCGAATGGGACCTCGCCAAGGCGGAGACCCGGTCTTCCGCGGAACTGGCCGCCGAATATGTACGCCACTTTAACGAACCGGGCCTCGAGGCCACGAATACCGGCAATGTCGACGAGGCCTTCCGGCAGGACGGGCTCCAGACGGTGGAAGCCGAAATCGTCTTTCCCTTCCTCGCCCATGCGCCCATGGAGCCGCTCGACGCCGTGTTCATCAAGGCGGCGGACGGCTCCGTCGATATCTACAACGGCGCACAGTTCCCGGGCTTCGACCAGCAGGTGGCGACAGAGATCCTCAAGCTGGACGAATCGAAGGTCCGCGTGAACACGCAGCTCGCCGGCGGCAGTTTCGGCCGCAAGGCGCAGTTCGGCTCACCCTATATGCAGGAAGCCGCGATGGTGTATGCGGCGATCGGCGGCGAGCGGCCGCTCAAGCACATGTGGACCCGCGAGGACGACATCCAGGGCGGGTTCTACCGCCCGATGTATGCCCACAAGATGCGCGGCGCGATCGATGCCGAGGGCCGGATCACAGCCTGGGAGCAGGTCATCGTCGGCCAGTCGATCATGGCCAAGGCAGACCTCGATACCACCTCGGTGGAGGGAGCCTCGAACCTGCCCTACCGCATTCCCAACCTGAAGGTCACCTCCCACAATGTGACGCTCCCGATCCCACCGCTCTGGTGGCGCTCCGTCGGGCATACCCATACCGGCTTCGCCGTCGAGACCTTCGTCGATGAGCTGCTGGCGCGTGTGGGCCGCGACCCGGTGGAAGGCAGGCTTGCGCTTCTCGACAAAGAGTCGCGCCATGCCGGCGTTCTGCGCAAGGCGGCCGAGATGGCGGACTGGGGATCGACCCCGCCGGAGGGGCGAGCCCGCGGCGTGGCGGTCGTCGAAAGCTTCGGTTCGTTCGTCGCACAGGTGGCGGAGGTGTCCGTCGGGTCCGATGGCGCGCCACGCGTCCACAAAGTGTGGTGCGCGGTCGATTGTGGCGTTGCCGTCAATCCCAACATCATCAAGGCGCAGATGGAGGGCGGCATCGGCTACGGGCTGGGCGCCGTGCTCTTCGACGCCATCACCCTTGGCAAGGGTGGGCGGATCATGCAGTCGAATTTCCACGACTACCGTTCGATCCGCATCAACGAAATGCCCGACATAGCGGTGGTGATTATCAGGTCTGCGGAAAGTCCGACCGGTGTCGGCGAACCCGGCGTGCCTCCCGTGGGGCCGGCGGTCGCCAATGCGTGGCGAAAGCTGACAAACGCTCCGGTGCGTCAGCTTCCCATCGTCAGTCTCATTTCCGCGTGAGGGATACCGTCAGATGAAAATCAAACTTCTCTTTTCGGGCGTCGCGGCACACTGTCTTATCGTCGGCGCGGGCATCCTGCTCGCTCCGGCGGTCGTGGCGCAAAACACCAATTCGCTGCGCCCCGCAGAATCCTTCCAGTCGATTTCCGATGAACGGGCGCGCTCGCTCGCCCTCTTCGAGGAAGCCGGCAAGGTCATCCAGCATCCGCGGTGCGTCAATTGTCATCCGGCGACGGATCGCCCGCTGCAAGGCATGTCGATGCATCCGCACCAGCCGCCGGTCTTCCGGGGCGACGGAGGCATGGGCCTCGTGGGCATGCAGTGCAACACCTGCCACAGCGAACAGAACACGCCCGTCATCGGCCAGGCGGATACCCTGAAGAGCATACCCGGCAATCCCGCCTGGCACCTCGCCCCGATCGAGATGGCCTGGGAGGGCAAGACGCTTGGCCAGATCTGCACGCAGTTGAAGGACCCAGCGCGCAATGGCGACAAGACCATGGTCGAAATCGTCGAGCATATGGCCAAGGACGACCTGGTCGGATGGGGATGGCATCCCGGCGATGGCCGCGAGCCGGCTCCGGGCACACAGGAAGAGTTCGGAAAGATCATCCAGGCGTGGGTCGACACCGGGGCGATCTGTCCGCCTGGATAGAGGGAAGCCGGCGTAGAGATCCGCTGGCAAAGGCCTGCTGCACGTTCGCCCTACGGTTCAGGATGGAGCGAATACGGCTTGGAAGGCTGCCTCACCGCAGGATCATGCGGTGAGAGCGGCTGGCGACTGTGAACTCAGGGCCTGCGCGACCGCGATCCTCGCCATCTCAAGCGCGGCCTCACGCGTCTTTGCAGCGGCGATGAAGCGGCCGTTGTGGCAGAATGTTGCGCCGGCAACGCCGCAGGCGGTTTCGAGATGCTGACCGGTAAGGCCGGCCCAGGCCGCCGGCAGATCGGCGCGCAGTTCAAACCCTTCGCTCGACCGCCGAACACCTGTCAGGCACCAATCGGTGTCGCGCGGATGGACGACGAAGAGGATATGGTCGGCGCCGGCCTTTACGATCGCCGGCCGGAAGGGCATTCCCATGGGAAGTTCCAGCACATGGCCTTCTCCCGTCGCCTCTATTGCCTGGCGCACGATCGATTGTGCCCGCAGCTTGGCGGCACTCTGCCTTATGCTCGCCTCCACAAAACTGCGCGCAATCGAAAGCGCATCGTGGAACGCAAGGTTGTCCGCATCCGGCTCCGTCTCGTCGAAGACGGGCTTCAGCGTCTCCAGAAGGACGGGCAGCGTCAGCTTGGCCATTGCGCCGGCGGCCGATGGGCTCAAAGCGCCGTTGTCCATGAGATCGACCGGCAAGACGAAGTCCGCATCGAAGCCTGCATGAACGGTTTCGATATCCTCGGCCGGAACGCCGAAAGCAGCGAGATAGTCCCGCCCGAACTGGCGCCAGATCAGGCCGAACGAACTGAACGGCTGGCCGTCATCGCGCAGCGGCGCCCCGCGTTGATGGTGATCGAAAATCCCGGCATCCGGATCATAGGCCCCACCAACATCGTAGATGATCCGGTCGGTGCCAGGCGTGATCCATTCGGGCGCCCGGCTGCGGATCAGGCGCGCGTCGGGAAAAAGACGCGTCAGGACGACACTCGACAGAAGTTCATCCGCGTGGAAGCCCCCGGAATGCGTGACGAGAAATTCTGGGGTCATACCGGTCAAACTTTCGGAAATTTTGCGGATACGTTCGAGTACGTTCGATATCGACTCGATCGCCTCAATTCAAGACACCTATAGCCGCTCCCGACGTGATGTCCGATGATCAGGTGGCGCGTCGCACTGATCGAGCCTTGGCAACGCCGCTGACACCATTCGCCTCGTAATAGGCCCGCTTATGCTCGTACATCTGAACATCCGCGCGCCTTACTACACTCTCGATCGTTTCGCCGCCCTCGCTGGTGGCGGCTCCAAACGACATGCGTAGCGGCGCGCTCGAATAGAACTGGTTGTTGATCTTGAGCAGCTCGCTGATGGTTTCGGCCATGGTCACCGCCGCTTTCGCATCCGCGCCGGGCATGAGAACGGCGAACTCGTCGCCACCGATCCGGCAGGCGTGGTTGGGCTGTGCGACGGCGCCGTTCAGAATTTCCCCGAAGCGGCGCAGCAAGGCGTCACCCGCATCGTGCCCGAGCTGGTCGTTGGCTTCCTTCAGGCCGTTGAGGTCGAAGATGATCGTCGAAACGGGACGCAGCGACTTTCGTTCCAGCCGATTGATCTCTTCCGCATAGAAGGCCCGGTTGTAGAGCTTGGTCAGCACATCGTGCTTGCCGAGATATTCGAGGTAGGCCTCCGCCTTCTTGCGCGCGGTGATGTCGGTAAGGGCGACCTGTACACGGGACCAATCGAGCTCATGTCCCGGGAAGACGGAGAAATGCAGCAGGATGTGGCGCACGGTGCCGTCAAGCGCATAGTTCACAACCTCGCGATGATGAAAGAGGTTTCCATTCCACAATTCGATGAGCTGTTCGCGGAACGGCTTTTCCATGTCGTCGCGGAAAACATCGCTTAGTCGATGCAGCAACTGGTTTCGCTCGGTCGCGCAAAACAGGTCGAGCGTCGCGCGGTTGACGTCGATGACGCGAATTTCACTCATGCATTGGCGCACGAATTCAGGATGCACGTCCATGAACGTGCGGAAATCGGTGATGCCGCGCGCGCGGATGTCTTCGAGCAGCAGCCTGATCCGGCTGAAATCCTCGATCCACAACGAGACCGGCGAGTGCTCGAAAATGCCTTCCGCATGACGCCTCTGCACGGCCTCTGCCCGTCGCGCATCCTCGCGTGCGGTAATATCTTCGGTCGTCAACAGCAGTTTGCCGAGCGACGTCTCGTAGCCCGGCATGACGGTTCCCCGAAGCTGGATATCGAGGCGGCGGCCGGAAATCGTATAGTTCGACGTGGTGCTCTCGAAACCCAGCTCGCCATCAAACAGCTTCGCCAGCTCGATCACATGCGTTTCGAGCATGTCGCCGCGAAAGATGGTCGACAGGTTGGCGCGCAAATGGTCGATATCATCGGCCTCGAAGAGTTCCAGCACCTTCCTGTTGACGGCAAGCACCTTGATATGCTGCGAGCATTGCGCAACACGGTCCCTGTCCTCGTTGAGAAACGTCCGGATATCCATCACGCCCTGGGCGCGCCACGTGTCGAAGAGCGCCTTGACCTCGCTGAAATCCTCGATCCACATGGCTGTGGGGGCGAGGTTGAAGATATCGGAATCGAAGGTCTCGGACATGAGTCACCGGAGGTTGGGACGTGCAACGCCATGGGAGGCGAAGGTCCCTTTTACCGGCAATAGGTAAACCGAGGTTGAAGTGCCGGCAGGCCTGCCGTCGGCCAGCCCAAGCCGCTCTCACAGGCGCAAGAGGCATGAAAGGCATCGAACCCCGCTGGCGGGAGACGATCCTTCGAAGAATTTTCCACAAGTCCGCCTTCTTATAATATATAATATCTATGGATTTTATATTTAAATTGCCACTCTCGCCTGACCAGACAGGAGAGCATCGCCATGGGGATTATCGAAAAACAGCCTATCGATTACACGCAGCATCCGCGCGTGAATTCGGATGATACGGTTCCGCCGCGGCCGCGGCCGCAGGTGCCCGCCCATATTATCAAGAGCGATGACGAGGCGATCGCCGTCGCTAAGCGTCTCGCCGCCGATTTCGCGCCGGGCGCTGCCCTTCGCGACAGGGAGGGCCTGCTTCCGATCGCCGAGATCGACGCCTATTCGCAGAGCGGCCTGTGGGGCATCAACATTCCGAAGGCCTATGGCGGCCCCGGCGTGTCCTACAAAACGCTGGCGCGCGTAATCGCCATTCTCGCCGCCGCCGATCCGTCGATCGCCCAGATCACGCAGAACCACCTCGCCATCAACGGCCATATCGATCTCGACGGCACGGAGGAGCAGAAGAAGGAGTTCTTCGGCTGGGTTCTCTCCGGCCTGCGCTTCGGCAATGCCTTTTCAGAGCTGAACAGCAAGACCGTCGCCGCCTTCGAGACGCGCGTCACCATTGACGGCGACGAGGCTGTGGTGAACGGCGAAAAGTTCTATACGACTGGCGCCCTGCTCTCCCATTTCATCCCGATCGTCGCGGTCGATGCGCAAGAACAGGGTTATCTTGTCTTCGCCGAGCGGGACACGCCCGGCATCACGGTGACGAACAACTGGTCGAGCTTCGGCCAGCGCACCACCGCCTCGGGCTCGGTGAGGATCGACAACGTGCGCGTGCCGAAGAGCCGCCTGCTGCCCGTCGCGGCGTTCGACCGGCCGACCATCGCCGGCCCCGTCTCGCAGATCATCCAGGCCGCCATCGACGCGGGTATCGCGCGCGGGGCGATCGAAGACGCGATCGCCTTCATCAAGACGCAGAGTCGGCCATGGATCGACAGCGGCAAGGAGACCGCGGGCGAGGACCCCTTCACCATCGCCGCCATCGGCGACCTGAAGATCAGGCTGCATGCGGCCGAAGCCCTGCTTGGCATCGCCGGCGAGGCCATCGACGCCGGTCTTGAGAATTCGACGGAGGAGACGATCACCGACGCGACCGTCAAGACCGCCGAGGCCAAGGTATTGACGACGGAAATCGCAATCCTTGCCACGAACAAACTGTTCGAACTGGCGGGCACGCGCTCAACGCTCGCAAAACACAATCTCGACCGCCACTGGCGCAATGCGCGGGCGCATACGCTGCACGATCCCGTGCGCTGGAAGTTCTTCCACGTCGGAAACTTCTATCTCAACGGCATCAACCCGCCGCGCCATCCCTGGAGCTGACAGCGGATCGGGTGCCGGCCGCCGTGCCGGCGCCCGATCTTCGAACTGGATTTTTGCCCCCATGCCGACACTGCACCGCCACTTCGTCGCCGACGCCCCCCCGCCGCCAAAAACCGCCCGCTATGCGCACGCCGTGGAAGCGGGAGGCCTGCTCCACGTGACAGGCCAGTTGCCGATAGACCCAGAGGATCCGCAGGCGCCCCTCCCCGCCTCGATCGGGGCCCAGACCGAACGCGTCTTCCGCAATCTCCGCCATATCCTCGATGCCGCCGGATATCGTATGGAAGACACCGTCTTCGCGCGTATCTATCTCACGAACTTCGCCCGCGACTATGCCGGCCTCAACGCAATCTACCACCAGCATTTCAGCGAGGATTACAATCTGCCGGCCCGCACGACCGTCGGCGTCGCGGCACTCGGACGCGACGCGCTTGTGGAGATAGACCTCGTCGTGGCGAAGGCCTGACGGGCGGCGCAATCGGGAGATTTCAGGAACGGAAAAAGGCCTCTAAATTCAGCGGCCTCGCCCTCGTCATATCATGTATTCCGGTTCGCTGAGCGTCTGGTCCATGGTGATACCCGGCAGCGCGGTGTGCGGTTTGCCGATCGGTCTCGCCGGCACGCCGACGACCGACGTATAAGGTGCGACCGGCGCGACCACGACGCTGCCCGCACCAACTTTGGCGCCGATGCCGATCTCGATATTGCCGAGGATTTTCGCACCCGCGCCGATCAGCACGCCGCGGCGGACCTTCGGATGCCGGTCACCGGTGTCCTTGCCGGTACCGCCGAGCGTAACATTCTGCAGGATGGAAACATCGTCCTCCACGACTGCCGTCTCGCCGATGACAAGGCCACTGCCATGGTCCAGCATGATGCCGCGCCCCATCTCGGCGGCCGGATGGATATCGATGGCAAGGACCTCCGAAATCCGGCTCTGGATGTGGCGGGCGAGATGGCGGCGGCCCGTCGTCCAGAGCCAGTGGGCAACGCGGTGGCCCTGCAGCGCGGAAAAACCCTTGAAATACAGGAAGGGGATCAAGACTTCGCTGTTGCTCGGATCGCGGTCTTTCACCGCCTGGAGATCGGCTGTCGCAGCACCGAGTAGGCTCGGCCGATCGATATAGGCGCCGTAGATCAGCGCTAGCAACTCGTCGCGATCGACGTCGTGGTCGGCAAGCTTGACCGCCAAGCGGTGCGAGAGCGCATGGCCGAAACTCGCATGCATCAGCACGGCGGACCCCATGGCCCGGGCCAGCGCCTGGTCGCGGTGGACTGCCGCACCGGCCTCCAGCCGCAGGGTTTCCCAAAGTGCCGTGACTTCACGGCGGGCGACGTCCTCGACGGGGAGGAAGACCACATTGCTTTCCTGTCCGGGCATGGGCGGCTCCAACGATTTGCGGTGGATCAAAGTGGCTGAAGCGCCTGTTCGTAAATCTTCGTCGAGCGCGCGCCTGAGCGGCAATAGCCGAGAACAGGCCCCGGCAGGTCACGCAGCGCCTGAGCCATGCTGTCGACCGCGTCGCTCGTCAGCCCTGCTGGAACGACGGGTATATGCCGCACCTCCATGCCGAGTTGGGCAGCACGCGCGGCGATCGTGGAGAATTCAGGCTGGTCGGCCTGCTCATGGTCCGGGCGATGACAGACGATCGACCGGAAACCCAGCAGGCTGACGATATCGACATCCTCGGCTTCGATCTGGGGCGATACCGAGTAGTCATCATTGATCTTGCGGATATCCATCAGGCAGTCCTTCTTCTCGCAACGGAAACTTGATCGGCATGCAAGGCCTGTTGGCGCACATTTCTGCGCCGCAGCGCCTTGCCACGCGAAGGACTGACGTCATTCAAATCGCAACGTTCTGGCGCCACCGCATATCGCGCCTCGCTCATCGACGAGACATGACCGGCCGCGGATAGGCGGTTGAAACTGCCTGCAAGGCGAAACAGCCTGAATGTGGACATCGGTATCCTCCAATCTGGCTTGATAATTCTCTATAAATTTTGTCAATTAAAGAAATCAGGCACTCTTTCGCGGACGCTTTGTGGAAAAGAACGCTCCAGTGTGCCGCGATCGAACGGCTGGTTCACACGCGGGCTTGCAGTGGAACCCAGCGTTACGCTGATAGCAGCTCGGCCATGCCGATCATGGTCAAGCGGCCGGCTCGCCGTCCCCTTCCGCCTGAACCAGGTCGAGCAGGCCGGGCAAGCGTCTGTCGATCTCATCACGCCGGAGGGTCGCCGCCCGGCTGTTGCCGCGATCGACCTGACGGATCAGCCCGGCCTCCCGAAGAACACGGAAATGATGCGTCAGCGTCGCCTTGCTGACCGGAAGCCCGAATGACACACAGGTACGATCCGTGCCTGTAGGTGCCTGCGCCAGTTCCATGACGACGCGTCGCCGCAGAGGATCGGCCAGTGCTGACAAGACAGCGCCGAGCGTGATTTCGTCCTCGTCCGGATGGCCTTCCTTATCCATGATCTTCATTCCAAAGGTACGGATTGCATCATACCTATTGCAATGATAGGTACGAACAGAACCGTACCATAAGGAGACCCTATGTCGAGCCCTGCCTTGAACCTCCCGGCGCCAGAACGAGACGAATCGAGCCCCTATGCGCTGGTCGGCCAGGCACGCGCCAAGCCCGGAAAAGCCGAAGCGCTGCAGGCCGCCCTCCTCGCGCTTGTCGGACCGACGCGCAAAGAAGACGGTGCGCTACAGTACCATGTGCATCGCGACCGGGATGATCCTGATGTCTTTGTCTTCTACGAGGTTTGGGCGAGCGTCGCTCACCTCGAGGCTCACCTCTCGCAACCCTATGTGCAGAGTTTTCTTCAGTCGCGCCACACGCTGCTCGCCGGCGATCTGGACGTCCGTTGGCTGCGAATGGCGAGCCCCTATCAGGCATGAATGCCGGCGGAGGCGACACCGCAGGACGGCATGTCGAACGCTCCGCCGCGCGGGCGAATGGTGTCTGCAACCGAGTGCAATTCGTTAAGCATAAAACCCTAAGCTTCGCCAAATGGGCTGTTGCCAGCGTCATGGGGGGAGTCTCGTCCAAGAGCGAAACAATCGAGGACGAGCATTTGGGGGATTGAAAATGCTTTTCCGATCGGCCACTGGCCGGAATATTCTGTCTGTTGCCGCATGCGGCGTGATCGCGACGATTGCCGCCTCGGCCGTGCTTTTTTATCGATCCTATGAGGACGTCCGAAGCACCAGCCTGGAGCGCATGCTGCAGATCGCAAAGTCCGAAGCCCTGGTTTCCGAGAAGGAAATCGGCGGCACGGTGCATATCATAAACAACCTGGCCTCGGTTCTGGAAACCATAAAGGAAGGCGGCGACGCCAACCGCGGCAAGGCCGACGATATCCTGCGCGACATGCTCGAAAGCAACCCGAACATTCTGGCACTTTGGACCGGCTGGGAGCCGGACGCCTTCGACGGCAAGGATGCCGACTTTGCCGGAAAGGCAGGATACGATGCGACGGGACGCTACGTTCCCTACTGGGTTCGCGGCGGCAAGGGCCAGATCACCAACACGGCCCTCACCGACTATGCGACGGCAGGTCCCGGCGACTACTATCAGCTTCCGTTCACAACGCAGAAGACAGTCGTCATCGAGCCGTATCCCTATGCGATCGACGGCAAGGACGTCCTGATCACCTCGGTCGCCAAACCGATCGTCGTCGATGGCAAGACGCTCGGCGTTGCCGGCCTCGATCTTTCCCTTGAGGACACAAGCAAGGCGCTCGCGGCCGTCCGTCCCATGGGCACGGGCTTCCTCAGCCTCGTTACCAGTGCCGGCAAGATCGTCGGCCATCCCGATCCGGCATTGATCGGCAAGAGCCTGGTCGATGGCGGCGCGCAAACGGCAGGTTGGGATGCACTCATTGCAAATCCCGGTGTTGAGCGGGAAGTGACGGCGTCGGATGGGACGGTTCATTTCGCGGTGGCCACGCCCGTCTCGCTGACGGCTGACATGAAGTGGTATGCCATCGTCTCCGTGCCGAAAAGCACGGTGCTTGCGCAGCTCGACGCCATGATGCGTGACGCGCTGGCCATCATCGTGACCGCAACGGTGCTGCTTGCGCTCGCCGGCTGGCTTATCGCGCGTCGTTTCATAGGCCGCATCTCCAACATCATCGGCGAGACGGCGCAGATCGCACAAGGAAACCTTCAGCTCAGCCTGAAGGACAGCGGGATCAAGGACGAGATCGGCGATCTTGCCCGCTCGCTCGAAGTGCTGCTGGAGAACAACAGGGAAAAGGCCCGGCTCGAACGCGAGGCAGAATCCAACCGCAATCTCAGTGAAGAAGAACGCGCCACGCAACAGCGGAAAGCGGCAAAGGAAGCGGCTGACGTGAAGTTTGCGATCGACAGCCTGGCGGGCGCATTGGCGAAGCTTTCGGAGGGAGATGTTTCCTTCCGCATCACGCAGCCGTTCGTGGCACAGCTCGATTCCGTTCGAAACGACTTCAACAACTCCGCCGCGAAGCTGCAGGACGCGTTGGTCCATGTATCGGAGAATGCACGGGGCATCGATGCCGGCGCCAACGAAATCAAGTCCGCGGCCGACGACCTGGCGAAGCGCACCGAGCAGCAAGCCGCCGCCGTTGAAGAAACCGCAGCGGCTCTGGAACAGATAACCACGACGGTGCGAGACGCAGCAAAGCGTGCCCATGAGGCGGGCCAGCTGGTCGCCCGCACCCGCGTCGGGGCGGAGCGCTCGGGAGAGGTGGTTCGCCAGGCCGTGGGCGCCATGGAACGCATCGAAAAATCCTCGAACGAAATTTCCAACATTATCAGCGTCATCGACGAGATCGCTTTCCAGACCAACCTGCTGGCGTTGAATGCGGGCGTGGAAGCAGCCCGGGCCGGTGAAGCCGGCAAGGGCTTTGCGGTCGTGGCGCAGGAAGTTCGCGAGCTTGCCCAGCGCTCGGCAAACGCCGCCAAGGAGATCAAGGCGCTTATTTCGGCGTCAAATCTCCATGTCGGGGAAGGTGTTCAGCTGGTTGGCAATACCGGCACGGCTCTGGATGCCATCGTCACCGAGGTGCAGGAAATCAACCTGCACGTCGCCGCGATCGTGGAATCCGCGCAGGAGCAGGCATCGGGCCTCCAGCAGATCAATACGGCCGTGAACCAGATGGACCAGGACACCCAGAAGAACGCGGCAATGGTCGAGGAAACGACTGCCGCAAGCCATAGTCTCGCTATGGAAGTCAATGCGCTGAACCGGCTGCTGAGCCAGTTCGAGCTAGGTTCGGGAACAGGCGCGGGTTATCGCGCTCGAAAAGCCGCCTGATACCGATTTGCCTGTGGTGATCGCCGGAACGGTCGGCGATCACCACCGCCAATTGATTGGCGCTCCGACAGACCGCACGTCCTGAACGCCGGTAACCAGCACAAATCGTCTCACCATTTTCAGCCGCACGATCGCGCGCGGCGGCGGCGGTGGATTCGTTCCAAGATGCGACAAAATCACACAGGCGTCGCTTGACTTCTGAGGTCACGGGTTCATATTCCTCCAGCGAAATTAAATTGCCTAAAAGGCAAAATTCGCTTCGGGAGGAGAACGAATGGTATCGCATAGCGGAGGTGCTGACGTGCACTTCGCGCGGCGCATCGACCAGATGCACGCGCGCGACCGGGCAAGCCTCATTGTATTCGTCGTCGTGCTGTGGTGCACGATGCTTTTTGCATTTTTCATCGTTTGGCCGTTTATTTCCGTGCCGGCCATTCGCATCATTCTTGCGGTCTTCTGCGCGCTGGTGTTGCTCTTCAACACGGCGGCGATCGTTGCCATGCTGCGGCACTACGTCGAAGACAAAGAGTTCATTTACGGCCTTGATCTCAAGCATCTCGACGAGATGCGGGCCCGCCGGCGCGGAGGGGAGCATCATGGCGTATAAGCCCCCGAAACAAAGCCTCGGCGGACAGATCTTCGACGTGTTGACGCTTCTGGCGCTGACCGTGGGGGCGCTGTACATCCCGCTCTATCTCGGCCTCGCCGGGGCGGCCAAGACGCCGGCGCCGATCGAGAACCCGACCTGGGAAGCGCTCGGCCAGAACGCCAACGAACAGGCCCAGTGGGCGGCACTCGGCTATACCGATCCTGCCGCCGTCAACGACATGATCACCGCCCGCTTCGATTATTCCTTCAGCTGGTCGGCCCTCATCATCATGGCCGTCCTCGTCATCGGCTACTTCATCCTCGTGGTGAGGCTCTCCGACAAGGAGTACCGCGACGTGATCGAAGAGCGCTTCGGCCCCAAAAAGAAATAGGCGACGACATGGATACCTGGAACATCCTGGAATACGCCGCGTGGGCGCTCTCGGCGCTTTTCGCCATCCTGATGCTCACCGACATGGCGCGCATCGACACCACCTATGACAACGACCTGCTGACCTCATCGCGCGAAGGCGAGATAGAGGCCGAGGCCGAGCGACACGTGATCTGAGGGGGCTGCGGCAATGTCGAACACCAATGCGAATGCCGGCCAACCGGCAAGACTGCAGCTTTTGCGCGTCCTCGGCCCCGCCCACATCTGGGCGCTTGGCGTGGGCATCGTTCTCGTCGGCGAATATATGGGCTGGAACTTCTCGGTGGGCAAAGGCGGCATGATCGCTGGCCTGGTCGCCTGCTGGGTCGCCGGCCTGCTCTACACGTGCGTCGCCATGATCGATTCCGAGGTGACCTCGACGGTTGCGGCCGCCGGCGGACAATATGCCCAGGCAAAACACATCGTCGGCCCGCTCATGGCCTTCAATGTGGGTCTCTTTCTGGTCATGGCCTACACGATGCTCGAAGCCGGTAACGCGATCACGATCGGCTTCCTGCTGGATACCGTCGCCGGGTTGCAGGGGCACAGCGGCCTCAATCAGCAACCCTTCATTGTGCTGGCGATCATGTTCCTTGCCTGGCTGAACTATCGCGGCGTCCTTGCGACGCTGACGTTCAACCTGGTCATCACGGCGATCGCATTTCTCGCCATTGTCACACTGTTTCTAGTCGTGCAATTGGGCGGCTCCGCCGTACCGCTCGACTTTTCCGCCGTGACGACCGATCCGATGCCCTATGGCTGGGTCGGCATCATCGCCGCGCTGCATTTCGGCCTGTGGTTCTATCTCGGGATCGAAGGCACCTGCCAGGCGGCAGAGGAAGTGCGCTCACCCGCCCGTTCGCTGCCCTACGGCACGATGGCGGGCATCATGACGCTGTTGATTGCCGCAACGATGACCTGGTATGTATGCTCCGGCCTCATCCCCTGGGAATACCTTGGCCAGGCCGGCACGCCACTGTTCGATGCCGCCCGGGTGACAGGAAACAGCGGCCTCATGGTGCTGCTCTTCGTCGGTACGATGTTCTCGACCCTCGCCTCGGCCAACGGTTGCATCAACGATGCGTCCCGCGCGTGGTTCTCCATGGGCCGCGACCGCTACCTGCCGATCTGGTTCGGTGCAGTACATCCCGTCTACCGCACACCCTATCGCTCGATCGTCTTTCTCGTACCGATCGCGCTGATCTTCGCGCTGGGCGCACCGCTCGACCAGGTCGTGACCTTCTCGATCCTGTCCGGCCTGCTCGGCTATACGTTCATGACCTTCAACATGGTGATGTTCCGTAACAAATGGCCACTGGGGAGCATCAAACGCGGATATGTCCACCCGTTCCATCCCCTGCCGACCATCGTGTTGCTGCTGCTTTGCGGCACGGCCTACTTCGCGGTGTTCCTGGGGTACGGCACGCAGCTCATCGCCATGACGGGCTTCTACATCGTGGCTTCGCTGTGGTTCCACTTCCGTCGCTACCGCTATGTGCGGCGCGGCGACCAGTTTACCATGCCGTGGCCGAGGCCCGAGGGCTACTGAAGAAACAGTTGGCGGCCTTGCGACCGCCAACGCCTGACACTTCCTGCTGTATGGTCACATGATTCTTTCCCAGGCCCTGTTCCTGATCCTCTCATTGGCCGCATGCGCCCTTCTCGCGGTGCTCGCGACCAGGGAGCATCGCAAGACGATGACGCAGCGGCATCGGCTGCTGGAAGAGGCGGGGGCGGTCCTGAAGGCCCCTCGTTTCGGGCTTTCCGCCGATCACCATCCTGTCGTGAGCGGGGTTCTGGAGGATGGCACCCAGGTGACGCTCGATGTCGTCACCGATACGATGGTGACACGCCGGCTGCCGCAGCTTTGGCTGAGGGTCACGCTGCAAGACGGCGTTCCTCACCTCTGGCCGGCAATCGGCGTGCTCGCGCGGCCGACCGGGTCGGAGTACTATTCGGCAGTGCATGGCCTGAACGAATGGCTGACGCCGCCGATGTCGCAGGTTCCCATGCTCATGCGCGGCAGCGCGAACGCCAGGGATGAGCAGTGGCAACCCTTGCGGCATAGCCTTGCCGGCCTGGTCGCGGACCCACGACTAAAGGAGGCTGTCGTCACGCCGCGCATGATCCGCGTGGTGGTGCAGGCCGCGGAAGGCGAGCGATCGGCTCATCTCCTGCTGCGGCAGGCGCGCTTCGCCGTCGATACCGTGCCCCAGAGCACGATACGCCAGGCGCTCGATCTCGCCATGGAGCTCCGCTCGCTCGCGGGCAGTGCTGCGCAACGCGCAGCGGTTAGCATCACCTAAGGACTGTGCAATGGGAAAAGAACCCAATCCCTATCTCGTTCTCGCCCTTGCCGTCGCTTTACCGGGCGCGGGTCATGTGGCGATAGGAGAGCCGCGGCGCGGGCTCACCTTCGCCCTCTTCGTCATGCTCTTCTCGATCCTCACCTTCATGACGACGACGCCGGATCAATCATTCATCGGCCGGCACGCCGGTGGCCTTTTCATCTGGGCCCTGTCCATTCCGGATGCCTATCGCCGGGCGCGGTTGGCGCGGCTTTAAGCATCAAGGGTCCGAGGGCGTCGGCCAACTCAAGGTTCATCATCGCGAGGCAAGAGGCTTACGGCAAAGCCGCACAGCACGACACGCGCCGAACCTCTCGGGTTCGACGCGTGTCGTATCAGCAGTGATGTAGTCTATCCGCTCCTGGCCGTCTCGTCTCGGAGCGGCGCCAGTGATGGCTTTAGAATTCTTCCCAGGAATCCTTGTCGACCGCGACTGCCGCCGAACCCCGGGCGGTGAAGGCGTTGGCAATGCGATTGACCATGTTGCGGGCGGGCGAGTTCGAAGGGGCTGCATGAGCGGCCGCCAAAGCGGGTGCCGCACGGCGTGCCGGGGAGCCCGCAGATGTGCCGCTTCCCAGCTGGAACCGCGCAACCACATCGCGCAGCCGGGCCGCCTCGTTCGCGAGCGTAGCACCGGCAGCATTGGCTTCTTCCACCATTGCCGCATTCTGCTGTGTCACCTGGTCCATCTGGTTGACGGCCGTGTTTACCTCGGTCAACCCGATCGACTGCTCGCGGGATGAGGTCGTGATCGCATCCATGTGCTGGTTGATGGTGACGATATAGCCTTCGATCGTCTTGAGGGCCGCACCCGTCTGGCTGACGAGATGAACGCCGCTTTCGACCTCGACGGACGAATTGTTGATCAGGCCCTTGATTTCCTTCGCGGCCATTGCGGAACGCTGCGCAAGCTCGCGGACTTCCTGTGCGACGACGGCGAACCCCTTGCCGGCTTCACCGGCACGCGCCGCTTCGACGCCCGCATTGAGCGCAAGCAGGTTGGTCTGGAAGGCGATGTCGTCGATGACGCCGATGATGTTCGAGATCTGGTTCGAAGATTGCTCGATCTTGCCCATCGCATCGACAGCCTTCGCAACCACCTCGCCCGACTGGCTGGCACTCTGGTTCGCCTGAATGGCGACCGTACGGGCCTCCTCGACGCGCTTGGAAGAGTTCGCGACATTGGTCGTGATCTGGTCGAGGGCGGCGGCGGTTTCTTCCAGCGACGCGGCCTGCTGCTCGGTACGCTTGGAAAGGTCGTCGGCGCTCTGGCTGATTTCGCGAGAGCCGCTGTCGATGGAGCCCGTCGCATCAGCCACGGCCGACATCGTATCGCGCAACTGCCGCACGGCGCGGTTGAAGTCGTCGCGCAGGCTCTCGAACTCCTCGGAGAACGACTGGTTCAGCTGAACGGCGAGATTGCCGGAAGCGAGCTGTTGCAGACCGCCGGCAAGCCCGCTGGTCGCCAGTTCCATCGCTTCCGCGCGTATGCGCTCCTGTTCGGCCGTGATGCGCCGATGCTCTTCGGACTGATCGCGCAGGGCTTCCGCCTGCTGTTCGAGTTGGCGTGCCTTGAGGCCGTTATCCTTGAAGACCTTGACCGCGCGCGCCATCGCGCCGACCTCGTCGGGACGCGCGTCACCTTCGACGGTTGCCGTGAGATCCCCGCCGGCCAGCCGCGTCATGGTGCCGGTGAGGCGACCGAGCGTACCGGCCAGCGCGCGGGCGAAGAGGAAGAAGCCGAGAAGCGACAGCAGCGAAACCACGACCGTGCCGGCGACCGTCATCCACACGGCTGTTTTGCCGTCGTTGACGACAGCGCTGACGTCGGACGCAATCTCCATGATGCCGATCTTGGTGCCGGAATAGTTGTTGAACGGCACGGCCTTGACGACGAACGTCGTGTCACCGGCGCTCACGCGCTTCTGAACTGCCTCTCCGGCGAAGGCCGCCGTCAGGTCGTCTTCGGAAAGCAATGAAGCCTCGGTCGTCGATGCCTGCTTTGCCAGCTTGCCGTCGACAAGGATATGGACCGCAACCTCGCCGCCGATGCGCGCGGCGAGCGGTTCGAAGTAGGCGTTCGTCAAGCTGGTCCCGACGTCAACGACGCCGACGGTCTCGCCGCCGCTGACGACGGGCGCGGAAGCGAACATGCTGACTGCGGTGCGGCCCGGCTCGATGCCCGCCACGAGCTTGCCGCTCGACAGGGCCTCGACAACGGTCTTGCGGCGGCCCTTCATGTCGTCGCCGAACTTATCCGGCGTATGGATGCGTGCGACGGCCTCGCCCTTCGCGTTGATGAAGGTCATCAGCTGCAGACCGCCTTCGCTGACAACGACGGGCCAGGCGGCCGCATGCCGGGCAATGATCTCGTCGCGGGCATTGCTGGTGATCAGGCCGGCGACCTCGGGCTCGGCGGCGAGCGTCAGCGCAAGAGCGGAAGCAGCTTTGCGCTGGGCTGCCATGTCGGTCTCGATCAGCGCCAGGTCGCTCGCGACTTCCCGCTGCAAGGCATCATCGGTCGCAATCGACTGCCGGTACCAGGCCGTCCCTCCGATCGCAACGCTGGAAAATAGCACTGCCGCAAAGCCGCAGGCTGTTATCGTAATCCACAAAGGACGTTTAATATCGATTTCGGGCATATCATCACCTTGATACAACTTGAGTGGCATCAGAGATGGTTGATTAAACTCAATTTTGAGTAAATTTGCCGACTCGAAAAATACATCGCTATTTCTTGTAGCCCGGGTCGTTTCAGGCTGCCGCACAGGAGCTGCAGCGCTCCTGTGCGGCCTCGCCGAAGAGTGTTCAAAGCAGCCCGTATTGGCGCAGGATATCCGCAATGCGGGCGTCCTGCTCGGCATTCGGCAGCAAAGCCGGCTGGCGGCTGGCGCCGACGGAGGTGTCCTGCAGGTAGAGGGCGCGCTTGACCATGGCGGGTGCAAAACCGAGCGCGTAGAGGTCCGTGCGGAAGGCGGCGAAGATCGCCTGCTGCTTTTCCGCCTCGGCGGCATCACCTCCATTGACGGCCTTCAGGATGCCGGCAAGGACATGCGGCATGGCATTGCCAAGGCCGGAAATGCAGCCGGCGGCGCCGTTTTGCAAGGCCCAAAGCACCAGATGGTCGGGGCCGGAATAGACCGCGAAACCCTCGACCTCCTTCGCCACCTGAAGATAGGCCTCCAGCGTCTCCTTCGCCCCGCCCGAATCCTTGATGCCGGCGATGTTGCCGTGGCCGGAAAGTGTGCGGGCGGTTTCCGCTTCGATGTGGTTCTGCGTGCGGGCCGGAATGTCGTAGAGGTAGACCGGCGTCGTCACCGCGTCCGCCACGGTCGAGAAATGACGGATGAGGCCGTCCTGCGTGCAGGCGATGAAAAAGGGCGTGATGACGGCGATACCATCGACGCCGATGCGGTCGAACTCGCGGGCCAGCTTTATCGTCTCGAAAGTCGCCGGCATGCCGGCATTGACGATCACCTTGACGCGACCGCCGACCTCGTCGACCACCTCTTCCGTCAAGCGCACTTTCTCTTCAAAGGTCAGCGCCGTGAAGTCGCCGTTGGTGCCCGCACACATGATGTTGTTGCCGACCTCGACCTGTCGGCGGACCTGCGCTCGCGTCGCCTGGTAATTGATGGTTTCGTCCTCGTTGAAGCAGGTGACGAGGGCCACGAAGGCTTGCTTGGTCATGGGTGATGTTCCTTTTCGTGGGACAGCGCCTTACGAGGCGCTCTGAAGGCGAGCGGCGCGGTGAGCGGCCTGGATATCGGGATCGGGGTTGAGCCCTGCGGCGAGAAGGGCGCGGGTGTAGTTTTCCCGCGGCGTGTCGAACACCTCGCGCACCGTGCCGAGTTCGACGATATCGCCCTTCTGCATGACCATGACGTGGTCGGCAAAATCGCGCACCACCGGCAGGTCATGGGCGATGAAGATGAAGGCGATGCCCATCTCACGGCGCAGCTTGTCGAGCAGCGCGATGACCTGCGCCTGCACCGAGACATCGAGGGCCGAGACCGCCTCATCGCAGATGATGAGTTGTGGTTCGAGTGCGAGCGCCCGGGCAATCGCAATGCGCTGCCGCTGGCCACCGGAGAACTGGTGGGGATAACGCCCCATATGTTCCGGGCCGAGGCCAACCTGCACCAGAAGCTCAGCCACGCGATCGCGCCATTTTGCCCTGGGAAGAATGTCGGGATGGATGACCCAGGCCTCGGAGATGAGCTGGTAGACGGTCATGCGCGGATTGAGCGATTGCGTTGGATCCTGGAACACCATCTGCAAGTCACGGCGCAGCTTGTAGAGGTCGGACGGGGACATGGTGAAAAGATCGCGGCCTTTCCACAAGGCGCTGCCGGCATCGGGTTCATCGAGACGCAGGAGGATGCGGGCAAGCGTCGACTTGCCGGAACCGCTCTCGCCAACGACGGCCATGGTCTCGCCAGCCATGAGATCGAAGGACACGCCCTTCAGCGCTTCGAAGGAACCATAACGCTTGCGCACGTCGCGCACCGAAAGCACCGGTTCAGCGCGGGCGGCGGGCGCGTGCATCTCGCCTTTGCCGGGTGCTGCGGCGATGAGCTTCCTGGTATAGGGATGCTGCGGGTTCTTATAGACCTCGCGGACAGTGCCGGTCTCGACCAGAACGCCCTTCTCCATCACCACGACGCGGTCCGCGATCTCAGCGACAACGCCAAGGTCATGCGTGATGATGAGCACGGCCATGCCGGTCTCCTGCTGCAATTCCTCCAGCAGGGCGAGCACCTCGGCCTGGACAGTCACGTCGAGCGCCGTCGTCGGTTCATCGGCGATGAGGAGGTCGGGACGCAGCGCAAGCGCCATGGCGATCATGACACGCTGACGCTGGCCGCCCGAAAACTCGTGCGGGTACTTGTCAAGTGATTGCTCGGGGTTCGGAATGCCGACGCGCGTCAGGAGGCGCAGCGCCTCCGCCTTCGCCTGCGCCGATGCGGTTCCATGTGTCGTCAGTGCCTCGCGGATTTGCCAGCCAACCGTATAGACCGGATTGAGATGGCTCAGCGGATCCTGAAAAATCATGGCGATGCGGCGGCCGTTCACCTCACGTCGCTGCTGTGCAGGCATTTTCAGCAGGTCCACGCCGTCAAGCAGGATTTCGCCCGAGCTGATGCGGCCCGGCGGCATGTCGATTAGGTTCATGATCGCCGAGGAGGAGACCGACTTGCCCGACCCGCTCTCGCCGAGGATCGCCAGCGTCTCGCCGCGGTCGAGATGGTAGGAGATGTTGCGCACCGCCTTCACCACGCCGACCGCCGTGTGGAATTCGACCGACAGGTTGCGGACTTCGAGAAGATGCTCAGCCATTCGTGCGGCCCTTCATTTCAAGGCGCCAGCGCTGCACCGGATCGAGCGCGATGCGCAGCCAGTTCGACAGCAGGTTCAGCGACATGGTGGTGAGGATGATGGCAAGGCCCGGCCAGAAGGACAGCCACCAGGCATTGGTGAGGTATTGCCGGCCTTGCGAGATCATCAGCCCCCAGGTGATCTCCGGTGGCTGGATGCCGATGCCGAGGAAGGACAGTGCGCTTTCGGCCAGCATCACATAGGCGAAGTCGAGTGTCGCAAGCGTCGTCAGCGTCGGCAAAACGACGGGCAGGATATGGCGGAAGAGGATGCGCTTGCCGGACGCGCCCATGACGCGCGCAGCCTGCACGAACATGCGTTCGCGGATTTCCAGCACCTCTGCCCGCGTGGTGCGCAGATAGACCGGGATGCGGGTGATCGCCAATACCAGCATGAGGTTGAGGATCGACGACCCGAGGATGTAGAGCACGATCACCGCGATCAGCAGTGACGGAAAGGACATGATGACGTCGGCAAGGCGCATAATCACCTGATTGACGCGCGCCGACGAGAAGCCGGCGATGAGCCCGAGAACCGTGCCGATGACCGCAGAGAGCACGACGGCGCCGGCGGCGACCATCATCGTGTTTTGCGTGGCGACGACGATGCGGGCGAGCAGCGGGCGGCCG
The DNA here is from genome assembly GCF_058808115.1 of Shinella sp. GW821-FHT11G07. Lineage (NCBI taxonomy): Bacteria > Pseudomonadati > Pseudomonadota > Alphaproteobacteria > Hyphomicrobiales > Rhizobiaceae > Shinella > Shinella sp. GW821-FHT11G07. Next base: position 59,433 of record NZ_JBXARJ010000023.1, read on the forward strand.
AGCGCATCCGCACCCATCCACCACACCCAGCCGCGTTGCCAGTCGAAGGGTGCTGCATTGCGACCGCGCAGGTTCTGCTTGGTTGCAAGATCACCGAGCCAGCTCGGCCCGATGATTGCAAGGATCAGGATGACGATAAGGAAGATCGCCGCGCAGAATGCGAACTTGTCGGCCAGCAGCATGCGGAACATGCGCTTGGCGAACGGCAGTTCCTCGGTGATGGCGGTGTCGGTGGTCTGAAGGGTCATGGCATGCTCCTCAGTGGCGGATCCGCGGATCAAGCAGTGCATAGGCAAGGTCGATCAGCAGGTTCATGAGGAAGATTGCGAGCGCCGTGACGAGGATCGCGGCGAGCACCACGTTGAAGTCGCGCTGCAGGATGGAATCGATCATCAGCTTGCCGACGCCGGGAAAGCCAAAAATGGTCTCGACGATGACCGCGCCGTTGAGCAGGCTCGCCGCCTGGTCGCCGATAACGGTGATGACCGGCAGCATGGCGTTGCGCAGCGCATGCACGAAGATGATCGGGCCGGATTTGACCCCCTTGGCGCGCGCCGTCTTCACATAGGCGGAGGACAGCGCACCAATCATCGAGCCGCGCACCACCTGCACGATAATGCCGAACGGGCGAATGAAGAGCACGCAGATCGGCAGGATCCAGTGCAGCAACGAGCCGGTGCCGGAAGTCGGCAGCCAAGCGAGATTGACTGAGAAGACGACGATCGCGACGATGGCAATCCAGAAATCGGGAACCGAAGCGCCGACAAGGGAAATGATCGAGGAAAGACGGTCGAAGAAGCCGCCGGCGCGGAAAGCGGCGAGCGAACCCACGACGATGGCGGCGCCGGTGACGAGCGTCATGGTGATGAGCGCAAGCCAGAGGGTCCAGACGAAAGCTTCGAGCACGACATCAAGCGCCGGGCGTGCCTTGCGGAGCGATTCGCCGAAATCGCCGGTAACGACATCACCGACATAGCGGCCGAACTGCACCAGTAGCGGATCGTTCAAGCCATGCAGTTCGCGGAACTGCTGCTTCATCTCTGCGGAAGCCTCGACCGGCAGAAACAAGGCAGCCGGATCCCCCGTCAAGCGCGAGAGAAAGAACACCATGACGATCAGTCCGACGAGCGAGATCAGACTGGCCACGGCGCGTTTTCGAACGAATTTCAGCATGGCGCCCTCAGGGGAATCGGGCGGCGGGATCATCCCGCCGCCTTGATTGCTGTTGTGACGGCGAGCATATCGCTCGCCAGAACAGATTACTTGATCTTGATTTCCGAAAGCTGGAGCGTTCCGTTGGTCGCCATCGTCGGCTTGAATTCCAGGCGTTCGGAAACCCGCGAGAAGCCGACCATGTGGAACAGCAGGACGTCGGCAACGACGTCGTCATGCACGTAGGCGATCACTTCCGACCAGAGCTTGGCGCGCTCCTCGCCGACGGCGGCGGAGGCGCGCTTGATCAGGTCGTCGACCTTCGGATCGGAGAAGCCGGACTGCGTGCCTTCGGTCGCATACTTGAAGAACATCGAGAACGACGGATCGCCCTTCGAGTTGTCGTGCATGGCGGCGACGATCTGCGGACCGCGGCCTTCCTTGAAGGGCTTCGAGTAGTACTGCTCGTGCTCGGCGACCTCGACGAACTTCAGCTCGACCGTGAAACCGACCTCCTGGAGCTGCGCCTGGATGGCCTCCATGATCTCGGTGACGTTCGGGAAGTTTGCCGAGCGCGCAATGATGGTGATCGGCGTGTCGACCTTGACGCCGTCGGCCTTGGCTTCCTCGAGCAGCTTCTTTGCGCCTTCCGGATCGTAGGGGAAGACCTTGACGTCGGGGTTCCAGCCGAGCGTCGGCGGCGGCACGATGGCGGTGGCAAGCAATGCGCTGTCCGGAACGAGCGTGCCGAGGAAGGCCTGGCGGTCGATTGCGATATTGAGCGCGCGGCGGACGCGCACGTCGTTCAGCGGCTCGATATTATGGTCGATGCGCAGGTAGACGGTCTCGCTGTCGAGATAGGAAAAATCCGTTGCCGGGTTGGTGGCGTCGAGCTGCGAGATCGACGGCGACAGATCCGCTTCGCCGGCCTGCACCATGGCCGCGCGAACCGACGGGTCGGCACGGAACAGGTAGGTCGCTTCGGTCACTTCGGGCTTGGCGCCCCAATAGTCGTCACGGCCGGTCAGCACGATCTGCTGGCCCGGTGTCCAGTTGGTCAGCTTGTAGGGGCCGGTGCCGACGGGCTCGCGCACGAATTCCAGCGGCGTCTCTTCCGGCACCATGGTGACGAGCGACAAAAGCAGCGGAAGGATCGGCTGGACCGGATCGGCCTTGAAGTCGATCGTGTAGTCGTCGACGATGGTCGGTGTCACGGTCATACCACCGAAATAGCGGCGGGACTCGCAGGCGTTCTTGTCGCTCATGATGCGCTCGAAACTGTGCTTGACGTCCTTCGCGTCAAAGGCCGTGCCGTCGGAGAATTTCACGCCCTGGCGCAGGTGGAACCGCCAGCTGCCATCGGCATTCTGCTCCCACTTTTCGGCAAGGCGCGGCATGACGCCCTTGTCGCCGCGAACATCGAGTTCGGTCAGCGTCTCGCTGACGTTCTGCAGGATGACACGGCCGATATTGGAGCGGGTCGCCATGCAGGGCTCGAGCAGGTCGGCCTCCTCGGCGAGCACGATCTTGATCGGCCCCGAGCCGGCAAAGGCGGGGGACAAGGCAGAGCCCAGCATGAGAGCCCCCAGAACGAGTATTTTCTTCACGGCATTTCCTCCCTAGTGAAATCGTGTTCAGGCAGATGTTGTTTTTCCGGATCGCGCAGCAACCAGCGCCGCACAACAGATGAGCCCGCCGCCGAAGAGCGTGGTGACGGCGATATGTTCGCCAAACAGTGCAAAGCCTCCGAGGGCCACGAGCGGCAGACGCAGAAAATCGACGGGCGCGACAATCGTGGCGGGCGCCAGCGAAAAGGCATGGGTCATCATGGCCATGCAGGCGGCGCCGACGACACCCTGAAGCGCAAGCAGCCCTATCTCCCGCGGCGCCGGCGTCACCCAGAACGGCAGGGCGAAAAGAAGCGCAATCGGCACGGTCAGCAGAAGATTCCAGACGACGAGTGTCGCGGTCCGGTCGCCCTTCGACATGGATTTCAGGATCAACTGGATGGCCGACTGGAGCACCGCGCCAGCAAGCGCCAGCGCGATGGCAAGGCTGATCCCCGTGCCCGACGGACCGATGACGACCAGCGCACCGACAAAACCGATCACCACCGCACCAATCATCGCCGGGCCTGGCCGTTCGCCAAGCGTCAGCGCGGCACCAAGCACCAGGAAGATCGGCGACGTGAAGGCGATCGCCGTCACGTCGGCCAGCGGCCCCCAGCTGAAGGCGGCAAAGAAGGCGACCATGGTCAGCAGCTTGAAACCGGCGCGAACGGCATGCTGGCGAAGCGGATGCGTCGAGCGCAGCACGGCCGGACGAACAAGAATGAAAGGTAGGAGAATGACAGCGCCGAAAAAGGCACGGAAGAAGCCGATCACGAAGGGATGTACGGCGCCATGCAGGGCGCGCACGATCACGGCGTCAGCTGCCGCGAGCACCGCAGCACCGGCCGCAAAGAGCACAGCGATCGTCGCCTTCCGTGAATTGCCGGCTTCCGGCATGAAAATCCTCCTCCCGGCATCCTCTTGCCAAGTTGGCCAGACCATCCCCCTTTCATACAAGCTTGTCAAATTATTTTGCAATGTAAAATTAAATCGAGCCGCGACTAAATTATTTATATAATATATTCAGATGCTTAACTTATCCACTCCACAAATTTTTCAAACTTGATAACATTCTCAAACTTGACAACTTTGTAATTTCGGTGATTTTCAACACCATACAGGAGGAGCCAATGGACCCCGCGGAAATCGCCCGCCACATGAATGGCCTGCTTCAAAGCACGCTGCCCGGACGAGACGAAGCCCTGCTGCCGTCGCCCATGATCCAGAATCATGCCGCGTTCCTGCATCTGCTTGCCGATGGCGCGCTCGCCAGCGCCTGGTTTGGCGGCACACTGGAAGGCAAGTCGGACATCTCGATCTTCGCCTCCGTGCTGCCGAAGGGCGCAGCGAACTGGGGACCGCCGCAACGGCTGAGCTTCGACCCGGCGCATTCAGAGCAGAATCCCGTGTTCTTCACCGCACCCGATGGCAAGCTCTGGCTCTTCCACACCTCGCAACCATCAGGCAATCAGGACGAATGCCGGATCTGCATGGCCGAAATCCGGCGCGACGCCTCGGATCCGCTGGCGCTGACGGCGCAGGAAGGGCGTTACCTAGACCTACCGCGCGGCTGCTTCGTTCGTGCGCCGCTCACGGTGCGCGCGGATGGGGCGTGGCTGCTGCCGATCTTCCGCTGCGTCCAGCGTCCCGGCCAGAAATGGAACGGCAGCCATGACACCGCCGCGGTCGGCATCTCGCGGGACGGTGGAGAGACCTGGCAACTCGAAGATATCGCCCAATCCATCGGCTGCGTGCACATGTCACCGGTTTCGTTGGAGGGCGAGCACCTTACCGCCTTCTTCCGCCGGCGCCAGGCGGACTTCGTCTACAGGACGGAGAGCCGTGATGGCGGGCAATCGTGGTCCGCGCCGCAGGCGACCGACGTGCCGAACAACAATTCCTCCATCGCCGCGATCCGCCTTAACGACGGCCGCGTCGCGATGATCTGCAATCCGGTGAACGCGGCCCAGTCCGCCGACCGTCGCGCTTCGCTCTATGACGAACTCGGCGAGAACGACGACCGCCCAGACGCCGACCCTGCCGGCGGTTGCACGCCGATCTGGGGCGTGCCGCGCGCACCGGTCGCGCTCTGCCTGTCTGAGGATGGCGGCAATACCTTTCCCGTCCGGCTTCTGATCGAGGACGGTCCCGGCACCTGCCTGTCCAACGATTCGACCGACGGCCGAAACAAGGAAATGTCCTATCCCTGGCTGCTGGCGGAAGCCGACGGCACCCTGCACCTCGCCTACACCTATCACCGGCGTGCGATCAAATATGTCCGCCTGGCACCCGGCTGGGACAGCGCCGACACTCGGAGACTTTCATGAGCAACATCATCGGCATCACCATGGGCGACCCGTGCGGCGTCGGCCCCGAGATTTCGGTGCGCGCGCTGGCCGGCATGACGTCGGAAGAGCGCGTGACGATCCGCATCTACGGCAATCTCAAGACGCTGGAGGCCGCGCGCGAAGCCCTCGACATCACCGTCGATCTTGCGCCGCATGTCGTGGACCTGCCGATCGAGGGTGCGCCCCTCGCCTGGGGACAGCTCAGCCCCGTTGCCGGCGATGCGGCCTTTCGCTTCATCGAAAAGGCGGTGCGCGATGCGCAGGCCGGCGCCATCGGCTGCATCGTCACCGCGCCGATCAACAAGGAAGCGCTGAACCTCGCCGGCCACCACTATGACGGCCATACCGGCATGCTGCGCAGCCTGACGGGCTCCAAGGCCGCCTACATGCTGCTTGCCTCCGAGCGCCTCAAGGTCATCCACGTCTCGACCCACGTCTCCCTGCAGGAAGCCATTCGGCGCTCGACGACCGAGCGGGTGCTTGCGACCATCCGCGCCGGAGACGCCCACCTGAAACGCACCGGCTACGCAGCACCCAGGATCGCGGTTGCCGGCATCAATCCTCATTGCGGCGAGAACGGCCTCTTCGGCACGGAAGACGACGAACAGATCGCCCCCGCCGTCCAGGCAGCGCGTGCGGAAGGCATCGACGCCTACGGTCCGATCTCCGCGGATACATTGTTTTACCGCGCCTATGCGGGCGCCTTCGATCTGGTCGTCGCGCAGTATCACGACCAGGGGCACATCCCGGTCAAGCTCGTCGCCTTCGATACCGCCGTGAACGTCTCCGTGGACCTGCCGATCGACCGCACCTCGGTCGATCACGGCACGGCCTTCGACATTGCCGGCAAGGGTATCGCCGACCACGGCAACATGAATTCCGCCATAGCCTACGCCCGCAAGCTGGTGTCGGGCGCCGCCAAGCGAGGATGAGACCATGAGCATCGCCCCCATCACGCTCCACCTACCGCGTCGGCTCGCCGTCGGCGCCGGCACGATCGGCGAGGTCGGCGCCTGGGCCTCCGACGCCACCTCGGTGCTGGTGATTGCGACGCCGATCACCGCCGGCTTCATCGACCGCCTGAAGCTTCCCGGCCGCGTCACCGTGTTCGACGCGATCCCCGGCGAGCCTGACATTGCGACGCTGGAGGCCGCCATCGAAGCCGCGCGCCAAAACCGGCCGGACCTCATCGTCGGCCTTGGTGGCGGCTCGGTTCTCGACGTCGCCAAGCTGGTTGCCGCACTATGGGATGGCGAGCAGACGCTCGCCGACGTCGCCGGCCCGAACCGGGTCGCTGGGCGCCGCACACGCCTCGTCCAGGTCGCCACCACCGCCGGCACAGGCTCCGAGGCCGGCATCCGCTCGCTGATCACCGATCCCGGCAAGGGCACCAAGATCGCGGTCGAAAGCCCGCATCTGATCGCCGATTTCGCGGTACTCGATCCGGAACTGACCTATTCCGTGCCATCGGCGGTGACGGCGGCGACCGGCGTGGACGCCATGGCGCATTGCGTCGAGGCCTTCACCAATCGCCGCGCCCATCCGATGATCGACGGCTTTGCCCGCATGGGCTTCCGGCTCGTCGGCAAATACCTCGCCCGCGCGGTGCGCGACGGCACGGACACCGAGGCCCGCGAGGGCATGATGCTTGCCTCCTACTACGGCGGTATCTGCCTCGGCCCGGTCAACACCGCCGCCGGCCACGCCATCGCTTACCCGCTTGGCACGCGGCTGCGCCTCCCGCACGGCCTGGCGAATGCCATCATTTTCCCGCATGTCCTGGCCTTCAACCAGAACGTAGCGGCAGGAAAGACGGCGGAAGTGGCCGAAGCCCTCGGCCTCGGCGAAAACCTTACCGCGGAAAACCTCCTCACCGCCGCCCACGGCTTCTGCCGCGATCTCGGCATCGAGATGGCGCTATCCGCCCATGGCGCCTCGGCGGACGACCTGCCCCTCTATGCCGGCGAAGCGCACGCGAACCGCCGCCTGATGGACAACAACCCGATCGATATGAGCGTGGAGGACGTGCTCGGCGTCTACCGGGCTGCTTTCTAGGAAGCGCAGTTCCCCAACAGGAAAACCCCGGCCTTGCCGGGGTTTTGCGTTCTATTTGGATGCCTGGAAAAGCCGCTCCCGCGAGCCGGTGAGATGCTGGAACATAAGCTCCCGCGCCTTCGCGCCGTCACGGGCCGAAATCGCTTCCGCAATCGCCTCGTGTTCGCCAAAGACCCGGGTGAGGCCGGCGGTCTCGCGCTTTACCGACGCGCCGTGGAACCGCATCCCCACGGCGATATGGTCCTTCAGTGCTTCCATGGCGGTGAAGAAATAGCTGTTCTGCGCGGCGCGCGCGATCGCGAGGTGGAACTGGAAGTCCGCATCCTCGCGGTGGGACTGCCGGTTGGTGGCGTCCCGCATCAGTTCCAGCGCCTGGCGGATGGCGGCAAGTGTCGCCGCATCGTGGCGCTCGGCGGCAGCCGCGGCGGCCGCCGGCTCGACGGTCAGGCGGAACTCGTAGCAGTTGAGGAGATCGGCGACGTTTTCGAGCTGCCCGAAACCCAGCGGCTCACGCATGCCGACGGCCCGCACGAAGCTGCCCGCGCCGCGCCGGGAATAGATGAAGCCCTGCTCGCGCAGCCGCCGCAGCGCCTCCCGGATGATCGGCCGCGAAACCTCGAATTCGATCGCCAGATCATGCTCGGTCGGCAGGCGCTCATCCGGCTTGTAGGCACCGGACTTGATGGCGCGGTGCATGCGCTCGAAGACGAGATCGCCAAGGCTCCTGCGTGCTGTTCCGTTCTCCAGTCCCATCGTTCATCCCGTCTTGCGGCACAGCCGGTCTGCGATCTCCCGCAACGTATCCGGCTCGCCAAATCCTCCCGATTTGGCGATAATGCAATGTCCTTGGGCATGCGCCAAGCCCAGTCCGGGCAGGCATTCACCGTGCAGCCGGAACCGAACGATCCCCATTTTCCTGAGCACGGCCTCCGCTGTGGCGCCGCCGGAAAGCAGCAGCGTCGACGCCGCGGCCGCAAGATCGGGGCAGACGCTTTGCGCCAGCGCATGCGACACCTCTTCCGAGGTCACGATATCCTCGCCCGGAACCGCCTGCACAAGAGTCAACGCGCTGCCATCGGCGCGCACGCCCTCAAGGCGACCATTCGGCGCCGGCAGGTGGCGCAGATCGCCACGTCCCAGCAGTGCCTCGATCTGCGCAAGTGTAATCGGATCGCGCGAGCCGATGACGAAAAGACCCGGACCCGTGGGGATTCCAGCAGCGCGTGCCGGGGCCTGTCCGCTCATCGCCTCGGCAAACGCTTCCGCAAGGCCGCGTGCGCCGACAAGAAGATCGATCCCCGCCTCATCCGCCCGTTCGAGCCAGAGGTGCAACTCGTTTTGGCTGGCAATGTCTGGGATCGTCGCGCGGGCTGCATGGGACCCGAGCCTTTCCGCAATGGAAATCGGCGCGTCCACCCCGAAGCCCGTCACACAGCCGTCCTTGACGATGCGGCCGAAGGCCGGGATCGCCGGCGCCACCAGCGCCGCCTGATAGGACATGGCATCGAGTTCGGCCGAGATATGGCCCTTGAGACGCGAGTCGACCTTCTTGAAGAGACGCGTTCCCGCCGGCAGCGTCGCTAGTGCCCTCTCCGTCTCTCGCCGCGCAGCCTCAGCGCCGATCTCGCGGGAAGCGAGATTGATCGACAGCACCTCCGGCGCCTCGCGCAGGGCTTCGCCGACGGCGCTGGTCGAGAGGGCCACTTCCACATGCATGCCCCGCGCCGCGAACGGCGCAGCTGTATCCAGCGCCCCCGTCAGATCGTCGGCAAGAATGGCCAGCATCGCGCGCTCCGCATTGTTGTTATCTTTATTGCGCGACTTCACATTGAAATGTCAATGATATTCCTTATAATGTTACAAATTATAGCAAGCCGGTCGAACCGGCTGTTTTGCTTTTGGTCCCGGTTCCCCAGTCCTTGCTCTCGAAGACGAGCAAAGACTGGGGGCAGTCTGTGAAGAGAGGAAGGGCTGCCTCTTTTCGGCGATGCAGCCCCGAGAGTTCAGCCGGTCAGATTTGCCGGCCGATACGATGGTCCAGCGAATGCCGGTTGGCGCCGCGCAGCAGGAAGAAGATGGTGATCGCCGCCCAGAGGATCGATTTTTCCGCACCGAACAGACCCTGCCCCTGCACGATGCCGTGGAAATAGACGGTGACGAGCAGGATGACGGTCGCCACGAGCGCAGCGGCCCGCGTGAACAGCCCCAACGTCAGGCAGACACCGGCAAAAAACTCGCTCACCGAGAGCAGCAGCGACCAGAAGGCACCGGGATAAAAACCGATGCTCTCCACCAGGCCGGAGGCACCGAACGGGTCGAGGATTTTCGGAAATCCGTGCGTGACGAGCAACGCACCCGCCACGACGCGCAAAAATGTTTCTCCACCGATGAAGGACCGCTCGTAGAGCGGCGCGAGCGAGGGAACGTAGAGGGTCTGAAGACGTGCGGGTGCCGTCTCGGCATCGAGATTCTGCATGCGGGTGCTCCTTTAAGTTTCAGGCGGCGGGTGGACAGTCGGCCACGGTACGCGACCCGGCGGGCGGATAGACGGTGTCGGTAAAACAGGGGATGGTGATCGCGCCGGGGTCGAGGTTCTTGTCACTCAGTTCGTCGATGATGAATTCGGCAACCGAATTGGAGAGCAGCTGGCGCGGGTCCTCCATGACCATGCGCAGCCGGGAAATGGCGGTGAAACGATCGTTTGGATGTTTCAGCCGCGGCATTTCACTGAGCGTGCCGGCCGGATCGGTGATGACCGGGGCCGTGCCGATATCCGGCACGAAAGCCGGGAAGCCGTCGAACATCTTTGCGCCGATCTCCGCCGTCACCCGCGTCTTGCACCACAGCGTGCGATAAGCCTTTTCCAGATCCTTGAGGTCGGCGCCGCTCTTGATCATGTCGAGGTTGAGGCTTGGGGCGTGCGGCGAGATCAGCAGGTATTCCGGCCGGAGGGTCTTTTGCGAGGCGCGCCAGAGGAGGTGGCACATATTGTTGGTGGCCCAGGTGAGGCCCGCCGTCGGGCGTCCGGAGCTGCCGCAGATCATCACCATCAGCGTCCGCCAGTCGAGGTCCAGCGTGTTGATCCAGCGCATGATGCGGTGGGTGATGTCGAGGAAGGTCAATGCGAAGGTTGCGACCATGACATCGTTGAACGGCACCGGCAGGCCGCCCGGCTCCGGCGGTTCCAGAAGCCGATCCCGGAGCGCCTGGTAGGTAAAGACCGAGGGGTCGGCAAGGCCGGCATGCAGGAAGTCTTCGACCGTGCGACAGGCATAATCGACCAGGTCGACGATCTTTGGCTCCCAGCCTTTCCACGCATCCACCGCCACCTCGGTCTGCCAGTAGGAAACGGTGGAGACCGTGCGCACCGCTTCGCACTGGGCAAGGAAACGGCGGGCCCAGGCCTGCCAGCCGTCGATGCCCTCCTCCTGCATTTCGGCGAGCCAGGCCATGGCCGTGCCAAGATGGGAGATGGCGGTCAGCTCCTTGAAGCCGCGCGTGCTATGGCGGAAACTTTCATAGACCGGCTCCCGATCGCGGCCGGGGAACAGCACGAGGTCGGAACCCGTCGAAATGAGAATGGGCGTATCGGCCGTCGCGTCGCGCTTGCGCTGCGCAAGTTCGGCGGCGATGCTGTTCGGACCCGTATAGAGGTCGTAGAGATCGACAAAACGGGGATCGGGTCTGTAAGGCATGGAAGAACTGCTCCTGAAACGGCGCGGGCGCCGCTCAACCTAGAAATTCATAGATGACGGTGTCTTGGGAAAACCGCACATCCGGCGTCAAGCTGTTCGTCACGACGAGGTGCGTCTTGCCATCCGCCTCGAAGAAGGCGGCATCGGTGGCGCCGAAGGTCTCGAACCGGTCAACGGACTGCCATTCCTCACCTGACCACGCGTAGATGATGGAGAGAAGATCGGTCTTCGGCGCCTTCGGCGAGCCCTCGATGAAATTTACCTGCACAAGATAGGAACGGCCGTTCTTCGTGATGGAGGCGAACTCCCGGCCGCCCGGGCCGCTCAGCAACTGCATCTCCGCGAATTTTTCGCCGGTCCATTGATAGACGACCGTGTCGTCTGCAATGGCGGCGAAGGCGACCTGCACCGGACCGGGCACCGGCAGGACATGGAAGGCGCGGCCGGTCTTGCCCTCGAAACGCTGGAACACCTCGAATGCCTCGCCGGTCCATTCGAGCAGCACCGATTTGCCGGTATGGTCGGCATAGGCAAGGAATTCGCGGTCGCCGACGACAATCTTCGTCCAGTTGTAGCCCCAGGGGCCATCGAGCGTCAGGAAGGGCAAGAAGCCGGCGCCGTCCCATTCGAAGATCGTCGAGTTGCGCGGATTGCTCGCCTCGACACCCTCGACGGTGACGCCGAGCGCAAAGGCCAGGAATTGCCGCCCGCCAAAGCTGAGAGCCTTCCATTGCTTGGCAAGGAAGCCGGGAAAGCGCTGGAACGGCAGCCACTCTCCACCGACTTCATGGTAGACGACGGAATCGATGTTGGGTTGGTACGGTCCCGCCCCCGTGCGGGCGCTGGCGGTGGCGAGGAAACGCCGGTCGCCGATCGCGAAGAACTCGGCATCTTCCCCACCGGGAACCGGCAGACGGGAGCCCGGCACGAAACGGCCATTATCCCATTCGAAGATCAGCAGATCGGTGTCGCTATCGCCGCCATTCATATGTGCCGGCGTGCCCGCCACGTCATAGGCAAGCTGCGGCACGGCAAGGAAAAGCCGGCTGTCGATCGAGTAGATTTCGCAGGCGCGGGCCCCGGAGGTCGGCAGGCTGTCGACCTGGCGCAGCAGCCCTTGTTCGGAGCGCGCGTCCATGTGGGTCTTCTCCTTCGTCGCGATTGGCGTGTCCACGAATGCCGGCCTCCCTGCCAGAATGCTGTTCTTGCCCAATATTGGGAGAATTCGACCGTTCCAGCCAATTCAATTTTTGCGCGTTTTGTTTTGCAAAATATATCAATGAGCATTTATCATCGCACAGTCTAGAACACGGGATGAGACAGCACCATGAACTTCAAGCATCTCACCTATTTCCGCACGCTGGCCGAGGAGCTGCATTTTCGGCGTGCGGCGGAAAAACTCAACATCACACAGTCGCCCCTGTCGATCGCTATCCAGAATCTGGAGGAAGAACTGGGAGCGCCGCTCTTCCTGCGCACCCAGCGCAGCGTGCAGCTCACGGAGTTCGGCCGGCTGCTCTATCACCATTCGCTCGGCATTCTGGAGCGCATCGAAAGCTGTGAGCAGGAGATGAAGGCGGTGGCGGGCGGCAAGGCGGGGCAGTTGCGCATCGGCTTTACCGCCGCCTCCTCGCTGCTCTCGCCCTTCCCCGCGCTGATCCACGCCTTTCGCGACCACTACCCCGATATCAACGTGACGCTGAAGGAACACACCAGCATCGCTCAGTTGCAGGCGATCGGCGAACGGGAGCTGGATGTCGGCGTGATCCGCCGACCGCAACGCAACCAGGTCACGGGCATTTCGTTTCGCAAGCTCGCGACGGATCGGCTGGTGGTGGCGGCCCATCGCGGCCATGCGCTGCTCGACAAGGTGGAAATCCGCATCGCCGACCTCGCGGAGGAGAATTTCATCTTCTATCCGCGCAAGATCGGCGTCGGCATCTATGACCAGTTCATCGAACTGTGCGGCAAGCGCGGCTTCTTCCCGAACATCGTGCAGGAAGCACAGGAGGCGACGACGATCATCGGGCTGGTCGCCTCCGGTCTCGGCATCGCCGTGGTCCCGTCCGGGCTGCAATTCATCACAATCCCGAATGTCGCCTTCATGCCGCTGGCCGATGCGGATGCCGAGACGGATCTCTTTCTCGCCTTCCGCGCCGGGGAGGAAAATCCCCGCATCGCCCATCTCATCCGCCTGGCGCAGACGGCCTTTCACAACCAGGAAGGCTGAGGCGTTGCCGCCCCAGCCTTTCGCTTCAAGCGGCCTTTGCGCAGCCTATTCGTTGAGCCAGGTCGAGGACTGGTCGAGGTAAAGGAAGTTGCTGGGGTTGAAGGTCCAGCCCTTCAGCGCCGCGTTCATGGCGACGATGCGCTCCAGCCAGACGACCGGTACGGAATAGGACTTCTCATAGAGCCGGGTTTCGAAGTCGCGCAGCAGCGTCATGCGCTTCGCCTTGTCCTGCTCCAGCGCCTGCTTGCGCCAGAGGTCGTCGAGCTCCCGGTCGGTGAAGCGGCCGGCCGAGCGGGCGGAGACGTCGTGCGAGATATACTTCGTCATCTGCTCGGTCGGCTCTTCGCGCAGCGCCGAATAGATGTCGACGATCGCCTGGTACGATCCGTCGGAAATCGCCGCCGCCCATGGTGGCGTTTCGACGACGACGTTGCGGGCATTGACGCCGATCTGCCGCCACTGGTCGGTGAGGAAGACGCCGAAATCGACAACGATCGGCGGGCCGTTGCGCACCGTGAGGTCGAAGCTCAGGTTCTCCTGGCCGGCCTCCTTGAGGAGGCGCTTCGCCTCTTCGCGAGCCGCGGCGATATCCGTACCGAAGCCCGCCATCTTCTGCAGGTCCGCATCGGAGGCAGCGAACTGCCCGCCAGGCAGGAAAATGCCACCGGCATAACGCATCTCCGTCGTGCGGCCGAGACCCTTGACGCCGCCCCAGCGATCGATGGCCAGGTTCAACGCGCGGCGCACGCGCTCGTCGTCGAAGGGCGGTTTTTCCGCGTTGAAGGTCACGAGGAAATGGGTGAGTGCAGGGCCGGATTCGATGCTGATGGCATCACCAAGGCTCTGCTTCAGACGGTCGGCGCCCTGCGGGCTGACGCCGCGGAAATCCGTATGGATCTGCCCGGCCTGGATGGCGTTCGCTACGGCCGGCCCTTCCATCGTGTAGGATTCCAGCCCGTCGAGATAGGGTTGGCCCGTGCGGAAGTAGTCCTCGAACTTCGAGGACTTCCAGACGGAACCGGACACGAATTCATCAAAGACGTAGGGGCCGCTGCCCATGACTTTCTGCTTGGGGTATTGCGGGTCCGACTTCAGGAGCGCTGCGGAATAGACGCAGTTGAACGGCGAGGCGAAGGTGCCAAGCACGGATTCGTCCCACTCCTTCACCTTGAAGCGCACCGTGTAGTCATCGACGACGTCGATCTTGTCGATCTGGCGGAAGGCTTCCAGCCGCTCGGAGATGACACCTTCCGGTGGCCAGGCCAGCCGTTCGTAGGTCGCGGCAACGTCCGCGGCCTTCAGATCCGTGCCATCGTGGAATTTGACGCCCTGGCGCAGCTTGAACGTATAGGTGAGATCCGCCGGATTGGCCTCCCAGCCCTCCGCAAGATCGCCCTCGATATCCGGATAGCTGCCCGGCTTGAAGCGCAGCAGCGTCGAATAATGCGGGGCGAGACGCATCAGCGCGGCAAAGTGATTGGCGCCGTGGCAATCGAAATTGGCCGGGTCGTCGCTTACCGCATAGCGCAGAATGCCGCCGGACTTCGGCGTTTCCTGCGCAGCGGCGACCGCGCCGTTGAGCAGGAGTGCGCCAACGGCGGCGAGCCCCACGATTTTCCTTCGGATATCCATGTCGTTTCCTCCCTGAAACGTGAAAATTCTGTCAGCGGTCCGAGCGCGCCTTCGGATCCAGCACGTCGCGCAATGCGTCGCCGAACATCGAGAAGGCGAAGACGACGAGCGCGATGGCGAGGCCCGGATAGAGCACGATCCACGGCGCGGTCATCGAGGTGTTGAAGGCGTTGCCCGCGAGCATCAGCCCCCAGGACGGGGTGGGTTCGGTGACGCCGAGCCCGAGATAGGACAGCGAGGCCTCGATCAGGATCGCCTGGCTGATGAAGGCGGTGAGCATGACGATGTACGGCCCGAAAATGTTCGGTGCCATGTGGCGAACGATGATGCGCAGGTCGCTGAAGCCGAGCGTCACCGCCGCATCGATATAGGAAAGGTTGCGGATGGTGAGTGCCTGCGAGCGGGCGACACGCGCCATCTTGGGAACGATCGGCAGCGCAATCGCCAGCACGAGGTTGAGGTCGATGCCGAAGACGAGGTCGCGCCCAAGGCTGGAGACGAGCACCAGCGCAAGCACCGTGATCGGGATCGCCAGCAGGATCTCCATGAAGCGCTCGACGATGGTGTCCACCCAGCGGCCCGCATAGGCCGAGGTGATGCCGACGAACAGCCCGATCGTGCAGCCGATGAAGCTGGCGGAGACGCCGATTAGAAAGGCGGTGCGCCCGCCATAGAGCACACGCGAGAAGAGATCACGGCCGAAACTGTCCGTGCCCATCAGGTGTGCGAGCGAGGGCGGCGCGATGGCATTGCCATAGTCGGTGGCGAGCGGATCATAGGGCGCGACCCAGGGCGCGGCGAAGGCGACGACAAACCCCAACACGATGAGCACGAGGCCGAGCGCGCCGAGCGGCTGGCCGAGCACGAGTTTCGCGATCGGTCCGCGCGACCGGGGCGGTGTGATCCAAAGTTCGGTGGCGACGGATTTGCGCATGGCTTCAACCCAACTGAATGCGGGGATCGATGACCGCATAGGCGAGATCGACCAGGAAATTGACCACGATGAAGATGACCGTCAGCACCAGGACGATGCCCTGGATGACGATGAAATCGCTGCGCGACACGGACTCGATGAACAGGCGTCCGATTCCGTTGAGGGAAAAGACCTGTTCGATGACGACGAGGCTGCCGACGAGCAGCGCGAATTCCAGCCCGATCATGGTGATCGTCGGCAACAGCGAATTGGGAATGACGTGGCGGCGGATGATGGCGGCCGCCGCGAGCCCCTTGGCGCGTGCCGTGCGCACGAAATCTTCGTGCATGGTCTCGATCACCGAGGAGCGCATCATGCGGATGAGGATCGCCGAATAGCGATAACCGACGGCGACGGCGGGCAGGATCAACTGCTGCAGGAGCGTCAGCGGGTCTTTGAAGACGGAGGCCGTGCCGAGGGGTGGCAGCCAGTTGAAATACCACAGCATGGCAAGCGCCACGACCATGCCGAACCAGAAAGACGGCAGCGCCATGCCGGCGATGGCGAAGGTGCGGATCGCATAATCGACGATACTGCCCGGATAAATGCCGGCGATGGTGCCGAGCGGAATGGCGATGAGGATCGCGACGATCATGCTGAGCGCCGCCACCTGAAGCGTCACCGGCAGGCGCGAAAAAATCTCCTCCGAGACGGGTTTTCCCGTCCAGTGCGAATGGCCGAGATCGAAGGTCGCGAGGTCCGTCAGAAAATCGGCATATTGAACGACAAGCGGCCGGTCGAGGCCGAGGCGGCTGCGCTCGGCGGCGACCAGCTCGACCGTCGGGTTGCCGCCCTCGGCGCGCAGCATGGTCTCAACGATGTCGCCCGGCAACACGTTAAGCATGAAGAAGGTCAGCGTCGCCACGCCGAGAAGCGTGGGGATGGCGAGGAGGAGGCGTCTGCCGATGAACGGAAGCATGGCGTTAGACCCTTATGCAGGCGGCGTGATGCGTCTTGGAAAAGGCGACGGATTTCGGCACCGCCTTTCCGCAGGCTTCCACCGCCATGGGACAGCGTGTGCGAAAGACACAGCCGCTCGGCGGATTGAGGGGTGACGGCAATTCGCCGAATATTTTTGCCTCCGGCGCGCCTGCATCCGCCGCGAAGGACGGCACGGCAGCGAGCAGCGCCTTCGTGTAGGGGTGGCGGGGATTCGAAAAGAGTTCGGCCCGCGTCGCCGTCTCGACCACCCGGCCGAGATACATCACCGCCACGACATCGGAAATGTGGCGCACGACGGCGAGGTCATGGGCGACGAAGAGATAGCTGAGGCCGAGTTTTGCCTGCAAGTCTGTCAGCAGGTTCATGATCTGCGCCTGGATCGACACGTCGAGCGCCGAGACCGGCTCGTCGCAGACGATGAGGCGCGGGTTCATGCCAAGCGCGCGAGCGATGCCGACGCGCTGGCGCTGGCCGCCGGACATCTGGTGCGGATAGCGCTCGGTCATTTCTGCCGGCAGGCCGACGAGATCGAGCAATTCCTCCACGCGCGTGCGTGCCTCCCGCTGGTTCTTGCAGATGCCGTGCACCAGCAACGGCTCGGCGAGGATGGAGCCGATGCGGTGGCGCGGATTGAGCGAGGTGGAGGGGTCCTGGTAGACGACCTGGATCTGGCGGCGTAGCGCAAGAAGGTCGCGCTTGCCGGCCGTCAAGATGTCGCGGCCCTCGAAATCGGCGCAGCCGCCTGTCGCGTCCTGGAGACGCAGCAGCGTGCGCACCACCGTCGTCTTGCCGCAGCCCGATTCCCCGACGAGGCCGAGCGTGCCGCCTTGCGGAATGTCGAAGGAGACATCTTCCGCCCCGCGCACCACCGCGCCGCGCTTCAAAGGGAAATGCCGGGTCAGGCCGCGCACGCTGAGCACGGTGTCGCCAGGGCCGCGTTCAGAGCCAGCCGCCGCGGGATGGCCGTCCTGCGGCAGCGCATCTACGACCGGATGGAAGCAGGCATAGTGCCGACCCCCGGCAACCGTATCGGTCGGTACACTGCCGCAGGCCGCCGTCGCCGCGCCACAGCGGGGGCTGAAAGCGCAGCCGGCGGGGAAGCGCGCCGGGCTCGGCGGCTGTCCGGGAATGGTATGCAGGCGTGCCTGCCGTGGCTGGTCGAGCCGTGGCACGGCCATCAGCAGGCCCGCCGTATAGCGATGGCGCGGCCGGCGCAGCACTTCCTCCACCGAGCCGGATTCGACGATGCCCCCGCCATACATGACATTGACGCGATCGGCATAGCGGGCGACCAGCGCCAGATTGTGGGTGATCAGCACCAGGCCGACGCCGGTCTCCTTCACCAGCGAGCGCAGCAGATCGAGGATCTGCGCCTGGATGGTGACGTCGAGCGCCGTGGTCGGCTCGTCGGCGATAATGACCTTGGGATTGCAGGAGAGCGCGATGGCGATGACGACGCGCTGGCGCATGCCGCCGGAAAATTCGTGCGGATACTGGTCCATCCGCCGTTCCGGATCGGTAACGCCGACCCGCGTCAGAAGATCGACCGCACGTTTTCGGGCGGCCGTGGTATCGAGCCCGAGATGCTCCAGCATCGGCTCCATGATCTGCCGGCCGACGGTCATCAGCGGATTGAGCGAGGTCATCGGCTCCTGGAAAACCATGGCGATGTCCCGGCCGCGCAGGCGCCGCATCGCATCTTCCGGCAGGCGAAGATAGTCGCGTCCCGCGAGCCGCACCTCGCCGGAAAAGCGCACCGTCTGCGGATCGGGGAGCAGCCGCATCACCGCAAGCGAGGAGACCGACTTGCCGCAGCCGGATTCCCCCACCAGCGCCACCAGTTCGCCGGCGTGCACATCGTAGCTGACGTCACGCACGATATGCAGCAGCCGGTCGTTCGAGCGGAACTGGACGTTGAGGTTGCGGACGGAAAGGAGCGGTTCCGCCGCTATATCGGGTCGAGCTTGCATGGTTCCGGCCTCAGTCGCGCCGCGTTGCAGGGCCGCTATGCTGGGTGATTCGATGAACATGCGCGTCTCCTCCCCGTCCTGTCCATGCCGGCCGCTCACGCGAAGCCGAACAACCTGTTGGGATTGTCGACGAGAATTTTCTGGCGGTCGGCCGGATCGGGCGCCCATTCGACGAGCAGGTTCAGGAGCTCGCCCGTGTCTCGGCCGGATTTCGGGATATGCGGCCAGTCCGAACCCCAGATCGCGCGGCGCGGATCCGTCTCGACGATGGCCTTCGCCACATGGGCGACGGCCCCGTAGCCCTTGTCCTTCGCGATGCGATAAGGACCGCTAAGCTTCAGGTAGCAGTGGCTCTCCACCATCAGCGTCAGAAGCTTCTGGAAGTCGCGCTCCGTCAGCCCGTCCTCTTCCGCCATGTAGCCCATGTGGTCGATGACATAGGGGGCGGTCAGCGTGCCGAGGAAGCCGATGAGGTCGCGCACCACGCGGCCCGGCACGTAGAATTGCAGGTGCCAGCCGAACGGCGCGATTTTTGCTGCCATGCGGGTGATGTAGGCCTCGATATCCTCGATCGGCTGGTCGGCACGCTTGAAGAGGTCGAGCCGCAAGCCGCGCACGCCATGCTCGTGCAGCGCCTCCAGTTCGGTGTTGGATACGTCGTCCTCCACCATGGCGACGCCGCGCGACGCTCCGCCGCCAAGTTTCAAGGCGTCGAGCATGCAGCGGTTGTCCGTGCCGTAGAAACTCGGCTGCACGATGATGTAGCGATCGAGATGCAACACCTTCATCAGGTCATGGAAATGATCGAGCTTGCCATCCGGCAGCGTGTAATGCGGCTTTGCCACATGCGGATAGAGGGAAAGCGGCCCGAAGACATGCATATGCGCGTCGCAGGCGCCCTTCGGCACGTCGAAGCTCGGACGCATCAGGCCGGCAAGCGGCAGCATGGGTTCGGAGGTCAGCGGCTCGGTCATGAAAGAATCCTTGGCAAATGGGCATGGTGGATCAGGCGGAGACCGCGGCCCGCCACCTGGCGATTCGCTGGTCGAGAATGTCGACGAAAATGTCGGTGTCGATGGCGGCGAAGACGTAGGGAGCAGCGCCGAGATCGACGAGCCGGCGGTATTGCTCCGGCCCCTTGAGGCCGCCGATGATGGCGAGCTTGCCGTGTTTTTTCGCGGCCGCGATGACGCGCCGGCACAGCGCCATGATTGGCTCGGCCTCGACATCGCCGAGCATGCCCATATTGGCAGAGAGATCATTGAGGCCGAGCCCGATGGCATCGACGCCCTCGACGGCAGCGATGGCCTCGACATTGTCAACAGCCTTGGTGGATTCCAGCAGCACCTGCAGGAAGACGGACCGGTTCGCCGCCGCCGCCCGCTCCTTGGGATCGATCCGCCGGAAGCCGAAGCTGGAGGTCAGCGCATTGTGTGAGCGCCCGCCTTCCGGGGGGTAGCGGCAATAGCTGACGGCCTTTTGCGCATCCTCTTCCGTCTCGATCTGGGGAATGATCAGCCCCGAGGCACCGCCATCGAGCACACGGCCGATCACGCCGAAGTCGCCCTCCGGCACGCGCACCCAGGCGTCGAGCCCAAGGTCACGCGCCGTCGCCGTCATCTGGGCGGTGGTATCGAGCGGAATGGTGCTGTGCTCGAGGTCGATCCAGATGGCGTCGTAGCCGGAACTCGCCGCCATGCGCACGAAATCCACCGAACGGGCGGTGCGGATCCCCAGGGCATAACAGGGGTCTCCGGCGCGCAGGCGCTCGGCAAAGGTCCGGCCGTTTCGCGACGACACGTCCAGCATCTGGTCTCCTCCCATGCGGATGCTGGCATGCATCCGATGACCAAACGCTAACGCAAACCGGTGATTAGCTCCAATTCACAAAACGGCGGAATTGATTGGCAATACCAATCAATTCCACATTGGACCGTAAAGCGGTCGAGGATGTTCTCGCTTATTCCGATGCCGGTGCAACGAGCGCATCCCGTAGCTTCTGGACGCTTTCGTTGAGGGCGATGATTTCCTCCACAGTCATGCCGGAGCGTTGCAGCAGGGTATCGGTCAGGCAGCCGGTCTTCGCCTGCAGGCCCCTGCCTTTGTCGGTGAGATGCACGCCGACCAGCCGCTCGTCCTTCGTCGAGCGTTGGCGCACCACGAAACCGGCCGCTTCCAGGCGCTTGACGAGGGGCGTGATGGTGCTGGGCTCCAGCGCGAGGCGGTCGGCGATGACCGAGATCGTCTGGCCATCCGCCTCCCACAAGACACTGAGTACGAGATATTGCGGATAGGTAATGCCCAGTGCATCGAGCATCGGCTTGTAGGTGCGGTTGATGGCGATGGTCGTGCCGTAGAGCGAAAAGCACAGCTGGCTATCGAGCGGGATTGGTTGAGGGGCAGTCATTGCGGGTCTCCGGTCGGGTTCATGAGGGCAACATACCACAAAAAATGATTATCGCGATAAAAAACATCTGGACAAAGGTGCGAGGCGCGCATATCAAATGATTATCGCGATAACGGTTATCACATCAGATCAAAGGAGAGACCCAATGTCCATCGTCAACACCCTGCTCGCTACCGCCGCTTCCCTCTTCGTCGCCGCT
>NZ_JBXARJ010000024.1:0-69588 GCF_058808115.1 Shinella sp. GW821-FHT11G07
TACCGCCGCAAACACCGAAACCAAAAACCGCTGGAGCGAACTCAAAACTGGATAAAACTTGGGGGCAAGGTCAACGGCAATCTCCCTGCCAACACGCCCGATCTGACGATACCGGAGCAGTTGAGCGATCCGGAGGACAGTGTCCGGGTTAATGCCGCTCTCCCCTACGTCGGCCCCCACAAAGAACTTGAGGTCATCATCGCGCCGCCAGCATGGTCTGGGAGGTGGGGCCTTTCTCGCGCCTTGAAGGTCGGCGAGCGTTTCCAGGCGGTCGGATACATCAACCGAACGGATGACGGCCTGTTCCGTCCCGTCGTGTTCTGGTACGGCGACGACGCTGTGCCAGTAAACGAGGTACTTGGAAACGAACTTCCGGTACGGGCACCGCTGCCGAAATAGGCAGCCAAGGCTTCAGAACAACTTCGCACATAATATTGGAAGGTCGGCGATGTCGACCTTTCCTGCGATGCGCCGACCTTGTTCCTACGGAGTGCACTTGAATGCTGAACTCATTGCTGATGCTACTGCAAAGCTCCTCGCTGGGCGACCTCGTGCGGAATGCCCAGTACATATACCCGCTGCTCGAAGCCATCCATATCCTTGGCATCGCCCTTCTGGTCGGTCCAGCCTTTGCCTTCGACCTCCGCCTCTTGGGCGTTGCAAACCGCGTCGTGACCGTGCCCACGGCCGCGCGGCATCTGTTACCAGTTTCACATGTCGGGCTTGCCATGGCCTTCGCGACCGGGGTCGCCCTGCTCAGCGCGCAAGCGACAGTGGTCGGCAACACCGGAGCCGCGCCATGGAAGTTCGGTCTGCTGATCCTGGCTGGTTTGAACGTCCCGATATTCCACTACGGCGTCTATCGTCGCGTCGACGAGTGGGCCGAAGCCGCGGTGACGCCGATCGCGGCACGTGCGGCAGCAGTCGTGTCAATGGTGGCGTGGATCGGCGTGATACTTGCGGGGCGGCTTCTTGCCTACACCTGAACGAGGGCCGCTTTGGGCCAAACTCGGACCACATCACCAGATGCCTAGATGTCCGCTATCGCCATTCGGCCCTCCAACATCGGACAGTCTGTTCACGGCCCTTGTCAGCCGTTCGCGGAGGACAAGGGGCCGCACGCCGCTGAGCAATTTCAGTGTGTTAGATCTAATCAAACGAGTGGGGCGAGCGTTCGAATCCAATCAAGAGCTTATCAGCGACACCATCGAATGGCACTTGGGAATGCGCTTCACAGCTCCGCGAGCCGCAGTGCTTGCGACTTGATGGCCGCAATGGAAAGGAGCTGGTGCGTAAGGCCGGGGAGGGCGGCAGGGAAGCGCCCGTCAAGAGCGGCGGTCCCAACCGTGAAGCCGGCGGCCTTGCCGCTGATGACCGCGTGAATGCGCTCCGGGCGGTCGATCGATCCGGCGACGATCACCGGTTTTCCGACAGCCTCACAGACGGCCCTGATCAGTTCCGGAACATCGACGGCGGCGCGGTAGGCAAGCAGGTCCAGGCCGTGAACGCCCTCCCGTGCGGCCAGCATCCGGGCGCTTGCGACTATGTCCTCGGGCGCGCCTTCAAGGATGCTCGGATGGCCGGTGATCCGGCCGGGGAAGGGATAGTAACGGATGCCCGTACCCTTGATTAGAGGCAGCACGTCGTCGACATGGGTGCCGCCAAGCAGGTAGTCGACGCCGAGGCGGAGTGCGGAGCGAACGGAGGAAAGCTCGCATTCGCGATCGAGCGAGACGACTTCGA
This sequence comes from Shinella sp. GW821-FHT11G07, assembly GCF_058808115.1. Taxonomy (NCBI): domain Bacteria; kingdom Pseudomonadati; phylum Pseudomonadota; class Alphaproteobacteria; order Hyphomicrobiales; family Rhizobiaceae; genus Shinella; species Shinella sp. GW821-FHT11G07. Next base: position 1,744 of record NZ_JBXARJ010000024.1, read on the forward strand.
GATAACTCGTTGCGCCTGCCCTTTTGATCGCGCGCTGCAGGGTGGCGAGAGCCTCGAAGGACAGGCCGATATCCTTGAAGCCGATATGGCGCACACCGGCGGCGATGACGGCGGGAAGCTGCTCCAGCGCGTCGGGAATGGTGCGGTCGTTGCTGGTCAGCATGAAGATGAAGGCGGGATGGGCCATGTCGTTATTCCTGATCTGAGAAGGCGCCGGCCAGCCGGCGGGCATAGTCGATGGCGGTCTGCAGGCTTGCGGGGTTGGCGATACCCCGGCCCGCAATATCGAATGCGGTCCCGTGGTCCGGGCTGGTGCGCACGAAGGGCAGGCCGAGCGTGATGTTCACGCCCCTTTCCAGCCCGAGATACTTCACCGGGATCAGCCCCTGGTCGTGATACTGGGCGACGACGATATCGAAGCGGCCATTGCGGGCCTGCATGAACACCGTATCGCCCGGCCAGGGGCCGCTGGCATCGATGCCTTCCGCGCGCGCTGCGGCGATCGCGGGGTGGATGATGCGGATCTCCTCGTCCCCGAACAGGCCTCCCTCGCCGGCATGGGGATTGAGACCCGCCACGGCGATACGCGGCCTTTCGATGCCGAGCGCACGGCCACCCTGATGGGCAAGCCGGATTGCCGCCATCTGGGCGGGGAAATCCGCACGGCGGATCGCTTCCGCAAGCGAGCAGTGGATGGTCACGAGCACGGTGCGGATATCGTCATTGGCCAGCATCATTGCCACACGCCCGCCGCCGCCATGCTCGGCCAGGATTTCGGTGTGTCCGGGATAGGATATGCCGGCGGCGGAAAGCGCCTTTTTATGGATGGGGGCGGTGACAATCCCCGCGACCTTGCCGGCCTTTGCAAGCCGGATGGCCGCGATGATGGCATCGTAGGCCATCCTGCCCGCCTCGGCGCTGACGGTGCCCATCGGAGGAAGCTTGGTGAGGGTAGAGGATGTGAGGACATTCACGGCGCCCTCCTGGAGGGGCGCTTCGGAGTGTTCGACCACATTGAGATCGAGCGTGCCGCCGAGCATGGCAATGGCTCGCGACATCGCTCTGGGATCGCCGATGACGAGATTGGCCCGCAGTTCGGGTTTCTCCAGCATCGTCCTTGCGATGATCTCGGGACCTATGCCGGCCGGATCGCCCATGGTGAGGGCGAGAGGGTTCAACAGCGTCGTCATGAATGCTTCCTTCCAATATCAAGGATGGTGTCGGCCGCATGGCGAAGCGTCTCCGCCGAGCCGAAACCGCCGGCCTTCATGGCCAGCAGAAGGACGCGGCCGCTTGGGAACAGCACCCTGCCGAGCGGGAAGCCCGGTTCGATTTCGCGCAGAAGCGTGAAGCTGCGGATGGACAGGCGCTCCATCAGGGCGTCCATCGTCTCTCCGCCGGTCGCGATGACCGCGTCGTAACGTTGCCGGGAAAGCGTCGTCAGGGCTTCGTCGATCAGCGTGGTCAGTACGGTTGCCGGATCGCTGGAGCGATCTTGCGGCGCGCGAAGGCAGGCGACGGAAGCCTCGGTGTCGATCTCCGCCGAACGGCCGGCAACTGAAATGCCGGCAGCAGCTAGCCGATCGCACTGCTCGTGGCTGACCGGGTTTGCGCTGCCCACGAGCACGAGAACACGGGCGAGGGCATTTGCCTGGGGTGTATGTGTCGCCGGCGCCGAGGGCACGATCGTCGCCAGGGCCTCCGCCATGCCGGGCGAACCGACCCAGAGCGTGGATCCGCGCGGGGCAAGCGCTGCCACCCGGCGATTGAGCATCGTTTGGCTGGTCGCGTCGAGGATGACGACCGGAGCATCCGCAATGTGCCGGCCGATCTCGGCTTCGGCAAGGTCGGCCGGAACGATGACTATCCTGCCCAGTTCCGGCTCGATCAGGTCCCTGATGGTCGATGTGCCTGCGGGGTGCACGGGATCGCGGCCATAGGCGGTATTTGCGACGGGCACGCCGTCCAGCAGCTGTATGCCGGCCACCATCGTGCGGCCGGCCGCCGGGAAGGCCGGGGCGATGACCAGATGTCTCCGGCCGCTCGCCCGGAACGCCGCGGCGATCTCCGACCGGATATGGCCGCGCAGGGTTGAATCGATCGTCTTGTAGAGCGTAGTGCGTTTGGCGAGTGCCGCAACGGCCCGGCCGGTCGCTTGTCCGGCCGCCGCTTCGTCCAGCATGCGGCTGCCGGTGTCGATTGACACCAGCAGCCGCCGGGTTGCCGGGTGTTCCTGCCGGCAGACGAAGGGCGCATAGCCGCGCGCCAGGAAGGCGGCGGCGCCGTCCGCTGCACTCGTCAGATCGTCGGCGACGATTCCAATTCGTTCTCTTCTGTCAATTGTCTGTTCCATGCGTGAACAGTAGGCCGCGGTGAAACAGGAAAAAATCGATATGATCTGACGAATATCGGTGATAAAAAATCACCAATGAAACGAGCTGAACTCCCATCCCTGGATGACCTGCGCGCCTTCGAGGTGGTGGCGCGTCTGGGCTCCGTGCGCGCCGCCGCGGAAGAGCTCAACCTCACCCACGGGGCCGTCAGCCGCCGGGTGGCGAAACTCTCGCTCGATACGGGTATCAGGCTGATCGAACCCTCGGGGCGTGGCATCAAATTGACGGATGCCGGGGCGGAACTGGCTGCGGCGGCAACGGGTGCCATGTCCATGGTCTCGACGGTGCTTGCCAGGCTGCGCTCGGCGCGCGCCGAGGCCCCCGTGGTCATCTCCAGCGAACGTTCGATCGCCATGCGCTGGCTCATTCCACGCCTTGCTTCCTTCCAGGGACGATATCCTGACGTGGACCTGCATTTGTCCGTGGGCGGCGGGACCTTCGACTTCACCCGTGATCACATCACGCTGGCAATCCGGCGACTGGATTTTTCGATCGACGCGAATTGGCGGGTCGAGTCCCTTTTCGAGGAGGCGGTCGGTCCGGTGATGCATCCCGATATGGCCCAGCGTTTCGCCGCCGGCAACTATGTGGGCCTGGCGGCACGGACGCGGCCGGACGCGTGGCAGAAGTGGCTGGCGGCCCACCCCGATTGCGCCAGGCCGGGGTCCACGCGGTTTCTCGACCACCATTTCCTCATGGTGGAGGCAGCGCTTGCGGGGCTGGGCGTCTGCATGTGTCCCAAGATCATCGCGATCGATGATGTTTCCAAGGGCCGCCTCGTCGCGCCGCTGGGATTTACCTCTGACGGCTCGCGTTATGGCCTGATCAGTCCCGCCGCAGCGAAGGAAAGCCGATCGGCATCCCTGTTTCGATCATGGCTTATCGAGACCATCGCGGCCGATCTTTCCGGTGAGGGGAAACATCTCGCCAGCGTTTCCGGCTAGGGAGCGTTTTCGTGCGCCGGCGGGCCGGCTCGCTCGATGATCCGGATTCCCTTGTCGGCGAGAACCTGCAGCAGCGATGACTGGTAGTCCTTGATGGCGCCGCGCAGCCAGGTCTCGAACTTGCGATGCGCGACGGTCGGTGGGCGGTTCCTGTGCTTGAAGAGAAGGTAGCACTGCGCGCTGACGAGTCCGACCCGGTAGGGCACGACGAAGCCGCCAGACTGGATGGGCGGCAGGGCGAGGAAGCTGTCGCCGATCGTCAGTCCTCCGCCTGATGCAGCGACGGAGAGACAGAGCGTCGTCTCATTGAAGACGGTGATATGTTGCCGGGCGCCGCCGGCGTCGATGCCGGTCAGGCCGCACCATTCCTCGAACATGTCGTAGTTCGCGTCGGCCAGATAGGGCGCCTCGCAGAGCGGCTTTTCCGGCCCGAGATGGTTCGCCGCAAAATCCGGGGTGCAGACCAACATGTCGATCCAGCGGCAGAGGACGCTTTCGTGGAAGGTCTTCAAGGCGAGCGCACCTTCATGGGCATAGAAGACGCGGAAGTCGAAGTCTTCATCCTGCCGGAACACGCCGTTCCTTTCCGCAGTAATCTCGACCGAGATACCGGGATTGGCGACGAGGAAGGTGCCGATCTGGCTGGCAAGCCAGCTTGATGCGAAGTCGCGGCAGACGAGCACGCGGATATGCCGCTCGTCCGGCGCCCGCCGGCTGACGGCCTCCGTCGTCGAATAGATGATCTCCAGCCCCTGCCGCAGCCCGGCGAAGAGTTCGCCGCCGGCGGGCGTCAGTTCGATCGTGTTGCCGACGCGCAGAAGCAGGGAGCGTCCGATATCGGCCTCCAGCAGCGTAACCTGCTTGGAGACGGCGGGGCGCGTCACGTGCAGTTCCTGCGCCGCAGCCGAGATACTCTTCAGCCGCGCAACGGCTTCGAAGGCCCGCAAGGCGGTCAGGGAATAATGCCTGCGCATCGTTTTCTCCGTTACCTCAGGTTACTCAATCGGGAAAACTTGTCACTTGTCAACGGGGGAGGGGTGCAACAGTCTAGGCGCACTCAAAACTGCTGCATTCCGGAGACTTCCCGTGCCGAAACCCGTTCGCTTTTCATCAACAGGACCAGATGGTTGGCTTGGTCTTCCCGATCTTGCGCTCGAGCATGCGGAGCTGCTTTCGGGAAAGCCGCTGGGTCTTGATCACGCCTATTTCTTGCGGCCCGAGAAGGGTGTCCGCGCCGGTATCTGGCGGTCGACGGCCTATACCGAGCGTTACGAGGATTATCCGACCGACGAGTTCATGGTCGTCCTGGAGGGCGAGGTTTCGCTGGAGGCGGACGACTTCCACGAGACCTATCGCAAGGGGGACAGCTTCCTTGTGCCGAAGGGGTTCAAGGGCGTGTGGCGCCAGCCGGTCGACATGCTGAAATTCTACGTGATCATCGAATAGGTCCGGCCGTGCTGAACGAAGGACGATACGACTATATCATCGTTGGCGCAGGGTCTGCCGGTTCGGTGCTGGCGAACCGTCTCGGGGACGATCCCGCCACGCGCATCCTCGTCATCGAGGCGGGTGGCAGCGAGAAGTCGATCTTCGTCGATATGCCGGCGGCGCTGTCGATCCCCATGAACACCGCCCGCTTCAACTGGGGCATGAAGACCGAGGGCGAGCCCCATCTTGGAGGGCGCGAAGTGAACCTGCCGCGCGGCAAGGGCCTCGGCGGTTCCTCCTCCATCAACGGCATGTGCTGGGTTCGCGGCAATCCGATGGACTACGAACTGTGGGACGCGCTCGGCGCATCCGGCTGGCGCTGGTCGAACGTGCTGCCTTACTTCCAGCGGCTGGAGGCTGTCGAAGGCGGCGGGCCGCTGCGGGGAACCGATGGTCCGGTCATGGTCCGTCGTGGTGCGGCGGCAAATCCGCTTTACGGTGCCTTCGTGGATGCCGGCTGCCAGGCCGGCTATGCGCGCAGCGCAAACATGAACGAGCGCCAGCACGAAGGCTTCGGGCCGATGGAGATGAATGTCGGCGGCGGCCGGCGGATGAGCGCCGCACGCGCCTATCTGCGCCCGGCCGAGGCGCGCGGCAATGTCCGCATCGTCACCGGCGCCTTGGTCAATCGGGTCGTGATGGAGGGGCGACGTGCGACGGGCGTTGATTTCATGGTCGCCGGCGAACTTCGATACGCGACGGCTACGCGGGAGGTCATTCTTTCCGCCGGCTCGATCATGTCGCCGGCGATCCTCAAGCGCTCGGGCATCGGACCGGCGGGGGAGCTTGCGCGGCATGGCATCGCGGTTGTGGCTGATCTACCGGAAGTCGGCGAGAATCTGATGGACCACCTGGAACTCTACCTCCAGATGGAATGTACGCAGCCTGTCAGCCTCTTTCCGACGCAAAGCCTCTGGGGCAAGGGGCGCATCGGGATCGAATGGCTGACGATGAAGCGCGGGCTCGGCGCGACCAATCATTTCGAGACAGGCGGCCATATCCGTAGCCGCGCAGGCATCGTCTATCCCGATATCCAGTTCCATTTCCTGCCGCTCGCCATTTCCTATGACGGCAAGACGCTGGCTTCCGGCCATGGCTTCCAGGTGCATGTGGGCACCAAGCGCTCGAAGAGCCGTGGCTGGGTGCGCCTGCGGGACGGGCGGCCGGAGAGCCTGCCGCGCGTTCGCTTCAACTATATGAGCCATCCTGACGACTGGGACGAGTTCCGCGCCTGCATCCGCCTGTCGCGGGAGATTTTCGACCAGCCAGCCTTCGCGCCCTATCGGGGCCGGGAATTGGCGCCGGGGGCCGCGGTGGAGGATGACGAGGCGCTCGATCATTTCTTCAAGGCGAAGCTGGAAAGCGCCTATCACCCTTGCGGCACCTGCCGCATGGGAACCGACGACCGCGCGGTCACCGACCCGCAAGGGCGTGTTCGCGGCATCGCGTCACTACGGGTGGTCGATGCTTCCCTGATGCCGCAGGCGACCGCCGGCGATCTCAACGCGCCGACCCTCGTTCTGGCGGAGCGGATGGCCGACCTGATCCGCGGCCGGCATCTGCCGGAGGCGACGGATGCCCCGCTATTGGCCGATCCGCACTGGCGCACCCGCCAGCGGGGCGCCGCCATTATCCGGGATTATGCGCGGGAGCGGGACGCGCTCGCGGCGGCGCTGCTGGCAAATGCTCGCGGCGAGCCTGTACCGGTCGACGCTATGTGATGTGCATGCCATTGCGCGCAAGGAACAGAGGGAGGAAAGCATGAATGGCATTGAAGGAAAAACCGCACTGTCGCGCCGGCAGTTCCTCGGCGCCAGCGCTCTCGCGCTGGGCATGCCCGCCATCATCGGGCGTGCTTCCGTGGCGTCGGCCAAAACGAGTTTTGCGGGCGAGGAACTGATCGTGGTCCCCTGGTCCGGCAATTACGAGACCGTCTTCAAGGAGACGGTGGTCGACCCGTTCAACGCGCAATACGGCACCCGCGTCGAAAGCGTCGGCGGCTGGGACCAGATGGTGCCGCAGATTCTCGCCGCACCGGCCGACAATCCGCCTTTCGACATCACGATTACGGAAGAGGCCATCACGCTTCAGGGTGTCGCGGAGAAGATCTGGCTTAAGAACAACAGGGCCGCCCTTCCCAATCTCGATGCGGTTTATCCCTATTTCGCCGAAACACGGCCGGGAGCCGAGGACTACGGCGTGCCCTTTGCCGGCGGCACCTGCATGCTGATGCTGCGCAAATCCCTCGACCTTCCTCCCAGCAGCTGGTCGTTTCTGTGGGAGGACAGGCTTGCAGGCAAGATAACACTGGACGGCTCCTCCTGGTGGTGGACGCTTTCTGTGGCCGCCCTGAAGCAGGGCGCGAAGCTCGATGCGCTCTATTCGACGACGAGCGCCGAACCTTTCTTCGCCGACCTCGACAGGCTGAAGGTCGCCCGGTGGTACATGACCGGCGCGGAGCAGGCGGCCGTGCTGAACCAGGGCGAGGCGGATGCTGCGCTCACCTATTCGTCTGATGCTTTCACCTTTCTGCAGGACAGCCCCGATGAGTACATCGCTGCGGTGCCCGACGAGGGCACATCTGCATGGACGGACTGGTTCGTGAAGGTCCGCGGCACGCGCCACACCGATCTCGCCGACCTCTTTTCCAACTACCTTCTGGCGAAGGAAACGCAGGACCGCTTCCTCGCGAAATCCATGGTCTTCATGTCGCGCCGGGATGTCGCCGTGCCGGCCCATTGGCACAATTATCCGCGCTCGAATGAGGATCTCCACCGCATGTTCCAGCTCATCACCATGAAGGGCTGGGGCGAGATCAACGCGGATTATCAGGCCTTCGACAGCAGCATGAAAATGACAATCGCCCGGTCGTCCGGCCGCTAGCGGCCGTTCGGCAAACGCTCATCGCCAAAAAAAGGGGAACACCAGAATGAGCAATGACCTCAAAAGCATCCCGCTCTCCCGCCGGAGATTTCTGGGCGCGGGCGCCGCGCTGATCGCTGCTCCGGCCATCATAGGCCGCGCATCCGTCGCCTCCGCCGAGAAGAGCTTCGCGGGGGAAGAACTGATCGTCATGTCATGGTCCGGAAACTACGAGACCGTGTTCAAGGAAACCGTGATCGACCCATTCAACGCGCAATATGGAACTGCGGTGGAAAGCACCGGCGGCTGGGACCAGATGGTACCGCAGATTCTGGCCGCGCCGGCAGACACGCCGCCTTTCGATATCACCATAGGCGAGGAATATGTGTCCATCCAAGGCATCGCCCAGGGTCTGTTCCTCAAGAACGAAGTGGCTGCTCTTCCCAATCTGGGTGCCGTCTATCCCTATTTCGACGAAACCCGGCCGGGTGCGGAAGGTTTTGGCGTGCCCTTCGCCATCGGCACCTGCATGCTCCTCATGCGCAAGTCGCTCGACATCGCGCCGGACAGCTGGAACCTCCTGTGGGACGAAAGGCTCGCGGGGAAGGTGACTGTGGACGGCTCTGCCTGGCACTGGCCGCTCTCCCTGACGGCATTGACCAAGGGAGCGAGCCATAAGATCGACGAGATGTATTCGTTGGCAAGCGCTGAACCTTTGTTTGCCGAGATCGACAAGCTGCGTCCGGCGCGCTGGTACATGACGGGTGCGGAACAGGCGACCGTGCTCAATCAGGGCGAGGCGGACGCTGCGCAGACCTACTCCTCCGACGCGTTCGGTTTCCTGCAGGACAGCCCCGACGAATATGTCGCCGCCGTGCCGAAGGAGGGCACCTCAGGCTGGACGGACCGCTTCTTCAAGGTCCGCGGCACGCGGCACAACGATCTCGCCAATCTCTTCTCCAACTATCTTCTGGAGAAGGAGACGCAGGACCGCTTCCTGGCGAAATCCATGGTCTTCATGTCCCGCAAGGACGTCACCGCTCCCGATCACTCAAAGGACTATCCGCGCACCAACGAGGACGTTCACGGCCGCTTTCAACTCATCACCATGAAGGGCTGGGAGAAGGTCACTGCCGAGTACGCGACCTTCGACAGCCGCATGAAACTGTCCATCTCCCGGTCGGCCGATCAATGATCCGCTCCGAACCAGCTCTCGAACTCGACCGGCTCCACCGTGCTTATGCCGCGGTGGTCGCGGTCGATGATGTCACTCTCTCGCTTGCAAAGGGCGAGTTTCTGACCCTGCTCGGCCCGTCCGGATCGGGAAAGACGACGACGCTGCGGATGATCGGCGGCTTCGAAGCCCCTGATGGCGGTGAAATCCGCATCAATGGCGCCCCGGCACAGCACCTGCCGCCCTATCTGCGCGACACGGCGACGATCTTCCAGTCGGGTGCGCTTTTTCCGCACAAGACCGTGGCGCACAATATCGCCTTCGGCCTGCGGATGCGGGGCGTGCCGCGCGACGAGATCGCATGCAGGATCGCTGAATCGCTCGATGTCGTAAGGCTCACCGGCAAGGAGGACCGGTATCCCGAACAGCTCTCGGGTGGCCAGCGCCAGCGCGTCGCGCTCGCCCGCTCGCTTGCGGTCCGTCCGTCCGTGCTGCTCTTCGACGAGCCGCTCTCCGCGCTGGACCTGTCGCTGCGATTGCAGCTGCGCGCGGAAATCCGCCGTCTCCACCAGCAGATCGGTTTCTCCGCAGTTTACGTCACGCATGACCAGGACGAGGCGATGGCTCTGTCCGACCGGGTAGCCGTGATGAACCGCGGGCGCATCGAGCAGATCGATCGCCCGGATGTCGTCTACGGCGCGGCCAGCACGGAATTCGTCCACGGCTTCGTTGGCGAAAGCTCCTGTCTCGACATCCTCGCCGACGCGGAGGGGTATCGTGACAGCGGCCGTGTGCCTCTTCCCTTGGCCCTCGCCGAGCGCCTGCCGCCGGGATCGCACCGGGTCTATCTGCGTCCTGCGCGCCTTCGCCTCGGGCCGGATGCGGAATCCGCGCCCAACCGGCTGCAAATGCGCGTCGATACCGTCGAATATCTCGGCGACAGCTGGCGCTACCACCTGGCTGCCGGCGGGGTTGCGCTGGTCGCCGATCATCATGCGGATCTGGGTTTCGGTCCCGGTGCGGATGTTACCCTCGGCTGGGAGGCCGCGGCGATGCGGATATTCTCGTGAGACGGCCCGGCGAAAGCCGCCTGGCGGCCTGGCTTGTGATGGCTCCTGCGCTCTGTCTCTCCGTCGCGGGCTTCGGGATTCCGGCGCTCTACATGGCGCGCATGAGTTTCAACGAGCACGAGCCGCAAACCGCCTTCTCGCCCGGCTTCACCTTCGAAAACTATCACCGGCTGGTGTCCGATCCGCTGATCCTCACGGTCATCTGGAACACGGCGCGCCTTGCGCTCGTCGCCTCCGTCGCCACGGTCGTCATTGCCTATGCCTTCGCGCTGCTGGTCTGGTTGCGGCCGGGGCGCTGGCGTCTCCTTTTCGTCGGCGTCGCGCTGCTTCCCATGCTGGTTTCCGAAATCGCGACGATCTTCGGCTGGTGGACGATCTTTCCCAAAAACGGCCTACTCAGCTATGCGTTGGTTTCGTCCGGGCTCTTCCAGGACAAGATCAGCCTGCTGTACACCGAGAGCGCCGCACTGGTGGGGCTCGTCTATGTCACGCTGCCCTATTGTTTCTTCATCCTGCTGTCCGTCTTTGACGGGCTCGATCGCCGCACGCTGGAAGCCTCGGCCGACCTCGGCGGCCCGCCCTGGACGACCTTTGCCGAGATCATCCTGCCGCAGACGCGGGTCGGCTTGCTTGCTGCCTTCGCGCAGGCCTTCATCTGGACGATGGGCGCCTACGCGACGCCGCTGGCGCTCGGTCCCGATACGCTTTGGACGCTCGGCTATTTCATCCAGGACCAGATGCTGGGCAAGCACCACTGGCCGATGGCCGCAGCACTCTCCATGGCACTCACCCTCGCGGTGTCGATGATGATCCTTGTCGTTCGCTGGCTGCAACCTGAACAGAGGTCGTTCCATGTCTAGCCTTGCCCGCGTCTCCTCGCCGCTGAGCGGTCGCCTGCTTCGTCTTGCGGGAACTGCCTTTTGCCTCACGCTGGTTGCTTACGTCCTGATCCCGATCATCGTCACGCTCGTCATGTCGTTCAGCGGCAGTCAGCAATTGCGGTTTCCCATCACCGGCTGGTCGCTGAAATGGTACGTCACGTTCGCGAGCAGCCCGCAATGGGTGCGCGCGCTGACGAACAGCCTTTTCATCGCCACCGGCACGATGGTTCTGTCCACCTGTACCGGCGTTGCCGCCGCATGGGTCTTCACCCGCCATCGGTTCTTCGGCGCGTCGGCGCTATACCTTGCCATCGTGGTTCCGCTGTTCATGCCGGGTGTTGTGCTCGCACTTGGCATCGCCATGACCTTCAGCAGGGTAGAGATGTTCGGCGCGTCGCCCTTCGGCTCGCCCTATCTGGTGATCCTTTCCCATTCGCTCTGGGCGATGCCGCTCGTCTTCCTGTTGATGGAGGCGGTGTTTCGCACCCTTGACCAGCGGCTCGTCGAGGCCGCCTTCGATCTCGGCGCGCGGCCGCTGCGCGTCTTTGTCGAAGTCGTTTTGCCGAGCTGCCTGTCCGGCATCCTCTCGTCGGCGCTCTTCGCCTTCGTCATTTCGCTTAATGAATTCATCATGGCGCTCTTCCTCACGGACCGTGATAGCCAGACTTTGCCGGTTCTGATGTGGCTGTCGCTGCGCTCGGCCGCCACGCCGCAGCTCGCCGTCGCCTCCATGACGCTGACCGCCGCCGTTCTCCTTGGCCTCGCGCTCATCGCGATCCTGACCACGACAAGGCTACGTCCGCAGTCACGCTGACGGCCGCGCCACCCGCATGACAACCAAAATGGAGCTTTGCACCATGTCCGCCGATATGATCATCGAGAATGCCAGGGTCCTGACCATGGACCCGTCTCTTCCGCGCGCTGAAGCCATCGCCGCCAAGGACGGCGAGATAGTGGCCATCGGCGAGCGGGCCGCGATTCTCGGCCTGCGCAACGGTTCGACCGAGATGATCGATGCGCGTGGCGCGACGGTTCTACCGGGGTTCGTCGAGTCGCACATGCATCTCGCCTGGGGCGCGATGGGGTTGGGCGGCCTCGATCTTGGGGGTGTGCGCGGCTTCGATGCGCTGGCACAGAAAATCGGCGACCACGCGGAGGCCAATCGGCAGGCTGTGGTGCTGCGCGCCAATGGCGCCGATCATGAGATATTACCAGGTGGCGAGCGTATCACACGCCATCACCTCGACCGTATCATCGCCGACCGGCCCTTCGCCATGACCGCGGCGGAGGGCCATACGATGTGGGCCAACACCCGTGCGTTGGAGGCAGCCGGCCTGCTGTATGGCAAGGACCTGCCGCCCGGCAACGAGATCCTCATGGGCGCGGACGGGCTTGCCGGTGGTGAGTTGCGGGAATGGGGCGCTTTCGAGCCCGTGCTGGAGCTGAGCGGTGAACTGCGCCTGTCACTCGGTCTCATTACGGGCGGCGAACCCGATCGCCCGCCTACGGACGCCGAGCGCGCGGCTGACAGGCAGATGACCAAGCGCGGTCTTATTTACTGCGCGAGCCAGGGCATCACCTCTTTGCACAACATGGACGGCAATCTCTATCAGCTCGAACTGCTCGCCGAGATCGAAGCCGAGGGCGCACTCTCGGTTCGGGCCCAAATTCCCTTCCACTACAAGAACTTCATGACGCCCGATGTCCTGGAGAAGGCCTCCGTCATGGCGGAGCGCTACCGGTCCGAATGGCTCTCCTCCGGCATGGTCAAGGCGTTCATGGACGGCGTTCTGGATAGCTGGACGGCCTACATGGACGAGCCCTATGCCGACCGCACCGATTGGCACGGCGAGCCGCTGTTCACGCAGGAGCATTTCAATGCCTTCGCCGTCGAGGCCGACCGGCGCGGCTTGCAGATAGCGGTGCATGCTTGCGGTGACGGATCCGTGCGCTCCATCCTCGATGGCTACGAGCATGCCCGCCGCATAAACGGTGCGCGCGACAGCCGTCACCGCATCGAACATGTCGAGGTCATCCGCCCCGCCGACATCCAGCGGCTCGTCGACCTCGGCGTCATCGCCGCCATGCAGCCGCAGCATCCGCCGGGCGCGATGAACCTGCCGCTGGAGCCCACGCTGTCACGAGTCGGCCAGGCGCGCTGGCCCTATGCCTGGGCCTCACGTACCTTGCGCGAAGCCGGCGCGCACATCCCCTTCGCCTCCGACTGGCCCGTCTCACCGATCTCACCGATCCTCGGCATCCAGGCCGCTATCCGCCGCAAGCCTTTCGCTCAGGGCTATCCCGCCCAGGATTGCACGCTGATGGAGGCTATCGCGGCCTATACGGTCGAAGGGGCCTATGCCCAATTTATGGAACACCGCAAGGGCCGCCTGAAATGCGGCTATCTCGCCGATATCGTCGTGCTGTCTCACGATATCGAGGAGATGCAGGCGGATGTTCTGCAAGAGCTGGCTCCTGCGCTCACGATTTGTGGCGGCAAGGTCAGCTATCGCAGAAGCGCTTAGTCGGCCATTTGATCCGCTACGAGAATCTTGAGTCCGATCGCGTTTTGTAGCAGCGGGCCGTAAGTTCGCATCCCATCAAGAGCTTTGGATCGAGGCTAGATTTCTCGATGTCGTTCGAATGCTCTCCTGTAAACAACCGCAAGCAATCGCTATGGCTCGAAACTTGACACCTTGCCATTTTGCATAGTCCAATAGCAGAGTTGGTGAGACCGAGAGATCTCCCTGGTTGCCCGGCAGGCTCCAGACCAGCAATCCTTCCGCCCGCGCTCGCGAAAACACTCTCTGGACATGACCGCGCGACAAGGTGTGCCGGGTTGAGACCTCACTTGCGCGGAGCGGGCCGAGACGGATCGGCTCGGCCATGCTCGCGATGTCGGCGGGCAAGTGGCAGATGAGTTCGTGAAGGATGTTGCTCCCTGATTCCGTGCGCACGAACAGGTCCACGCTTGCCGGCGGCTCCGCCCAGGCCGGATCGAAGACCAGAGCGCGAATGGCCAGCGGGTGGATGCGGGCCAGCAGGTGCGGATTTCCGCCAAGCGTCGCGAGGCGGTCGCCACCATCCATCCGGTCGAGGGCCGAAAGATGGCTTTCCAGCCACTGGCCGACCAGCGCCTCGCCGTATGGGCTGAGTTGCAGCGGCCTGACGCGCTTGTCCCGGCTTTCCAGCGGTACGAGCAGTCCGTAGGCACGCATTTCCGCAAGATGCGCCGTCAACGTGTTCTTGCTGAAGGGTTGGCGTTCGGCGAAGAAATCGATCAGCGATCCGGCGGTGAGCGGCGGCCGTGTATCATCGTGCTTCCGCTCGAAATGCAAGGCGACAATAGCCTGCGTGATCAGCCATTTCTGCATGCTGGCGACATACCGGACCACGCGCGGCGCGGTATCGTGCATGGCAAGCAACTGTTCCGCCGCATCGCGCAAGACGGCAAAAAATGTCGAATCGACATTCCATTTCATCGGGCTGAAATCACTTTTCGTATCTGCGGATCGCGTTTCATAGCTGCCGTTTATGGCATGCGTTTCCACCTTCCTACCAGCGCAACGTCACGTCGGCATGTCACGGCGCCCGTCGGGTGACTCAATTTTGGGTGCACTGGGGTAACACCCGCTTCTTCGATTGATCCCACGTTCTCCCTCTCGCTATGAGTGCTCGTGCCGATCTGGGGAACACTATGAAATCGATTTCTTATCGTCTGCGGGCGTGCTGCGCCATCGCATTGCTCATGTCGTCTGCCGCCAGCGCACAGGATTTCCAGGCCGAGTTCAACAGCCAATGGGGCCTGCGCATGATCGGCGTCGACAAGGCGCTCAAAAAGGGCCTCGACGGCAAGGGCGTTCGGGTAGGTGTGGCCGATACGGGCCTGCAGATCGGCGACAAGCTGCACCCTGAACTGGTCGGCCGCTACCGCGGCCTCGGCACCGATGGCTTTGGCGGCAGCCTCGACGATGACAATGGTCATGGAACCCATGTGGCGGGTATCATTGCCGCCAACCGGGACGGCAAAGGCATGATGGGCGTTGCCTCGGGCTCCGAGATTGTCGCCTTGAGAGTCCTGCTGGATGATGCTTCTCTCGAAGAACAGCAGGTCGCAGCAGAAAGCGCCTACCGCTATGCCCTCAAGCAGGGTGTGCGCATTTTCAACGCGTCCTATGGCTATCCCGGCCCGTTCACCGACTACAGCCCGGACATGATCGAGTCTTTCGCTGCCAAGGAACTCAATGCCTATCGCGAAGTCGTCAATGCGGGCGGTGTGATGGTGGTGGCCGCAGGCAACGACAGCTGGTCGGTGCCAAGCGTTCCAGGCGCCCTGCCGATGTTCTTTCCCGAATTGCAACGCGGCTGGATGACTGTCGCCGCTGTCGATCCCGCAGGAGAACTCGCCTGGTATTCACAACGCTGTGGCGGTGGCGCAAAATATTTCTGCATTTCCGCACCAGGCGGAGACCATTTCTACGGTGAAGAGGGCCTGATCAACTCAACTTGGCTCGACGAAACGTATCTCGGCGAGCAGGGCACGTCCATGGCCGCACCGCACGTGACAGGTGCGCTCGCCATTGCCAAGCAGCTTTATCCCAATGCCAGCGAACAAGAGCTTGCCCAGCTGGTGTTCCAGACGGCCACCGATATCGGTGACGCCGGTCTGGATGACATCTACGGCTGGGGCCTGCTCAATGTCGGCAACCTGGTGACGACCAACGAGGCCGAAGCCGGCGTGATCTATACGCAGGCGGCCTGGTCTCATGCAACGACCGTGAACGGGATTGCCGATGTGATTGAAAGCCATTCGGCGCAAGCCGGGACGAATGGCTACGGCCTCTGGCTCACCCCGTTTGCCAGCCGGTCAAGCCTTTCGCTTGGAAACGCCGGCCTCTCCGGCGATTACACGACCGGCGGCCTGATCGGCGGTATCGACTATGCGCTCGACGATCGCTGGACGGTGGGTGCAGCCGTCGGCTTCAGCCAGAACCGGTTCGCCGCCGATAATGGCAACCACGCCGAAGATACGTCCTATCATGCGGCACCCTACATCGCCTTTGACGACGACACGTTCTTTGCCAATGCCACACTCGGTGCCAGCTTCTTCTCCGGCAAGACGCGCCGTGTACGGGCGCCGGGCATGGACGATACGATCCTCGGTCTTGCGGGTCTCGACGTCGCCGGCGATCAGAGCGACCGGGCTTTGTGGGCGACCACGCGGATCGGCAGCCATTTTGCGTTCGATGACCTGAAGGTCTCCCCCTATGTCTTCAGCCGGATGGTGCGCCAGCATCTGGGTGGCGTGAATGAAACCGGGACCAGCGTTCTCGTGCTGAGCGCGGCCAGCGCAACCGCGACGACCGGCGAAGTCGGCGTCGGCATGAAAGTCAGCACGGCACCCGTCGCGTTGAGCGGCCTCGACGTGACGCCCTCCTTGAACATCGCCTACGGCCGCAGCTTCGGCGACTTCAAGCGCAAGCTCGAGCTCATGGGGTCTCCGATAGTCAGCAAGATCGATCCGGATAAAAACCGTGTGGCCCTGGAGACGGACTTGCTGTTCGCCCACTCGACCTCGGCGCTGGAAGGCAAGCTGAGCTACCGCGCCAGCCTAAACAGCGACGCCGTCAGCCACACAATCGCAGCGACCATCGACATGAGGTTCTAAATTCCAAGGCGGGGGCGCAGGAGCATTTCTGCAGAGAGAGAAAGCCCCGCTCTACAGACGGCCGCGCAACAGCAAAACCGGCCTTTGACGGCGCGTGGTTTGAAAACATTCGTGCCACACACTCGAAACGAAAATCAGGAAGCGCCGATATGAGCACGTTTGCCGAAATCCAGTCCAAGATCCAGCCCGGCTTGCCTTCGCAGGAAGTCAACCTGGGCGACAACAGGGCGAGCCTTACCGTAGCGCAGGCGAAGCTTCTCGTTTCGCAGGGCGTGGTATTTGCTAGTAACGACGTGATCTCGATCAAGGACCTAACAGACACAATCGAGGGGCTGAGCGCTTCGCGCATCGCCGCGCTGAAATCGCTGGGCGTATCGCAAATTCTGGCAACGGATGGCAACCTTTCCCTCGGCCTCGACCAGATCAACGCCCTTGCCACAAACGGCATCACCACAGGCGTGCAGCACGAAACGATGAGCGCCGCGACGGGCCAAGATGTGCCGGTCGGTCGCCCGCTCGGATCGGGCATCGGCCAATCCATCGTGGCGCTGGGCGACGGGTCCTATGCGGTCATCTACCGGGGCGCCCCAGTCGCAGGTGCCGGAAGCAGCATCTACACCCAGCATTATGACGCATCCGGAAACCCGCTGGGAGCCGTGACGCAGGTCAGTGGGGCGGCGCTGACGAGTGAATCGCAGTCAACGGCAGCGGCATTGGCGGATGGCGGGTATGTCGTCGTCTGGTCGCACAACGGCGGCTCCTCCTCCAGCGCCGTTTACGCGCAAAGGTTCGATGCGGAGGGCGATGCCGTGGGCGGCCCAGCCCAACTTACTACTGACGGGCCGCGCAAATACATGCCCGGTGTGACCGGCCTGTCGGATGGCGGTTACCTGGTCACCATCTATCAGAATGCCGGGTCAGACGCCGGTCTGACCTTTCAGCGTTATGACGCCAATGGCCAGCCGGTTGGCAGCCGTCAGGCTCTGAGTCCTGCGGTTGATCTGACCATTTCGATCAGTGATGAGGGCGCCAAGATCACCGACACCGTGGAAATGGCCGATGGTCGGGTCATGATCATCTGGGGGGTAGGGGGGAGTGACGAAAGGGCACTGGCCGCGCAGATCATCGACGCCTCTGGCTCGAAAGTAGGAGACGCCTTCTTCGTCAACGCCCCGACGGACGCCTCTCATGAGACGCCTTCAGTCGCCTCGCTTTCGGACGGGCGCTTTGCCGTTACCTGGATCAGCTATACCCTTGAAAATGCGATCGTTGTCCAGCTCTTTGATGATCAAGGCAACAAGGTCGGTTCCGAAGTAACCATCAATTCCAGCCTCTATGCGCAGGATCCTCCGAAGATCACCGCACTGGAAAACGGTCGTTACGTCGTCACTTGGGCATGGGGCGGTCAGGACGATCCGAACTCAGCGCCCGGCCAGCATATTGGCATCTACGCGCAGATCCTCGACTCCGACGGCACGAAGATCGGCCCGGTCTCGGTCGTCAACACGACAGTCGTCGGGGATCAGTTTGACCCGCAGGTCGTCGGGCTTGCCGGAGGCGGCTATGTAGTCGTCTGGACCGACTACCTCAACACCAGCAGCGCCTCCTTCGAAATCAACGCACAGGTTTTCAGTGCCGATGGCATCAAGATCGGCAATGAGCTGGACATCAACGTCAATGAAGCCAATGCCCAGCGGCTTCAGAAAATAACGGCGCTGGCGGGCGGCGGTTTCGCTGTAACATGGCTCGACGCGAGCGATGGCAAATACTACACGCGGACCTTTCAGAACGACACCGAACAGGCGACCGTGAGCGATACGGCCTCGGCGATCTCCGCGCTCACCGTTCCGGGGGTGGCGAACCTTCGTGAACTGGATATCGACGCCGTAACGATTTCTGACGGCGGCAGCGTCACGCTTTCAAAGGCGGTCGCGACCGCTCTCATAGATATTTCCGGTTTCCGCATCACCGGCGCCGGCGGCATTGTGGTCGGCGGCACGGGCACCGTACTCGACGACTTTTCGGCGACCGATATCGCTCACCTCAAGACGCTTGGTGTGAACGGTCTGGACGTCAGCGACAACAAGATCACCCTGGCCCTCGACCAGGCGACAGCCTATCTCGACGCCGGGATCACCTTGGCCAGCGGCGATGCGGCGACGGTCAAGATGACATTTCTCCAGATGGTCGCGTTGGACAGCAAACTTGCCGCGCTCGCCAACTTCGGCATGAACACCGTCGACCTCGCAGAGAACGAGATCGCGCTTGGCCTGGTTGGATACCGATATCTCGACAGCATTGGCGTGCGCTTTGCGGCCTCAGATGTCCTGACGCTCACCGACTACAAATTCAACATTGTCAACCTGACGGTAGCGCAGATCGCTGAACTGGCCGAGTGGGGCGTAACGAAAATCGACACGAATGTCGCTGAGACCGAACCGGCCGTTATCTCATTGGCGCAGGTGAAGGCTTTCGCCGCCGGTGGGATCAGTTTCGCCGCGGACGAGTTGGTTCATCTTTCCGACAGCGCAACGGCCTTGTCGAGCCTCAGCGCCTCCGACGTCGCCGATCTCGCGACGGTCGGTGTTTCGAAGGTGGTCGCTGACCAGGCTCTGGCCCTCACTGTTTCGCAGTTCGCCGCCTTTGCTCAGCACGGTGTCGGCATAGAATCCGTTAACGGCAAGGTTACGGTGCACGACAGTGGAGCCAATTTCGCCGCACTAGCCATCGACGGGATCGCTGACCTTTCGGTTCTCGGCATCACGACGCTCGACGTGACGGACGACAAGGCCGTGCTTTCGCTGGCCGCGATCAAGGCTCTTTCGGCTGTAAATGCTCATTTCGCCGACGGCGACCGGATCGTCATGGGCGTATCGGCCGCATCGCTTGCGGAGATGAGCGGCGACGATCTAGCCCAGGCGAAGGCCTTCGGGATTGCCGCGATTACCACGGCGGAGTCCAGTCTGGATCTCTCCGTCGCAACAGCCAGAACGGTCAAAAACGCAGGCTTGTCGCTTGATTCGGATTTTACAGCCCGCATCACCGATACGGCCGCAAATCTTCTAACGGTCAGTTTTCAAGACGTTGCCAACTATCGCGAGATGGGGGTCGATGTTCTCAGGCTGGTCGATAGTGGCAGCGCCATCTCTGGTCTGTCACTTGCCAACATCGCCAATCTCGCGGGCAGGAACGTCGGCGAAGTCGATGTGACCAATGGCGCCGCGACGCTGAGCCTCGCGCAGGCAAACCAGTTTGCGGCTTCGGAAATCGTCTTCAACGCGGCGGATATCGTCGTCGTTACCGCTTCTTCGGCAACCTGGAGCGACCCGGACACGCTCGATCTTATAGGATTGGCGGCCATTCATATCGACCGGATCGATGCCTCCGACAACAAGCTTACCCTGACACTTGCCGCAGCCCAGACCTATTTGGGCGCTGGCATCGGGTTCACGGGCGCCGATGCCGTCACGGTAAAGATAGGTTATGCCGAAGCAAAAACGCTTACTAAGACAATGGGCAGCGCACTGCATGACGCCGGTGTGGATCGTATCGACATCGATATGACGGCAAGCGAACTAAAGGCACTGACCTATACAGAGTTGAACGCTTTCGTTGCCGCGGGTGTCGATGGCATCACCGGGCTGACGCGTGTCGCCTTCTCCAACCTCACCTACGATCTCACTACCCATACGGCGAATTACAACCCCGTCATTTCCTCCGATGGCGGTGGCGCGACCGCTGCAGTCACCATCGCCGAGAACACGAAGGCCGTCACCACCCTCAAGGCCACTGACAAAGAAGCGGCAACGCTCACCTATTCTATCGTTGGCGGTGCGGACAAAGCGCTCTTCACCATCAATGCCCAGACCGGCGCGCTCGTTTTCAAGGCCACCCCCGACTACGAGACGCCAAAGGACGGAGGAAAGAACAACGCCTATGACGTCATCGTGCAGGTCAGCGACGGAAAGCTGATCGATACGCAGGCGCTCACGGTGAGCGTGAAAGATGTCAACGAGGTCCCTTCCGCGCCCACTCTCTCAGGCACCGTCGTCAAGGAGAACGTCGCGACCGGAACTCTTGTGGGAACCTTTGCGTCAAAGGATCCTGAAGGCAAGGTGCTGAGCTACAAGCTTCTCGATACGGCAGGTGGCCTCTTCAAGCTCTCGGGCTCCAAGCTCATGACGGCTAAAGCGATCGATTACGAGAAGGCGCAGAAAGACACGGTGACAATCGAGGTCTTTGATGGCGTGAACAAGGTGACGAAGGTGTTCACGATCACCATCAGTGATATCCTGGAAACCATCACCGGCACGGCGAAAGGCGAGGTGCTCAAGGGTGGTATCGGCATGGACCGCATCGTGGGCTTTGCCGGCAATGACGCGCTCTACGGATATGGCGGCAACGATCTTCTGGAAGGCGGCGACGGCAATGACGTGCTGTTTGGTGGGGCCGGCGTGGACCGGCTCCTTGGCGGAAACGGAATTGACACCGGGTCCTATGCGGGTGCAGCAACGGGTATCAGTGCAAGTCTCGCTAACCCTTCGGCCAACACCGGTGATGCCAAGGGCGACACCTATTCATCGGTCGAGAATCTTAGCGGCTCGTCCTATGCCGACAGACTGATCGGCGACGGCAAGACGAACGTTCTCAATGGCGGCGCAGGCGACGATGTGCTCGAAGGCGGCGACGGAGACGATGTGTTGATCGGTGGCATCGGTGCAGATCGTCTCATCGGTGGCACCGGAAGCGACACGGCATCTTATGCCGGCGCGAAGGCGGGGGTTGTGGCAAACCTGTTGAAATACTCCGTCAACACCGGCGACGCCAAAGGTGACACCTATTCGTCCATCGAGAACCTCGCCGGCTCCTCCTATGCCGATCGTCTCATTGGCGATGCCAAGGCCAACATCATCGATGGTGATGCAGGCGACGACGTGCTTTCTGGCGGCGCGGGAAATGACTGGCTCATCGGTGGTGCAGGTTTCGACGACCTCTACGGCGGTGCAGGCAGCGACCGCTTCCTCTTCCGGTCGGCGAAGGAACTTGGAACATCGAAAACGGCAACGGACACGATCTTCGACTTCTCACAGAAGGAGAAGGATTTGATCGACGTCACTGCGATCGATGCGAGCCTGAAAAAGGCAGGAGATCAAGCCTTCACCTTCATCGGCGCGGGCAAATTCTCAAACACCGCCGGCGAACTCCGCTATGAAAAGGCAAAGGCTGACACCTACGTCTATGGTGATATCAATGGTGACGGAAAAGCTGATTTCGTACTGCACATCGATGCTGCTCTCACGCTGAGGGCAGGCGACTTCCTGCTGTAACCAACGGGTCGGGCCGTGATGCAGCAATGCATCCGGCACCTTTTTGGTCGCGACTGTTGTAATGGATGGTCAGTCGCCCAAGCTGTGTTGGTGGTGATGGTGACGATGTGTGCTCACAAACTCCCGTGGCACGCAACAGCTCAGAGAGCGGTCGCAACCGCACAGAAAAATACACCCTGTAAGTGCATCGAGAGGATTCGAAAACTAAGCGTTGACGAGTGACCCTAGAACCCGTATAGATACGTTATCGATCTTTTGCTTGCCGAGCTTGTCTACCGCGCGATTGGCACCGCGTTCTAAGCGAACTTCTCTTTCAAAAATAGTCGGTTTTCGTCTGCGTGGCATCTGCTCCGCAGTTACTCACTCTATGCTTGAAAGGGTTCATGATGACCACTGGCACAGTTAAATGGTTCAATTCCACCAAGGGCTTCGGCTTCATCCAGCCTGACAATGGCGGCGCCGATGCGTTCGTCCACATTTCTGCCGTCGAGCGCGCCGGCATGCGCGAACTCGTCGAAGGCCAGAAGATCGGCTTCGAAATGGAACGCGACAACAAGTCGGGCAAGATGTCGGCTTGCAATCTGCAGGCTGCCTAACCCCAACCGGGTATCTGCTTTCGTTGACCACGGATGTACTGGCACTGTCGAGAGCATGATACCCACCAAGGTCAGGCAAATTGCCTGGCCTTTTTTGTTGCCGCCGCATCTGGCGGTCTGAACCGGAACCCCCATGTCACAGACACACAGCAAATCTCGTCAGCAGGCGGAGATTGCCTTCGGCAACGCGCAATCGCAGTTCTTTGCCCGCAACATCGTTGTCGATGAACTCGATTCTATCGTCCGCTCCCGCGAGGAAAAGACCCTGCGGCTTCGCGAAGCACGGCTGGCAAAAGAAGTGCACGACCGCGCGACAGCGAGCGCCTCCCTGCTCGCCAGACGAACAAAAATCCGCTGACCGCAATACCCGCCCGGTCAGAGAAGGGGGGAACATCGAGGGCCGCAACGGTACGTGTTATCAAGAGGCTCTTCCCCGTTCCTGCCGCGTGCCATCAGCACCGAACATGTGCAGCACGTCGGCACTACCGCCGACGGTCACCTCGCTGCCGATCTCGATGCGCGTGCGGCCCGAAACGCGGACGACGAGGTCTGTGCCATCGGCCAGCTTGCCATGCAGCAGGCTTTCGGGCCCGACGAGCTCGATGCCATCGACCCGCACCGTCGCCTGGAAATCGAAGGGCTTACCATCCGCCGAGACGATCGACAGGTCCTCCGGCCGCACGCCCAGCGTATAGCCGCCCTTCGGCCGCGGCACATGCCCCGCCAGCGACCAGCCGGAGGGCGCATCCGCGCCCTGCAGGAGGTTCATCGACGGCGAGCCGATGAAGGTGGCGACAAAAGTGGTTGCCGGCTTCTCATAAAGTTCGAGCGGCGTGCCGACCTGCTCGATGCGGCCGGCATTGACGACGACGAGCCGGTCGGCAAGCGTCATCGCTTCCATCTGGTCGTGGGTGACATAGACGCTCGTCGTGCCGAGCGCGCGCTGCAGGCGCTTGATCTCGATGCGCATCTGGCCGCGCAGCTTGGCGTCGAGGTTGGAAAGCGGCTCGTCTAACAGGAAAGCGGCGGGCTCGCGCACGATGGCCCGGCCCATAGCGACACGCTGGCGCTGACCACCCGAAAGCTGGCGCGGCTTGCGATCGAGATACTGCGCTATTTCCAGCGTCTTGGCGGCGCTGGCGATGCGCCGGTCGATCTCGGCGGGCGGCGTGTTGCGGTTCTTCAGGCCATAGGCGAGATTCTGGCGCACTGTCATATGCGGATAGAGCGCATAGTTCTGGAAGACCATGGCGATGTCGCGCTCTGCCGGCTCCACATCGTTGACCCGGCGCGTGCCGATGAGGATATCGCCGCCCGTTATGCCCTCGAGGCCGGCGATCATGCGCAGCAGCGTGGACTTGCCGCAGCCGGAGGGACCGACAAGCACGACGAATTCGCCGTCCTTGATATCGAGCGAGACGCCCTTGATCGCCTCCACGTTGCCATAGGACTTGAGGACGTTGTTGAGGGTGATCTCAGCCATTACTTTTCGGTCTCCACAAGGCCTTTGACGAACCAGCGCTGCATCAGCACCACGACGAGAATGGGGGGGATGATCGCGAGGATCGCGGTCACCATGACGTAGTTCCACGGCGTGGAGGCATCGGTGAAATCCATCATCTTGCGCAGGCCGACCACGATCGTGTTCATCTTCGCATCGTTCGTCACCAGCAGCGGCCAGAGATATTGCGTCCAGCCATAGATAAAGAGGATGACGAAGAGGGCAGCGATGTTCGTCGCTGAGAGCGGCAGCAGGATATCGCGCATGAAGCGGAAGGGACCGGCATTGTCGATGCGCGCAGCCTCCACCAGTTCGCCTGGGATCGTCAGGAAGAACTGCCGGAAGAGGAAGGTCGCGGTCGCCGAGGCCATCAGCGGCAGGGTAAGGCCCGCATAGGTATCGATCAGACCGAGATCGACGATGACCTTGTAAGTCGGCAGGATGCGCACCTCCACCGGCAGCATCAGTGTGATGAAGATCATCCAGAAGAACAGCATCTTCAGCGGAAAGCGGAAGAAGACGATGGCGAAGGCCGAGAGGAACGAGATGACGATCTTTCCGATGGCCATTCGTGTGAGGTCGGACGTGGCGGATTCGACTGTTCCATGGGCGACCGTAAAACGGATCATTCGGGAGAAAGATTACTTGATGTTGCCGATATCGAGGCGGGAAGCCTTCATTCTGCCTAGACGCAGCTTCGAAAACCAAAAGCAATTTGAGGACGCCTTTCTTTATGCAAACGAGAAAATATTGGCAGGACCGGTCGGCGCCGGGTGACGGGGAGCAGTAGCTTCTTCTAGACGGGTGGGTTTCTCGTGAGCCTTTTCGTCCGTCCCTTCCTACTCCACGAGTAACCTCTACAAATCGTCTCTCTGCCGACGGGCGTGAGCCCTCGGAGGGGCTGCTATCTGACTATGACCGCGGTTGCCAAGCTGTTTGTATCATCGCTGCCTCGTTGCCACGCCACACTGGATATTGTAGTGGCTTTGGCTAAGATAAAGGCATGCCTCGCCGCTTTCACGCCGGAAACTGTTCCTCCTGTCGCCAAGGGCGACTGTTTCTGTTTCGCAATCTCGTGACAGATGACACTTACGCGCACTGCGAAGAATGTGAATGGGGATACCTGACCCCGGCGGACATCGAGACTAAGGGCGGATTTCTCACTCTCCTGGAAGAGCTCGACGCCGACTACGCTGGCAGCGACGCGATCTCCCGGAGCGTCTGGGCCAATTACACAGTGGTGGCGGTTGATGACCAGGGTGAAACATGAGATCGCGGCAGGGCTAAAAAAGCCAATGCGGCCGACCCCGCGTGACGATCATCAGCGCCTGAATCTTAGGAGGAGACGAAGGTTCGAATTGGCTAAGGCGCTAGTAGTGGCCGCGATGCACGCCGGTCGTAAGTATGTGATCTCGCGCACGGTGCCACAATATACCGAGGCTATCCCCCATGTGCAAAATCGCGGGCTGTGATTAAGCGTTGAAGTTTGACCCCTTTCGGCGCTGAAGAATGACGGCAGTCTGGATAGATCAACATGCTGATTAATTTGTGATTTCTCCAGTGTGGCTGGGGTCAACCGTCGGCGCCGATGGTGGGGTCACACACCACGCCGAAAAACACTCCTCGCCGCATTTGACCCCGGCTGTCTCCGGCTGGTGGGCATCGACGCGACCCACAGCCCTTCTGCTCTTTTTAATGCAATCTGTAGCGTTAAAAATTTCGCGCTATACGTGAATTGTTCTTGTTCCGGCGCGGAAACTTAGTACCGTTGAGGGAGATTCGGCGACCGAACAGCGGGCGCGCTTCTTCATCCAGTCCACCGACAACGGGAGTTACGCTCGTGAAATGGCCAACTGTTCAGCCAGCGGGAAGCTTGCAGAGGGGGACATTTAATACCCCCGATCACATCCAGGACATGTCCCGGCGGATGCACCAGGAGATTTCTCGAGGAACATTCAATCTGTTTCCAAAACAAAATGCTGCATCGGGAAACAGAGGTCAACGAACGAACCCACTCGGATCATTCCAGTCGGGCGATAAAAGGCTGGGGCGGCAAAACTATGATGTTCGCTTCAACATTCACATCTGCAAATACATAATACTTAGCTGGGGTAGAAACGCTTACACTAGCGATACCAGCAAGGGGGGCGCCCCGATAGCTGTATCATACCAGGGGCAGCTTCTGTCGGTCTCGTGCCACATCGATATTACGACGCCCCGGGACAACATGCTTTGGCATGGGTTCGAAGGCCCACACGTTGTTATTGAGGGCTACAGGTTGCCCACCCAGCCTCAGAGGTTCTACAAGCCAAGAAATTCAACTTTTGAGATTACGCCCAATGACTTGTTCAAGCTGTATATTTGGGAGAGAGACAACAATGCTGGGAGAGCGATGAACGACCCCGCGAGAACGTGGCCCGACTGGTTGCTGGAGCGCCTAGGAAAAGGGTGCATCACTGGCTGAACACTCTCAACGTGGCAGCTCAAATCATGGACTGAGGAGCGAGAGGGCTTGTGCTGATTCATGTCAGAATAAGCGCGATGTAATACACTCACCCGGGCGCGGCGCTGGCGTCCAGAAGCGCGGTGCTGAGGGCTGCGGTGCCGGCTGCGCCGATGGCCGTTCTGACCGCGTAGGTTGGTTCCAACCGGAAGGGCGCGCAGCGAAAGCGAAAATAGGGCATTAAGCGGTGAGGTTTGACCCTTTTCGGCGCGCAAGAGTGACCGGGTTCGGGTTGAATAGCATGGTGATTAATTTGCGGCTTCTTCGGTATGCCTCGGCTCAACCGTCGGCGCCGGTTGTGGGGTCAAACACTACGCCGAAACTCACGGGTCGGAGAAATCCAGCCGGCAGCGGCGAACTGGGCTGTGCGGATCGCCGCGTGAAGGGCCGTACTAGCGACCAAATTTGAGAGGAGTTCCATAATTGGGTCTTATGCTGCGGAGGACATCCCGCCTACAGAAATGCGCGCATCTTCAGTTACTTAGTTCGAGAGAGATACAGGTCGATGGTTCGACTCCGCTCAAGGCGACTGACGAAATCGTTCATGTCCAGCGGATGGTATGTTACTGGCTCGAGCTCTAGTGTTATCCACCTGAACCAAAAGCGCTGACTTTCTCCGTCACACGGTCGCGGAACGCGGCGAGCTTCAGTATCGACAGTCGCTTCCCCGTTGCACAATCTTGTAGGTTCGAGGATGGTACGTGGCACAAAGTTAGTCCAATACCTTATCGCACGACTACTGGTTTAGGGATTATAGCGGAGGATACCCCACGATCGCACCGGAGCAGTTGGATGTCTGCGTTTTCAGCTGGTCTATCGTTGGGGGAGGGCCGACCTTTATAGTGTTCCGAACGTTATTTTGAACGTCGGCTAGCTGCAACGTGGTGATATCCCAGCTCCTAGTCGGTCGACTGGCTCTTCCCTCGTACCCTAGGCAAATCAGTGTCGTATCGGCTGTCGCAAGCCGAAAGCTCGATGTTCTATCCGGCTGCACTACGGACATCTTTGGAATATCAACGGCTCCATTGTTTTCGACGCGAACATACCAAATGCGATATATATCATTACGTGCAACAGCATCCACAACTTCCCGCTGACAAGCATTTTGCAGAATGCCGTACTGTTTGCTGCCGAGCGTGAGCACGTCGTTCTTTGTTGCTACGCAGCTAATGGCATGGTCCGGAATGACGACATAGTCGTAAGAAACCTTGTAACCGGAATTCACAGCTTCCAATATCTTTGGCACTAGTAGAAAAAGTCCGCCGGCAGCAGTCAGCAATCCAATAATAGAGGAAATGAAGGCAATTCCCGATGGGAGGCGTTGAAAATAACTTCGCTGCTTTACGTTTTTTTGCCGTGGCATTCTGGCTTCTTTCGTTCGAAATCCGATTGGGCGAGTTTTTGAATGTCGGCCAGGAACGCCGTCAGCTTGTCGAGATCATCTGGGGCAACGGGATGGTTCTGGGCTACGCTATTTCCCAAATGGCGTATGAAACCCAAGTCCGGATGGTCTTGGCGTGCCGGTCGAACTCTTCTATCAACGCCGTAGTGAAACAGCAGCCAAGCCACATGATAGGCATGCGTCAACTCGGATTCAGGTCGGCTATTAAAGAAATCAATAGGCATTTCCATTTGCCGAACAACGTAGTTCGCAGTGGGAGGATTTGCGACGACGTCGCAGATAGCTGCAGCTTCGAATACCGTAAACGGTTGCTGGTTGACTAGGTCGTCAACGGTTCGCAGGGCGGAATCTGTTGGTTCGGCCGCCCCGCTTAAGATGTCGGGGACCTGGCTCACCATGGCCTTATCGCTGGCCTTACCAACGGCGGCCTTCAGGATTCTGAGCGATCGTTCTCCCTCCGCTGTTGCAAGACCTTCGGCTACAAAAGGTTGAGATTTCCGGTCAGTTGGATCCCAAAGCACATGAGCGAGCTCGTGAAAAAAAGCGGGCGGAAGATTGAAGATCTTCTGTCCACCGAAACGAGGGTAGACATCCCCGACGGCCGCCAGTCGTGCGACACTGATATAAAGACGGCTGTCATCGGGGCAAAGAAGTGCCGCTCTGCTTTCGTGAACCGACGCGTTGCCGCATGGCCACTCAGCCAGCGCATCCGTGAAATAGATTTCGTATATCGGTCCGTCAGCGTTCCACGCGGTCTTATAGTCTGGCTTAGTCACCAAATCCAAGCTCACGCCAATGTTCACTTGGAGAAACATCAATGTGAAGAAAGAGTTGGTCGGCGCGAGGATCCCGGTCCAATCCAGATATTGCAGTGCCGACTCGCCCATTGTTTGCCCTATTGTGGCTCGCACTGTCCCATAGGCAAAAAATGCGTCCGCCAAGTCACTGACCGTCGCAAGATCAAATTGGTCGGATACCATGATGATATCATCGCTAAGTCGATAGCGTATCAATCCTCCTATCGTGGGATCATCACTCCATGCAACGAGCCCCCGGAAAGTTTTGATTTTATCATAGAGGCCTGCTGGCAAGGAATTTTTGAGTGTGTCGAGGACCCGCGGATCCGCTTTTGCGAACGGCAAAATCCGCGCCAGCAAACCGAAATCAATAACCTCCTTGTCGGGAACTGCTTCAATCATCTCGGCAGCCCCAGGTTGATTTGGCATTAAATCAGCAAAAGAAATGCGTGCCTCATGCAAAGCGTTGCGAAGTTTGGTCAGAGCCGTATCGTTCCAACGATGGGAGCAAAACATTGTGACTTCGGGCGGAGAAGACATAAATGCCGCTAGCGGGAAACGGTCTCTAAGACAGTCGGACGGGTCCCATATATCGGCAGCTATGGTCTGTCGCGTGTTGGCGATAGACGTCGCAGTCACGAGTTCCTCAGGTGACTGTGATGTTGGACTGATAGTCGTCAGGACGAAATATGTTCCAACCGTCATACTCACAAACAAGAATAGAATGCTCAGCGCGGGAGCAGCTATGTTGCGTTTGGAACAGGGGCCCGGCTCGCCCACGGGGTCTGCGGGGATGTCTCTTATATTCTCGACGGATGAAGCCGTCGTTGCGCTCTCTGATCTTCTGGCAACTGATAATGTTTGATTATTGCGGTTTTCCGCTGAGTTGGAGCTTGCGCGTTGCTTCCATGCGAACGCAACTAGTGCGCCAACGGCGACGCACACATAAAATCCCCAGGAATCGTCGCCGAAAACCAGAATGCCGACGACGCCGCCAGCCATCATGCCCAACAGTTGCATGGCTTCCTTGAAACCTTTTGCAGCACAGAAAGTGGCAATGTGTCCTAAGTATTATTAAGTATCATTTACACCTTCTGCGCGCAACTGGGCTTGGGCAAATAAAGCGCTCGCGCGCTAAGAATTTAGCCCGACATCTGATGACTCACTCTTCGGCTAGGAACGGACGATGCGCTGTGGGTCAATTTTAGGCTCTGACGTGGAGCAGGACCACGGGACACGACAAGCGAATAGCGAGTCTTGCGATTGACGATCTCTTTTAACGCTCGGTTGCGCCACCAGGCGACAACACGTGACCGTGTAAGCGTGGTTTCCATGGTCAGTTCGCAACGTCTTTGGCGTTTAGCCGAATTCCCCATCGCGCCTCTTGCGTCACCATGGAGTGTATCCCGAGGATTTTCCCTGTCTCCAGCGAGATGATGGGAGCGCCTCCCGACCCCGTGTAACCATCGCACTTGTATGCGATCTCGTCTTTACCTTTGATGTCAGTTATTTTGCAGTCGCTATCCACCGATGCGAAGAAGTCATCAGGCGTCGCACCGAGAAACGGCAAAATAAGTTTCTGACCGACAGAAGGGTGAGTTTGGTCGATTTCAAGTGAGCCTTTGCTTGCGGCGAACTCCGCCAACGTCAAAACGGCCAACGACCCCGAGGATGTACCATCGCCGATTTTTTTTACGTCCGTTATAGCGATCGAGGGGACGCCTTTGGCGATTTCAACCTTCAAATTCTGGTTGCTAGCCGCACCAAGACCCATGTTGGTCTCGGCGCAATAACCCATGGTCACGACAGTGTTGGCAGCGGTCAAAACTCCCGTGCATCTCATCCAGTCCGTCGCACCTTGACGGGACCGGACGACTACCAAAGCCTTCCGAATTTTCTCAACCCTCGCAAGAATATCCGAGGTGAGTATGTTCGGTGCACCGAATGAGTAGCCGTCCGTCAGCGCCGTGGCCGAGGCCGTGGATGGGGTCCGCGGTATGGCATCTGGATTGTTTGCAAGGTATTGCGCAACCTGAACCTGATACCGCGGGATTAGACCCGTCTGAACTAAGAAATTTAGGTTATCTTTTCGAGTCTTGATGTCAGTTGGCTCAAGATATTTCTTGATTAGATCGGCTTGGAGTTTTTGCCGCTCCAGTTCTATCGTGTTTTTTGTCGAGTGATAACTCGTAATAGAGTTGACAGATATCGTAATTATGCCGCCTAATATGGCAATAAAGATCGGGGATCTAAGAAATCCTATTGTTTCGCTCTTATGTTTTTGATCAATTTCCTTGGCTTTTAACGCTTTCTCTTCGAGAAATTTATGCTTTTCGAACTCGAATAGCTCTCTTTCTGTTGGATCATCGGGGAGTTGTTTCTTTGTAGGCATTATGAACCTATATTATAATGTTGGCTTCTCTCAAGGTGAACAGGGGGCGGCTGGCATTTTTGTGCTTGGCTCATTACATATTTACAATAACCTCGCCATGAAGATTGCGTAGTGATCTTCGGCGACATTGCGGACCGCTAGTTAGAAGTCTGGAGCAACTCCGGTGCGTAGCGAGTTAGCCGTGCTTTGGTAAGCGCACGGCCGTGCCGGACCAGAACCTCCATCTCGGCCGTATTCAAGCTTTTGAGATTGGTTCCTATAAGAGAGGCAAAAGCCGCATCGCCTGCCCGCTCCTCGCCCTCCTGACTATCGATCGAGAACCAGAGCGGCTTCGGGCCTCCCTGCGCCTTGTAGGCGAGCTGAAGGCGTGAAAACTGCAGCCCGCGCACTTGTTCCATCAGGATGTTGACCGACTCCTTCAGCACGATCGTTCCTTGTTCCGTCGGCTCGGCCGTGACGTCGAAGGGCTTTCCGCCATCGCTGACGATGGCGTAGTCCAAGGGGTTGCGCTCGTTCCGCAGAAACGGATTGACCCCGAGATTGTCGTACACGCCGCCATCGGTGAGGGTCACGTAGTCCGTCAGGGAGTTCGGATAGACGTCGGCGTCAATTCGCAGCGGCGGGAAGACCGGCGGAAAGGCGGACGAGGCGGCCACGGCGCGGCTGATGAGAAAGTCGCTCGCGCTCGCCGTGCCCGCCTCATGCTCGCCCATAGTCTCGCCGGCATCCGCCCCGGCGGCAAGCGGCTTGCCCGCAACGAAGAAGAACATGTTGCCGGTGGCGAGGTTAGTGGCGTTGAAGTAGATGCGCGGCCCATCCCGCAGGCTGGCAAGAGTCTTTCCGCCAAACAGGTCCCGATCATAGCTTTGCGCGAGTTTTTCCAGGCGCGTCTCAAAGGGATTGAGCAGGCCGGTGAGGACGGACGAGATCGCAATCGATCTGCTCGAAAGATAGGATGCCAGCCGTTCAAGCACATCCGGCTGCTTCCAGTTGGCCGTCAGGAAGCCGCCCGCGATGCTGCCGCCGGAGACACATGTCAGCAGGTCCAGCTTGTCTAGCAGACCGTGGTCCTTGAGTTCGGTGAAGACACCGAGGTGAAAGGCCGCCGCCCGAAACCCGCCACCCGAAAGGGCCAGCCCAATCGTCTTCGTTTCGCCATCGATCATGACCGTCATTTCTCTCTCCCGCGCTTGCAAGGCTTCGCCTTGGTTCCTGTCCCCGTTGCCCGTCCTGTGCCGGGCCTTGACGCTCTCGACTCACACCTTGAAGCCGTCAAGGACGCCGCTTGCCTCGAGCGCGGTGACCTCCTTGCGGATCGTCATGACACGCTCGGAATATTTCGCCGCCCCGATGAGCGACAGGCGTTTGAGCGGATCGCTTGAAGCAAAGGCGTTTCTCATCTCCGCGAAGGTTCCCCTGCCCTGATGCAGGATGTCCATAGTCCAGAGCGCCGTTCTCCAGTCGTCACCCGTGAATTCGGGCACTTTGCTCTTGGCCCGCGCGAGATTCTTTCGGGTGTGCTCGACGAAAACCTCGAGCTGCAATCGCTTGGCGCGTATATCCTGTCGCAACCAGTTCATGAGGCGGGCGGCGCCCGAAAGCTCGATGACGTCGATCTTGGTCGGCGACGGGTTGAAGTAGGCCATTAGCCGGGCAAGCTGCTTTTCGACGACGTTGTTGGGCCGGGTGACCTCCACCACCTCCTCAAGATTGACGAGCGTGCTGCCGTCCCGCAGATGGACACGCTCCTTGCCCTTTGAATCCGCGAGGAGAACGAGCTCGGGAAAGTGCTTGTCTGCATCGGGCAGCGAAAGCAGGGCGCGCAGGTATATGATGAAGTTCAGGTCCGGCGTGTGGGCGGCGAGCTGCGGCGCCCCGAAGGTAAAAGCCGCGCGGTCGTAGGTGTTCAGCGTCGCATATCGCCCGCCCTCGGCCTTGAAGGTTGGCAGCATGAAATGCGCCCATTGCGGATCGATCTGCTCGTAGTCGCCCGGCTGGTAGACGCCGAACTTCTCGATGCTGTCGGCGATGGCTTTCTTGCCTTGGAACAGGCCGGTCCTGTGCAGGTCGTCCGTATAGGACGTGGAGGAGCCGACCAGGAACGTGAATCCGCTGCCGGTCGTGGCGTGATAGGCGCCGCCCTTCAGGGCGATGGTCTCGACCAGGTCCACTGCCCCCGTGCCGGTCGCCGCGAGCTTTATCGGCGCGACGACGGCGGGCGTCGCCGACTTGCTCCAGGCGGTATTGTCGGCAGCGGCGGGTGCTATCGGGATAGACAGCCCCAATGCTGCCGTGGTCAGCGGACCAACGATGCCGTCCACCTCCAGCCCTCTTTCCGCCTGGAATGAAACGACCGCCGCATGCGTCATCGCCCCGAAAACACCGTCGACCGGTCCCGGATTGACCCCCTTGGACGAAAGCGCCCGCTGCAAGGCAACGACCGGAGGGCCTTTCAGATGCGGCTGGCGTAGCGCGAGATAGTCTTTGGGAAGATTGACGGCCATCTTGATCTCAGCCGGAACGAGGATAGACGGCTCGCTGTCGTATTCCACCCCCGGTAGCAGGCATCCTATCGACCAGGGCCGGCTGGCCGCCTTGCCGAAGATACCGACGCCGTAGGCCTTGCCCCTGGCCTCGAGCGTTCTGTCGCCGTCCCCGATGGAGATCGCCACATGGCCGACCTTGCCGCCGCCGGGCGGCGCCTTGATCAGGAAGGCTCCGGGGATCTTGAGGGCATCGGCCACGCCGATCACCCGCGCGTTCTTCTTGGCCTCTGTATACCAGGCGCCGGAATAGGGCTGTGCCTTCTTCACGTCTTTCACGCCGCCCGCGCCGAATATCAGCCCGTAGGCCTGATAGGCGCACCACGAGGTGAATTCCGCGCAGTCCCAAGGGCCCTTCCAGTTAGGATTGTTCAAGGGAACCATCGCCCCCAAGACATACCTTTGTCCCGCCCGTGTCGAGCCGACATCGATAACATCCCTTCCACGATAGGTCATGTCGATCCTCTCTCGTCAATGGCGTTCTCGGCGTCCGTCCGCCGTATCCGCCGGCCTCCTCATTTCACCGCGGGAACGATCACCTCGTACCAAAGCCGGTCGTCCGGATCCCGGGCAAAGCCGTCCCGGAAATCGAAATTCACGGCCTGCTCGCCGTCCGGCACTGCTCTCTCGCTGAGCACGACCCGGTTTCCAGTCATCGTCCTCAGCGTCTCGATGATCGACGGCAACGGCATCCGGTTCCAGCGCTTGCGGCGGGCCGTCGGTCGATCCACCGGGACGAAAGCGATCAGGTCGCCATGGGTCATTCTTTGCAGTCCCCGCCCCTTGAGCGTCGCGTTGTGACTGCCGTGATGGCCAACCTTGTAGAAGACCGTCCTGGCCAGGAGATCGTCCACGCTGACCGTCTTCCCGCTGACTTTCCAGGCCGGAATGGCGTCCCAGCTCAGCCAGTTGCCGGCCTGCGCGTCGCCCACGAACAGGAGGACCGGACCGGCCTCGCCCAGTTCGAGGGCCAGCACCAAGCTCGTATTGTTGGTCGCTCCGTCGAGCTGAAGCGCCAGTTCGCCGCCGTCCTCCGCCTCGTCCGCCTCGATGCGCCGCCACTGCTGGTTGATCAGCACATCGCGGGTGACCCGGTCGCCTGACCGCACGGCCTCGGTCGACACATCGGGAGGCGTCTGCGCTTGCGTTTCGGTGCGGCGAAATGTGCGCGCTTCCTTGACCTTGTCAGCCAAGTAGTGGTTCCAGAGGAAATGATACGGATCGTCGCCGCCGGCAGGCTCCGTCGTCGGGGAGCCCGCGAGCGGAAGAGCAAAGCGATCCTCGAAGAGAAGGTTGTCCCAATCCGCACCGGTCTGAAGGAATGCGCCGTCCAAGGCAATGTCGGCAAGATGATAGCCTTCCTTGGTAGGTTCGGTCCGCCGCAGCATGCCGATGTCGCGCGGGGGACCGAGGACATAGATGCGCACATCGCAGTCCTTGAGGTATGTGGGCGGCTCGCCGGGCAGGTGGTAGGTGACCGGTGCCAGTCGCTTGGCGGTGTTGAGCGCCGCCTTGGTCTTGGAGATACGGCCCGCCACCCCCATGCCCGCCGCGACCTCGCCGGGTTCGAGGCCGAAAAAGGCCAGCAGCCCGGCGACGTTGTCGGCCTTTCGCTGCGCTTCCTCTGCGTGCGGGCCGGTGGAGGCCGCCGCGAACGCCTGCAGCTTCTGCGCCTTCTCCAGGGTCCGCGCGAGGAGCGCGCCCAGACCGGCCTGCAACTCGTTGGCCAGCGGATCTTTTTCGTCCTCGGTCCAGGCGCACCAGACGGCGCGCACCTGAAGCTTGCCGGCTGCATCCCTGTCGCCTTGCCGGGCAAACAGGCTTTCGGCCTGGGTGAAGCCGGAAACGTGGTCCCAATGCTCGTGGGTCACCACCAGCAGATCGACCACACCTCCAGTAGTCTGCCGGATGTCGTCTACCACGTCCTGCATGCCCTTCTCGGGATTCTCGGTGCCGACGATGACGCCGCAATCGATCATGATCGAGAAACAACCCCGGCCGTCGCGGCGCGGCAGCCGAACGAGAAAGCAGTCGCCAAGCCCCTGCCGGTACATCCTGACCAGCGCCTGCCCCATGCCAGGCGTCAATCCGCAGTCCGGCGTGGCCGGTGGCCGTGGGTTCCTATTGCCCGGTTTTGCCATGCTGTCCCCTATCCGTGCCTGTGCAGAAACGCAAAGGGCTCGTCGTCCTTGCCCGCGCCGCTGTTGTCGAAATAGAGGGCCTGCCCATCGACAGCCGTCGCGAGGTAGGCACGGGTCTGCTCCCGGCGCATCTCGGAGACGGGGGATTTGCTAACGAAGTATCGAATGGAATCTCGGCCCGTATCGTCGGCGTTGACGATGATCGTCGAACCCGACCGGAACGGGATGCTACCATCGCCGGTGGCGTTGGAAATCAT
Source organism: Shinella sp. GW821-FHT11G07 (assembly GCF_058808115.1). Lineage (NCBI taxonomy): Bacteria > Pseudomonadati > Pseudomonadota > Alphaproteobacteria > Hyphomicrobiales > Rhizobiaceae > Shinella > Shinella sp. GW821-FHT11G07. The sequence goes on from NZ_JBXARJ010000024.1 coordinate 37,683, forward strand.
TCTGGTTTGCGTGATGACGATGACAATATCCTTGTGAATCCGGCCCGCCGGTGTCACACGCTGCAATGTCCGGACCGAACTCACCTCGAATTTTTCGCCGTCCTGCAGCTCGACACCCAACATGCGAGCCTTCTCCGGGTCCAGTTTCCGGATCCAGTCGTGCAGTTTCAGGGCGGCCAATCGCGACGATGCATAGACCTCGAGCCGGTCGGCGCTCCGGTCCCAGCGCAGGTCGAGGCTGCGGATCATGCTGGAGAAGCCTTCGATCTGCTCGTCGGGCGCCCGCCAGCGAAGACTATCGACGGATGTCGCACGTATGCCTTCCGCGAAGATGTAGCGGCGGCTGAAGCCTTGGATGAAGGCGACGCGATAGCCGTATTCGTCCTGCGCCTCGACCTCCATGTCGGCCGTTATCAGCGCGCGCAGGAAATCCGAGAAGCGGATGTCGACGGGCGGCATGTAGTCCAACGCGCGCAAGCACATCGTCAGAACATGCTCGGCGGCCTTGCGCGCCTCGTTGGCCAGGAGTTCCACCGCAATCGGATGGATGGGGCGGTTTCCTTGAGGCGGTGGCAAAAGGGACGTCAGACGCGAGGTCCTGCGTTCATAGATGCTGAGGAACGCGTCGAATACAGCGGCCACCAGCACCGCCCCGCGGTCGTGCACCTCGTCGGCTGTCATGTAGTTGTAGGTTGTCGGATCCTGGCCGATCGCATCGCGCAGCGCCCGGCCATATCCCATGGCGTTGCCGAATTCGCGCGCCAGTTCCCCGAGCCGCGTGGCGCCTAGCCGTCCCTTCGCCTCGCTGATCTCGCGCCGGAGCAGATCCATCAGGCTGAAGCGCTCGAACAGGGCGACGATATCGGCAAGCGCCTCGTGGAAGGCCAGGACGTCTGGATTGGTCGCCTCCCGCAGCCGCCGGTTGATCGCATCCAGCACAGCGTGGGTGGTCTCGTGCGCAATGATGTCGAAGGAGAGGCATGTGAAAACCATGTCGCCCGGCTGGGGCGGCATCGTCTTCGGCAGCGGGCGCAATCCACGGAAATAGCCAAACAGCAACGCCACCTTATTCGGGCTGTAGAAGGCATTTCGGCCGCGCATCGCATGCGGGTAAATCCTTAGGCGGCGGACGAAGCCGCGCTCGAAATACTCGCGCTGTACGAAGCTCAGTTCTTCGAGCTTCTCCTTGTGGCGAACCTGCTCGGCCATCGAAACATGGGACGTCTCGTCGTCGTCGGCACGTTTCGGCGCCTTGCGCCAGTAGTCGGGTTCGATCTGCCAGAGCACCGATCGGCCAAGCACGCGTTCGAACCGGTCGACGACGCGCATCGCCACAGCATAGGTCATCTGCTGGTGGAAACGGGGATCCTCAAGGCTCGGAATGAGCCCGTCCTGCGCGACCAGGTTCCCATCGCTCAAATCCACCGGGCGATAGAAACGTCCGTTTTGCGGATCGACGTCCACGACCTGGATATACTCGCCAACGGGGCCAGGCTTCAGCGCCGCATCCCAGGGCACGGTGATCGTCGCGGTCGCCAGATCGAACCGGCGCAGATCGAGGGCCTGCATCGGATCGGTCGCAAAAACGCGCAGGCGCCGCGCGACGGGCACGTCACGGGCTGGGATGAGGTAACGGGGTGGTGTTTCCGCCGGAGAAACAGGCGCCGGCTGGGCGGACTGGGCGGTACCGTCCCTTGAGGGCAAGGCGCCTCCTGGCACGGAACGTCGTCCCGCAAGACCCGAAAGCCACTGGCGCAGATCCTTCGAAATGACTTCGTTGTCGAGCAGCGTCTCGGCGAACTTCCGGGCATCGACCGCTGCCGTGTCCATGTCAGGAACGAGCTGGCGAAGGGCAGCGGACAGGGTCGCGACCTGCGTCGCCTCCGTTCTGTACATCGCTTCGCGCGGGCCGCCCCCCGCCCCCATGCCGGCAAGTACCTTCAGGAAGGCGAAGGACGCGGTATCGCGTTCCTCCATCTTCAAGCGGGAGATGTCCGGGAAGGGAAACCTCGCGGCATCTTCTGCACTGAGGATGCCGCGGCCGATATAGGTCCGTGATCCGTCCTGCCGCCAGGCCGTGTCGAACAGGGCCGCGCGCACCGCCTCCACGCGCTGCCAGCCTTCCGGGATGAGGCTCCATTGCGCGTAGTTTCCGGCAATCCACAAAGCCGCCGCCGCCGCGACTTGCGATGCGGCCGCCGCCGTTCCCGCGCCGTTCGGATCGACCTGGTCCCCGCTGCCGGCCAGCGCCCAGGGAATGCGCGGCGTATACGCCGCCATCGCCGTGTCCATAGCGCCCGGAGGACCGAAGTTCCCCTCCATCACGCCGCCCAGGTCGATATAGGGCTGCTGGTTCTTCATGATGCCGCAGACGCCGATCACTCTGCGAAAGCGCGCCGGCCAGACGATGTCGCGAACCGGAAACCCGCTGAAATTGTTGCCAGCGGCGGCGACCACGACGATACCGGCCTCGTAGCAGGCATTGACGGCATCGGCCCAGGCGGCGGAGGGGAGACCGCCGGAATTGAGGCTCACCACATGGGCGCCGATCGCCCGGGCATGATTGAGGCCGGCGGCGATCGACGAGGACCAGAATCGCGCGGCAAAATCAGCGATCCGAACCGGCACCACCGTCACCGAAGGCGCACCGCCGAGCACGACCTGCTCTTGCGTGCCGGCGGCGAAAACGGAACTGCCGACGCCGCCGGCAAGGATGCCCAGCGTGCCGGTGCCGTGCCCGTACCGCCTCAGGTCGTCGTTAGCGGATTCAACCGCGGAATGACGAAGGCTCGGGTCGCGATCCTCGAAGTTGCGTTCCCACTCGCTCTTGATGTTGCGCGGTGTCAATTCATGGCCGGGGTCATAGCCGGTATCGAGATGGGCAACGACGACCTTTGCCTGGGCCGCGTCGGATATCAGCTTGCGCGCGTCCGCCAGGTCGCTGAAGTCCTGCCCCAGATGCCACGCTTCAGCGGATTTCGCAGCCGGATCCGATTTTGGCGGCTCCCACACCGGTGGCGCCTGGCGCAGGTCCGGCTCTACCACGATGTCGGTGTCTTCCCGGCCCTTCAGGAAGGCGCGAGCCAGCTCATGCGCCAACTCCCACCGGTTGACCCCTTCAATCGCCTCGTACGGATTGACTGTCGCCAAGCCCCATCTATCTGCATCCGTGGCAACCGTCTTATCCTTCGTGAGAGAAGGCGGCTCGGGATTGAGCGGCTCAAGAGGAACCTGCCTGCCACGCAGCACCGCGAGCGACTGCCCGCCAACTGAACTCTCGGCTCCTTTCACGAGGAAGCCAGTATTCGCGACACGAACGTTGTCATCGGCCATAGCGTACCTATGCGATAGCAGACCAGGGGAAATTCTTGCGTGTCGCCTCGTAAATCAATGGGCGAACTGCACTAGACAATACAACTGCCAATTCAATTGTCAATTGTATCGCGGAAGCGCCCGATGCCGGTCCGCACGACGATTGCGTTCCCTTCACGAAGGCAGACTAGGAGGGGACCTAACCTAGCGCCTGCAGAAGGACCAGGGAAACGCTTCTACGCTACGTAACGAGCTAACTTGCCAGCCCGTTTTTTCACGATTTTTCAGCGAGTTATTAGCTTGGAATATCGAATTTTCAACAAGGGTGAGTCGGCGTGTTGAATCTCGCCAGAATTTGACCCGGTTTGTCAGTTTATCGTGACCCACGCGTAGCAATAAAATTGCTTTCGATCCCAAGCCTTTGCGTCGCTTTAGACGAGGCGATGCCAAATGAAAAACTGGGTCAATTCCGATCGATATTCAACACTTTGGCGTTCGACGCAGCAAACTTCTTCTTCCATTCATACAGGGAATGCTGGCTAACACCGAGCCGCTGAGAAACCTCCGCAACCGGATAGCCTCGCTCCGTGATCTGACGCACGGCGTCGCGCTTAAAATCTTCGCTGAAATTCGATTTGCTCATGGTGCTCTTCCTGCCTCAAAATTAGGAAAGAAGGCGTCTACAAATCTAGGGGCTATTCAGCCTGAACAAAATTTTAACTTGGTTGCCGCAAGCGATGGCAATAGCGGAGTTGTTGCCGAAGTTCGATATTCGCACGAACGCACTCCATGCCTCCGCAGATTTGATTGCGAGCAAAAGCGGCGATGGCGCTCGACCGGCGAGGTGATGCACGAGAGCCGGCGCTTGACCCTCAGGCTTGGTTGAAGGTTATGGTGCAGCCCTCGTTGAGGGGTAAGGCTGGACGGATTGGTCGGCCATCAAGCAGCAAGGTCGTGACGATGAGCAAGCGCATTCTTCATGTGGTCAGCAATGTCTCCCATTACGCAGATCCGTCGCACCCGACCGGCCTCTGGCTGTCGGAACTGACGCATGCGTGGGACGTGTTCGCGGCGCGCGGCTATGAGCAGCATATCGTCAGCCCGAAAGGTGGCGTATCGCCGTTGGAGCCACGCGCCCTCAAATGGCCGCTCCTCGACGCTTCCGCCAAGACTTGGCTGGATGATCCCGGACGCATGGCGCTTCTGGCCTCGACGATGCGGCCTGACGAGATCGATCCTGCCGTATACGACGCCATCTACTTCACCGGCGGGCACGCGGTCATGTGGGATTTTCCCGATGGCGAGGGTTTGCAGCGGATCACGCGTACCATGTGGGAGCAGGGCGGGATCGTCTCGTCAGTCTGCCATGGCTATTGCGGCTTGCTCAACACGCGCCTGTCGGATGGCAGTCTGTTGGTCGAGAACCGGAGGGTCACGGGCTTTTCCTGGACGGAGGAAATCCTGGCCGGGGTTGCGAAGAAAATGCCCTACAATGCCGAGGCAGAAATGAAGAAGCGCGGCGCCGTCTACGAGAAGGCCTTCCTGCCCTTCGTTTCCCATGCCGTTGTCGATGGTCGGCTCGTGACGGGCCAAAATCCGTTCTCGGCCAAGGCAACAGCCGAGAAAGTCGTTGAACTTCTCTAGGAAGCTGCCGCGTTAGCGTGCGCCGGCCGTGCGGCGGCGGCTCGTCTTGCCGAGAAGCTTCGTGTCATCCGCCTCAAGTGTCGGCGCTTCCACGTCCTTGCCGAGCATGCGGGAGAGAACCCGGCGCGCATTGGCGGCGCAGTCGATATCGTCAGGCTTTGCCTCGATGTCCTGCAGAAGCGCCACGAGCTGGGCCTTGCTTTGCGCAAGCCGAACCTCCAGAGCTTCGATATCGGCGATCTTGCTGCGGAGCGCTTCGATCAACTCACCATGCTTCCATTGCGTCAGGTCGGGCGGCAGGAGCGTGCGGATTTCATCGAGGCTGAACCCGGCGGCCTGGGCGGTGGTGATCAGCTCCAACACCATGACCGCCTCCGGCGGATAGGTCCGATAACCGTTCGGCCGCCGATCGACCGTCTTTAAGAGGCCCGCGCTTTCATAGAAGCGGATACGCGAATTCGTCAGCCCCGTGCGTTTCGCCAACTCGCCGATATTCATCTGCAAAAATTCCTTGAAGAAGCCACTTGACCCTCAACTTAGCTTAAACGTTATGGTGTGTCCAAATCTAATTTGGAGACCTTCTCATGTCCCTGTTTGCCCCGCTTACCCTGCCCAACGGCGCCACGATCCCGAACCGCATCGCCAAGGCTGCGATGGAAGAGAATATGGCCGATGCCGACCATGCGCCGTCCGCCGAACTGATCAGCCTTTATCGCGCGTGGGCCGAGGGCGCAGCCGGGCTCATCATCACCGGCAATGTGATGATCGATGCCCGCGCCATGACCGGCCCGGCCGGGGTCGTGCTGGAAGACGACCGTTACCTCGACCGTTTCAAGACGTGGGCGAATACCGCGCGTTCGGACGGTGGCCAGGTCTGGATGCAGATCAACCATCCCGGCCGCCAGATGCCCGCCGGGCTCGGTCAGGCGACCTTGGCCCCTTCGGCGATCGCACTCGATCTCGGTGCGCAGTCCAAGGTCTTCCCCGTGCCGCGCGAGATGACGGCGGCCGACATCGCCGAGGTCGAGCGCCGTTTCGTTCACACCGCGGTGCTTGCGGAACGCGCGGGCTTCACCGGCGTCGAGATTCACGCGGCCCACGGCTATCTGCTGAGCCAGTTCCTCTCGCCGCTTGCCAATCACCGTAGGGATCACTGGGGCGGAAGCCTCGAAAACCGTGCGCGTCTGTTGCTCGATATCGTTCGAGGCGTGCGCGCGGCCGTTTCCCCCGGTTTCGCGGTTTCGGTCAAGCTCAACTCGGCGGACTTCCAGCGTGGCGGCTTTTCACCAGAGGATGCGCGGGCGGTGGTCGCCATGCTGGCACCGCTCGGCGTCGATCTGGTCGAGTTGTCGGGCGGCAGCTATGAGGCCCCGGCGATGATGGGCTCGGCGCGCGATGAACGCACGCTGGCCCGCGAAGCCTATTTCCTCGAATTCGCACGCGAGATATCCGAGGTCGCGACCATGCCGTTGATGGTCACAGGCGGCATTCGCCGTCGCGAGGTGGCGCAGATGGTGATCGAGAGCGGTGTGGCCATGGCGGGGATCGCCACTGCGCTCGCCATCGAGCCGAACCTGCCGCGCAACTGGAAGCTCGGGAAGAACGACGCTCCAACGCTGAAACCGATCACCTGGAAGAACAAGCCGGTCGCATCTTCGGCGCACATGGCCGCTGTCCGCTACCAGTTGGTGCGCCTCAGCCGTCGCCGGCGCACGGCGCCGAATGTGTCGCCGGTCTGGGCGCTGCTCACCGCGCAGATATCCGCAAAGCGCAGTGCCCGTCGGTATCGGCGCTGGATGGCTGCGCGGAAGGCGGCCTGATCGTCGACGGGCGAATTCGCGTCGGTCAGCGAGATTCGTCTCGGTTCTTGACCTTAAACTGGACTTCAACGTTAGCATTCCGCGCGGCCGGGCCAGCGGATCATTGAGGAAAGTCGTCGTTCATGGCTGAGGAATTCACGGAAGTCGATTTTGGCGGTCACAAGGTCATGGTGCCGAAAGGCGGTTACTACGACCGTTTTCGCTCCAATCCCGATCTCGACGAGGTGGCGAAAGACCCGGCCGCCGGCAATATCGATTTCTTTCGGCGTATCCCGAAAGTGATGGTCCCCTCGCGGATCGGCCCCACATGGGCGCCGAACTTCTATTACCGCACCAGCAACGTGCAGGCTTTGATGCTCGCACCGGTGAAGAAGATCCGCGCGATGTTGCCGGGGCAGCTTAAACCGCTGCGTGCGCTGCCGGGATACGGGCTCGTGGCGCTCACCTTTTTCTCCTATGCGGTCTGCGACAACGATCGCTATAACGAGGTCTCCGTCGCCGTCGTCATCCGCAGGCCGGGAGCGCGCGGGCCGCATGCGCTGGAACTGCTCGGCTCGATGCGGCGGCAGAGCTTCTTCGCGCATGTGCTGGCGCTTCCGGTCGACACCGAGATCGCCCGCGTGCGCGGAGTCCATGGCTACCAGCTGCCGAAATGGCTCGCCGGCATAGAGCTCGATATTTCCCCGAACGGCGTCACGGCCAGAATCGCCGCAACGGACGGCAAGCCGGATGTGGCATTGACAGCGCCGTTGCCGGCACTGCACCGCATACCGTCACAGTCGCGCTTGTCGACCAACACCTCCATCGGGCTGGTCGATGGCGAGTGGCGTCAGACACAGTTCGTGACCAATCCGATCGAGTTCGCCCAGACACTGTTTCCGCGTGACGTGAAACTGTCGCGCGCCGGCGGCCCGATCAGCCAGTTGCTGGATGGTCTGGGGGTGGGAACCATCCTGCGGTTCGACGTCGTTAAGGATGCGCAGATGGTCTTGCACCTGCCGCGCTCGCTACAGGCCCTGCCTGCCATTTGAAGACTACATCACCGGGGTGCCCCCATCAACAGAGGAGAAGTCGTCATGGCCTATGTCAAAACAAAGGACGGAACTGAGATTTTCTACAAGGATTGGGGTCCGAAGGACGCACAACCGATCCACTTCCACCACGGTTGGCCGCTCAGCGCGGACGACTGGGACAACCAGATGCTGTTCTTCCTCAAGCACGGCTTCCGCGTCGTCGCGCATGACCGACGCGGCCATGGTCGTTCGAGCCAGGTCAGCGACGGCCATGACATGGACCACTATGCCGCTGATGCCTCTGCGGTCGCCGAGCATCTCGATCTTCGCAACGCCATCCACATCGGCCACTCGACCGGCGGCGGGCAAGTGGCGCGCTACGTCGCACAGCATGGTCAGCCGCAGGGACGTGTCGCCAAGGCGGTGCTGGTCAGCGCCGTGCCGCCGCTGATGGTCAAGACCGAGAGCAATCCGGACGGCACGCCGATCGAGGTGTTCGACGATTTCCGCGCCAAGCTCGCCGCCAACCGCGCGCAATTCTTCCTCGACGTTCCGAGCGGCCCCTTCTACGGATACAACCGACCGGGCGCCGAGCCCTCGCAGGGCGTTATCGAAAACTGGTGGCGCCAGGGCATGATGGGCAGCGCCAAGGCCCACTACGAGGGCATCAAGGCGTTTTCCGAGACCGACCAGACGGAGGACCTGAAGGCGATCACCGTGCCGACGCTCGTGATGCAGGGCGACGATGACCAGGTGGTCCCCTACAAGGCGGCGGCGATCATGCAGGACAAGCTCCTGCAGAACAGCAAACTGATCATTTATCCTGGCTTCTCGCACGGGATGCTCACGGTCAATGCGGATGTGGTCAACGCCGATCTGCTCGCATTCATAAAGGGTTGAAGCGAAACGTGCGCCGGACTGGCTCCGGCGCACGCCCTTTCAAAGGTTGCACGATGATCCCAGCCCACCCTGACCCGAGTTTCGATATGGCGGCTCTGCTCGGCCGCCAGCGTTCTGCCTTCCTCAAAGATGGACCGCCAACCCTTGCCGATCGCAAGGCCCGGCTGAAGCGCCTGCGCTCCGCCGTGCTCGCGCATCGGCGCGAGGTGGCAGAAGCCATCAGTGCGGATTTCGGGCATCGTTCGCACCACGAGACCGACCTCATGGAAATCGTCGGCGTGATCCAGAGCATCGACTATCTCATCCGCAATCTGCGGCGCTTCATGAATCCGGAGCGCCGGCATGTCGGCCTGTTCTACCGCGCCGGCCGTGCCTATGTGGAGTATCAGCCGAAAGGCGTCATCGGGGTGATGGCGCCCTGGAATTATCCGTTCTCGCTGACGATCGTTCCGCTTGCTACCGCGCTCGCCGCCGGCAACCGTGCGATGCTGAAACCGTCGGAATTGACCCCGCGTACCAGTGAGACCATTCGCGGGATGCTCGAAGAGATATTTCCGGCCGACGAGGTTGCCGTCGTGCTCGGCGGCCCGGAGGTCGGTGCGGCATTTAGCGGCCTGCCGTTCGATCATCTGCTGTTCACCGGCAGCACGCCGGTCGGCCGCAAGGTGATGAAGGCGGCCAGCGACAATCTCGTGCCCGTCACGTTGGAACTTGGCGGCAAGAGCCCAGTCGTTGTCGAACGCGGCCATGTCGATGAGTGGACCATGGCGAGCATCATCTTCGGCAAGCTCTCGAACGCAGGACAGACCTGTGTGGCGCCGGACTACGCGATGGTTCACGAGGACGATCTCGACACGTTCATCGCCCGGTTTGGCGCGAGCGTCGCGCGGGCCTATCCCGATGGGCCGACCAGCCGCGATTACACGTCGATCGTCAATCATCGTCACCATGATCGGCTGAAAAGCCTGATCGACGATGCCCGCTCGAGGGGAGCGCGGGTCATCGAGACCGGTGTGACCCCTGAGCATGCCGCCGAGCGGGTGCGCACGCTGGCGCCGACATTGATCATCGGCGCCGCGGACGATGCGACAATCATGCAGGAGGAGATATTCGGGCCGATCCTGCCGGTGCGGACCTATCGAACGATCGATGACGTCATAGACTATGTGAATGCGCGGCCGCGCCCGTTAGCGCTCTACTATTTTGGAAATGAGGGCACAGACTGTGCGAAACTGCTGACGCGCACGACGTCGGGCAATGTCGGGATCAACAATACCATGATCCATGTCGCGCAGGACGACCTGCCGTTTGGCGGCATCGGTCCCAGCGGCATGGGCGCCTATCACGGTATCGAAGGGTTTCGCACCATGAGCCATGCGAAAGGCGTCTTCGTCCAGGGGCGCTGGAGCCTGCCTCGCCTGCTGGGGGCACCGTTCGGCAGATTTGTCGATTTAGCGCTCCGGATCACGCTGGTTCGCGATCGGACATGATCTCCGGCGGCGCCGAACGACGGTCAACCGTGCGTCAGTTTGCGGGGCGTTGGTTCGAATCTGTTCAGGAGCCCTAACCGGGCATCAGTCTGCTCGACCAGAGGAAGGCGGGTCTACTCGACGGTGACGTGAACTACGCGACCTGTGGCCCTTGTTTCTCCGCCGAGGAATCGGCCTGGGCCAAGCGCCACCTGTTCCGTCCATCTACCTTCGCGCGATACATGGCGCGGTCGGCCTCCTGGAGGAGGGCGTCAGGTTCGACCCCTTCGGACGGTGCGGCGGCGATACCAATGCTCACCCCGATTTTGATCGCTAGGCCACGAATGGAAAACGGGCGTTCGCAAGCTGCAACGCAGCGCTTTGCCAGATCTTCCGCGTCTTCTCTATCCGCGTTCATCAGGATGGCGAACTCATCGCCGCCCAGCCTTGCGATCATGTGGCCTTGCGCCTCGATCCGCAGGCGGTCAGAGACCATTTTCAGCACATCATCGCCGGCGGCATGTCCGAAGGTATCGTTGACGGGCTTGAAATCATCGAGATCGAGGCAAAGGACGAAAACGTTGGTGTCGCTGGTGCTCTTCAGCGCATTGCCCAGCGCCTTATAGAACTGAATGCGGTTCGGCAGCCCCGTCAAAACGTCGTGATGGGCAAGGCGATTGGCCTCGGTCTCGGCGGCGATCCGGTCGCTGACGTCGGCGATCGTCAGCAGGAGCCGGCGGCTGGCGCCCTCGTGAAGAAGCCTGACATATATGAGGACGTGGTGCTCATTGCCGCTGGCGTCGTATTGGCGCCAGACCGTTCGTGCGTCGCAGTCGCGGGTGAGTCCCGACACGACTGTCGCGAATTGCCCGGCTTCTTCCTGCGCATGCAGGTCGCGGGCATTCTTCAAAAGAAGCTCTGGGGTTTCCCAGCCGTAAAAGTCGCATGCCGCCTGATTGGCTTGCAGGATCGCAAGGCTTTCGCCGTCGCACAGAAGCATTGGCATCGGGTTGGCATCGAACAACTGGCGTAGCCACTCCTCGCGCTGTTTGAGCCTGGTGATGTCGATGCGCATGCCAATGGCGCCGCCGTCGGGGGTTCGACGATCGTCATGTCGAAGCCATCGCCCGTCGCGAAGCTGCTGTTCTTCCTGCGAGACCGGGCGCCGGAATTTTTCCATCCTGTCGACCAGCCAGGCCTCCTTGTCCGCCACCACCTCGCGCATGTCGTCGCCCGCAAGGCTGATCCGCAAGATCTCTTCGAAAGGGATTCCGGGGCGGAGGTAATCGGCGATATCGCCGTAGAGCTCCGCGTACTTTTGATTCCAAAGAACAAACCGGTCCTCTGCATCGAAGACGCAGACAGCTTGCGGTAGCATTTCCACAACGGCGCGAAGGCGCGTATCGGCTTCAGTCGTATCCGCCGGCCACTGCTCGAAAATGGCGTCGATGTAGACGATCGTCATTGTTTCAGACGATGCCGACCAGTTCGCTGTCCTGACGCGCACCGGCTTTCGATTGTCGATAACATCTGCAAGGCAGGCTTGCGAAGAACCTGGAGACAGAGGCCAATCGGGCAAATATACCTCGATGGCAGAGCCCGTCAGAGGCTGAAGAGGTTGGAGCAGCCTGTTCGCCTCGCCGTTGGCGAAGACAATCGTGTTGGCGGCATCAAGAACCAACGCCGCCACAGGGCACGCTTCAAGAGATGCTCTGAACCCCGCATCAAGCATTGCCGTTCCCAATCGCGCGCCTTCCCAAATGCCGCAATCGCGAAACACTATGCCTCGTGAGTAAAAAAGGTGTTTCCGTGCGAGGGACCTCGCGATGACGGTGGCCAGCGCGTGGCGCGGCGAAAGGGATGGTTCCGTGGATAGAGCAGTCGGACCGGTGTGGCGTGAAGAATGTCTCCGAGACGAGGCGTTGTGTTTGCGGCCGCCAGGACTATCCTGAAGTGGCAAAAGGAGGACGCATGGCGGGACATCGCATCTATTCTATCAGCGTCGCGAGTGTTTATCCCCACTACATCACGAAGGCGGAAAAGAAGGGACGCACGAAGGAGGAGGTCGACGAAATCGTCTATTGGCTGACCGGCTACAGCCGCGAGGCTTTGAGCGAGCATCTGGCACAGAAAACGAGCTTCGAGGATTTCTTTGCCAAGGCGCCGGAACTGAACCCATCCCGGTCCTTGATCAAAGGCGTGATCTGCGGAATTCGTGTCGAGGATATCCAGGAGCCGCTTATGCGCGAAATCCGCTATCTGGACAAGCTGATCGACGAACTCGCGAAGGGAAAGGCGATGGAGAAGATCCTTCGCGCATAAGGATCGGCCAGGAACCTGTGGGTGTCCTTACCGTTCCATGCATGGAAAACCCATTCAGGGAGGACACCATGCCCAAACAGGAAGGGCCCGGCGTGCCCGCGCCATCCATGCGCGAACCGATCGGTGACTTCGATGTGGTTTCGGACGAGGAATGGAGAGCCGCTCGAGAGGCGTTGCTTTTGGAGGAGAAGGCCTTGATGAAGGCCAAGGATCGCCTGGCGGCCAAGCGCAGGCGCTTGCCGGCCACTCAGATCGACCGCGACTACAAATTCCAAGGCGCCAATGGCGATGTGGATCTGCTCGGCCTGTTCGAGGGACGGCGACAGCTTATCGTCTATCGCTTCTTCTATGCACCCGATGTCGAAAACTGGCCGGATGGAGCTTGCAGCGGCTGCTCGCTGTTTGCGGATACCATCGTCCATCCAGCCCATCTTGCCGCCCGCGATACGACTCTCGTCTTCGTCACTGCAGCGCCCATCGGCATGATCGAGCGCCTGCGCGAGCGAATGGGGTGGGGCCACTCGCTCCCGGACGACAGCTTCTCCCGGGATTTTGGTGTTGAGGAACAGTTCGGCATCAATGTTTTCATCCGTCGCGGCGACCGTATCTTCCGCACCTACTTTCTGAATGGCCGCGGTATCGAGGATATAGGACCGGTCTGGTCGTTGCTGGATATGGCGCCGCTCGGCCGGCAGGAGAGCTGGCAAGATGTGCCATGCGGGCGCCCCCAAGGCGATCCCTACATCTGGTGGCGTCTTCACGACAACTACGGCTCGGCTGCCGAGCCCCGGAGAGGCGAGACCGGCCGGACCGCGTGAAGGCATCAACCTTGGCAATGCCTGTTGCGCGCAATTCGGACAGCACGTCCAGGGTGCGACCGTTGCCCTGTCGGTGGGCTGACATGTGATTTTATCCGTCGCGGGTATAGAAGGTGCGCGCGGTCGCTTCCACGATTGGTCGGTGCTTTTGCGGATCGAACGTGACCGCCGGAAACGTTTCGAAGAGGTATTTTGCGAACTCTTCTTTCGCTTCTTCCGTCGCTTCGAACCATGGTTCTGCGACGATCTCGTCAAAAACCTGTTTCAGGGCGGCAAGCTCTTCCGGCTGAAACGTGCCTTTGCTCAAATACGATTCCATTGCCGCACCCCACAGCGGTCCATATCGCACGAGTTACTGGCGGCCCAAGGTTCAGGTGTTAGGTCGACCTCCCATAGAATATGCTCTTCCAGAGCAGAGTCCAATCCTCCATGGACCTTGCATCGGTGTGCCTCTCTATCGGCGCGCCGTAGCCCTCCATTATCGCGTGAATTTTAGCAGAGGGTTGTGCAAGGCAAACGGAACATCCTTACGTATACCGGGCTATTTTCTCGAGCTTCCGAGGAACTCTATTCTCCGGTGAAACCCATCACCGCCGTTCGCGTTACAGACCTGTGCCTCCCACAGTCGGGAGGCCGATCGGCGATGCATCCTGATGCCAACGGAGGACCGTGCTCTATGACGAATGAGCTTCGCAACCGCGATGAACTTAGCCCTATCATCGACGAGAAAATGACGGCGCTCGTCCGGGAGATGGTGGATGCAAACTGGAGCGCGGAGGACGTCGCCTTTGCGATCGAGGACGTTCTGCGACGGAAATGGCTCGATCAGGCGGAAGCGCTGCGCCGGGCTCGCACGGCGCTCCCGGACGATTTTGTTTCGGACGGAAACGAAGGCTAGCCGGATGGACGCGAAAACGGGAAATCCCATGCCAACAACCTTCCAGGTCATCGCCCTGAGTTCGATTGATCCAACCGGCGTCGACACGCACGACGAGCCCAAGCTGGTCTTTCCGGACGCTCTCAAAACCGCGCAAGAGCTCAAGGCGCAGGGCAAGGCATTTCGTGTCGTGGCAGAGGGCGAATATGCCGCTGAATAGCGCGAGGCGTTTCACGATCTCGGCGCGCTTCTCGAATAGAACATCGCGGGTAAACCTGCGTGATGCCGCACCTAAACGACGGCGTGGCCTTACAATACGCGCAAACCGCGCTACATGGTTGTATCTCGTGGCGTGGTTGAGTTCGCGCAGGCAAGATCCTCTCGGGGACGATGCGGTCCCGGAGGTACGATATTGATGGAAAATGACGGTCGCGACGGCAATATTCCCCAAGGCGATCGATGGATCGCCGATAGTCGGCAAATGCCGGAAGCCTCCGCATGGCTTGCCGCCATCGTCGAGAATTCCGATGACGCTATTCTCAGCAAAACGCTCGACGGCATCATAACGACCTGGAATCGGGGCGCTGAACGTCTATTCGGCTACACGGCCGCCGAGGCGATCGGAAAACCCATCACACTGGTTATCCCGGAAGATCGGCACCATGAGGAGGAGGGCATCCTGCGCCGGCTGCGCGCCGGTGAGCGTATCGACCATTTCGAGACGGTTCGCCGCCGCAAGGATGGGGAGCTCATCGAGGTCTCGCTGACTGTTTCGCCTGTTCGCAACGCGGCCGGCGAGATACTCGGCGCCTCCAAGATCGCCCGCGATATCACGGCACGAAAGAGGGCGGCGGCGCAGCAATCGATCCTGCTGCGCGAGATGCACCATCGCATCAAGAACCTGTTCACAATGGCGGCCTCGCTGATCTCGTTGAGCGCCAAGGCATCGACGACCACGGCGGATCTTGCCGCCGATCTCAGCGCCCGCATGCAGGCCTTGGCGCGCGCCCATTCGCTGACGCTTCCCGACCTGAACAACGATCCCGGCGCCGAGACGGAGACGAGCTTCATCGCGCTGTTGAACGCCATCCTCGCGCCACACGAGCACCACCTCGGCTCGCGCATCTCCGTTTCCGGCACAGACGTTCCGATTACCGGCAATGCCCTGACATCCGCGGCGTTGCTGCTGCATGAACTGGCCGCCAACGCTGCCAAGTACGGCGCCCTTTCTACGACCGACGGTCATCTGACAGTTTTGCTGGAGGTCTCCGATGACCTCTTGCACATGACCTGGGACGAACGCGGAATCCAAGCCGGCGAGCAAGACAGGCACGAGGGCTTCGGCTCGACCCTGGAGCGCGCCTCGCTTCAAGGACTTCGCGGCCAGCTGTCTCGGAACTGGCGGCCGGACGGGCTTTCCCTCAGCCTAGAAATTCCCTTGCAACAGCTGTTCCCTCGGACCTGATCGCTATCCCGACTAATTCGCTGGCTATCGACATGAACAAACGCCCAAGATCGGTGTTTGTGGAATATGTCAAACTCCCAGACTGCTCCATACGCGCTCGTCGTCGATGACGATGTCTTCATCCTTCTCGATGCCTGCGACATGTTGCGAGATGCTGGATTCCGCGCGCTCGATGCGTCGAGCGTTGCGGCGGCGGTGACGCAGCTCGAAAGGCACGAGGGCGACATCGTGCTTCTGTTCACGGACGTCCAGATGCCTGGCGGGCGAGACGGCTTCGACCTTGCCCGCGAGGTCGCCGAGCGTTGGCCTTCGGTCAAGATGCTTGTCGCCTCCGGCCGGATGATGCCGGAGCCCGGCCAGCTCCCCGATGGCGCAGTCTTCATTCAGAAGCCGTTTAGCACGGACGTCGTCCATCAACGCTTGCTGGAAATCCTGCCGGATGGCGAAAAGCCGGAGCTGCTCAAACGCAAGGAAGCGTGAGCTGAACCCCAGTGGGCGCGGTTCGGAGCGCCGCGTGGTCAGGAGGAGATTGAGATGGCCGACCAAACGAGACCCTTTAATCTTTCGGGCAAGGTTGCGGTCGTAACCGGTGCGGCGCGTGGGATCGGTCGCGCAGCAGCCACCGCGCTTGCCGCCGCGGGCGCGAATATCGCCGGAATCGACATTGCCGGACCAGTCAGCAAAACGCTGGACTATTCGCCTGCGACTGAAGCGGACCTTGATGAGACCGGGCGGATGGTCGAAGCGCTCGGACGCCGCTGGAAGGCGTACCGGATTGATCAGAGGGACCTTTCCGCATTGCGCGACGCTGCTGCACGCATCGAGCAGAAATTCGGTTGGATCGACATCCTTTTCGCCAATGCCGGCATCCAGGCATTCAAACCGATCCTCGACATGGAGGATGCGGACTGGCACGACCAGATCGACGTCAACCTCACCGGGACCGCGAATGCGATCCGTGCCTTTGGCCCGGCCATGGTCCGACGCGGTGGTGGCCGCATGATCCTGACGTCATCGACGCAGGGACAGCACGGCACTAAGAGTGGCGCGGCCTATTCGGCATCGAAATGGGGTGTCATCGGATTGATGAAATCGGCCGCAATGGACCTTGGCGAGCACGGCATCACTGTCAACGCTCTGATCCCGGGCCTTATCGACACCGTGCTGACCCGCCATGAAGATCGCTATGCGCAGGCGATCGACGTCGCCGGCGGCAAGCCGACGGGAAACGAGCGGAAGGATGAGCAGACCGCGCTGGACGGTTTGGCGAAAAAGTCGCCGCTCGGCGTTCCCATGATCCAGCCGGAAGACGTTGCGCCGATGGTGGTCTTCCTCGCCGCGGACGAAGCGCGCATGGCGTCGGGTGCGACCTATTCGATCACGGCAGGCGACAGCGCAAACGCGCAAGGCTGACGGCGTCTCCGGTCCTTTCGCTATCGGCTCGGCAAGAATTTGAGGATCTCCGACAGGGGGGCGGAACTAAACGACGTCCGCAAAGTTTCTGCAACGCCTTCAATGGCCTGACAACGAGGACATCACTATGAAGAAGCTACTGCTCGCCGCCGCTTTCGTCGGCGCATCGACCTTTGCCGCTCTTGCGCAGACTTCGACCACGCCTTCAACGGATGGCGACACCCCCTCGCTTGCCACCCCGGACAGCAAGAACGCCACCGCGCCGGTCGAAGGAGCGAACAGCTTCACCGAGGACCAGGCGAAGGAGCGCATCGTCGAGGCAGGTTATGCCGACGTCACGGGCTTGAAGCTCGACGACAAGGGCATCTGGCGTGGCACGGCCACCAAGGACGGCAAGTCCGTCACCGTCGCGCTCGACTACCAGGGCAACATCGTCACCGAGTGACATCGCAATTCGAGGATATCTCACATGACCAAGACCGTAACCGGACTCTATGACGATTATTCTGATGCGCGCGCCGCTGTCAGCGCGCTCGAAGCACGGGGCGTTCCCTCCGGCGATATCAGCATCGTCTCGAACAATGCCGACGACCGCTATTCGAACGACACCAATGCCGCCGAAGGTGCGGGCACCGGTGCGGGGATCGGCGCGGCCGTCGGCGGCGTCGGCGGCCTTTTGACCGGCCTCGGCATCATGGCCATTCCGGGCGTCGGTCCGGTGGTCGCGGCCGGCTGGCTTGCCGCCACGGCAGCGGGTGCGGTTGCCGGCGCTGTCGCCGGCGGCGCAGCCGGCGGCCTGATCGGGGCCATGACGGAATCGGGCGTTCCGGAAGAACATGCACATGTCTATGCCGAAGGCGTTCGTCGCGGCGGCACGCTCGTCACCGCGCGCGTTGACGAAAGCCTCTATGCGGAAGCAGAAGCGATCCTGCGCCAGTCGAACTGGGTCGATCCCGCCGAGCGCCGCGCCGCCTATGCCGAGCAGGGCTGGACGCGCTTTGACGACACGCTCGATCCCTACGGTCCCGCCGAGATCGAGCAGGAGCGTCTGCGCTACCGGCGCTGACCGAGCCGGAAATTATATGATTTAGAAGGAGCGGCCGGTCGGCCGCTCTTTTTGTTACAGCCGTTCTGCCAGAACATCGGGTAACGCCACAGATTTTCCACCTGTTGCCCGCGCTATTCGTCGTCGTCGTCGACTATCCCGTCAGTCGTGCGCGCTCTGTGCAAGTCTTCTTCCGAGATATGAAGCGGGCCGGCGTCGGTTGGGTTGCATCGATCGAATTTTTCGCTGGCGATGGTTTCCAGCAAAGCCCTATGCCGCTTGAGCAATCCGACCGGGCCGACCGGATCGGGATCGAACCATTGCAGCGTGCTGGCGTAGACATAGACGTCGATGGTCTTTCCCTCGAGCGTCTGCATCGGCCAAAACAGCCCGAGTTCCTTCGGCGCCGTTGCGCCATTTTTCGTGTTGAGAGGCATTTCGTATCCTGCATGCAAGTCTGTTGATGGGGAGATCCGATGCAGCGGGGGCTGCCTGGATCTCCCCGGTTCATCCACTTGAGGAGGACGAACGGTGATGATCTGGTGCGGCGGGGTCGGAAGTCAAACGCTCGAGCGGAATGAATGTGTGCGGTTTGACGACACAAAAAACCGCCCGGAACAACGAAGGGCGCTCGACCCTTTCGGGGAGCGCCCTTGTGACCCGGAGGACTACGAACGCGCGACGGAATAACCATCGCTGCAGGCAGTCATCGATTACGGGCAGTGATCGATAGATGGGGGAGGGCAGGGGGAAATTCAAGTCCGTCCGGATCGGCGACCGCGCGAGCGGGTAAACCCAGGCATGTGTCGCAAATTCCACAACCGTCGTCGTCCATCGGTTGATCCGAACGCTCGCAGCAGAGGCAAATGGCGGAGCATCGAGTGCCAGTCGCCCTTTTCTTCGGCGTAATGATTTCGATCCCGTCATCCGATGCGATATCTTTGAAAAACTGTCGCATTGCGTTTCTCCGCTGACCCCCACGCCAAAAGATGGGAGCGGTGTGCCGCTTTGCAATGACAAGCGTTCGCGAGGTTGGTTTCCTTTACGGCAAAGATGGACTCTGAGCGGTGCCCATGGTTTCTTTGGCGACGGAGGGACTTTGTATGGCGTATGAATGGAATCCTCGGCGCGCGCGGCGCGCCCGCATCATCAGGCTTGTGACGGCCTTGGCGATCAGCGCGTCGGCTATCACTGTGCCGGTCGCAGTGCTGCTGGCAGCCGCGCCGATCTAACAGCGACATCGAAAGCGGCGATCGATGGCAGAGAACGATCCGTTTGAGCTTTCCCGCTTCGTCGCTGCGCAGGATCTCGTCTTCGATACGGTCCTTGCCGAGCTGAGAGCCGGGCGCAAGCAGACCCATTGGATGTGGTTCGTCTTTCCGCAACTGCGCGCGCTCGGCAGATCTCCGACTGCGGACTTCTACGGGATCGGCTCAATCGAAGAGGCGCGAGCCTATCTTCTGCATCCCCTTCTTGCTAAACGACTGGCGCAGGCGGTCGATGCGGTCATCGGAGTATCCGACCGTTCGGCCCATGAGATTTTCGGTTCGCCCGATGATCTCAAATTCCGCTCGTCAATGACCCTGTTCAATGAGGCCACCAGCGCGACGGAGGGCAGGTTTCGGCTCGCCCTTCAGCGCTTCTTTGCCGGCGAACCGGATCCGCGAACCCTTGAACTGCTTGGCGGCGGCATCGACTAGCCGCCGCCCTTGGCCCGCGCCGATCAGATCGCGCGAACGTTTTCCGCCTTCGACTTGCCGGTCTTGCGGTCCTGGCCGAGATCATAGCTGACCTTCGAACCATCGCGCAGCGGCCCACCCGAGATCACTCCGGAGACATGGACAAAAACATCCTGCCCGCCATCATCGGGCGTAATGAACCCGAAACCCTTGTCCTGATTGAAAAACTTGACCGTACCCGTTGCCATGAAGATCCTCGTAAGCTTAGCGGCATTGCGCCAGTGGCGAGCATATTCGCCACGCGAGATACTCGCAACCTGACATGCGCGACGCGGCGGGAACAAGAATCCTTCGCGCGGGGTTTTCGACTCGACGTGGCCTGACCTTCTGTCGGGATCGGCAATGCGAAATCGAACGAGGTCGATGATGGCGGCTGACAAGCTCTCAACCTACAAGAAAAAGCGGGATTTCAAGCAGACGCAGGAACCGAGCGGATCGACGGAGGTCAAGCCGTCGAACCGTCTGCGCTTCATCATCCAGAAACACGATGCCACGCGTCTCCATTACGATCTCCGCCTCGAACTCGACGGCGTCTTCAAGTCCTGGGCGGTGACCAAGGGGCCGTCGCTCGATCCGGGCGACAAGAGGCTGGCCGTCGAGGTGGAAGACCACCCGCTCGACTATGGCGATTTCGAAGGCACGATCCCGAAAGGACAGTATGGCGGCGGCACGGTGATGCTGTGGGACCGAGGTTACTGGGAGCCGGAGGGCAACAAGTCGCCGGAAGAGGCGCTCAAGAAGGGCGACTTCAAGTTCACACTCCACGGCAAGCGGCTGCACGGCAGCTTCGTGCTGGTTCGGATGCGCCACGACCGCGATGGCGGCAAGCGCACGAACTGGCTGCTGATCAAGCACCATGACGATTTTTCGGTCGAGGAGAACGGCTCAGCCATCCTCGACCAAAACATGACCTCCGTCGCGTCCGGCCGAACCATGGAACAGATCGCCGCCGGCAAAGGCCGCAAGCCGAAGCCGTTCATGATGGCAAGCGGCGATGTCGAAGCGAATGCCGTCTGGGAAAGCAAGCACGGCCTTGCCGCCGACGAGCGCAGAAAAAATCGGTCCAGCAAAAAAGTTGCGACGTCGACGGCCGTGGACCTACCGGACTTTATCTCGCCGCAGCTTTGCGAAACGCTTGATCGCCCGCCGGCTGGCGACAACTGGCTGCACGAGATCAAGTTCGACGGCTATCGCATCCAGATGCGCGTCGCCGATGGGACGGTGACGCTGAAGACCCGCAAGGGCCTCGACTGGACCGCCAAATATCCGGAGATCGCGGAGGCCGCCACCTCGCTGCCAGACTGCATCATCGACGGCGAGATTTGCGCCCTGGACGATCATGGCGCGCCGGATTTTGCCGCGCTGCAGGCGGCACTGTCGGAGAAGAACACCGGCAACCTCGTCTTTTTCGCCTTCGACCTGCTCTTCGATGGAGGCGAGGATCTGCGGGAGAAGGCGCTGACCGACCGGAAATCGCGCCTGCAGGATCTCTTGGATGATGCCACCGACGATCCCCATCTGCGGTTCGTCGAGCATTTCGAAACCGGTGGCGACGCCGTGTTGCGCTCCGCCTGCAGGCTTTCTCTGGAAGGCATCGTCTCGAAACAGGCCGATGCACCGTATCGATCCGGCCGCACCGAGACCTGGGCGAAATCGAAATGCCGCGCCGGCCATGAAGTCGTGATCGGCGGCTATGCCAAGACGAACGGCAAGTTCCGCTCGCTGCTGGTCGGCGTCAACCGCGGCGACCACTTCGTCTATGTCGGCCGCGTCGGCACGGGCTACGGCGCCAAGAAGGTCGAGACGTTGTTACCGAAGCTGAAAGAGGTCGAAACGGAAAAGTCCCCCTTCACCGGGATTGGCGCACCGAAGAAGGAAAAGGAGGTCGTCTGGGTGAAACCCGAGTTCGTCACAGAAATCGAGTTCGCCGGCTGGACCGCAGACGGGCTGGTCCGCCAAGCAGCTTTCAAAGGCCTGCGGGACGATAAGCCGGCGGCGGAGGTCGAGGCCGAAACTCCGGCTTCGCCGGAAAAGACCGAGACGCCGGAGCCTTTGTCGGCCGCGATGGCAAAACCCAGCCGGCGCAGGGGCGCGAAAGCCGAGGTCATGGGCGTGCTCATCTCCAATCCCGACAAGCCGCTCTGGCCGGATGCCGGAGATGGCGAGCCTGTCACGAAAGAGGGTCTTGCTCAATATCACGAGGCTGTCGGCGCCTGGCTTATCGACCATGTGAAGGGGCGGCCGTGCTCGATCATCCGTGCACCCGACGGCATCGGTGGCGAACAATTCTTCCAGCGGCACGCCATGCCCGGCACATCCAACCTGCTGGAACTGGTCAAGGTCTTCGGCGACAAGAAGCCTTACCTTCAAGTCGATCGCGTCGAAGGTCTTGTTGCCATCGCGCAGATCGGCGGCATCGAGCTTCACCCCTGGAACTGCGAACCCGGCCAGCCCGAGGTGCCGGGCCGCCTCGTCTTCGATCTCGATCCCGGCCCGGACGTGGATTTCGCCACGGTGGTTGCCGCTGCGCGCGAGATGCGCGACCGGCTGGACGATCTCGGCCTCATCAGCTTCTGCAAGACCACCGGCGGCAAGGGGCTGCATGTCGTCACGCCGCTCGCCGTCAACAAGCGCAAGCCGCTGT
Source organism: Shinella sp. GW821-FHT11G07 (assembly GCF_058808115.1). Lineage (NCBI taxonomy): Bacteria > Pseudomonadati > Pseudomonadota > Alphaproteobacteria > Hyphomicrobiales > Rhizobiaceae > Shinella > Shinella sp. GW821-FHT11G07. The sequence continues at coordinate 60,164 of NZ_JBXARJ010000024.1, forward strand.
CCTGGGCCGAGGCCAAAGGCTTTGCCCACGACGTCTGCCAGGAGATGGCCCGCGACAATCCGGAGTTCTACTTGATCAAGATGACCAAGAGCCTGCGGGAAGGACGGATTTTCCTCGACTATCTGCGCAACGATCGCATGGCGACCGCTGTGGCGCCGCTTTCGCCGCGCGCGCGGCCCGGCGCCACCGTGTCGATGCCGCTCAACTGGACGCAGGTCAAAGCTGACCTCGATCCGAAGCGATTCACCGTCAGGACCGTGCCGGCGCTGCTGGCGAAAACGACGGCCTGGGAGGATTATTGTGACGGACAGCGCCCGCTTGAGCAGGCGATCAAGCGGCTCGGCAAACAGAAGGCTGCGGCATGATTGCGAAACAGGGCAGGGGACCGCGAACAAGCAGGCAACACGACATTCTGATTGATCAGTTGCTGCGTCTGCGCCGGATACGCGGTCTGGCCAGGTTGATGGACACGGCGTTGCGGATTCCAGGCACCCGCTTCTCGCTCGGCGCGGACTCGGTTTTGGGCCTGGTCCCGGGTATTGGCGATTTCGGCGCCGCCGCGGTCAGCCTCTTCATCGTCAACGAGGCGCGCCGCCTCTGTGTGCCGAAGGAGACGCTCTTCAAGATGCTTGTCAATGTTGGCTTCGACACGGTGGCGGGAAGCGTCCCGGTGCTGGGCGATGTCTTCGACGTCTATTTCAAGAGCAACCGCCGAAACCTGCAACTCGTGCTGGATCACTTCCGAAACCTGCAACTCGTGCTGGATCACTTCGGCCTCGATCATGCCGACCTCGACCGTTAGAATCCGTCAGCGTCGGTGGTATCGAACCGCGCGGGCGGCACCAAGAGGACAGGTGGGTCGTTGGAAAACCAGCAAACGGCACTTGAGAGATTTCGGCGGCTGCCGCCGATTGAGCCGGACGACCTCGTCGGCCTATGGAGAGGGCGGGGCGTTCCGTCGGACCATCCGCTCGATGGCGTGCTGGAGAATCTCGGCTGGTTCGGCAAGCGGTTTACCGCGGAGATGCGAGCGGACGCCTTACTATTCCGGTCGGGAGAGCGCCGTTTGATCGCGATCGATCCGAGGCGAATTCCCCTTCGGTTGGCGCTCCGCTTTCACAAGTTCGGCCGGGCGCGCATCGCACGAAACCTGTTCTCCTATCTGGTTCGCGGGTTGCGCGCGAACGGTCCTGTTGCCTCTGTCAGAATGCTTGCCTTCGACGGCATTGCGAGCGCCGCCATGATCTACGACGAGCAGCTGATCGTCGACCATTTCCGAAGGATCGACGACAAGCGCCTCATGGGAGTGATGGTAATGAGGCATGACGACCGGCAATTCTTTTTCGAGCTTGAGCACGTCGACGGTTCGACATAATTGATCCGATCACCCGTGTTGGTGCCGATTATCACCACAGCTCATGTGCTGCGGCGTCCTGGTGAAAAGGCACCCCGAAAGGATCACGCGATCTATCCACCGGCCAGCTAGTCCCTGATCTCGAACACCGCGGCATTGTCCTGGATTTCGCGCGGTCCCTTGTAGGAGGCGTGGCGTAGATTTCCGTCGTCCGTCCAGCCGCGAAACTCGATCTCGGCGATGAGCGTCGGCTGGGCGAAGACGTAGTTCTTGCCCTTCAGCGGCACGACCGGCTTCTTCGTCTTGAGCTTGTCGAGGGTCTTGCGCAGGTACTCCGCGTCTGCGGCCTTGAACCCGGTTTCGACCGAGCCGACCGACACCCAGCCGTCGCCCTTGCGCGCGGCGAGCAGCAGGCTGCCTATGCCGCCGCGCGCGGACTCCGAAACCTCGTAGCCGACGACCATGAAGCTCTCGCTTTGGACGCATTTGATCTTGATCCAGTCGTCGGTGCGGCCGGATCGATAGGGACGATCGCGATGTTTGGCGATGATGCCTTCGAGGCCCATCCGGCAGGCGTTTGCCATAAGCTCGACCCCGCTACCGTGGGCTTCCTCCGAGAGTTGCACTGCGCCGACCGACCCGTCGAGAAAGTCTTCGAGCAGATGCCGGCGAACAGCAAGTTCCGTCCTGGTCAGGTCATGGCCGTCGAAATAGAGGAGATCGACAGCAAAGAACACGGCTTCTGTGGAGGCGCGTTTGCCACCGCGGCCGCCAAGCGAGCGCTGAAGAGCGCCGAAATCTGAATGTCCCTCGTTGTTCAGGACCACGGCTTCGCCATCGAGAATGGCAGTTCCCACGCCAAGCTTGCCGGCGGCCTCGGCAATCTTGGGAAAGCGATGGGTCCAGTCGTGTCCGCCGCGCGTGATGATCCGCACGCTCTTCGGCTCGATGTGGATCGCCAGGCGATAGCCGTCCCATTTGAGTTCATAGAGCCACTCCGGTCCTTCCGGAGGCGTTGGCCGGAGCAAGGCGAGAGATGGCTCGACGCGGTCGGGAATCGCATCGAACGGTAGGCTGGGCTGTTCGGGGTCGCGCTTGCGAACCGGACGCGACCGCAGCGTCTCGCGGGACTCGTCGTAGAGGGGGATGGCAGTTCGGCGCTTTCGGGTCATCGGTGTCCATCCATGCGGAGAGTCCGAAGATAGGTGTCTTTCGTGAAGAATTCAGGATGCGCGCTTGCCCTTCTCGCCGGCGGTGAGGCTTTTGCGGAGCGCGTCCATGATGTCGATGACATTGCCGCCGGATGGGCGGTCCTCACCCTTTGCCTTGCCCTTCCGCGACGGTTTCAGTGCTTTCTTCTTTTTGGCGATGATATCGAGCAGGGCGTCCTGCACCGGGTCGGATACCATGTCCGCTGACCATTTCCGTGTGTGCTGCTGGATGAACTTTTGCACCAGGGGAATGAGCTCGGGGTCCGCCTTGTCGTCGATGTCTTCAAAATAGGATTCCTCCGGCCGGACCTCGTCGCCGAAGCGCAATGTCCAGAGCACGATGCCCTCGCCGCGCGGTTCGAGCACGATGGCGCGCTCGCGCCGGCCGATCACCAGCCGGGAGATGCCGAGCACCTTGTCGGCCGCCATGGCGTCACGGATCACGGCGAAGGCCTCGTGTCCGACCGGATCATCGGGAACGAGGTAATGCGGCTTCTCCAGATAGATCCATTCGATGCTATCGCGCGGCACGAACTTTTCGATGTCGATGGTCTTGACCGTATCGAGCGCGACCGCGTCCAGGTCGTCGTCGGTGAGGAGCACATAGTCATTCTCACCGCGGGCGTAGCCCTTCATCTCGTCCTCGTCCTTGACCGGCTTGCGCGTGACCGCATCGACATATTGCGAGACAACCCGGTTGCCCGTTTCCTTGTTGAGGGTGTGGAACCGCACCTTCTCGCTCTCCGACGTCGCCGGCGACATGGAGACGGGGCAGGTGACAAGCGAGAGCTTGAGGTAGCCTTTCCAATAGGGGCGGGGCGCCATCATCTCTCTCCTCAACCGGCTTTTCGCTGAGCAGCCGCGTTACGGCTCGACTTCGCGGCCGGCGTGCACGCCGCCGGCTTCCGGCTGGTGCCCTTGTTGGCATTGGCGGCCGCCCGCTTCGGCTTGTCATCGCCAGCCTTCAGCATCTTGGCGCTTTCACGCAGGGCCGCGAGGAGATCGTCCGGCTTCGAGACCTTGACCTCCTTGCGCTTCGGCAGGGCCTTGCCCGCGATCTTTGCCTTCACCAGTTCGGCGACGGCCGCCTCATAACGATCATCGAATTCCGCCGGATCAAAGGTTCCTTTCTTGGTGGCGATGATGTGCTTGGCGAGATCCAGCATCTCGCCCTTGATGCGCAGCTTAGGAACCTCTTCGAACGCTTTTTCCGACGAGCGAACCTCGTAGTCGAATTGCATGGTTCGGCGCATTCCCCTTCCGGCCGGGGACCTTCCGCCGCTGGACCGGCCCATCACCACCGAAGCCTATGGCATCGTCATCATCAGCGATATCACCGGTGAGCTGATCGAGCATGAGGAGATCGCCGATCTCTATCCGGCCTTCGGCGAAGACCAGGTTTGGGGAATATGGCGCGTTCCGTCGTTGGAGGAACTGGTGCAGACGTGGCCGTCGAAGACCGCGCCTCAGGATGACGAGCGCCGGAGTGGCTGGTGGCTGCCGACCATAGAGGAGCTTCGCGAAGCACGACGGGCCGCGCGGTCGCGCGAACGACGAAGCGCGCAGCCGGCCTCAGCCTAGCCCGCATCGGCAGGCGGCTCGATTTCGATCATGACTGGTGCGTGGTCGCTGGTGTGGTCCCAACTTCGCGGGTGGCGCCGCACGCTCGCCGAGCGCAGCCAGGAGGCGACAGCGGGACTGAGCAGGAAGTGATCGATCCGTAGGCCCGCATCGCGTTCGTAGGCATGGCGCCAATATTTCCAGAACGTGTAGATCCGCTCGTCGGGGTGGAGATGGCGGATAGCATCGGTCCAGCCTTGTGAAACCAGTTCGGCATAGGCCTTACGGACCTCCGGACGAAACAGCGCATCGTCGCGCCAGCGCTCTCGCGCATAGACATCCAGGTCCGTCGGCATGACGTTAAAGTCGCCAACCAGCAGGGCGGGAACGTCGAGATCGATGAGCTCGCCGGCATAGGCGTGCAGGCGCTGAAACCAGCGGAGCTTGTAGTTGAATTTCGGGCCGGGCGCGGGATTGCCGTTCTGAAGATAGAGGCAACCGATCAGCATGCCGTCGATGGCCGCCTCGATGTAGCGGCTATGGGTGTCGTCGGGATCGACCGGCAAGCCGCGCCGCGTCAAGAGGGGTAGGAGACCTTTAGCAAGGATAGCAACGCCATTCCAGCTCTTCTGGCCATTCCAGACAGCGCCATAGCCGGCGGTTTCCAGCGCCGCTCGCGGAAACCGGTCGTTCGGTGATTTCAGTTCCTGCAGGCAGACTATGTCAGGGGAATCCTCCTTCAGCCATCGCAACAGCACGGCGAGGCGTCCGTTGACCCCGTTGACGTGTAGGTCGCGATCTTCATCGACGGCCGTTAGAACGGCGCTAGCGACAAGCTGGTCGGCGGGCGAGCTTCGGCCGGGTCGTCTGCCGGGTCGGGGTCTTCGTGATAGGCTGTCGCCTGACGTTCGGCGGCGCGTTTGATTGCCTCAAATGCCACCTCGGGTGGCCAACCGGCGATGACGGCATGATCGACAAGCTCACGCACTGCGCCATCAATCGCCCGCTCGCATTCCAGCGTGACATCAGGACCGGTTGTCGGCAGTTGCGGCGGAGGAATTCTGACATTCATGGCGGACCTCCTGTAGGACTCCAAAAGCCGCCCCGCTTCAGTAGCGGGGCGGCGAACCAACTTTGTCTGCTGGAGAAATGCCCAGAGAGGCGGATTCGTTCCTGTCTCATGGGCAGGCACGCACGCCGGGATTTCCGGAGATGATCTCGTGTTTTCATCTCGCGCCTTCATCTACGGTGTTGCCCGAATGTGGATCGACGGGCATTTCAAGGAGTGGAAGGTCGAAAAACCTGCACCGCAAACCATGTCGGCTGCCCTTGATCTGTCTATCGCCACGATGCGTGCCGATTAGTGTAGCTGGTTCAGCACTGGATGTGCCACCGGGATTTCACATTGTCGGTATGCCGACGTGCGCGCGCCGCATGCGGCATGTCCAATTGGGAGCCGGCCGTGCCGGAAATCCGGTATCTGGCGAGCCTATCGACGAACTCGCAAAGGGCAGGGCGGCGGAAAAAAATCGCGCGAAAACAGGGACTGATGACAAATGGCCCATATTGACCAGGTTATTATGTTCTGTGCCGGCGTTTTGATGACGGCCGCGGGGTTCGGCTATCTCGACATGGGTGCCCGGCAAGACTCTTTAACCCGCATCGTCGGGCAATTTCGCTGGGCAGGCCCGTTACTGATCGGCATTGCGATTCTGCTGTTCGCTTCATAGGTGTCGTTCCCGCCCGCACGTGTTAATGAGGGCTTCCCAACGCCGCCTCTTTTAGCTGGGCGACGTTCAACCGCCTACGTTACGGAATCCGATGTTCAGGACAAAACTCGTCAATCGCCCGATGCTCAGCACATATATTACCATCGCTACGCTACTGGCCGGCAGCGTTGCAGCCACAGCAGACGATGCCGCGTTTTATGACGCAGCTCTTTGCAATCCGCCTTACTCCCTGGACACCGCTACTGCGCTGTATGAGGCGGCGGAGAAGATTGCAAAGCCCGATACGTCCGGATTGGGCGCGGCAATCTACAAGCTTCCGCATCAAATCGGTCGTGACGGGTTCAAGAGCGATGAAGTGCTTTTCGCCGGCAGTGCCGTCGGCGTCTTGATCGAGGGGCAACGTGCCGACGAACTGGCTGCCAAATATGATTTGTCTCCCGAAACCAACGATCTGATGGGTACATCCACAAAGGGTTATACGCGAGAACTCACAAGCGCGTTGCAGCCGGAGGAGGGGCTTGCCGGGCCGGGCAAGGTGTTCATCGTGGCTCGCGAAGGGGCCGCCTTGAACGGTAAGACCTTACTGGCGTGTGAGTTCATCTCCGATTGACGGTGCGAAAGGCTAAGGACCTGACGATCACGCACGCGGCCCACCGCTGTTGTAATGTAGATGCGGGGTCCGACAGTTATCGATAGGACGTTAGCTCGAACCTGTCCTCGTCACGCTCAGGCGCCTGGCAGCGGTCTCCGCCGCACTTCTCGCCTTCGCACCAGGCGCACTCGGATCCCCCGGCAACATCTTGAGATCGCGCTCATCGTTCACGGATTAGGATCCGTCTTCGCTCTTGGCGACCCTGCAACAGCTTTGGCGCGAGTGAAGGTGAGGATTAAAGGAGGGGTGCGATGGCCGCGGGGATGCCGATAACGATGACGAGGCTGAGGAGAACCGCCGCTGTCAGTTTTAAGCGGTTGCGTTTGCGCGTCGTCTCTCCGGTCCAATCGTAAGTCATGTCCATCCTCTCATAGGCATGCGAACCGCACTCACATTTGCGGGACCGCAAATCTGTCTTCGGCGCCGGCTCAAGGCAACCCCTGAATTCTTGCAGTTCGGATGGTAGAGGCTGAGGACCCGGGAGCGCCTCGTATCGCTCGACCGGGTCCCTGCGAGACCGATGCGGCTTGGGCATCACATCGGGCCGCGCAGCTGGTGCGCAAGGAAAGGCCGGCGCCCGCGCTTCGGCGCGCTCGCGGCAGCGGGCATGCGCCTCCCCGAGGATGCGGCGGGCACGATAGGCACTGAGCGGAGCCGGTTCACCGGCAAGCGGCAGTTGCTCGAGTTGCTTGTCGATGCCGCTAATCGCGCGGGCGAGACGCTCAGTCGGCGCATGGTCTCGGAAGGGGCGACGAAGGCGCTGGTACGGCATGTTCATTCCTCGAATCACACTCCATCATGTAGCGGCGCCAGGATATGCACTCGTCCGATCGATCCCACCTACCAACGATTGAGACCAGCCCCTTGGTTTCCGGTGCGTAAACCTGTCCGTCTGCGAATGATTTGAGACAGATTGGCGTTGCGAAGATCGGAGTTTCTGGTCCCTCGTCGGGGCTGATTTAAGCCGCGTGCTGACGATGTTGCAAGCGGCGTAGTTTGATGGTTTCGCGTTTGGTCCTTTCGCGTTCGAATAGGATGGCGTGGCCACGGCCGAAGTAGACGTCAGCCGGTGTCAGGTTGCCGAGACTTTCGTGATATCGGCGATGATTGTAATGATCGACGAAGGCAGCGATCTGGGCCTCAAGGTCCTGCGAGAAGTAGTAGTTTTCCAGCAGGATGCGGTTCTTGAGGGTCTGGTGCCAGCGCTCGATCTTGCCTTGGGTCTGGGGATGGCCCGGCGCACCGTGCAGCTGTTCGATGGACCGCTGTTCGAGCCAGTCGCCAAGGTCAGCGGCGATGTAACACGGGCCATTGTCGGATAGCAGGCGTGGTTTGTGCTCGACCCTTGCCGTGTCGCATCCTGAGGCCGTCAGCGCCAGGTTCAGCGTGTCTGTGACGTCTTCGACCTTCATGGTGGTGCACAGCTTCCAGGCGATGATGTAGCGCGAGAAGTCGTCGAGAATGGTCGACAGATAAAACCAGCCCCAGCCGATAACCTTGAGATAGGTAAAGTCGGTTTGCCAGAGCTGGTTGGGCCGGGTCGTTTTGTCCTTGAATTCCTCACCCGCCTTGATGACGATGAAGGCGGGCGATGTGATGAGATCATGGGCTTTGAGTAAACGATAGACCGAAGCCTCTGATACAAAATACTTTTCCGTATCGGTGAAGCGCACCGCCAGCTCGCGCGGTGACAGTTCCGTCTGCTCCAGCGCCATGTCGATGATCCGGCTGCGGACATCGTCGGGAATGCGGTTCCACAGCCGGGATGGCGCTGAATGCCGATCCTCAAGTCCCTCGACGCCATTGGTGAGGAACCGATCATACCAGCGATAGAATGTCGGTCTCGGAATGCCCAGCTTGTCGAGTGTGGCCTTGACCGAGAGATGGGACTGCTCGACGATCCGAATGATCTCCAATTTCTCGGAAGCGGGATATCTCATTCCTCGTCGCCCCCAGCCGCAATCACGCTTTTTTTGAGCAGTCGCAGTTCGAGCGCCTGTTCAGCCACCACCTCCTTAAGATCGCGCGTCTCGCGGCGAAGCACCTTCACCTCGTCGCAGGTGGCGGCACGGGCCGTATCCCCGGCCAAGCGCTTCTTGCCCGCCTCCAGGAATTCCTTCGACCAACTGTAATAAAGACTCTCGGCAATGCCTTCGCGGCGGCACAGTGCAGCGATGCTCTACTCGCCACGCAGGCCTTCCAACACAATGCGGATTTTGTCCTCGGCCGAGTGGTGCGTGCGCGTCGCACGCCGAATGTCCTTGATGACTTGCTCTGCCGCTGGTTTTTCCGGCCCGGATTTCTGTCTCATCTTTGCGTCCTTTGATAGGGCTACGATGAACCAGAAATCCTCCCTTCTCAATTACCAGCCATTTGTCTCAAGGGCGTTGATGGCGGACAATCATAAGGATGCCTACGGACGAGACCAGGTCGGGGTCTCTTTGAAGAAAACAATGCCCTTGATAACGCAAAGCCGACATAAGCGAAGTCAAAGGCACCGATCATAGCAGGCGGGCCGTTTTGGTAGGCAATAGCTGCGCCAACGCTGCCGATCAGGATGGCGGCCGCCAAAAGCCCCATCGAAACCCATTCGCTCTGTCCCATGCTCGAAACTACTGCAGGAGGGACGCGTTCTACAGGTGTGTTTCTTGCGTGGACCGTCATGGAACCTCCGTGCTGCTCGTCAGAAACGTAAGAGAACTCGGCCAGCACCACAACGCCGGATTAAGGCCGACTGCCGTCTTCCATTCTACGGCCAAGGGCCGCCAAACGACACACTTCGATCGTGACCGAAACTTCGTATCCGGGAAGCTGCCATAAGGGGCTGTCCCCATTGGAGCTCAGGTCATGACATCTTGCCAACCATCCAGGATAAAACCCTTTTTCGGCTGGCACGTGGTCGCCGCGACCTTCGTGCT
>NZ_JBXARJ010000025.1:0-62147 GCF_058808115.1 Shinella sp. GW821-FHT11G07
AACTCTCCTTTCAAACAAGAGGAAAATCCGCCGAAAACTAACATCAAAACCGGACCACTTTCGCCGTGTCACCTCAGTCGTCGGTGATTACCTGTTTGCGGACGGCAGCATCATTCTCGGCGCCGGCGCCATCGACCGGCTTTTCACGTGGCGGCCGCTATTTCGGGGACATTCAGCCCAAACAGGCCGAACGGCTGCTTTGGCGAAATTTGCGGTCCGCGTGAACGGCCGGAATTGAGGCGCAAAGCAGCCTCGGCCCCACGTGAGCATCGCTAATCGCCGCCGGATGAAAGTTCAGTGGCAGGTCAATTTCAACAGTTCATTTTTTCTGGCGTAAATGTCGCGTGCGAGGATGAACTCCCGGCTCCAGACATCAATGGCATGATAGCCGCGCTCCAGCATTTCCTGGATAGAAGTGTCTGAGTCTATCTTAGCGACTCGAACCCACTGATTGCGAGGGTATTCCGGCCCAAAAGCCTTGATAAGTTCCGCCATGATGGTCGCGTAATGGAGCACTTCCATTGCCTGCAACGCATCCCGAACGATAGGAGCCAAAGCGCCGGATGAGTTTTCGAAGAATTGAGGAAGGCCACCATTGGCGACTTCCCCGTCGAAAATAACCGTAGCGTAAAGATAGGCATAAGGCAGTCCCAATCGCTCGACCGTCCCCGGAATAAGCTCGTCTTCAATCGAAATTCCGCGCTCTGCCTGCTCAATCCCTTGTTTAAGGAGCCAGTCATCGAGCGAGCCAAGATCATCGTATGGCGCTGTCATGACGGCTCCCAACTATCCAACCCAGCTACGTGAGGTTGTTGATAGGTTCAAATCGCGAAGCCTGCAAACGGCTATAGTTACTGTGCCCATTAAGAGCGGCGACCGGATGTGAGGTTGTATAGGCCCGAGAACCGGGCCGGTAATTACTATGGGCTCAGACCGCGGATCCGCTACAAAGGAGAAATTCGATGCCATTCGGATGAACGATTGACAAAAAACCTGATGTGAAAGGATACGAGCCGCCGAGCCACGTTTCCTTATGACAAACCGCAGCAATCATTTCCAATTTCGGGCGCAAGCACCTTTTAAGCAGTCAGGTCGCAAGTTGCAGTTGGGATCGTCGGTGCGGCTGGTGCCTCTCGCCAGAATTAGTCGGGGTATGCGCTAGGCGAGGAGATGCAAATCAGCCGAGCCTCCCGTTGATCACAGCTTGAAATTTGAATCTGATGACCGGTGAAACATTCGAACGTATCACCCTCACCAAGGGGCAGACACTGGCGATCAGAGCAAATTTTAATTCGACCATTCGTAACAATTAGGTATCTTATGGCGTGCGAGGCGTGATCCCCACCGAGCAGAGTCCTCACTCCAGGGCGCAAAGCGATTGTGTCCACTTGCAGACTGCCGCGGGGAAACCTATCGAGAGAAACGCTGTAATTATCGCCAGCCACATGAACACCGTGAATTATGTCGTTCCGTATGATACTGTGCTGAAGCCTCCGCCCGGTGCTTACATTCGAGTAGCACAGACCCAGCCCGTCACAGATGCGAGCGATCGTCATTTCGTTTGCGCCGCACTTTCCGCGCTCAAACTGGCTGAGAAAACTTGGCGTTAATCCTGTGATCGCAGCGAGCGTTCTCAGCGACATGCGTCGGGCAGTCCGTGCGGCGCGGATCAAATGATGGATTTCGAGATCCCCGCTCATCAAGCATCTCCGGCCACACTACTCAGGTCACTGAGATGAACTTCGTCACGAGATAAGCGTCGATTGCCTCGGAACCACCTTCGTTGCCGTAGCCGGAATCCTTTATGCCACCGAAAGGCACTTCAGGCAGCGCGAGGCCGTTGTGATTGATCGTGGTCATCCCGGCTTCGACGCCTGTCGCAAGCGCCTGTGCACTTTCGATCGACGTGGTGAAGGCGTAGGAAGCCAAGCCGAACGTTAGGCGGTTGGCTTCTTCGATCGCCGCGTCGAGGTTCTTGACCGGATTGATGATCGCGAGCGGCCCGAAGGGCTCTTCGTTCATCACGCGGGCTTCCGTCGGCACGTTCGCCAGCACTGTCGCCTCGAAGAAGTTGCCCTTGTTGCCGACCCGACGCCCGCCAGTAACCAGCCTGCCGCCCCGTTCCACGGCATCGCTGATGAGTGACTCGAGAGCCGGGATTCGCCGTTCGTTGGCGAGCGGGCCCATCGTGACGTCCTTTTCCAATCCGTTGCCGATCTTGATGGCGCGTGCGGCTTCGACAAAGCCATCGAGGAACTGGTCGAACACCTTTTCCTGGACCAGAAAGCGCGTGGGCGAAACACAGACCTGGCCCGCATTGCGAAACTTCGAGACGGAAAGAACCTGCACTGCCTTGGCGACATCCGCATCGTCGAGGACGATTGCCGGGGCATGACCGCCGAGCTCCATCGTCGCCCGCTTCATGTGGAGGCCTGCAAGCGAGGCGAGTTGCTTGCCAACCGGCGTTGACCCCGTGAAGGAGATCTTGCGGATAACCGGATGCGCGATGAGATATTCGGATATCTCCGCCGGCACGCCGAAGACCAGACCAACGACACCAGCCGGCACACCGGCATCGACGAAGGCCCGGAGCAGTTCCGCGGGCGCAGCCGGCGTTTCCTCCGGCGCTTTGATGATGATCGAGCAACCGGCGGCAAGCGCCGCCGAAAGCTTGCGCACGATCTGGTTTATTGGGAAATTCCACGGCGTGAAGGCAGCGGCCGGGCCGACGGGAAGCTTGATCGTGCTCTGGGAAACGTTGGAACTGCGGCCCGGGATCACCTGGCCATAGGCGCGCCGGCCCTCCTCCGCAAACCATTCGATGAGATCGCTGGCCGCGCCGATTTCGCCAAGCGCTTCGTTCAGCGGCTTGCCCTGTTCACGGGTCATCAGAACGGCGATCCGCTCCTTGCGCTCCCTCAGAATATCGGCGGCCTTACGCATGATCTTCGATCGCTTGTAGGCAGATACGGAGCGCCATGCCTCGAAACCGGCAGAAGCGGCAGAAACGGCGGCCTCGAGATCGGCCCGGGTCGCCTTCGATACCTTGCCGATCGCTTCGCCGGTCGCCGGATCGAATACCGGCAACGTCGCGCCGTCCGTTGCATTTCGCCATTCACCGTTGATCAAAAGCTTGGTGTCGCAATAGGCCTGGTTTTCGATCGTCATTGAAATCTCCGTCTTCAAAGTTTCACGGGGTGCCGCCCTGGCGCGCAATCAGCGCGTCCAGCCAGCCACCATGCATCTGGGGAACGGACGCGATGAGGCATTCCGTGTAGTCGCTACTCGGATTTTGCAGCACCGCGTCCCGTTCGTTCTGCTCGACCACCTCGCCATCTTTCATGACGACCACCGTGTCGGCGATCGCGGCGACGATCTTCAGGTCATGCGTAATGAACAGATAGGTCTTTCCACTCTGCTTTTGCAGGGTGGAAAGCAAATCCAGTATTCCCTCCGCCACCAGCGGATCGAGTCCCGACGTCACCTCGTCGCAAATAATCAGGTCGGGATCGGCCGCAATCGCGCGGGCGATGCAGATGCGTTGTTTCTGTCCGCCGGAAAGCTCGCCGGGAAACCGCTCGGCAAGCGTCGGCGAGAGCTCGACCTGCTCCAGCAGCCGTGCCACCTGCCCCGCAACGGCTTCACTTTTCAGACCGCCGTAGAACCCCAGCGGACGCCCCAATATCTCGGAAATCTTCTGACGCGGGTTGAGCGCCGTGTCCGGAATCTGGTGGATCAGCTGAATGCGGCGCAGCGTTTCGCGGTCGCGCTGGTTGATCCCGCCCGAAAGCGTCGCGCCATCAAAGCGCAGGGTGCCGGTATCGGGCACAAGCAGGCCGGTGATGACCCGCGCCAGCGTCGACTTTCCGGATCCGGATTCTCCGACGATCGCCATCGTGCGGCCCTTCGGCACACGGATGGAAATGCTGTCAAGCACGCGCCGTGCGCCATAGGAGGCCGACAGACCGGCGATTTCGAGCAGAAGCGCATCTGCGGTGCGCTGAGGGCGAATGGCCGGATCGGCAGCCAGAAGACGGCGCGTATAGTCCTGGCCGGGTGTGTCGAGGAGCGCCCGTGTCCCGGCTTCCTCGACGGTCTCGCCGTGCCGAAGCACCATGATCCGGTCCGCGACCTGCGCCACCACCGCAAGATCATGCGTGATATAGAGCGCAGCCGTCTTCGACCATCGCACGGCACTGCGCACAGCCATGAGCACGCCGACCTGGGTGGTGACGTCAAGTGCTGTCGTCGGTTCGTCAAAGACGATGAGATCCGGATCGCCGGCCATCGCCATCGCAATCATCGCCCGTTGCAACTGTCCGCCCGAAACCTGGTGCGGATAGCGTTGCCCAAATTGCTCCGCATCGGGCAGGCCGAGGCGCCGATAGAGTTCGCGCGCCTTGGTCGCCGCGGCGGCACGATCGGAGAAACCATGCACCGCCAGCACTTCGATGAACTGGTCGATCAAGCGATGCGCCGGATTGAAATAGGCCGCAGCCGACTGTGCGACATAGGCGATCCGCATGCCCCGCAGCCGCCTCAGCTCCTTTTCGGACATGCGAAGGAGATCGCGCCCTTCGAACAGGACCTGCCCGCCGGAAAAGCGGCAGCCCGGTCGCGCATAGCCGAGCGCGGCCAGGCCTATGGTGGATTTCCCCGCGCCGGATTCGCCGATCAGGCCGAGCACCTCACCACGATCGAGCCGGAAGGAAACCCCTTTGACGATCTCCTGCCACCGGCCGCCGCTTTCGCCTTCGATCCTGAGATCGCGCACATCGAGAAGAATACCGGGCTTCGCCATATGAGCCTCACTGTCCATCGCGTAGGCCGCTGGATTTATCTAGGAACCAGTCGACGACATAGTTGATGCCGATCGTTAACACGGCGATCGCGGCGGCCGGCAGCAGCGGCGTGACGTCGCCATAGGTGATGAGGGTCGCATTGTCGCGCACCATCGAGCCCCAGTCCGCCGTGGGCGGCTGAATGCCGAGGCCGAGAAAACTCAAGGCGCTGATCATCAGGAAGACGAAGCAGAAGCGCAGGCCGAACTCGGCGACGAGCGGCGACAGGATATTCGGCAAGATCTCGCGGCGCATGATCCAGAGCCGGCTTTCGCCGCGCAGCCGCGCCACGTCGATGTAATCCATCACCGTCACGTTCATGGCGAGCGCGCGCGCCAGACGAAAGACACGGGTGGAGTCGACCAGCGCGATGACGACGATCAACACCGGAATGGACATGCCGAAGATCGTCAGAAGAAACATGGAAAAGATCAGCTGCGGTATCGCCATCAACACATCGACGGTGCGTGACAGCAAATGATCCGGCCACCCACCCGCCACCGCTGAAAAAATGCCCAGCGTTCCGCCGACTGCGAAAGCCAGCAGCGTCGCTGCAAAGGCGATCCCGACGGTGTTTCGTGCGCCAAAAATCAGCCGGCTCAGCATGTCGCGGCCGAGATTGTCGGTGCCGAGCAGAAATTCGCTGCTCCATGCCGAAAATTGCGGCCCGACGATTTCTGCCTCGCCATAGGGGCTGATCCAGGGCGCCAGAAGGGCGAGCCCGACATAGAAAATGACGATGAAGAGGCCCAGCTTTGCGCTCAGCGGGGCTGCCGCAAGTGCTTTCAGCCAGTTGGGGGAAAGCCGTCCGCCTGTTGCGGACGACACGGCGCTGCCGCGCGCAAGTGCAGTCATGGAAGGTTCCTTGGGAAGAAGCATGGTCTCTCGGCGTTTCATCGGCGATGCAACAGGCGTGGATTTGTCGCCGTTGCGAGAATATCGGCCGTCAGGTTGAGGAGGATGTAGGTTGCGGCGAAGATCAGGCTGCACGCCTGCACCACCGGAATGTCGCGCTTCTGGACGCTGTCGACCATCAGCTGGCCGAGACCGGGATAGACGAACACCACCTCGACGACGACCACGCCGACAATCAGATAGGCGAGGTTCAGCACCACGACGTTGATGATCGGGGCAAGCGCATTCGGCAGGGCATGGCGCGTGATGATGCCGAGGGGCGAAACGCCCTTCAGCTTCGCCATCTCGATATAGGGGCTGGCGAGCACTCCAATCAAAGCGGCGCGCGTCATGCGCATCATATGGGCCACGACCACCAGCGTCAGCGTCAAGGCCGGCAGGACCATGCCTTCGATGCGCCCGAGACCCGTGCCGTCGCTGGAACCGGCAAGGCTGGGCAGCAGACCGGCCTTCACCGAGAGGAACAGGATCAGCACATAGGCGACGAAGAATTCGGGAAAGGAGATCGATGTCAGCGTCAGCATGTTGATTGCGCGATCGAAGACACCGTTGCGGTAGAGCGCGGCAAGGATGCCGAGTGCGAGCGCAAGGGGCACAGCCATGACGGCGGCCAGAAGCGCCAGCTCCAGCGTGCTCGACAGGCGGCCGAAGACGAGATCGCCGATCGGTCGGTGGTTGGCGAGCGATGTGCCGAAATCGCCGTGCAGGATGCCGGAAAGCCAGGCGACATAGCGCTCATGCAGCGGCAGGTCGAGGCCAAGCTGGATGCGGAAGGCGGCGACCGTCTCGGGCGATGCCCCCTGGCCCAGTACTTCGGTCGCGATGTCGCCGGGCAAGGCGGACACGCCGAGAAAAATGATAACCGATACGATCCAGAGCGTGAGCACGCCGGTCGCCAACCGATTGGCGATGAGAACAAGAATGTTGCGCATGACCGATCCCGTTCACACTTGCCGCTGTTTGAAATAACTGCGCACGGCGATGCGCGCCGTGCGCAGTCCACGCCGATCAGGCGTGTTGTTGCAGGAAGGCCTTCATCGGTCGGCCAACCCGGTCAGAAGCTTCGATCAGGATGGCGTGCTTGAGGCCATCGAGGATGATCAGTTCGGAATTCGGCAGCGCTTCGGCGATCTGTTTGTTGAGCCGCGGATTGCAGCCGCCGTCGAGTTCGCCCGTAAGCACCAGCGTGGGCGCGCTCACCTCGTGCAGCCACGGGCTCATTTCCGTCTCGGCGTAGATGTCGAAGACGTTCAGGAACACGTCCCCGTCGGTATCGACAACCTGCTTCTTACGCCATTCGATGACATCCGGCCGAGCGGCTGCGAAATCGTCTGTGAACCAGCGCGCCGTCAGCGTATCGAGAACCTGGGGAATACCCTTCTCGCGCATCGCGGTGACGACGGCCTTCACCTTGGAACTGTCGTCTTCGGTGCGAAATGCTGCCGTCGACAGCAGGCCGAGCGACAGCACCCGCTCGGGATAACGGCGCGCATAGGCCGGGCCGATCATGCCGCCCAGCGAGTGTCCGGCGAAATGCGCCGTCTCGATGCCAAGCTTGGCGCGCAGCGCCTCCAGGTCGTCGACCAGATCGTCGAGACCGAAGCGGCCCTCGGGAAGCGGCGAACCACCATGGCCGCGCAGGTCATAGGAAATGCAGGTGAACTGATCTTTCAGCTGCTCGACGATCTTCGTCCAGCCTGTCTTGCGTGCACCGATACCATGGATCAGGAACAGCGCAGGCCCCTGCCCCTCGATCGCATAGGCGCAATCAATTGCCTTGCTCATCGTGGAAGGCCTCACTTCTTTTCGGCTAACGCGGCGGCAGCTGCAGCCCGATCCGAGCAAAGCTCTCCGGCAACAGCCCAATCGTCCTGCGCGATCTCGCTGAAGATGATGTGGACCGACTGCGGCGTTGCCTTGGCGGATTCAACGAAGCTGTCGGTGACTGCCTTCGCGATGGCGCGCTTCTGTTCGAGCGTACGGCCGGGAAACATTTCGATCTTGATTACGGGCATGGTCATTCCTCGATTGTTGGGTTGAGGTGTCGCATTCACGCGACGGATTTCTGGCGAATTCCGGAAAGCTGCGGCATGACCTCGGATGAAAACCGGGCCATCATGTCCAGCGTTTCGGATTGCTCCTGGCCGAAGTTCGAAGTGACGATCACCTCGTCGATACCGGCCTCCGAATAGGCCGCGAGACGGTCGATCATCTCGTTCGTCTCGCAAATGATCAGGCTGCGGCCGAGCTCCTCAATCGTCTGCTTGCGCGGCAACGGTCGGATGCAGCCGTTGTCCACGATGCCTGGACCGCTATAGACGTTGTCGAAACGCTGGTAGTAGGTGGAGGCGAGTTCGAGCTTGGCGCGCGCATCCGCCGCGTCACGCGCGAGATAGATGCCGCGCTGAAGTGCGAGGCGGTTGTCTTTGCCACTTTCGATCTGGCCGCGGCGGAAGGCGTTGACCTGCTCCAGCAGAACCGTATGAGAGGCCTGCAACGGTGTCGTCTGCACATGATAGCCCTTGCGCGCCGTATGGTAGATGCCTTCCGGCGCCATCACGGCCAGCATCAGCGGGATCACCCGCTCGGGGCGCGGCATTACGGTGATCGGATCGAACGTGTAGTAATCGCCATCCCAGGAAACCTCCTCCTGCGTCAGCAGCGCTTCCAACACCGCAAGCGATTCCTCGAATTTCTTCTTGGTCTCCTCGATCGGCGTGCCGAGGCGGCCGACCTCATACGCGAAGGCGCCACGGCCGACGCCGAGAACCAGGCGCCCATCACAGAGCATGTCGGCCTGCACCACCTCACCGGCGAAAACCCGCATGTCGCGGATCGGCAATACCGCAATCGAGGTGACGAGTTCGATGCGCGAGGTCGCCGAGGCAATCTTGACCGCAAGCTGCAACGGCGACGGCACGAGCAGGATGTTGATCAAGTGATGCTCCGGGATCGACACGCCGCGGTAGCCGCATTTTTCGGCCTGCACGGCCTGTTCGACCATGTCGCGATAGAGCCGGGTGCCCCCGTAACTGGGATCGGGCAGGTAGCTGGATAGGAAGTGGTTGAAATCCATCGTGATATGTCCTCGTTTCTTGCTGTCCTAGCGGGCAGTCGCCGGCATTGCGGACAGGTCGGGCCGCCATTCGGCCCAGGGGCGCGGCTTGCCATCGAGGGCCACAACGCGGCCTCCGTCAGCGGTGTCGTAATAGATGCCGAAGCAGCCGGCCTCGCGTTCCCGGAAGAAGCGCAGCAACATGCCCTGTTTCATCTCGCCGTCGATCAGCTCCCAAGGGCGTTCCTGAACGCCAAACAGGCGGGCCTCGATGCCGTTCGCGCTTTCCGGCTCGGCCTCGCCATTGCTTTCGACGGAAAACATCATCGTCGTACGCCGCTCGCCCACCTCCTGGAACAGGGAGTAGAGAAGCGAGGCTTCCGCCGGAATGCCGAAGCGGGCAAACAGCGAACGCAACACGCCGGTGTGCTGCTCGCCGGCTGAAAGTGCCGCACCCGGCAATTCCCAGCGATCGCTGCCCTGCCGCCGGCAGAGCAGAACTTTACCGTCGCGTTCAAGAAGGCCTCCGACGAAGAGAGGCGCGCCAAGCTGTTCCAGCTCGCGCACGGCAAGCCCGAAGCCGACATAACCGCCACGGAAGTAGCCTAGCGGCTGGCCGTTCTTCGACTGGAAACGATTCACTGCGCCGAGCAGGATGATGTGATCGCCTGCATCGATGACCCGGTCGCGCCGGCAGATCATGGTTGCCAGGCTTTCGTCCACGAAGGGCACATCCGCGCCGGCGAGCCTTGCCAGTGCCTCCGCCTTCATCGACGGATCGCGCGAGGCGAACGCATTCGACATCTGGCGCTGCCAATCGCCCAGCACGCTGATGCTGAAATTCTCGGCAGCGACGAAAGTCTCGTAGCTGCCGGAGGTTTTTGCGAGACACACCAGCACCAGCGGTGGATCGAGCGATACCGAGGTGAAGGAGTTGGCCGTAAAAGCGCGAACAGTCCTATCCTCACTGCGTGTCGACACCACGGTCACGCCGGTCATGAAGGAGCCGAGCATGTCGCGGAAGAGACGGCGATCGCAGTCGTTCGCATCCACCCAGGTGTGCGTCATCCCAAGTCCTCGATTTCAAGTTTGGCCGTGGCCGATTTCGCCGGCTGATAGCGCCCGCCCCGCTTCCGCCGTTTAGACGGCGGCGGGCGAAGCAGGAGATTGTGTCAGGCCGTAACCCACCAGCGTTCAATCGCCTTCATGCCATCCAGCGGCAAATCGGCGTTCTGGCGCTCGGGGGTCTGTACCGCCTCGCCCAGTCCATTGACGTAGTTCATGAACATCGGAACGATGGTGCCGCCGTCGCCGCTTACGATGGCCTGCATCTCGCCATACATGTCCTTGCGCTTCACCTCATCGAGTTCTGCACGCGCCTCGAGGAGAAGGCTATTGAAGCGCTCGTTGTCCCAATGCGTATCGCCGAAGGACGCGCCCTTGGCGTAGATCAGCGAGAAGATGGCGTCAGGGGTCGGGCGACCGGTCCAGTAGCAGGTGCAGAACGGCTTCTTCGCCCACACATTGCTCCAGTAGCCGTCGCTTGGCTCGCGCTTCACGTTGATGTCTATCCCAGCGGCGGAAGCGGATTCCTTGAACACGACGGCAGCATCGACAGCGGTCGCAAACGCTGCGTCGGAAGCACTGAGCTCGACCGACAGGCTATCGAGGCCCGACTGCTTCAGATAGTGCTTCGCCTTGTCCGGATCGTAGGCACGCTGCGGCAGTTCAGCATTGAAATAGCGTTGGTTGGCCGGGATCGGGTGGTCGTTTCCAACGACACCATGCCCTTGCAAAAGCGTCGCAACCCACTGTTCACGGTCGATTGCATGTTTCAGCGCCATGCGAACGTTCTTGTCGTCATAGGGCTTGATATCGACCAGCATCGGCATGGTGGCATGGCAATAGCCCTGCACCTCATCGACACGCACCTTGCCGGCGCGCTGCAGCAGGGCGATGGTCTTCAGATCAACGCGGTTCATCACGTTGATCTGGCCGGTGACCAGCGCGCTCTGGCGCGCGGTGACGTCGTTGATCGCGATCAACTCGACCGCATCGACGTGGGCGCGCCCCTGTTTCCAGTAATTGGCAAACCGTGTTGCGGTGGCCCGCACGCCCGCCTCGAAGCTTTCCAGCTTGTAGCCACCGCTACCCATGCCCGACTGCCAGTCGACGCTGCCGTCGGCATTCGCCGGCATGACGCCGAGATGATAGTCGGAAAGGAGAATGGCGAGGTCGGCATTGCCGGCAGCAAGCTCGATTCGGACGCTTGTGGCACCCTCTGCCTTTACGTCAGCAATCTGGGAAAAGATGCTCTTTGCAAGCGATGTGGTCTTCTCGCCACGATGATGGTTGATCGACGCGATCACGTCGTTGACGTCCAGCGACTTGCCGTTGTGGAACTCGACGCCCTTGCGCAGGCGGAAGATCCAGGTCTTGGCGTCCGCGCTCGATTCCCAGCTTTCTGCCAGCTCCCCGACCGCGTTGCCATCCGCATCGAGTTCGATGAGATTGTTGCGCAGGCCGCCATAGCTCAGCGCCATCATGAAATCGTCCCAGGCGAGAGCCGGATCGAGCGTGTCCGTGGTGTTGGCGCCGCCGAGACCCATGGTCAGCGTGCCACCGCGCACGGGCTCAGCCCGCGCCGTCCCCGGCAGGGAGAGCCCGCCGAGCATTGCCGCGCCACCAATGGCGGCCGCACCCTTCAGAACCCCTCGGCGGGAGAGGTTGCCATTGGAAAGACGTTCCCAGTTGAAATCGCTCATTTCTTTCTCCCCCAATGACGCCGCTTCAGTGCAGGGCCGCAACGTCGAATGTTTGTACATCCGTACGATTTCTATTTCGTACATCTGTACCATTCGTCTTGTCAATACGGAAAGTGTGGCTTAGGAGACGGTTGATTGAACGGGCCGCGAATGCGCGACGCCAAGCTCTTGCCTGGAGCGCGATGTGCGATGAATATGGCGAGACAGATGAAGAGGATGCAGCGTGACTGAAGCCAAGAAGAAGCAACGCACCTTTCGCTCCTCGGAGGATCGGCGGGCGGAAATCATCGAGGCGGCCTTTCAGTGCATCCAGGACGTCGGATATGCGAAGCTGACCGCGCGGAAAATCGCCGAGCACTCGAATATCTCGCTGGGCCACATCACCTACCACTTCAAGGATATGAACGAGGTGTTGGTCGAGACCTACCGCTATGCATCTCGAACCCTGCTGGACGCGACGTTTCAGGACGTCGACCGTTCCTCGAAAACGCCGATCGAGCAGCTGAAGGCCTTTCTTGGCACAGGCTTCAGTCCGGCTTTCCTGAAACACGAATATCTGCGTGTGCGTGTCGATCTCTGGTCGGCGGCACTTTCCCATGCGCAAATCGCAGAAACCGAGCGTGAACTTTACGACCGCTACCGACTGAATCTCTTGGACGTGCTTCAGAAGGTGCGAGAGGAAAGGCAGGGCAGCGAGGGCGACGTAACCCTTCTCGCCGACAGCATAATGGCAATGCTCGACGGCCTCTGGCTCGACTGGGAACGTCATCATAACGATGCATCCATTCGCAACGGGCTGGAAGGCTGTATACGACTGGTCAACGCAGTCCTCCCAGCTGCGGAACGCTCCGTTACTCAGCCGACGAACTGAACGGCACGGTGCTTTCCGGCTTCGGCCTGGACCCAGTCGCAGTCCTGTCAAAAGCGAGCGCGGCCGTATCGCAATCTCCGATCGGCAAAGGCACGAAAAGCGGCGACCAGCGACCACGACGAGACCTTGCCTCCGCAAGCGGGCGCGCTACCAATATCCGTTGCCACCAAGATAATTTCAGGCTCGACACGTTCATGGGATTCTCCGATCACGCGACTGCGTTCAGGTTGCTCTTGCTAAAATGCGGTGCGACCTCGGATGCGAAGCGGTGCATCATCTCAAGCATGTCCGCCTGGCTCTGGCCGAAGCCGCCACTGAGGATGACCTCGTCAATGCCGGCCTCTTCATACGCTCCCAGGCGATCGACCATCTCGGCCGGCGGACACACGAGAACGTTGCGTTCCAGCTCCTCCACCGTCTGCTTGCGGGGAAGCGGCTCAATCAGCCCCTTGTTGACGATGCCTGGGCCGGAAAAGACGTTGTCGAACCGCTTGTAGTACTCATGGATCAACGCGACGCAGCGTTTTGCATCGGCGTCATCCCGCGCGGCATAGGCAACACGCTGCAAGGACAGCCGGCTGTTCTTGCCTTTTTTCCCGGCCGCCGCCTTGCCTCGCTTGAACGCATCCACCTGTTCCAGCAGAACGGAATTCGATTCCTGGAGCGGCGTCGTCTGGACGCTCAGGCCGCGGCTTGCGGCGGCGTAGATCGCCTCCGGCGCCATGGCCGCGACCATCATCGGGATCGGCCGCGCCGGCCTTGGCATGATGGTAATCGGCTCGAAGCGATAGTATTCGCCGTCCCAGGAAACCTCTTCTCGCGACAGGAGGGCGCAGAGCACATCGAAGGATTCGTCGAATTTCTTCCGCGTTTCGCCGATCGGCGTGCCCAGTCGTTCAACCTCGTAGGCAAAGGCACCACGACCGACGCCAAGCACGAGGCGGCCATTGCACAGGATATCCGCCTGCACCACTTCGCCCGCAAATATGCGCATGTCACGGACCGGCAACACGACGATCGCCGTCGTGATCTCGATGCGGTTCGTCATGCTCGCGATCTTGACGGCCATTTGCAGCGGGGAAGGCACCAGGAGGACATTGACCAAGTGATGTTCGGGGATGGAAACGGAGCGGAACCCGAGGCGCTCCGCAAGAAGCGCTTGATCGATCATGTCGCTGTAGAGCCGTTCGCCGCCGAACTCCTTCGTCGGGAGATAGCTGGTCAGGAAATAATTGAAATCCACGGAGAAGTGCTCCCTTGCTGTTACTCGTTGGAACGCCTCACATGAACGACCTTGGCGTGCCGGGGAATCACCACCCGGCTTTCAAGCCGGGCGGCGCATGAAAAGGTCGTTGTGATAGCGCCTACTTGCCAGTCCAGGATTTGACGCGCTCCGGATTTGCCGAAACCCACTCCTTCCCTACGGTGGCAGGGTCTTTCTTGTCGATCGTCATGGCGTAGATCCACGCACCGACTTCGCTCGGCTCGATCGCAACTTTGTTCAGGAAGGCTGCAATTTCCGGCGCACGTTCCTCAAGAGAGGAGGAGTAGGCGATATAGATCGGCTGCGGCGGCGTCGCACAGGTAATGCGGCTCTGCTTCAACCAATCCGGCGACTCTTTCGGGTCGACATAGTTGTAGCAACCATCGGCCTTGAACTCCGGTGTGGCCTTCTTGCTTTCCATTGCAAAGCCATCGAAGGCCGGCTCTTCAAGCTGTGTCAGTTCATAGGCCTGATGCAGGGCTTCCGGTTTCCAATAATAGAACAGCAGGCCGTTCGTCTTCTTTGCCTCGACGCTGGCAAGCTGCGTCTTCATCAGGGCATCAGAGGCAACGATCGGGTCGTAGAACTCTTCCAATCCATAGCTCGCACCCTTGACCCGATAGATGTTCGTAACGCCCCAGCCCGGGGCACCCGGCCAATAGTCGCCGCGGCCGTCGCCATTGATATCGAATAGCGCGGCGATTTCCGGCTTCTTCAAATCCTCAATCGACTTGATGCCGTGCTGTTCGGCGAAGAATTTCGGGACATAGAATCCGTCAGTGGCATCGTAGGGCTTGGCATTCAACCTCACCTTACCCTCGCTGGTGACGAAACGGTCGATGTTGCTCTGCTGCGCGCCAGACCAGACCGCCGGATGCACATCCACCGAACCGTCGCCCTTTCCCATCGCAGCGAAGATCGCTGTCTGATCGGCCGCGATAAGACTGACCTCGGCCCCGTAGGTGTTGGTAAGGATTTCGGCGAGAACCGCGTTCACCGCTCTCGGCTCGTCCCAGGTGAGATCGGCCAGCACGATCTTTTCTCCGGCAACTGCCGCAAGCGGCTGAATGAGCGCAAGGACGCCGGTAAGAGCAAGCGCACGGATCCGGTTCTTCAACTGCATGTCATTGTTCCCCTTGTTGATTGGAATGGATTCAAAGATCTGTCTTGCGGCCGCTGCCCGCCAGGCGATCAAACAGCACGGCACAGAAGACGATTGCGAGGCCCGCGAGGATGCCTTCGCCGTATTGGACGTTCTGCAGTGCGAAGAGGACGTTATAGCCGAGCCCGCCACCGCCGATCAGCGCGGCAACGACCACCATCGACAAGCACATCATGATCGTCTGGTTGATGCCTGTGCGGATGGAGGGCAGCGCAAGGGGGAGTTCCGCCTTGAGCAGCATCTGCAAGGGCGTGGCCCCATGCGCCTGCATCGCTTCACGAACATGCAACGGAACCTGCTCGATGCCGAGGCAGGTGAGCCGGACGAGAGGGGGCAGCGCGAAGATCACCGTCGCGATCAGCGCCGGCGGCTTGCCAATGGAGAAAAATGCGACTGCCGGCAACAGATAGACAAAGCTCGGCATGGTCTGCATCAGGTCAAGGACCGGTGATGCTATGGCGCGGCTGGTCGGACTTTTCGCAAGAAGAATCCCGGCGGGGATACCGATGACGACACACACACAGAGCGACGCCAACACCAGTGCCGAAGTCTGCAGTGCCTCCGCCCAATATCCGAACAGCCCCAGATAACCGAGCGCCATCCAGACCAAGACGAGCAGCCCTGCCCCGCCCCGCTTCCAGGCGGCAAATCCGACGACGGCAAAAAGGACAGGCCAAGGCGCTAATGTCAGGACATTCTCCAATCCCTTCAGAAGCGCCAGAAGCCAGCGTGTCACGATGCGAAAGAAGACATCGCTTTGCACGGTGAGATACGTGACCGCCGCATCGATCGAGGCTGCGGCTGTGCCGCGCACAACCTGCGACGATGGAAATGTAGAAAGCTGCGCTGCGATCGGCCCGGTCATGTTGGCAATAGCGATAGTGGCTAGGCTGAAAACATAGAGCGACAGTTCGATCCACGGCTGCCACGCCGAGACCTCACGACGGAAGTTCGTCTCCGGCCCGGCAAACCGTGCCAACGCGATCGCCGCCGCGCGCGACAGGCCAAA
Organism: Shinella sp. GW821-FHT11G07; assembly: GCF_058808115.1. Lineage (NCBI taxonomy): Bacteria > Pseudomonadati > Pseudomonadota > Alphaproteobacteria > Hyphomicrobiales > Rhizobiaceae > Shinella > Shinella sp. GW821-FHT11G07. The sequence goes on from NZ_JBXARJ010000025.1 coordinate 15,883, forward strand.
GACGAGAAACATGTTGCCCAAAAGGCCCTGCATCGCGAACCACATCGCAGTGCCATCTGCGAGCAGATATAGCAGCAGGAAACGTCTTGGCCGCGCTGAAACGCAGAGAGGTCCGACCAGAAGATCGGCAAAATGGAGGATGACCGGTTTTCGGTTGCTTTGGCGTGCCGGCACTGCTGCGGTCAACGTTGCGGGATCGGCGGGCTGAAAGGCCATGGTCACATCTCCTTCTATCTCTTGCCGTGCCCGCCGACGGCGACCAGAATTTCACGCGGCCCGACAACACCGATCACCAAACCGCCATCGGTCACGGCGATCGGGCGATCAGTCTCGGTTTGCAGGGCGATGAGCCTGGCAAGCAGTGTGCTGCGTTCGCAGACCGGCCAACCTTCCGGAACGGCGGAGGCCAAAAGAGCTGCGGCATGCCCTGGATATCGCGTTGGAGGCACCATGATGCGCTCGGCGTCAACGAAATGGACCGGCGATATTCCCTCGACGAATTGCGCGACGTACTCATTGACGGGCGACAGCACGATCTCGGCGGGCGTTCCTGTTTGCACGATCTGCCCGTCACGCATGATCGCAATCCGGTCACCAATGCGGATCGCTTCCTCGAGGTCGTGGGTAATGAAAAGCGCCGTCTTGCCGAGTGTTTTGACAAGCCGTCGGAACTCGGTCTGCAACTGCTTGCGGATCAAAGGATCGAGCGCGCTGAACGGTTCGTCCATCAGCAGGATGTCGGCGTCCGCTGCAAGCGCCCGCGCCAATCCCACGCGCTGCTGCATACCGCCCGACAGTTCACTCGGGTAACGATCTCCCCACGCCGAAAGCCCAACGACGGACAAGGCCCGTTGGACCGCAGCATGTGCCGCGAGACCGGTTTCTCCGCGCAATTCAAGCGGAAGATAGGTATTCTCCTCCACAGTGCGGTGCGGGAGGAGAGCGACATTCTGGAAGACCATTCCAATCCTTCTCGCCCGCAGTTCCCGCAAGCCTCTGTTATCGAGAGCTGAAATTGAGCGCTCATTGACGAGGATATCCCCTGCCGTCGGCTCAATCAGGCGATTGACGTGCCGGATCAGGGTCGACTTTCCGGAACCTGAAAGCCCCATGATGCAGAAAACCTCGGACGGACGGACGTCGAAGCTGACGCCTTTCACCGCGACGACGCAGCCATGCTCCCGTCGCGCGCGCTCCACGTCCATCCTCTCGGCAAGAAGGTCGCCGAGAATCCCGTCAACGACCGGCTTGTGTCCAAAGACCTTCCAAACGTTCCGGCAGGAAACAACCGGCGCTCGAGCTTCGCCGGCATGCGACGTGTCGAACTGCATCTTAGGTACAGCGTTCATTTGACCTCATCGACGGATCGAAGCTGCAGAAGCCGGGTGATCGGCTTGCAAAGACATGATCGGAGCCTCGTCCAGCACATCAATGCCAGCCCGAGATGAAGACCGTCCTGAAGAATTTCCCCTCGCGGCCGGTGGATGAAGAAAAGTTGACAGAAAGCCATAATCCTGTAAATCAAATTATTATGGTAATTATATTCGTATTTCTCGAACTTTCTCATTCATTCCAAATGGGACGGGACACATGAATCTTTCTCACGTGCACACGTTTCTCGTGGTGATGGAAACGGGCAATCTCAATAAGGCTGCCGCCAAGCTGAACGTCACGCAGTCGACAGTGACGGCGCGCATCAACGCGCTCGAAGATGTGCTTGGTCAGAAGTTGCTGCGGCGGGTCAAGTCCGGCGCCGAGCTGACAGCCACTGGTTCCAAATTCGTCAAGCACGCCCAGATCCTCATGCAGGTCTGGAACCAGGCTCGTCACGATACCTCGCTGCCGAGCGGATTTGACGACGTGTGCAATCTTGGCTGTACCGACGCGCTGTGGAGCGGAGCGGGAGAACTGTGGCTCAATATCACCCGCTCGCGCTGCCCGACGGTCGCGGTGAACGTCGAGAGCGGGAGCGAGGCGGAGGTGCGTCCGTGGATCATCAACTCCATTGTCGACGTCGCTATCGCCTATGAGGCGCCACCGTCGACCGGCTTTTCCATTAGTCCGCTTTTCGAAGATATCGTCATCGAGGTGGCGACGGTCGAGCGCGGCCTGATGCGGTGGGACCCGATGTACGTCTATGTCGATCACGGCGAAGAGTTCCGCCGCTGGCACGCCGAGACGTTTCCGGTTGATGACACAGCTGTGGTGACGTTCACTAACGGCGTCTTCGCCTTGAACCATATTCTTAAATGGGGCGGATCGGCCTATTTGCCGTATCGGATCGCCAAGGACCGAATGGACGCCGGCCAGATTTTCGAAGTGAAGGATGCTCCTCGCTTTCGCCGCACCGCCTATCTCGCCCGTAACACGGCTCGAACCGAGAACTGGTCGTGGTTCGATGAAGTGCATTCGGGGTTCAGACAGGCTGCGGAAGAACTTGAGCTTTCCGCTCTGCGCTGATTTTGGCCTCGCGGGAAAGCTTGGGCCGGATAGGTACCTATCTGGGGGAAACAACAGCACCTCGTTTGGTACATACGTACAAAATACTTTCGTACATACGTACCAATTAGTCAAGTGCTCTTGGCTGGCGCCCTTCGGGCCGGAGTGCCCGCGACACAGAGGTTATGACGCCAACGATCGAATTGAGCAGCTAGCCAAACCTAAGTGCCGACCCATTGACAAGAACGTCATCAGACCCGTCAAGACAATGCTGATACGTATAGGCAGGACAGAATTTTTTGCGCTCTTGAAGGGAATCGAACCGCCGGCCTCGATCTAAGGATCTACAGGGCATTGAAATCATTGCATTTCACGGTAAGGCGAAAGGTAAGGTTGATCCTCTCTCCTGTCACCTGCTTTGTGCGAGCCACAGCATGTTGCCAATTACGTTGGGTCTCCGCAGAAGGCTGCCGCGTATACGCCGTCAACAGTGTGTCGGCCTAGGCGTCGCGTTCGCGATATTTTGGCATAACGACCGGTTAGGCACGGGTGCTCAATCTGGAAGTTCCGCTCCGGTTCTTTTTATGCTGGACATCCACACGATGATTTATTTATAACCATCTGGTTGGAAATAAATTGAGGTCACCATGGGCAGGAAACGTGTTATCGACCAGCAGTCGGTGCTTGATGCCGCTGAACGGGTTGTCGGGCGGGATGGCGCGGCCAGCTTGACCATTGATGCCGTAGCCAAGGAAGCAGGGATCAACAAGGCCAGCGTGCTCTATGATCACAAGTCGAAGCAGGCGCTGGTGGAAGCCGTCGTTGACCGAGCCTTTGAGCGAGACAATGCCCATCATGTCGGGATCGAGGAACAGCTCGCCGGCGCTGACGACAGGGCAATCCGTGGTCGTATCCTTGCCGCCGCGGCGCCACCCCCGGAAGAATTCAGGTCGGTTGCACTCAACCTCAGTGCCGCCCTTGCCCTCGATGCCACTCTGCGCACCAAGATGCAGGTTAACCAGGCCCGCACCATGGCGCGCATCGTGGAGAACTCCCCATCTCCGCGCGGCGCTCTTCTCGCATATCTGGCGCTTGAGGGACTGAAATTCCTCGAACATCTCGATTTCCATTACTTTCCCCGTGGGGAGCGCGACAGGCTTCTTCGCGAAATCAACTGGCTCGTGACAGTTCAACCGGGAGAGAGCGATCTTCCCGATGTTGCGGCGGGCTGGTCCTCAGAAAAATACATCAGGTGAAGGACATGATTGAAAGCAATGCCGCACAGGCCGTGGCCACGGATAAACTCGTCCCGTTTCAACGGATCTTTCTGACCGGAGGCAGCGGCTATCTGGGCCGTAATCTCGTCCGGCATTTCGTCGCCCGCGAGATCAACGTTACGGCTCTTGCGCGCAGTGATAAATCTGCGGAACTGGTGGGTTCCCTAGGTGCTACGGTCGTGGGTGGCGACTTGTTGGACGCTTCGCTTTCCGCGGCCATGGCAGGATGCGATGCGCTGATCCATGCCGCGGCAGACACCGGCCACGGACCCGCCACGGAAAGGCAGCGACGCGTTAATGAAGACGGCACCCGCGCCGTGATCGAGGCGGCGCGCCGGGCCGGCATTCGCAAGGTCATCCATCTGAGCACGGAATCCGTTCTTGCCACCGGCAGGCCTCTGGTCAATGTCGATGAGACCATGCCATTGCCGCAGAAGCCGGTTGGCGGATACTCGCGCACGAAGGCGGCAGCCGAGCGCATCGCGCTTGCCGCCAATGCAGACGATTTTGCGGTCGTCGTTCTGCGTCCGCGTTTCGTCTGGGGCCGGGATGACACGACGGCCCTTCCGGCACTCACTGAGGCGGTAATATCCGGCAAGTTCGCCTGGATCAGCGGCGGCACCTATCTCACCTCGACCACCCATATCGGCAATCTTTGCAACGCCGTCGAACTCGCTCTTGGCCGTGGTCGTGGCGGGGAAGTCTATTTCGTTTCGGATGGCGCGCCCGTTGCTTTCCGCACGATCGTGTCGGCGCTTCTCGAGACACAAGGGCTTCAAATTCCACAAAAGATCGTGCCGCGTGCCCTGGTCCGTACTGTCGCTGCCCTCGGTGACACTCTGGTAGCACTCTCCGGCGGCAGGATCGTTCCACCGCTGACAAGGCAGGGATATGCCACTTCTGCGGTGGAAGTCTCGTTCGATATCGGCAAGGCCAGGCGCGAGCTTGGATACGAACCGGTGATATCGAGGGATGAAGGGCTGGCCGAACTACGTGCCCTTCAGCACTGATAGTCTTCAAGGCGGGGCGCATCGTCAGGCTTGCCCGCCTTGACCCAGTCCACCTTGCCATGCAGGAAAGACAGGGCCGCATCCAACGCGGCCTTTCGTTCCTCCAGCCGGGCGATCTGCTTCTGCAGGACAGCGATCGTGCGTTCGGCCGACTGCTCGCCGGCACGATATTCTTCATTCAGCGCGAGAATCTCCCCCAGCGAGTAACCCAGTGTCTGCTGCAGTCGTATCATACGGGCGGTCGTCACATCTTCCCGGCGGAACGTCTGGTAAGGGTTCGAGCCTCCCTTGGCACTGCGTTCAGGCTTCAGAAGCCCTTTGGCAATGTAAAAGCGGATCGTATCAACGGGCAAATCGGTGGCTCTGGCAAATTCCGAAATCAGCATGCGTCAGCCCTTGACCATAGACTATACTCCATACTTATAAGGCATGCTTGTCAAAATGTGGAGACCCAATATGACAAGTGAAATCACCTCTATGCGGCAGGTACAGCTCGGACAGACAGGTCCCTTGATCGGCGTCCAGGGCCTTGGCTGCATGGGCATGAGCGAGTTCTACGGCGAAACGGACGAAGCTGAATCCCGTGCCACGCTGGAACGGGCGCTGGAACTGGGCGTGACGATGTACGACACGGCAGACATGTATGGCGTGGGTTCGAACGAAGAGTTTCTGGCGCCCTTCATCGCCGCCCATCGTGATCGGATCACTATCGCCACCAAGTTCGGCTATACGCGCACGCCTGAAGACCCCAACGACTGGAGCCTCGACAACCGTCCGGAATTTATCAGGACTGCGGTCGAACGCTCGCTGAAGCGTCTCGGCGTCGATGTGATCGACCTCTATTACATGCACCGTCGCGATGGTGTCACTCCTTTGGAAGAGTCGATCGGCGCCATGGCCGACCTGGTCAAGGAAGGCAAGGTGAAGTGGCTCGGCCTATCTGCCGTCAGCGCCGAAGAACTGCGGACAGCGCATGCCATCCACCCGATTGCCGCCTTGCAGTCGGAATGGTCAATCGTCACCCGCGATATCGAAAAAGACATCGTACCGGCCGCAGCCAGCCTGGGCGTCACCATCATCCCCTATTCGCCGCTCGGCCGAGGCATGCTGACAGGTCAGGCATTCGCCGGGGGCCTATCTGGAACCGATGCTCGCCAGCATTTCCCGCGCTTCTCCGAAGAGAACCGCGAGGCGAACCTTCGTCTGGTGGCAAAGATCGAAGAAATTGCGTCGGCCAAGGGCGTGACCGCGGCACAGCTTGCCCTGGCATGGCTCTATGCCCAGTCCAGCTCGCTGAATGCAAAGACCGTTCCGATCCCCGGCACACGCAAGCGCACAAGGCTTGTCGAAAACCTCGCGGCAGTTTCGATCGAACTTACCAACGACGAGGTCGTTATGCTGGAGCCGCTTGCTGCGGCAGTGCAAGGCATCGCCGTATAAGACACTGCGCGGCCGCTGGCCGCGCACCTTCTTTCACGCCTTTAAAGGACTCGAACTCGCCACCTACACATTTCTGATGAGCTCATCTCGTTGAACGCCCATGATAATGTTCTTTCGGCGCCGTGGCGGTCGGCCATCATGTCCTCTCGTCTTCATTCCGCAGCAATCACCAGTGGCAGCTCGGGCTCCTCGGCGTTTACGGTGGCGTGCACCTGATCTTCGGTCGGCTTGATCTGGAACCATGCTGCGTATAGCGCCGGCAGGAAGAGCAGGATCAGCACCGTGCCAACAGCCGTGCCGCCGATCAGGGTGTAGGCCATCGACCCCCAGAAGACCGAGTGGGTCAGCGGAATGAATGCGAGGACTGCGGCAAGCGCCGTGAGGATCACGGGCCGCGTCCGCTGAACAGTTGCCTCGATGATCGCGTGATAGTCATCAAGACCTGCGGCCCGATTGTCCTTGATCTGCTCGGTCAGGATGAGCGTGTTGCGCATCAGAATTCCGGCGAGCCCGATCAATCCAAGGATGGCGTTGAAGCCAAAGGGCTGATCGAACAGCAACAGTGCCGGCACGGCACCCGCCAGGCCAAGGGGCGCGGTCAGCATGACCATAGTCATGGTCGACAGGCTGCGAACCTGCAGAATGACAACGGTCAGCATTGCTGCAATCATCAAGGGGAACACCTTGACGAGGGCGACGTTCGCCTTGAGCGACTCTTCGATATTGCCACCCATTTCGATCCGGTAGCCGACGGGAAGTGATGCGATCAACGGCTGCAGGGCGCTCATGACAGCTTGCGAAACCTCAGGCGGCTGCGTTGCCTCGTTGATATCCGAGCGGATGGTGATGACCGACATGCGGTCACGGCGCTTCATGATAGGTTCTTCGAAAGTAACCTCGGAGTGTCCGATCTGATCGAGAGGCACGGCGCGGCCGTCCCTGCTGATCAGAGAGAAGTCCCCCAGCCGCGAGGGGTCTAGGCGGATTTCGCCGCCGCTGCGAGCGACCACTGGAACGTTCCGGATGTTCTCGCGGATCTGGGTGATCGGCACGCCCGAGAGAAGCAGTTGCATCTGCTGGGCCGCCTCGGCCGGTGAAAGGCCGATGAGGTTGAGCCTCTCCTGGTCGGGGATAAACCGGACGACGGGTGTGCGATTGCCCCAGTCGCGGTTGGCCTGGCGAATGTCAGGCACGGTTTTCATGATGGCGAGCGCCTGTTCGGAAATCTCATAGAGCTTTTTCGGATCAGGTCCCATGATGCGAAACTCGACCGGGAACGGTGTGTAGGGTCCGAACACAAGTTGGGTGACGCGCAAGGAGGCCTCAGGCGCAAGTCCTTCGGAGATGGCCGCACGCAGGCGATGCTTGAGGCCCTCACGGGCTTGCGCATTCGGCGTGAGCGCGACTATCTTGGCGAAGGCAGGGTCCGGCAATTCCGGCGCCATGGCAAAGAAGAAGCGCGGCGCGCCCTGGCCGATATAGCTGGTGACGATCTTGGATTCCGGCTGCTGCTTCAGCCACTTTTCCAGCTTTTCGACGGTTGCGGTGGTCGTTTCGATGCTGGTCCCTTCGGGCAAGCGTACTTCGACCAGAACTTCGGGACGGTCGGATGTCGGGAAGAACTGTTGCTTGACGCTACCCATTCCCACAACCGAGAGGCCCATGACGACCACAACGGCGGCGCAGGTCAGGAATTTGTGGCGGACCGCGAACTTGATGACGGACCGCAGGCGCTGGTAGTTCGGCGTGCCGTAGATCGCCTCGTGACCGCCGGTGACAGGCTTGATGTCGGGGAGCAACTTGACGCCGAGATAGGGTGTGAACACCACCGCGATGATCCAGGACACGATCAGGGCGAAGCCAACGACCCAGAAGATGTTGCCGGCATATTCGCCAGCGGTCGATTTGGCAAAGCCGACCGGCATCAGGCCGATAATGGTAACGAGCGTACCCGAGAGCATCGGTGCTGCCGTATGGCTCCAGGCATAGGCGGCTGCTTTGATACGGTCCATGCCTTCTTCCATCTTCACCACCATAACTTCAATGGCGATGATGGCGTCGTCGACAAGCAGACCGAGCGCGAGGATCAGGGCGCCGAGCGTGATGCGGTCGAAGAACCGTCCGGTTTCCAACATGATCAGAAACACGACGGCGAGCGTCAGCGGCACGGCGAGCGCCACGACGATACCCACGCGCCAGCCGAGCGCAATCAAGCTGACGAACAGTACGACGCCAAGCGCCATAGCAAATTTCAGCATGAACTCGCCGACCGCTTCCTGGATATTGACGGCCTGATCGCTGACCTTGGCAAGCGTCATGCCGAGCGGAAGCGACTGCGCGATAGCGGCCGATCTCTCCTCAAGCGCTTTGCCGAGCTCCAGGCCGTTCCACCCCGACTGCATGACAGCGCCGAGCATGATCGCGGGCTCGCCGTCATGGCGGATGATATAGGTTGCCGGGTCTTGGTAGCCGCGACGGATGTCGGCGATATCGGACAGCTTCAACGTACGCCCACCGGCGACGATCGGTGTGTCGGCGATGGCTTGGATATCGTTGTAGGCGCCGTCAAAGCGGATAAAGACCTGCGGTCCGCGTGTATCGATTGAGCCGGCCGGCGTGATATTGTTCTGGTTCTGGAGAGCCGAAGCGATGCTCTGGGTCGAGATGCCGAGCGTGGCGAGCTTGGCAAAAGAGAATTCGACGAAGATCTGTTCCGGACGTTCGCCGAGAATGTTGATCTTCTTGACGCCTGGAACGTGCAGGAGATCCTGACGGATGGTTTCGGCCTGGCGAACAAGATCGCGCATCGGCATGCCCTTGGCTTTCAGTGCATAAAGGCCGAAGCTGACATCCGAATATTCGTCGTTCACGAAAGGCCCGAAGACACCGGGGGGAAGGTGCCGCGCCTCGTCGCCCAGTTTCTTGCGCGCCTGATAGAACTCCTCCTCCACGGCAGTGGCCGGCGTATTGTCCCTTAGTGTCAGCGTCAAATAGGCGTAACCGGGACGGGTCGTCGTCTCGACACGGTCATACCAGGTCAGCTCCTGGAGTCGCTTTTCCAGCGGTTCGGCGACAAGGTCCTGCATTTCGCGGGCGGTCGCACCCGGCCAGACGGACGTCACCGTCATCGTCTTGATGGTGAAGGACGGATCTTCCGCGCGCCCGAGGCTCAAAAAGGCATAGACGCCCGCGGCCGCCAGAAGAACGATAAAAAACAGGGTGACGGCCCGCTCACCAACGGCGAGCGCGGAAAGATTGAAGCTCATTAGTTTGATGCCTCTTTCTTTTCGACGCTGGTGCGAATTTTCTCGCCCTCAGTCAGGAGATGGGCGCCTAGTGCGACGACCGTTTCTCCTGCCTTCAAGCCCGATACGATTGCGCTGTCCTCGCCCAATCGTTCGACGTTCAAGGGACGGAAGTGGACGCTGGAAGCCTTTTCATCGACGACCCAGGCGCCCGTGCGATTCCCATCGTCCAGGATGGACCCGACCGGTATCTCGGCATGAACGAGCGTCTCCGTGTTGGCGATCTTGATGGTGACGGTCGCGCCGAGCGGCGCATCCGCAACAGTTCCTTGCAATACCCAGCGCGCCTCGTATGTGCGTGTCTGCGGATCCGCGGAGGCGGAGATCTGACGCAGCACCGCGTTATCTTCAGCTGCCCTGCCGTAGATGCTCGCCCGTGCCGTCGCACCGGGCTCGGGTCTCATGTTTTCCGGCATCCAGACCAGTGCCTCGCGCGCCCCGGATTTTGCGAGCTTGACGATCGTCTGGCCGGCAGCAACCACCTGTCCCGGCTCGCCCAAGGTTTCGACAATCGTGCCGTCAACGTCGGCCAAGAGAACGGTGTAGGTCGCCTCGTTCTCGGCGACTGTCGCCTCGGCTTCTGCCGCAGCAAGCTGTGCTGCGGCAGTGTCCAGCACCGCTTTCGCTCTCTCGTACTGCTGCGTCGAGGCCGCACTGGTCTTCACTAGTGCCGCGAAGCGCCTTTCATCGCTAACGGCCTGGACATATGTTGCCTGTGCTGCAGCGACTGCGTTGCGCTTTGCCGTCAGGGCGAGACGCAGATCCGTTCCGTCGATCTTCATCAGCGGCTGTCCCGCCTTGACGTCCTCACCGAGATTGACAAGTCGCTCGACGATCTTGCCCGGAACGCGGAAACTGAGATCGCTTTGAACCCGTGCCGCGATCGTTCCGGTAAAGCTGCGTGAAACGCTGTCGGGTGTCCTGACCTTCACGACGCTGACAAGCGGAACCGCAATCCTCGGGTCGGCCGCTGCGGAAACTTTTTCCGTGGGCCAGAACACGACTGCCGCCGTTGCCGCGCCGGTCATGACCACCGCTGCGGAGAAGAGAAACTTGGTTTTCATGGACTGCCCCTTCTTCTATCAAGTCAACATGGACTGCTGTGCGGAGATCCCCGCCGTCGCGCCTTGCGAGATGGCCGTGGTAACAGAGGGCATGCCGGGGTTGGCTAGGTCGCCGGCGGAGTAGATGCCAGGCACGCTGGTTTCGCGGCGCTCGTCGACTTTGAGGGCAATACCGGTTGGCGTATTCACCGTGGCGAGGCCCAACGGTTCATGCAGAGTTGCGGACGGCGTGTTGCGTGGATGCGCGAACAGGATGTCGAGAGCAACATCAAGGCCGGCATCGAGCCTGATAGTGGCATTGTGGCCCTCATGACGGGCGACTTCAGTGATCCGGCCATCGACGAGAGGTGTGTTGCGACGCTCCAGATCGGCCCGAATATCCGGCGCGATGTCGTGACCATCGGCGAAGACCGTCAACATGTCGGTCCAATCGTGGAACAGCCTGACCTGATTCATCGACTGTGGGCCGGACCAGACGAGGCCCCAATGTTGGCCGGCGAATTCAAAGCCGTCGCAATAGGGGCAAGGCACGATGGCCGTGCCCCAGCTCTCGGCAAAGCCCGGGACATCGGGCATCTGGTCTACCACGCCATAGCTCAGGATCAGGCGCCGCGCATCCAGGCTTTCGCCATCACCGGTAATGACGGTGAAATTGTCGATGGCGCCGGAGATGCTGTCGGCACGGGCGTTGAGCAGATTGACCGTGGGATAACGCGCCAGTTGCTGTCTCGCCTCGGCAAGGATGTCCATCGGGGGCTTGTGATCGTGGCCGAGCAGACCATGCGAGTGGCCGGCAAAGCGATTGCGCTGCAGGCCGGTATCAAGAACGGTGACCTTGCGGCGGGCCCGGCCGAGTTGAAGGGCGGCGGCGAGACCGGCAAAGCTGCCGCCGATGATGATGACGTCGTTCATGATAGGCTCCGTGTCCACTCTGTGGCTTGCGCATTTATGATACTTTGTGGTATCGTAATTGATGAATTATGATACTGTCAAGGATCGAAATTGCCATGAATGAAAATACCCCGAACCGGCGCGGCCGGCCCGCCAACGAGGCGCTTGGCCAGACGATCATCGACGCTGCGTGCGAACTCTTTGTGGAATTAGGGTTTCAGGCGACCACCCTCGACAAGGTCGCCAGACGAGCAAAGATATCCAAGCTCAGCATCTACAGGCACTTCGAGAACAAGGAGGCGCTGTTCAGCGCGGCCATCGCTGCTCGCTGCCATCAGTTCGCACCACAAGCCCTTGTTGAAGGCACCGAGGGCTCGGCCCAAGAGCAGCTCATGGCGGCAGGATCATCCCTGCTTCACACGCTGTTGAGCCCGGACGTCCGCAGCGTCGAAGCCATGATCATGGCCGACAAGACGAACCAGAGGTCATTGAGCAAGCTCTTCTACGAAGCCGGGCCCGCCCACGTCATCGCCCAGATCGAGGACCTTTTACGTCAGTTGCATGCAAAGGCGGCTCTGAACGTACCCGATCCTCGCCAGTCCGCCCGCCTGTTTGGCGCGCTCATCAAAGGATCCGATCTTCTGCTCATCACCCGCTTCGATGAGGCGAGAGCAAAGGACGAAAACGAAATCGAATCCTATTGCCGTTCAGCCGTCGCCATGTTCATCGCCGCGCACCGCGGCGCCGGCGCGATTATGGATGGGAGGGTTAGCGCCGATCAGGCCAAGGATATCGTATGACAGTTGAGAAAGTTTTCCAGGTAGCCGACTGAAATGGCCAGTGCGGAGAGCGTTGGGTCGCTTAACCATGTCAGCCAGCCGGTCTTTGCACGCTATCTGAACTCGAGCCAATCGACGGTTCAAAAGTGGGAAACCGGTGCCAAGCGCCCAAGTGGGCCTGCGCTCAAGCTCCTCTCGCTTGTGAAAAAGCACGGACTGCAGATGCTCGCGTAGGCGGAACGCCATTGGATGGTGGGTAGCGTTCAACTTTGAGCGAGTGCGAGCAGGATGTGCTCCAGTCATCGCCTACATGGGTGAGCTCCGGCGGCTTCGGCGGCAATGGCAGGATGCTGATGTTTTCGGGCACGACGAGTTGTCGGGAATATACCATCTTGCCCGATCCATGATGAGGATGGCCTGGGCAGACGCGACCTGCGAGCGTATCCCTCTCTCCTTCCTCCCTAATTTTGCCTTCCCTTGAATGCCGCGATTTCTGACGCTATATTGCGTCATAATGATTGGTATCGACATTCGGAGATAAAAGCTATGGGAATTGCGCAATACGCCGACGACGGACTTTTTTCGCCGCGGAAGATTGCCGACGTACTGCGCACGACGAGCGAGGAAATCGCCCGCACGGCCGGACTCGGCAAGGATGCGATCCAACGGAAGGACCGGATCCGGTCCGACAGGACGCAGCGTCGTCTGCGCGAGATGACCGAGGTCGTCAACAAGGTGGAACCGCGCTTCGGGTCGGCGCTGATGGCCTATGCCTGGTATCGCTCCGAACCGTTGCCGGGCTTCTCAGGAATGACAGCGATGCAGTTGGTTCGGGAGGGCCGCGCCGACGAGGTTCTTGACTATATCGACGCGGTCGATGCCGGCGTCCACGCCTGACAAGACGATGCGGTATGAAGGCGCACTCTTTCGAGCACTGAACCCAATCTACGCACGCGAGCCAATGTCCGGGCGCGGGGCGGAATTGTATGGCGGCCGCTTCAACAAGAAGGGCACGCCAGCGCTCTACACCTGCCTGACGGTAGTGACCGCCCTTCGCGAGGCCAACCAGGTCGGGAGCCTGCAGCCGACGACGTTAATCTCCTACGACGCCGACATCGGTCGGGTATTCGACACCAGGGACGAGGCCGCGTTGCTGGCTGAAGGGATGACACCGTCATCTCTCGCAGACCCGACATGGCGAGACCAGATGAAGGCGAGTGGCGAGGCCAGCACCCAGACTTTCGCCCGACACCTCGCCGCCGCAGGCTATCACGGCCTGCTTGTCAGGAGCTTCGCGCCCGGCGCAAACGCGGACGATCTCAACCTGGTTCTGTGGCAATGGGGCGCGGCGGCCCCCGCGCGCTTGACGCTGATCGATGACGAGAAGCGACTGTCGCGATAGCGACCGCCGCCCTCGCCCTCGTCGACCACATGGAAAGAGCCAGCTGCAAAGTCGCAATGCTGGCTCAAAGTCAATCAGGAAGCCGTGCGCGAGGCGCTCTTCATTGGCCAGCCTTCGATGGGCTCGATGTAGCGCAACTCCGTCAAAACGGCCTCCTCCGCCCGTCAACGCTACTCCTCGTCAGAAACCTCCTCGTTCCCCAACGCTTCCGCCTGCACGCCTTTCCGGCTGTGGGCGAAAATCGCCCGGGCATGAGCGGTGCTTGCCGCTCGTGCAGTACCTTGGATTCTCAGCCGTTAAGTTTACGATGCCACCTCGACCCACCAGGATTTCGGCCGCCCGTCGCTTCCGTCCGACCATCGGTAACCACGGGCCTTCAGATGGTCCGTCATCTCGAAGGGACTGTGCTCGGCAAAGATGCGAACCCGCGAGCGCTGGCTTGCCGCGAAGAGCTCGGCGAATGGTGTGTTGCCCTGCTCCGGTCCGCCATGGGCCAGAACCTCGAGCAGCGCGAAGCAGTCGTCGACGGCGCGATGTCCATCATGGAAATACCCGGCCTGCCCGACAAGGTAACCAAGCTTCGCTCCCTCGAAACCGCGGGCGGACCAGTCGATTTCAGAGACCGAGCAAGCCCACGCCTTCGGCGCGAAAGCCGAGGAGAAGGTTTCACAGAAGGGGCGGTCGAAGCCGGCATTGTGAGCAATGATCAGATCGGCAGGTTCGATCAGGGCCTTCATCTGGGCCACGTCGATCTTCTGGCCGGCCACCATGGCGTCCGTGATGCCGGTCATCCAATGACTACTTATGGCGCATCTGCGCCAGAAGACCCATTGCCTAATGCGGCCATCAAACCGCCCACCCGATCGCCTCCCATGTCTCTCGACCGGTCGATCTCCAGCATAAACGAATTGAAGCTTGTGGCTGAGCCCCATAAACCCTGCTGGCGCTATTTTTTGATTGCGGCAGCCGATCCTATGTTCTTGGAGCGTGTATCGGTTTGAATGGAAGCTGACAAAGGAATGCAGATGTCGATCACTGTCCAGAAAACAATCCCCGCTGCGCGAATGCATCAGTTTCACCAGATGGTCGAGCGGTGGCTTCAGGAAGGTCCGATCAAGCTCGCGACCAATGCCACGATCACCGCGATGGACAATGCCGCAATCCCGAAGGAAGAACAGGCGGCGATCATCGAGGACCGGGACATCATCATGAAACACAATATGCGCCTTGGCCTGATCAGCGAAGTCTTCACAGCGGCCATCGAGAAGGCTGTGAAATCAGCCCGCTCAGGACATGAGGCGCAGGACGAGATCGCTCGATTGATCGTGACTGCGATCGGCATCCGTCAGGACGATGAGAGTGAGCTGGTCACGTTCACCTTTACTACTCAAAGCGAGGCCGATGCATTCAGCGGGTTCGCCTGACGGCCGCGATCAGCGCTTCGGCGCTATGACTGCAACCGGCCCTGAGCGGTCCTGCCTTCGATACTGACCGTCAGGTCCACGAGCGTTAAGCTTGCCGCCTGGAAGCGGATGTTCTCAGCAGACAAATCTGCGGAGAAAAGCAGAAATAATGTAGACGAGAGCAACCGTGAAGCGGTCGACTGGATCAGAACGGTCCAGAACGGCCACGTTGGTTCGGAGGACCTCGGCGTCGCTTTGACGGCATCAGAGGTTGAGAAAATTCTCAGCCGCATCAGAGGAGGCGGACGTCGCAATAGCAACAAGGGCATCGCGGTACTCGCTAAAGGCAGGAAGAAAAATATGGGGTATGGAGCGAGTGCCGGCGGTGTTTTCGGCCTCGCACAATTGCAAGGACCCAGCATTTCGATGAGGCGAGTTACCGGTCTTGCCGCTTTGCGGAAGTGATAAGCAGACTGGCTGCTCTCAGGCGTCCGCCCGAGTTGTCTCAACGGCCGAAATGACGGCGCAAAGCTGCCGTGGCCGGATTCTTATTTCGCCTTGAAAGGATCTGAACCGGCGACACGTCGCCTAAGCTTGCCTAACGCATTAAAAATGTTGGAGAATGTGGTTTGGAAGGCTGCAATCCCGCAGTAGTGGAAGGCATATTCCGCTCTGAACTGATCCAGCCCGCCAAACCAGTCATAAACCCGGCGCCATGCGCCCCCTTGGAAGTTGGCCGCCTGCATCTTGGTCAATCCAAGCAGTGCCGCCACGGCTATCCGTATAGGCCGCGGCGAGCAAAGCCATGAGGCGTGACGAGTGTTCCCGCCGGAACTTCGGCTCGCAGGAGATTGAGCAACTCAGCCCAACCTCTCTGGGCGCGCGCCTCAGATTCGATGGTCTCGGCGAAGATGGCGTTCTTCATTAACTCCTGCTTCAGGTCCATGGCGTCCATCGAACCGATCTGCGCCGCCTTGGAGTGGCGGTGGTGCGTCTCTACGCCAATAATGCGGCTGGCGATCGGGATATGTTCTTCGTTCATGGACAACATAACGCCGAAAAGCATCCGGTCGCCGGCAGCCGGAGCAGAGAAGACAAGGCTCTTTGGCCCACGATCGCCCGAATAGGTCAGAGGATCGTTGGCACCGATAGTAGCGTCCTCCATTCGCGAGCTGCCGTAACAGGTAATCGTCTTCCCGAGATGCAGGACGGCTCCGGCGGAGCGGCGGATTTTTCCGCTGTGGTTCTTGTAGAAGACTTTGAATGCAAAATGATTGCGGATGCCGCCGTCGCCACCACTCAGCCGCCCCGGCGACTGGAACACGAGGAAGCTCTTGACGACTTTCGGCTCGTCGCCAAGCGACGAGAAGCGGTAACAGATGAAGTGCCGCTCGAGCGACGTCCTGTCCTTGAAACAGTCGGCGGGGGTATGGTTGAAGAGTGAATGCCAAAGTGACACAGAATTAAAATCGCCGAGTTCGATCATTCCGCCCAGATCGTATTTCAGCTGGCTGCGTGCTTTGCGCCTCTTGTGGAACTCGCGCACCTTGTGGACGAGGTTTTCGAGGCTCGCGTGTTTTTCAACCAGATGGAAAAGCTCTGTCAGAAATTGCGCGAATTCGCCCGTTTCCATATGGATGTGATGGCCAAAAAACTTCTGCTCACCATCCCGGAACGCAACCGCCAAAAGGAAAAGAAGGTAGACCGTGTAGGCCTGGATCAGGTCGGGCTTGTTGCTCTGTCGCTGGATGAAGTATCGCACCGACAACGACGAAAATTTGACGCCGATCGGGCAGCTCTTCGACGATGGCTGACCGAACTGTCCCGCGAAGGCGCAAATCGCTTCGCTCAGTCCGTGAAGACTCAGCGCATCCGACTCGCCGTCCTCGTCCTTGTGGGCACGGGAGAGTAGGTAGTGAAGCGTGTGCGTGAGATCGCCCCGCAGCGACGCATCCCCGTCAAATAGGCCTCCGATAGCGTTGACGAAGTCGTTCCACGCAGCGTTGGCCTTGTTTTTGCGAAGCTTTTCGAGATAGTCGAGATTAACGGAGAGCGCGTTGTCGCTGTTCTTGGCCATGCAGCATCCGCAGGTTTATACATGAGGGGACATTTTTTATACAAGCTTTCCCAGTTGATATAAATTTTGGCCAACTTGGTAAAGAGGCTGCCTCTATCTAACGAAAGCGGCCTTCAAGCATACTTCGTCTATCATCAGCCGGAGTGTGATCATGTCCACCATTCGAAAGCTCCAAGACCAGCTGATGACGGCGCGGTTCGTCACCGTCATCAGCTTTGCCGCATTCGCATTCGCCTTATTCCTGACCGGGCTTGCCGATATCCCGGGTAGCGTGTTGCGCGACCATGGGCTCAGCCCCCTGCAGGTAACGGTGCTGCGGACCGTGACGGTGTCGATGTTCTTCTTCGCCCTGTTTACGGCCCGAATCCTTTTCTTCAAACCGCCGAAGCTCAACCGTCGCCAGCTCAAGACGATCCTTGCCTTCGCTGTCTTCGGCGTTGTCTGCGCCAATGGCGGCACGACGCTGTCGGTGTCGCTTGCGCCGGACTACATCGCGGTACCCGTCATTTTTGCGACCAGCATTGCGACGGCGCTGCTGATTGCGGCAAGGGCCAAAAACGGCGTCGATCGTTTCGACATCGGCGCCGCCCTGTTTCTCGTCGTTCTTGTGACGGGACTGATCGCCAGCGGCGCCGGGCTCACGGAGGATGTCGATTATACGCAACTGTGGGTGCCGGTCCTTACCGGCATTGCCCAGGGCATCGCGTATCATGCCGTCGGTGACAGCAATGATGTCGATCCTTTCACCTTCTACTTCCTGTCCTTCGGCATCGGCGGAGCGGTGATGATATCGGCCGCAAGCGCGGTAGGCGTCATCGATGTTGCGGCTCTCGCCAATGGCGGGCTGTCTCAGGCGGATTGGATGCCTCTTGCGGCGCTGGGCGGGCTGCTAACCGTACTTCCCTATGTCCTGATGCGGGTGGCGGGTGCCAAGCTGTCGATGACAGCCAAGGGCAGTGCTGGAGCAGCCGAACCGATCGGCGGCGTCTCGTCCGATGCCTATCAAGGCAGCCCACCGGAATTCATCGGTCTGATGATTGTCGCGACGATTATCGCCGTTGTCCTGTGGAACGAGATACGAAAGCGCGCAACCGATTGACGATGTTCGCCAAGGATCCGCCCTGGCGACGCGGGACCGGGCCGATCCAAACGACCGCGAGAGCGGAGACGAGCAAGGCAAACACGACCACATGAATGCTTCGCGGCAGTGGTAAAACGGCCCCTGTCAAGAAGATTGCATAAGCGAACCAGGACAGGAGAACGACGACGACCAGACTGCGCATCGGCTCTGCTCCAAGGGTTGAGCTACGACCTTATCAGCGCTACTGTATTGAGTCGAATCCGACTGATACCGATTCTGTGGAAGACATCATCATCCAAAATGATCGTGGCGCAGCGATAGTCCGCCAACATCCGCATCACGCGGGCTCTTTGCTGGCTACCGTGTTTGGATCCTCCATCGCTGCCAGGTCACGTTCGACTTTGCCAAGCAACCGGCGTTTCAGTTGAAGCCCCGCCTCGAAGGCAAAGCCGTCGCCGAGCCGTGGCCTGTAGGAGGCAACCCTTCGCTCCGCTTCGACCTGGCGCAGTTGATCGACCCGGAGACCGGCGAGGAAAAGCTGGTGCAGCTCGGCTCGACGCGCCGGCTGCGGACGGTCTACTCGGCGAACACGGCGACGGCGCATGCAGCCGGGGAATGGAAGCGGACGGAACGCAACAAGGCGTTTCTGCCCTTCCTGGTCTATCTACTTTCGACGGCCGAATGAAAACGGCCGGAACATGAGCGTTGGGTCGGCATCGTCGCGCCGGTGGAATATCCCATCTGGAAGCGGCTCTATCCGCCGAACGGCTGGGGCTGCCAGTGCCGGCATCGTAAACTTAACGGCCGCGGGCAATAGCGTAACGCCGATCGCATTTATGCGTCATGCCGGGGCGATCTTGGCCCACAGGTTCATCGCGTCTGAACGCAGTTCTCGGTAATGGCTTGAGGAGATATCGTGTCGGGGTATGTGGAACAGGTTGGCGATAGGATCGTGGTTGGAGACGAAGCGCTGTGCATGTCGCTGTGATTTGAAGCGCTTCATGATCCGCTCTCGTCGTCGGATTGGTTGGTGAGAATTCTCCGCTCGATTATTCAAGCCCTTATGCGAACGATGTTCTACTGTTGGCATAATCTCATCCTTTACGGCGCCGTAAGACCGAAGCTTGTCGGTGATCATCACCCTCGGCGCCCGGCATTGGCCTTTCAACAGCTTGTGCATCAGACGCTTGGCAGCTTTGGTATTGCGGCGGCTTTGCACCAGTACCTCCAGGACAAAGCCGTCCTGATCAACGGCACGCCATAGCCAGTGCTTTTTGCCACCGATCGATACGACGGCCTCATCGAGATGCCATTTGTCGCCGAGCCGACCGGATGAGCGGCAACGAATGTCGTTGGCGAAAAGCCGGCCGAACTTTTCCGACCACAAGCGTACCGTCTGGTGAGAGACAATGATCCCGCGAACCGCCAGCAGGTCCTCGACCATCCGCAAGCTCAAAGGAAACCGGAAATACAGCCAAACCGCGTGCGCGATGATTTCGGCGGGAAAACGATGGCGGCGGTAGAGCGAACCACGATCGGTCATCCCCCGTCGTCGCACATCAAGTTCCAAGTTCCGTTAACTTGACGATACCCCTCCTGGTGGTCCAAGTTTTCGTCCGCATCCCCGCCGGGGCAGTTCTCAGTGGCAATCAACAGTCCGGGACCTGGACCGGCCGCGCCTTCATCCGCGGCGGCCGGGCCAATGCCAGCTAGGCCCTCTACATGCCGGCACTCGTCGCCATCCGGTTCAATCCCGACCTCAAGGCAAAATACGACAAGCTCAAAGCCGCCGGAAAAGCGTCGAAAGTTGCCATCACGTCCATCATACGAAAGCTCGTCGTGCTCGGAAACGCACTGCTCAGGGAGGGCCGAACTTGGGCGCCACTCCCCACTTGACCAACACGGATACTCTAGCTCTCAAATATAGGGTCGCCCAATGCGATAACGTCAATAACGTCGTTAATGGTGGTAATTAAATAATGGACAAGCAAATCTTTGTTACGTATTTCGTACCCCTGTAAAACAAACCATTCAACCAAATCAGAATTTTTTACAATGTAAAATGAGCACCCAAGTTGAGATAAATCGGATATTTCCGACATTAATTTCAGAGAGTCACCCTCATCCATTTTCCTGTACATAAAGTACTCAAAAAAAGACAATCGAAGGGTGCCCATATCGTCATCGATCAGGTTCAGCGTTAGAACGCCCTGCCGATCAACCAAACTCTCAAGTTCATATTTCTTTCCGCTTGCATGCTCCTGAAAAATTTTAACGTATGCCTTCATTGTCCATACCTTACTTTCGTTCTGTTTCTGCCATCTTGAATTTCCAAGGTTGGCCGACCATCCGTACTAT
Source organism: Shinella sp. GW821-FHT11G07 (assembly GCF_058808115.1). Taxonomy (NCBI): domain Bacteria; kingdom Pseudomonadati; phylum Pseudomonadota; class Alphaproteobacteria; order Hyphomicrobiales; family Rhizobiaceae; genus Shinella; species Shinella sp. GW821-FHT11G07. The sequence goes on from NZ_JBXARJ010000025.1 coordinate 36,409, forward strand.
CTGGTCGAACAACGGCAGTACGTCCGCCAGGCAATGTTCCAACCCTCCCGCCATTTGGCAGGTTACGAACATTCTCAGGATTTAGATTATCAAAATCCTCATCCGCTTCGTTAATTCCTCCCGGCTTTTCCCACAAGGTCGAAGGCCCCCTAGTCTTACGTCCAGGTACAGCATCAGGAACCGGTGCTTCTTCGCTGTTGAATAGAGGTCCGGTAATCGTAGAACTAGTACAAAAATTACTTTCGGGCTGAGCGTAGGGGAAGCCCCACAACATCATCCAATTCATGTTAGCAGCTAACTGATAACTGCTACCGAACGAGTTGTGGTCATTTCGACTATCCCGATCATTCCGATAATTGTCATTAAAATCATTCCAGTGATCGCGTTCACTTTCAACACGAATTTCACGAAGCATCGTCGCGTCATCATCTACGGCATGCCCATTCGGATCGGATTTGTTAATTGGATCGTTATCGGCATAGGCATATCGGTTTGTGCCGACGCCTTGCATCGTGGGGTCCCAGTCATCGGGCGAGATGAAGCGTCCGAGGATCGGGTCCATATAGCGGGCATTGAGGTAGAGCAGGCCGGTCTCGACGTCGAAGCGCTCGCCGATATAGGCCTTCTGCGTCGACGCGCTGGGATAGACCGGCTGGCCATAGGCATAGTACGGCGTGTGCTCCGTTCTGACGCCCGCGACGTTGGTGACGGCCCTGACCGAGGCCACGTTGTCGCGGTGCAGGAAGAACTTGGCTACGCCGACGATCTTGATGTCGGGATGCGGATAGCGCGTGTAAACGTCGTTGACCGTGTCGTGCTCGACCTCGGCATCCGGATAGTAGGTGACGCCGGAGGTGGAGGATTTCTTCACCCGGGCGCCATCGGGGCCGTAGGAGAAGTTGACCGGCACATCCGCCGCCGTGCCGTTCAGCATGGTTACCCGCGACAGCCGGTTGGCGTCGTCCCAGAGGAATGTGCGTTCGCCGTCGCTCGTCATGTTGCCGTTGGCATCATAGCCGATCGCCTGCCCGCCGATGGTCAGCGGCGTGTGCGGCCGCAAAGCCGTGGCTTCCGGATAGGTCAGCGTGCCGAGCACCGAATTGCTCGTCATGTTGCCGTTCATCGCGTAGGTGTAGCTGCGGCTCTGGCTCGTACCCGCAGACGTGGACGTCAGCCGGCCGAAGGCATCGTAGGTATAGCCAACATCATTGCCCGGATCGGTGGGCTGGCGGGTGATACGCCCCGTCTTGTCACGGGTGAACGTGGTCCAGACGATGTTGGTGCCGTCTTGGGCCTTGGTATCGACCCGGGTCAGCCAGCGCCGTGTCGGCGAATAGGTGAAGGTGGTCGTGACCTTGTTGGCATAGGTGATCGACGCCGTCTGGCCATCGGGCTCATAGGTCGTCGCGTTGATGTATCCCGGGATTTTCGTCAGTTGGCCCTTGACGTTATAGATCCAGGGCGATGTGCCGACGGTGAGGTCGGGCGCGGCAACGCCGGCGCGTCCATAGGTCTTGGAGAGCGGCTGCCTGCCTTCGTCGTATCCAATCTCCTCGACATGGGCGACTTCTGCGCCGATCTTGTTCGACTTGTAGGCAAGCAGGCCGTCGGCATTGTAGGCATATTCGATCGTCGCGTGCGCATTGACGGACTTCGTCAACTGACCCCGGTTGTAATAGCCGGTCCGCGCGCCGCCATAGGTGTTGGTGGCCAGCACGGTCCCATTGACCTCACGGGTCAGCACCTGATCCAGCGCGTTGTAGGTGATGGTCGTGATCTTGCCACGCGCGTCTTTTTGCGTGACCAGACGGTTCGCGTCGTCATAGGCGTAGGTCCAGGTGCCGAGGTCCGGATCCTTCGCGCTCAGGCGATTGCCCACCATGTCATAGTCATAGGTCCAGACAGATGCGTTGTGATCCTGGACCTCCGTCAGGCGATGGAAGGCATCATAGGTGGCGCCATAAAGCGTGCGTGTCGTGTCGTCCGGTGCGCGCTGCATCACCGTGATCGTATCACCCCATGTCGATACGAAAGTGAGCGTCTCAAGGCCTTCCTCATCGGTGACAGATGTCCTCAGCAGGACGGGATTGTCGGAACGGCTGACGCTGGCAGATGCGTAATAGGCATAGGCCCTCCGGCTGGGGCTCTCGGAGGTATGGTCGGGATTGTAAACCGTCAGCGGCCGGTTGTCCCAGTCATAGGTGGTCTTCGTCCAGTAGACGGGGTCACCGACCACATAGGGCAGGCTGACCTGCCGGATGTTGCCGCGGGCGTCGAAATCGGTGTCGACCTGCGCGGTCGGCGAGGTCGCATCGCCCTTCTCCACGACACTGCGCACACGCCCGAGCCCGTCAAAGTATTGTGTCTTTTCTGCTATCTTCGAATCGGGAAGGCTGATGGTCGTGACGACATTCTGGGCCAGCGGGTCGCCAAAATTGACGTAAGCAGTCTTGACGTAGGAGCTTGTCACCGCGTTGGTCGCAGAGACCGGGCGGCAAAGCACGTCGTATTCGTAGTTCGTCGCCACCGCACTGATCGGCTTGACCCAGGCCGGTGCCTCGCACGTGCCGTCATAAGCCGCCGTCGAGACGACGTAGCCATTGACCGCCTTGCTTACAGGATAAAGGTAGTAGGTCGTGTCGTAGGTCCAGGTGGTCGTGATACCTTCGGCGGCGTTCTCCTCCGTCAGGCGGTTGCCGGAAGGGCTGTAGGTGTAGGTCGTTGTGAGCCACTTGGCGGTCGAGCCTGACCCGGACACCAGCTCATAAACCGTCGTCAGGTTACCCTTGGACGGTGCGGTTGCGTAGTCCTGCCCGTCGTACACGTAACGGGTCATCTTGATCGCAGGCGCGGTATTAGCAGTGCCGCTGTAGACATACTCCATGCGTGGGGCAGACACGACATAGGTGGAAAGATTGAGGTCGTAGTAGTACTGCGTGAACACCTCGTCGTTGTCGACGTCCACACGGCCCAGGGCCTTTTTGGTGACTATGTTGCCATAATCGTCGTAGGTCCGGATTGTCGTGAGGGTGCGCGCCGTGCCCGTCTCAAAACGCTCGGTCGTTGTCGAGATGTTCTGCGCACGGTAGGGTATCTTGGCGGTGACGACCGAATAGGCCTCCGTCGTATCGATGCGCGTCACCCCGGCGCCGTCCTTGGTGACGATCCGAGAGGGCAGTCCGACACTGGCAAAATCCTGACGATAGGTCGTCGTCACCGTCGGCGACGCAGCCTCCCCGGTGATCCTCGGCAGCGATTTGACCACCGTTCCGAAGCCCAGGAACTTACGCCGTGTCGGGTGATAATATCCCTTGGCATAGGCATAGCCGGTGGTCGACACCGCGCCGCGCCCGTCGTTCACCTTTACCGCCGTCACCGTTGGAAGCGAGAGCGGCATGTAGGTATTGGCCCAGGTCGTTGACGGCTTGTAATCGACGACGATCTGCGCGCCTTCCTGCGTCGTGATCGTGTCGAGAAGATGAGCAATGCTCGTCGTGGAACTACCGTAACGGATCAGATACGGCGTCGTCCGATGCTTCTCTTCGATTAAATCGATCCTCTTCTTGATGTACACCCAGTCCCAAAACATGACCGGGTCCGAGTAATTGGTGTTATCGCTATCACCAATTTCCTGGTCGGTAACCGTTATGATGGGTGCATAGAGCAGATCTGTCTGGCCATCTCCGTTGAAGTCGCCGGGGCGAATCCAGGGGGTTTTTGCACCTGTCGACGCCCCCCCGAGCGACAGTCCCGCAGCGGACTTTTTCAGCCTGAAGGAATAGTAGGTTTCCGACTCCCCTGCTTTGGGCACCCCCATAACCAGTTCGCTTTTGCCGTCACCATCCTGATCGACCGCAAATCCAGCTCCCGTTGGCTTCACGGGGTTACTGTCCAGAATTTTTGCTCCCGCTACCTCGATAAAACTGTCGCCGGTGGCGAGGAGGACTTGGAAGACGGGATGATAGAAAACGTTGTCTCCGCTTTGGGTAGGCGCGCTCGCGTCCCTGCGGGAAACGATATCGTTCAAACCATCGCCGTTGAGATCGACCAGGGTGCAATAGCCTGAACAAGGGCGGGTGGCTGGAAAATCACGACGAACAGATGCACCGTCTTTCCACTCGTAGCCGTAGAACCCGTCGGCTTTCCAATAGATTTTTTGTTGAGCTCCGTCGCCGTACAGGGAGGTAACGCCGATAAACTCATCCGAGATGCTGGACAGACCATCGCGCCCGTTCCCATCCGGGTCGGTGGCGATAACATTCGGATACTGCTTGCCGCAGTTTCCGGCGACCACTTCATCGGAAATCGCGACGGAATCGCTTGCCCCGCATCGATTGGTCTCGACCTCGAATGTTGCGCCCGTCTTGGTAAGGATGACCTCCGCATCAACTTGCGGCGCCGTGCCTCCCTTTCGAAACAGCAACTGCGTCTTCTTGACGTCCGCACCGAAATGCCCGGGCGTAAAAACCGGTAGAAGTTTCGAGGAGCCATGAACCAGCGCGCCGGTGCACGGGAGCGTAATGTCCGTCCTCGTAAGGCTGGTGTTGCGATCCGGGCTGTGGAGCAAAAACGAGCTGCAGGCAGCTTCTGCAGGGGTTTTCAGCTTGTGGTACAAAATCTCCGACACGCCGTCAGAGTCCACATCCATGACAGAGAGGAGGTCATTCGATTTAACCTTCCCACTCCCCGGTTGGTCGACATTCGCTGCTAGCTTGGGAACAGTCTTCAAGGCCTCGACTTCAACCGCCGCCGTCGCGCTTGCGCCTGCGTTGTAGGCAAAAACCGTCGCCGGCAGGCCCGTCCCAGAGACGATCTTCTGCTCACCATCAAGAGCCAGGTCATTGCCGAAGCGGCGCACAGATATCAGGCGAGAAGCGCCACTAACCGGCTCCACATTGTAGCGTAGCTGATAGCCGGACGTTATCACGGCGCCGGTTTTGACGATGACCGTATCCAGACGGCGCGTGATCGTCGATATAGAGTGGCCGTTGGCCATCAGCAGATAGTCAGGACGTACCTCATAATAAAATTGAACCGTGCGGTTGTTGTAGCTGATTGTCGAAACGTAGCAAACGGGCAGTGTCGTGCAGCTGTAGTTGTACGTAACCTCATTGCCATTGGTGTCCTTGAACGAGGTAACCACAAAGCGCGCCTTGTACGCTAGATCATGCGCATCACTGCCCGCAGCCGGGATCGTGGATGGCGGCGCAATGTCGCCGACCGCGCTGAATGTCGTCACAGTACCGTCGCGCCCGGTAACCTTCCAGATGCGGGTCGATGCATTGAAGCTTATTTTGAGATAGTCCTCGACCTCGGAAACGTAGTTCCCTCCGGCGAGGCACGACGCGCCGTTTTCTACCCGGTCGTCCGAGCATTTGTACAAGGCTTGGCCGTTGAGAACGTATATATCCTGCTCGGCCGCGTTCTTGCTGTCATCGAAAGACGGCACTCCCATTTTGGGCCGCATCCGCTCGATGACGGAAACGCCATTCAGGCCCCAGCCGTAGCCGAGCCAGCCCTGATAGGTGCCGCTCACCTTCGTCTTGCGACTGGAATTGTAGTTCAGGGCAAGTTTGGGCTCCAGACCGCGGAAAGCCGGAACCTCGATCGGGAAATTGTAGCTCAAACCACCCGTACTCTGGACGTCGGGCAAGGACGCCGATACCGGCACGGGATTTTCGCTCGAACCGGTGGTCTCAAGTTCTTCGGGTGGGACAGTCGCCGAGGCTGATGTCGCCGCTGCTGCCGCCCGCGCCGACGACTTCTCCGGCGCGGCGAGATCTAGGTGAGGTTGCAGGCTTTCCAGATCGTCCGGGCTAAGCACCTGCTCTTCGAGCGGGCCTTCGTAAGCGTTCGGCTCAACCGGTATTTTCGTCAGGTTGTCATCAGTACCACCAGTGCTTTCAATCAGCTGCGGAAGATTCTCGATTGGAATCTCATCGGCCAAGGCGGGGGAAATCGAAAGAGAGGAAAGGACGACAAATAAGCTGCTGACAACACAACGAAAGTGACGAAGCATGAACACGCACCTAGCCAAAGATTACACAGCGCTATCGAAGCGCGATGCCACAATCAAGCCGCAATTCACTAAATCATGACTTTTCTACACAACTTAAAAGATTTCAGCCTCTGAGCGATTATAGGCTGCTCGATTTAAACCTGTGGATTGTCGCTGCGCGCCGTAGCGGATTGCAGCAAACGCCTCATACCCTAGCGCTCACACAACCGAGGGGACGCGGTGGACAAGTTGAGAATGTGCGCCGGAGCAATGGCTTTGGTGCTTTGCGGCTGCGCCGCCGATGGGGATGGAGGCGATCAATGGGTCAAAGCGCTCGATAGCGTCGACAACCGCTCGTCCGTCCGTGGTTACAGCACTCAAAACCTTAAATCGCTCGACCGGCAACAGACCGCTGGCACACCGAACGGATTTGGAGAGGTCGGCTCAGGCAGCTTCGTCAATGGATACGCGTCCACCGTTGAACCGGCACAGATGGCCGACGGCAAGGATGGATATACCCTCAATCTGGTCAATGCCCCTATCGCTCAAGCGGCACAGAAAATCCTTGGCGACCTCCTGGGGCGCTCTTTCCTCGTCGATCCGCGTGTAAAGGGAACCGTTACCCTACAGACCAACGGCCCCGCATCTCAGGAAACAATCTTTGATATCTTGGAATCCGCCTTGGCGGTAAACGATGCCGCGATCATAAAGAAGAACGATCGTTACGACATTGTGCCAGCATCAGAAGCCTTGTCTTCGGCGACAGTCACAGGATCGTCAGACCCGGTCCCGCGCGGCCCAGGTACGCGGGTCCAAGTGCTTCAGCTCAAGCATATCTCGGCAGACGAGATGGCCAATATTCTGGAGCCGATTACCCGAAAGGGCGCGATCCTGCGGATCGACAGCACACGGAATTACATCGTGCTCGCGGGCAATTCGACGGAAATCAGCGCAGCAAAAGAGTCCGTTTCGGTGTTCGACGTCGATTGGATGAAGGGCATGTCGGTTGCGATCCTGCCGCTCAAATCCGTCCAGCCCAAAGACGTCGTGAGCGAACTTAATTCCATTTTTGGCGTGCAAGACGGACCGAACGCTAAATCCATCAAGTTCGTCCCCAACGCCCGCCTGAATGCCGTTCTCGTGATCACGTCCAAGCCTGCCTATCTGCAGAAGGCTGCCTCCTGGATCAAGAAACTCGACAATCTGGCTGAAGCAAGCAGCGACCAGATGTTCGTCTATGAAATCCAAAACCGGCCGGCCGCCGAGTTGGCGAAGGTCTTGCAAGGTGCACTTGCCGCTGGATTTGCGGGATCGAGTGCGGGCGTCGGCTCCTCGGATACTTCCGTCGCACCGGACCTTATCGCCGAAACAATCAGCTCGAACGGTGATGCATCGGTTGCCGTTGATCAGGTGCCGCAGGGCGTTTCGGATAGTTCTCCTACTGCGAGCAGTGTTCCGACCGTTGTCGCAGACATCGACAATAATGCCCTTTTGATTTCCGCCTCGCCACAGGACTATAAGCGCATCGAGAAAATCCTGCGGCAGCTCGACGTGCTGCCGACGCAGGTTTTTCTTGAAGCCATTATCGCGGAGATCACCCTCAACGACGATCTCAAGTTCGGCCTTCGCTGGTATCTCGAAGAAGGCAATTCAGGCTTTGCGCTTTCCGACCTCGCCAATGGTGCGATCGACGCCTCGTTCCCTGGCTTTTCCTGGACACGAGCGACGCAGAACTCGCAGTTGGCCTTGAACGCCCTATCCGGGGTGACGAACGTCAAGGTCATTTCGTCGCCGACTCTGATGGTGATCAACAATCAGAAGGCGACGCTGCAAGTCGGCGATCAGGTCCCGATCGTGACACGAAACTCCACGAGCACCGATACGGATTCGGTCATTGTGAACTCGGTGGAATTGCGAGACACCGGCATCATTCTGGCGGTCACCCCTCGGATCAACAGTTCCGGCCGTGTCATGCTGGATATCGAGCAGGAAGTCAGCAATGTCGTGGAGACCACGACGTCGGGGATCGACTCGCCAACAATCCAGCAGCGGAAGATTTCGACACGCGTCGTCGTGAACGACGGCGAGAGCCTGGCGCTCGGTGGCCTGATCCAGGAGAAGAAGAGCCGCAACGAGAAGAAGGTGCCCCTGCTTGGAGACGTTCCGCTCTTAGGAAACGCGTTCAAGGCGAAAACGGACAGCATCAACCGTACCGAGCTTGTCATCTTCATACGGCCGAAGATCGTGCGCGATGTGCAAGAGGCACGGGATGTCACGGCGGAGTTTCGGGCGCAATTCGACACCGGAGCGTCCCAGACCAACGAGCAGCGTTTCAAACGCGATATGAAGCGGTTGGCGTTCTAATGGCCCTGTATCTCGCAGCGACCGGCGGGCTGGCGATCATCCTCGTGATTGTGACCGTCGTCGACATCAAACGCATGGTAATCCCCGACTGGGCGAATGCTTGCCTTTTGCTGTTGGGCTTAGTTTCGCAGACCGTGCTGTTCGAAGCCGATCTTGTCTGGGTCGCGTCGAGCGTCTTGGCCCTCGGCGGCCTTTTCTGGACTGTCCGATATCTTCACCGTCAAGCGACCGGCCGGATTGGTTTGGGAATGGGAGACGTGAAGATGGCGGCGGCGGCTGGCGCCTGGATCGGACTGGGTGCCATCCCATCATTTCTCTTGTTCTCCAGCGTATCCGCCCTCCTGGCAGCCTTGGGTCTTAGGGTATTTAAACGGGCGACTGCGCGGGACCGGCTTCCCTTTGGGCCGTTTCTCGCCGCTGGACTGCTGGCCTGCTGGCTTACCAACACATTCCCAAACGCGGCCATTTCGCTATGAAGACAACAGATTGCACGCGCCAAACGCAGACGGCTTCAGGAAAAGAAAAACACGCATCCCGGTCATCCGATGACGGGTTCACCTTGGTCGAACTGCTCGTGGTACTCGTCATCATCGGGCTGCTGGCAGGCCTCGTGGCGCCACGCGTTCTTGGCTACCTGGGAGAGGCGAAGCACGATAGCGCCGCCGTGCAGATCAAGAATATCGAAAGTGCACTCGAGCTCTATTTCATCGACAACGGTCAATACCCGACGACCGAGCAGGGGCTTGCAGCCCTTTCCGCAGCACCGGAATCGTCACCAGCCTGGTCAGGTCCGTATTTGAAAAACGCCGACACGATGAAGGACCCCTGGGGCAATGCATTCGTCTATGCCCCGGATTCGGACAGTACGAGTTTCAGCGTGCGATCTCTTGGGCGAGACGCGCGAGAGGGTGGCGAGGGAGAGGACCGTGATCTCCCTTAGAACATTGGCCGGCGATCAGAGGGGTGGTGTACTTGCCGATTTCTGGAATTGGTGGTGCACTGAGCTTCATAGCCTGCGCGAGGGGCCAGAGAGCGAGAATAACACGCGTTCATCTGAACCTGTCATCCATGTCGGCAGAGATGGCTATAAGCTGCGACCAAGCGGGGAAACAGGCAATCTTGATGACGTGATGGCAGCGCTCATGCGCTTGAAAACCAGCGGCCGGGCAAAGCCCCCATCGATTGGTATCGTTCTCGGCATTGATCGATCGGTCGAACGCTCTCTATCCCGGCTCCAGTTACCGCGCTCGACGGCGATAGCCATGGCCAAACTGGATATTGAAGCCGCGACACCCTTCAAGCCAGAAGACGTGTTGACGTGTCTCGAAACCAAGGCACGCGGTGCAGGTGCAAGGCGTTACTTCCTGATCAAACGGAATGTTGTTGAGCCCTTGCGGGATGCGCTTCGGACTGGCGGCTTTCGAATTTCCAGCACCCATGTCGACACGGCAAGTGGATCAGTACAGATCGACCTGCCGAATGCCACCAACGGGTTAAACTGGCGCCGGGTTGCAACAACCTCACTCGCCGTAGGAGCAGCCTGCCTACTGATTGTCTCGGTTACGAATGTCTGGCTGAGAGCACATGCAGCCAACCGCAGTTTGCAGGAACAAGCGGCGCTTGTGTCCGAACGCCTTTCGAAACTCAAACCGGAGTTTCAAAAGCAGCGCCAGGCCGAGGCACTTCTCAAAGAGGTGCAAGCACGAGATCGGGACACCGCGCCGACAACAGAAATTTTGCAGACCCTGACAGTTGGTCTACCGGACGGAACATACCTCGAAAACATCGCGATCGATGGGAAGTCCCTGACGATCGCAGGCTATTCGAGCGATGCCCCCCCTCTCATCGCTTTGCTGGAGAAAGATGCCCTGTTTTCCGGCGTCAGTTTTTCGGCGCCAACGAACAAGATCCCCGGAAAGCAAGGCGATCGGTTTGAAATCGGCATGAGGCTGGGCCGATGAATAGCGTGCTCGTGCGCATCCTAAACCTTACCCAGCGTACCAGGCGCATCTTAGCGGCTTCGATCCTCGCCGTGGTCGTTCTAACTTGCCTGGGATTGGCCGTTCAACTTGTCGCCTTGCTGCGGGCCGAAGTATCCGAACTGACGGCGCAGCGGGAACGGATCGGTGAGCAAGAGCTCGCCCTTCGGGCCATGCGAGCGGCGGTTGAGAACAAAAAGAATATCGGCGCTTCGCTGCAAAACACGTTTCTGCAAGGCGACAGCGAAGCCGTTGCGGAAGCATCCCTGCAATCCTGGTTGGGCGAGGCCGCTCAAAATGCCGGCGTTGATATGAACTCGATCAGCGGTGCTCAGCCGGTGGATGAGGGGGCGCTGCGCATGATCGGCGTCAGAACCAGCGTAACGGGCACGTATGATCGCATCGTCCAACTTCTCGCGATGATCGAAGCTTCCACGCCCCGGTTGACCGTGGTGAAGGGAGAGCTTCTATCCTCCTCCGACGATATGTTCGAGGAAGGCCAAGCCGAGCTGCGCATTACCGCCAACCTCACCATCATGGGGATCTCGGGACCTGAGACAAAGGGAACGGAGCAGACGCCGTGAAATATTCGGGTCTCCCCTTCTCGGGTGCTGTCTTCCTGGCAAGCGGCATTCTGGCGATTCTAGCATTGACTGTGCACTTCGACACGACGCCGTTGGCTTCAGCCAAAAACATGACCAACGCGTCATCGGTCCTGGGAGGAGATGATGAGCGAACGTCGTTATCATCATCCACTCTCCTTGAGAGGCCACTGTTCAACGTAACCCGCCGGCCGTTCGAGAAACCCGCACAGGTGCCAGAACCCGAGCCGGCGGTTGAGCAAGAGATGGGGATGGAACTTGTCGAGGAAGAACCCGCCCCTCAACCGGTCTTTCGACTTCTCGGCGTGGCGAAGATCAATGCTGGATCAATCGCTCTCGTTGCAGAAGGTGATCAGGGCCAAGCGCGCTGGCTCGCGATAGGCGACGTGATCGGCGATTGGACGGTCTCTGCTGTCGATCGCAGCACAATTATCCTGGCCCATCACTCCAAAAATGTTGCACCGATGACCGTTCCCATGTTTGCCGGGCCGCCGGAAGATGGGGGTCTCGAGATTGAGTGATCAAGGCACCACACGCAATCCCGGTGAGCAGGGCTTCGTCCTCGTATGGGTCCTGGGTTCCATCATGCTGTTGGCGTCGATCCTGACACCCTTTGCGATATTTGCTCGCATTCAATTCATGCTGGCCGCGAATGTCGAGGAAAGCTTCCGCTTCGATCTTCTCGCTGACGGCTTCTCCACACTTGCGCTAGCCACGTTGTCCGGTCGCGGAGAGAGTGGCTATCCACTTCTTAACGGAGATCAGCAAGCATGCAGCATCGATGGATATATCGTTCTTGTGTCATTGCAGGACCATTCAGGCCTCATAGATTTGAACGGGGCGCCTCCAGAATTGCTGGCGCTTGGCTTCCAGGCTGTCGGCGTCGACGCCCAGGATGCAGGTGGGCTTGCCCAGACTGCGTTGGAATTCCGCCAAGTTCGTTCCCGAAGCGAGCGAACTGAAACTACTGCGGTCAATCTTAAACACGCACCCTTTGAGGCCGTCGTCGAATTGAGGGAGTTTCCAAGACTGAGGGAGATCCCTACGAGAGGTCTCCTGGATATTTTTACCGTCCATGCACGGCAGGCTACAGTTTCGCGCCCTTTGGCTCGACCCGCTCTCCACCGAACGCTCGTCAATCACCGTGGAGGCGAACAGCTCGACAGCGATTCGCTTTTCCTCTCCGGCACGATAACGGCCCGAGTGGAAATTTGGTCCAGCAATGGAAAACTGCTCGGCTTTTCGGAGAGAGTTGTTTCTCTGAATTTCGAATCCGGACGCGTCGCCGAGCTCGAGCGCCGGGGGAAAGGTACCCAACCCGACAGGCCGAATACACGCACGAATTTGTCAGAGTGCGGCACGTTGTTGGGGATTAGCACACTTGGCTGAAGCGTCCCCCTCCCCCTTGAACGGGATTTCCGAGTTCCTCGACTATCTCGTAAGTCAAAACGCGATCACTTCCGAGGCACGTCTTCGGTACACCGCGGCAGCGCGCGCTAGCCGATTGCAGTTCGACGAAATTCTCCTCGAGCTCGGTCTTTTGCGTGAAGCAGACCTGGTCCGGTGGCTCAACCGCTATTTCTCGCGCGAGCCTCAGCCGCTGGCGCTCTCGGATGAGACAGAGGAGCTGGTTGCCGCACTGGGGTGGGAGTTTTGCTTCGAGCACGCCATCATGCCTATAGGGACGGGAGCCGGCATCACGCTTGTAGTGGCCAACCCCTTCGATCGGGCAAGCCTTGATCTGGTCGCCTACTTCTTCGACCTGCCGCTTGTTCTCGAAGCACATACAAGGGTTGAGATAAGAACTGCATTGAACACAATGCAAACAAGCAGACCTTCTTTTCCGGGCGAAACGACACCGGATGATATCGATCTTCTTGAAAACGATGCGGAACGACTGCGTGATATCGCTCTCGATGCGCCTGTCGTAAGTCTCGTCACGCGAGTGGCCCAAAAAGCCTTTGAGCTCGGCGCGTCAGACATTCACCTGGAACCACTGGAAGATCGGCTTAACATTCGATTTCGGCGCGATGGCATGCTTTCGCTCGAAGAGACGGCCTCTCGCGCCCTCCATACCGGCGTTGTCACGCGCATCAAGATCCTCTCGAGACTCGACATCGTCGAACGCAGACGCCCGCAGGACGGGCGCATGCGGCTTTCGATCCGGGGAGAAGAGGTCGATTTCCGCGTATCGGTGATGCCGAGTGTTCACGGCGAGACAATCGTTATGCGTCTCCTCGTGGGCAGCAATGCCAACTCGGACCTTGCCTCCCTCGGTTATGACGAGGAAGCCGCACAAACACTTCGACGTCTCGCCTCCGTCGCCAACGGCATTGTCGTGATGACAGGGCCGACAGGAAGCGGAAAGACGACGACACTTTATTCCCTCGTGCGGCAGCTCGACCGGGCACATGTCAAGATCTTCACGATTGAGGATCCCGTCGAATATCGAATGGAAGGGATCACGCAACTACAGATCGACAACGCCATAGGGTTGGACTTCCCAACGGCTCTGCGCTCGGTCCTCCGGCAAGATCCTGACGTCATTCTTGTCGGAGAAATTCGTGATCGCGAGACGGCGCAGATCGCGATCCAGGCAGCGCTCACCGGGCATCTCGTGCTGACCACGCTGCACACCAACAGCGCGGCCGGAGCTCTCACGCGAATGAGAGACATGGGCATAGAGCCATTTCTGATTGGCGCGACGATGCGTGGTGTCGTCGCACAACGACTTGCCCGCCAAAGCTGCCAGGAATGCCGCGACACACAGGATCCGTCATGCAGCGCCTGTGGAGGCACGGAAACGTCCGGCCGGACCGTGGTCTATGAAATCCTCCAGGTCACCCAGGGCATCGGCAAATTGATCAACAACGGCGCTGACGAACGCGAACTCGAGTCCTTGGCCATCAAGGAAGGTATGAGGCCCATGTCCGATTGCGGCGCACGGCTTGTCGAGAACGGTCGCGTAACCGACAAGGAAATCGCCCGAATTCTGAGTGTCGGCGGCGAACATGGCTAGCTTCCATTACAAGGCCTATGGACCGAATGGCGATCCAATCGATGGACTAATTGAGGCCGCAGACCGGGACATGGCGCTGAAAGCTGTTCGTCGACTGGGGCATAACCCTTTTCACCTGGCTGAAAGCAGTTCCGCAAACCGATCATTCGGCTTCACCGACCTCAAGACAGCCTTTGTTCGCAAGATTGACTATAGCCGTTTGTTTGCCGATCTGGAGGTTTTGCTGACTGCGAGCTTCACCATCGATCGAGCGGTCCACACGCTGCTTTTGGAGGCACGTGCCTCTCACGAGCGCGCGGCGCTCAAAGAGGTTCATGAGAAGCTTCTTTCAGGCAAGCCACTGGCAATAGCCTTTGCAGCAATCCAAGGCTTGGCTCCGAGTGTGCTCGCACTCCTTGAGAGCGCCGAAAGCAGCGGCCGTATCGATAAAGTCATGGCGTCACTCGCAAAGACCTATCGCGAAGTCGCGGAAAGTCGTGGTGCGGTGCTTCAGGCCGTTGCCTATCCAGTGTTCTTGCTCTGCTCGATGATCGCGGCGTTTCTGGTCATTCTGTTTTCCTTGGTTCCAGCTATCGCCCCGGTTTTTGAAAACACGAATGTTGAGAAAAATGATGTCGTATCCGCGCTGGTTTGGTTGCATGGAATGGTGTCGTCCAACGCCGATATTATCGCCGCAACGGTGGCTCTCTTCCTTGCTGCAGGCGTATGGCTGGCTTGGTCGCAGAAAGGCCGTGCGGTCGCCTTGGCGGCTGCATTGCGACTTCCGGGGATTGGAAGTGTGATCAAGGATAGAGCCAATGCCCGCTATATCGAGACATTGGCGATGCTGCTGGGCAACGGCGTTGGAATGCGAAAGGCGATGCATCTGTCGGTTGACGCCTGTCCAATACCGTCGTTCCGGACAAGCCTTGAGGAGATGAGCAATCGCGTCGTATCCGGCGGTACGTTCAAAGACGCTGCGAACACATCACAGCTGTTCGATGCCACCACGCTTGCCCTTATTGCCGTTGGCGACGACGCAAGCCGTCTCCCCCAGACACTCGAGCGCGCCGCCGAATTGCTGTTTGCACGATCAAATCAGAAGCTGGAACGGGCAGTCGCGACGCTTTCCCCGATCATGACCATTGCGATGGGTGTGATGATTGGCGGCCTCGTCCTTTCGATCATGTCCGCCCTTATCGGCATTAACGACATGGCATTCCAATGAGGCTCGAGGACGCTGGTGACAAAGGAAGGGATGCTGGCTTCAGCTTGCTGGAAACGCTGGCGGTGTTTGTCATTCTGGGGCTTGCTCTGAGCACTCTCGCCGTCGCCATGCGTCAAGGCCGCGCTACGTCCATGACTGCGATGCGGACTGAAGTGCTCACACTTCTCGCAACGGCGCGCAGCAAGGCGATCTTGGAATCTCGTCCAGCCTCCGTAGAGATCGACGTTCGCAGCAAAACACTCGGATTGAAGGGGGCCGAGAAAAACCTTCAACTGCCTCCTGCCTTCGAATTATCCGCGACAGTGGGCCAGGAAACAATCCGACATGGCGCGCTTGGGGCAATCCTTTTCCTGCCGGATGGGTCTTCGTCGGGGGGCCAAATCGTGCTCCAAGATACCGCACGAAATCAGCGCGTGACCATCGTTACGAATTGGCTGACAGGCATTTCCACGGAATCCGCCAATGCGGAATGATCTGCTCGACGATGATGGCTTCACGCTTCTCGAGGTGATTGTCGCATTCGCCATCCTCGCTCTCGCGCTCATCGCAACAAACCAGTCCGTCGCAATGGCCACGTCCCAGATACGACGATCGGAAGAAATCCAACAAGCCGAGATGCTCGCACAGGATGTCCTTGTTGAGATCATGCTTGGCACGACGGTTCCGAGGTCGGCAAGCGGTGATGGCCCCTCAGAACTCAGGTGGAAACTCTCGAGTGAGGAAATGCGCATCGCCATGGGTTCCCCACTTACACGCGTAACCCTCGAAATCTCCACGGACAGTGGACGCAAGGTACGGGACTACGTGACCTTTCTGCCACGGGAGATTGAGAGAGAATGACCGATCACAGTGATGACGGCTACACCCTCATCGAAATTCTGGTTGCGCTTGTCCTGTTGGGGCTGATGGCCACGATGACGATCAATGTTTTCCAGCAACTGAGGGTCGTTCGGTCGATCCAGACCCGTTATGAGGCAAGGAGCAATGCGGGAAGCGTCGTCGAGTATATAGGATCCGAGATCAGCCGGGCGCTGGCCATATCGCTGAGTACCGATGCAAATGGAGTGATGCGCCCGTTCGAAGGCACCGCGACGTCGGTCCGTTTCGTGGCTTCCACCCGAAGCGGCTTCAAGGAAGACGCGCTGCGTGAAATTTCGTTTTCTATCGAACCCAGGAATGGCGTGGCCAACGTCCTACGCCACACTCTCTCCAGGTTAGGAGGCGGTTCATCCTCAGACAACCGAGTTGATGAACTGCTGAAAGGAGTGACCAATCTTAAGTTCTCTTATCGATCAGAACGAAGCACTGACCAATGGGCTGAGACTTGGCACGAGAAGGCTGACCTGCCAGCGGCCGTTCGGATCCAAATGGCCGATACGAAAAGTGGTGTGTTGTTCTCCAGAACCGTGCTGCTTGTCGTTCGCGCGCGAGACAACTAGCCGCTAAGGTGATTGACGTGCAAGGTACCTGCGGTTCAGCGCCTCTTCATACGAACAGTAGATCAAAAATGCTGGCCAAAATATTCTTCGGAATGATAACTGAGTACCCCGAGAGCCGAGAAGTATTTTTACGCTGTCTCCTCAATAAATTTCGTCAATTCACCTTTAGGGAAAGTTGTTTTACCCATCTGTTTTCAACGCCTCGCCTGGCATCATACAAGCGCTCTTCTGCGTGTTCAGGATCCCAAACCGCTGCGCGCTCCAAACCGATACACTCTTCGACGCTTGCTGGCTTTTCACCGTGTCCAGTAACTACAAATAATTTTCCGGAGATATCATCTTGGCGAAAAGTCTGAATAGGTTTCTGCAATTCAGCAGGTAGAGGGATATTTCCAATAACCTTCCATCGACCTTTCGTAATCGCGCTATTCATTACGGCTATAGTAAATATTATTTTCCGCTTTTCAAGTTCCTCGAAATCAGAACAAAGATCACCATATTCATAGAACGCAACGAAAGGCTCTTCAAGAACCCTCGCATAGTGCTTCTCTCCGTTTATATCAATAAGCAGAACGTCTCCGGCTTTTCTACGAACTCTCACTCCCCAAACTCCTTGTGGCGCAACCAGCCCTTCATCGTGAGAAGAGCCGGAAAACTCCAGCTCCCGGCGGTCCAAGGTTTGGGCTCAGAGCAGATTACAATCATTTCCGGTCGCACTCATCGCTCGGTTTTAGACCGGGCAGGCTACGCCGGGATCATCACCGTAACCCGCTCCAACGCTGCGTAAATTGAAGACTCCGCGTTTCCGCCGGTTACTACCAACGCGCCAATTGGCGTATTCAAGGCCGCCGAGGCTCCGACGCAGTATTAAACACATCTCGCTTTAAATGCGGCAGCAATATTTTACTTAATGTAATTTGAAATAAAATATTTTAACCACCTCATTCATAAAATTTCGCCGCCAACAAAACATCCCCAAGAAACTTCCAGTTTAAGTTTTCAGGTACACGCTTTCCTTCGTTGAAGTAATAACCCTCCATATCTTCCACCCACGCCCCCATGGCACTCAGAAAGCGATCTAGACTCGCATTTTCCCAAGAATCGGGATCGTTCCTTAGATCATCAGTCAAGGCTTTTATAAAATTGACGAAATCCTCACGCGATTGGATAGATTGATTACTTTCATTCAGCGTCATATTCTACTCCCCTCGCACACGAACTGATGTTCCATTGTTTCTGGTTGTAAATTTCCATGCCTCTGCCGCAATCTCACTCGGGGTTGCCATCCGATATGGTACCGCAATTTCTGCTCGCCGGAACGCCTCAAGACGACGGTTATCCAAAGTGAAGAGATTTCGTTGTTTCTCCACTAGACGAATAGCTGGAATTTGCCCTGGCTGTACCTTACCGCTTCGAAGACCGGCGGCAAGGTCATCAACGGAACCACCTGTACTAAAATTTCGGCTAATACTGCTTTGACTGAAGCGAACCGCTGCCGGGTCTATTGTTCTCGTCGCTTGAGTCTCCCCGAGAAGCATAGAATTCGTCGATTTCGTTGCCCCTAAAAGCGGAGCAACACCTAATAGAGCTGCGCCATGGTTCATCCCAACCTGTTCGCTCGGATTTTCCGACGCGTAGAGTCCAAGTGAGGACGAGCCTGCTCCCGTCAAGGCGTTCATAGCGGAAGCTAAAGAATTATAGACACCCTTAGGAATACCTTTCAGCGCACTTTTCCAGCGAATTGGCCCATCAAGTTGTGGACCCGCCAACGAGGCTTTGAATTCAGAGTCAATTTTGTTGAGTTCGGCGCGGTCGGCGCGCTCCGTATCACGATCTGAAAGCTCACCATTGATACCATCGACGGGGCCACCTGGCGTATCCGAACCATAGCTATGCCCATTGGGATCGCTGTTGTTGACGGGATCGTTGTCGGCGTATGCATACCTATTCGTGCCGACGCCTTGCATCGTGGGGTCCCAGTCATCGGGCGAGATGAAGCGTCCGAGGATCGGGTCCATATAGCGGGCATTGAGGTAGAGCAGGCCGGTCTCGACGTCGAAGCGCTCGCCGATATAGGCCTTCTGCGTCGACGCGCTGGGATAGACCGGCTGGCCATAGGCATAGTACGGCGTGTGCTCCGTTCTGACGCCCGCGACGTTGGTGACGGCCCTGACCGAGGCCACGTTGTCGCGGTGCAGGAAGAACTTGGCTACGCCGACGATCTTGATGTCGGGATGCGGATAGCGCGTGTAAACGTCGTTGACCGTGTCGTGCTCGACCTCGGCATCCGGATAGTAGGTGACGCCGGAGGTGGAGGATTTCTTCACCCGGGCGCCATCGGGGCCGTAGGAGAAGTTGACCGGCACATCCGCCGCCGTGCCGTTCAGCATGGTTACCCGCGACAGCCGGTTGGCGTCGTCCCAGAGGAATGTGCGTTCGCCGTCGCTCGTCATGTTGCCGTTGGCATCATAGCCGATCGCCTGCCCGCCGATGGTCAGCGGCGTGTGCGGCCGCAAAGCCGTGGCTTCCGGATAGGTCAGCGTGCCGAGCACCGAATTGCTCGTCATGTTGCCGTTCATCGCGTAGGTGTAGCTGCGGCTCTGGCTCGTACCCGCAGACGTGGACGTCAGCCGGCCGAAGGCATCGTAGGTATAGCCAACATCATTGCCCGGATCGGTGGGCTGGCGGGTGATACGCCCCGTCTTGTCACGGGTGAACGTGGTCCAGACGATGTTGGTGCCGTCTTGGGCCTTGGTATCGACCCGGGTCAGCCAGCGCCGTGTCGGCGAATAGGTGAAGGTGGTCGTGACCTTGTTGGCATAGGTGATCGACGCCGTCTGGCCATCGGGCTCATAGGTCGTCGCGTTGATGTATCCCGGGATTTTCGTCAGTTGGCCCTTGACGTTATAGATCCAGGGCGATGTGCCGACGGTGAGGTCGGGCGCGGCAACGCCGGCGCGTCCATAGGTCTTGGAGAGCGGCTGCCTGCCTTCGTCGTATCCAATCTCCTCGACATGGGCGACTTCTGCGCCGATCTTGTTCGACTTGTAGGCAAGCAGGCCGTCGGCATTGTAGGCATATTCGATCGTCGCGTGCGCATTGACGGACTTCGTCAACTGACCCCGGTTGTAATAGCCGGTCCGCGCGCCGCCATAGGTGTTGGTGGCCAGCACGGTCCCATTGACCTCACGGGTCAGCACCTGATCCAGCGCGTTGTAGGTGATGGTCGTGATCTTGCCACGCGCGTCTTTTTGCGTGACCAGACGGTTCGCGTCGTCATAGGCGTAGGTCCAGGTGCCGAGGTCCGGATCCTTCGCGCTCAGGCGATTGCCCACCATGTCATAGTCATAGGTCCAGACAGATGCGTTGTGATCCTGGACCTCCGTCAGGCGATGGAAGGCATCATAGGTGGCGCCATAAAGCGTGCGTGTCGTGTCGTCCGGTGCGCGCTGCATCACCGTGATCGTATCACCCCATGTCGATACGAAAGTGAGCGTCTCAAGGCCTTCCTCATCGGTGACAGATGTCCTCAGCAGGACGGGATTGTCGGAACGGCTGACGCTGGCAGATGCGTAATAGGCATAGGCCCTCCGGCTGGGGCTCTCGGAGGTATGGTCGGGATTGTAAACCGTCAGCGGCCGGTTGTCCCAGTCATAGGTGGTCTTCGTCCAGTAGACGGGGTCACCGACCACATAGGGCAGGCTGACCTGCCGGATGTTGCCGCGGGCGTCGAAATCGGTGTCGACCTGCGCGGTCGGCGAGGTCGCATCGCCCTTCTCCACGACACTGCGCACACGCCCGAGCCCGTCAAAGTATTGTGTCTTTTCTGCTATCTTCGAATCGGGAAGGCTGATGGTCGTGACGACATTCTGGGCCAGCGGGTCGCCAAAATTGACGTAAGCAGTCTTGACGTAGGAGCTTGTCACCGCGTTGGTCGCAGAGACCGGGCGGCAAAGCACGTCGTATTCGTAGTTCGTCGCCACCGCACTGATCGGCTTGACCCAGGCCGGTGCCTCGCACGTGCCGTCATAAGCCGCCGTCGAGACGACGTAGCCATTGACCGCCTTGCTTACAGGATAAAGGTAGTAGGTCGTGTCGTAGGTCCAGGTGGTCGTGATACCTTCGGCGGCGTTCTCCTCCGTCAGGCGGTTGCCGGAAGGGCTGTAGGTGTAGGTCGTTGTGAGCCACTTGGCGGTCGAGCCTGACCCGGACACCAGCTCATAAACCGTCGTCAGGTTACCCTTGGACGGTGCGGTTGCGTAGTCCTGCCCGTCGTATTTGTAACGGGTCATCTTGATCACAGGCGCGGTGCTATCCGTGCCAAGGTAGACGTACTCCGTACGAGGAGCGGACACGATGTAGTCGGAGAGATTGTGATCGTAATAGTTCCATGTGAACACTTCATCGTCCTCAACATCCGTCCTCCCGAGAGACGTCTGTGTCGTCACGTTCCCGTAATCGTCATAGGTCCGGGTCGTATTGAGGGTATGCGCTGCTCCGGTTTCGAAGCGCTGGATCGTCGTCGAGACGTTCTGCGCACGATAGGGGATCGTCGTCTTTTGGACCGTATAGCCCTCACTGGTTTCCACACGCGTCACCCCGGTAGCATCCTTGGTGACGATCTTTGCCGGCAGTCCGATGCTGGCCAGATCCTGCCTGTAGGCCGTCGTCACCGTTGGGGACACGTCCTCGCCTTCGATTCGCGGAAGCGATTTCACAACGGTACCGAAGCCGAGAAACTTGCGCTTTGGGGCATAGAAATAGCCCTTCGAGTAGCTATAACCCGTGGTCGCCGAACCACCTCGACCATCGCGGACTTTGACTGACGTGACCGTTGGCAGCGAGAACGGCATGAACGTGTTGTCCCACGCCGAAGACGGCTTGTAGCTCACATTGATCTGAGCATCTTCAGGCGTCACCTCCCGAGCTGTCTCCAGCGTCGCAACCCGATTCAGCACATTCGCTATCAGGGTCTTCGAGCTACCGTAGCGGATCAAGTACGGCTTGTTTAACGCTGCTGCGTCATAGCTGAACGATATGTGCGGGTCGTGACCGCGATCTGTTCCCTCGTATCCAGACTCCACAGGAGGCGCATAAACAATGTCCGTTTGGCCATCCCCGTTGAAGTCACCGGTGCGTAGCCAGCTTGATGCCGCCAAAGACTGCGCCTGGAAGGTCTTCCCGTTCGCCCCCTGCGTCAGGCGATAGGATTTCCACGCACGCTGCGCCACCGCATTGGCCAGCTCCTCATACGGGGCATAAAGGCCGTCATTCCTCGCGGCTTGCGCCCAGCCAGCGATAAATTCTGCCTTGCCATCGCCATCGCGGTCAGCAGCGTACCCTTCCGCCAACCATCCTTTGCTCGCTGCACCCGCGACAACAATCGGCGAATCCAGCCAATCGACATAGTGTTCACCGGTGAACAGCAACACGCGCATCTGCAAAATAGGGTCTGAGGCACTTGGATCGATCGGCCCCCACGGCGGCGAAGCTCTCTTCAGCTCGACAATGTCGTCCAACCCGTCGCCATTCAGATCGGCAAGCGTGCAGCTTTGAATACAGGTGACACCGTTAAAATCTCGCCGGGCAACTGCTCCGTTCACCCATTCATAGCCGTCGATACCGCGTCCATCGCTACTGATCTTTTGCTGTCCGCCATCATCGTAGAGCGACGTCAGCCCTATGAAGGAGCCCGAGGGATTGGTGAGTCCATCTCGGCCATTGCCATCGGGATCTGCTGAAATGGTAAAAGGAAGCTCCTTGCCGCACGCTTCCTTGACATATGGGTCGGATATGGCCGCATCACCGGTATCGCCGCACGTGTTCACCTCGAGGTCAAACGTCGTGCCGCTCTTAGTGAAGATCGCTTCCCACTCGACCGACGGGTCATCGCCGCCTTTGCGAAGCAACATTTGTGTCTTGCGCACGTCAGTGGCGAAATGACCGACCGTGAACCCTTCGAATGGCGTGTATCGCGTCTCGAACCCTCTTCTCTCTATATCCAACCACATCTCGCAGGGTAGCGTAGATGCATTGAACCGCGCGAACACGCCGTCCAGCAGCGGACTGTGGAACAGGGCGAAGCTGCAATTGCTAGTCGTCGATGTTTTGGAGGCGTGCAGGAATATCTCTGACACCGCATCAGAATTGACGTCTGTAACGGAGATACGGTTCCGGTACTGCAATCCGGGAGCGATAGAGTTCGAGCTGAAGTGCGGCGTCTTCAGGCTCTCTATCTCGGCAGCTGCCGTGAAGCTGCCGCCTGCATTGTAGCTGAAGTTGGTGACGGGCAAGTTCGTTCCCGAGGTGATACGTCCGTCCGCGTCAAGAACAAGGTCGCTGCCGAACGGCTGGACAGACGCAAGCTGCGATGCGCCGCTTCCTGCCGCCTGACTGTATTCCAGCCGGTAACCGCGAGTGACGGCCGCGCCTGTCTTCACGAGAATGGTCGCGATCCGAGACTTGGTCGTCGTGATCGTATGACCGTTCGCCATCAGCAGAAAGTCAGGCCGTTCCTCGTAAAGGAAGCTGATCGTGCGCTTGTTGTAGGTGATGCTCGTCACGTAGCACAGCGGCAGTTCCGGGCAGTCGTAGCCGTAGTTCACGGTATTGCCATTAACGTCCTCGACCGACGTTACCATCCACCGCGCCTTGTAGGCCAGATTGTACGCTGCACTGCCTGAGGCGGGCGCCGTCGCCGGCCGCGCAATATCCCCGACCGCCTTGAACGTCGTAAGGGTACCGTCGCGCGCCGTCACCTTCCACTGTCGGGTCGATGTTGCATACGAAATCTTCAGGTAGTTTTCGACTTCCGAGACGTAGTTTCCGCCCGCAAGGCAGGACGCACCACCAGCCACACGGCTGTTTGCGCACTCGAAAAGTGGTTGCCCGTTGAGAACATAGATGTCTCGCTCGGCCTCGTTCTTGCTGTCATCGAATGACGGGATCCCCAGCTTCGGGCGGGCGCGCTCGATGACAGACACCCCCTCCAACCCCCACCCATAGCCGAGCCAGCCCTGATAGGTACCACTGACCTTGGTCTTGCGGCTGGAGTTGTAATTGAGGCCGAGTTTCGGCTCCAGGCCTCGGAATGCAGGTACATCAATCGGGTACTCGTAGCTGAGACCGCCGGTGCTCGATACGTCCGGCAGCTTCACGCCGGCAGGGATCGGCGTTTCGTTCGTGACGGTTTTTCCGTCCTCTAGCGGGGCAGCAGCAGCCGCCTCGCGTGACGCCGACCCGTCAGCCGTTGCCGAATCGCCCTCAGGTCGCAGAAATAAAAGCTCGTCAGGACTCAATACCTGCTGATCTGCTGGCCCTTCGTAGGCATGCGGCTCGACCGGGACATTGGCGAGGTCGAGATCAACAACCGGCCCGAGATCACTACTCTGGATTAAATCGGGTTGCCCGATGATCTCGATGGGGATTTCGTCCGCTTTGGCAGGAAGAGTGGCGGAGGAGAAAACGATCGATGCCAAGACACTGGAAATTAAACGGAATTCAATGCGCACGAATAGCCCCCAAATCGATTACCTGAAAGGGCTAATAGGCTGCAAGGCAACAATCAAGCCGGACCGCCTAATTCTAGCCATAATTACGCAACTTGTGCACACACATTTTTTAGGCGATCAGTAGAGCAATATATAAACTCATGGATAGAAACGGAATTCTTGGGGGCATAGCTTCTGAAGAGGCATTGTATTCTTGGCATGCACGACTGATTGGTGCTTCAGGATTGAGGGCGTTCACGAAAGCAAAATTTTCAGTTTGGTGCCTTAATTCGAGCGGCCCCTGCCCCTCCCGCCTTGCGGTTGATGGCAAGTGCCACGTGCTCTTGATTGGATTCGAACGCTCGCCCCACTCGTTTGATTAGATCTAACACACTGAAATTGCTCAGCGGCGTGCGGCCCCTTGTCCTCCGCGAACGGCTGACAAGGGGCCGTCTGCAGTCTGACTGCTTCCCGAACGCAAGAGACGAAAGCGGCCTTGCCGCCGCAATTTGCCGGAATCAGTTATCGGCCCGAAGCAGACGTGGCGAGGCGGTAATCCCGGGCTAGGCGATTTTGAGAGCGGCCAAGTCACCATTGCTCAAGGATGTCAAATTCGCTTCGATCTTCTCGATCGACCAATCCCACCAGGCAATATCGAGAAGGTCGTTTATCACCTCGGCGGGATAACGCATCCTGATGACGGCCGCCGGATTGCCGCCAACCACGGCATAAGGTGGGACATCGCGAGCGACGACCGAGGCTGCGGCCACGATCGCACCCGCACCAATACGCACGCCGGGCATGATTGCCGCGTTGTGGCCGATCCAAACGTCATGGCCAACCACCGTATCTCTGACAGGCAGGTCTTTGTAGCCAAAAGTCTCGGGCTGGAAGACCCGAAATGGATATGTTGTGAAACCAGTCATCGGATGATTGGCTGAACTGGTTATGAAATAGCTCCCCCTAGCAATTTGCACAAATCTACCGATCACCAGTCGCTCGCGACATCCGTGGCCGAGATAGGGTGCCAGTATCTGGGCCGTTTCTTGCGGTGCTCCAGAATGCGTAAAGTAGCTGAAGTCGCCGACTTCGATCCGCGGGTGGTCGATGACGTTCTTCAGGTAAACTGTCTCCGTATACACCCTACCGTCAGGCAGGGTGATCGGGTGAATTGCGTCCGCATCGAGGAGCGACATGAAGAACCTTTTCGACTGACCGACTGTAGGGCAACCGGAAGCGCCCGGCGCATTGGACAAGCTTGATCGATCTGAGCGGAGCGACGATATCGCTACCAACCTGTCAAATCCATCTCGCCGCCTCTATCGCTTCCATCAAATGTTTTCATCAGAGGTTTCACAGAGTGCGAGCATCCAATGACTACTTATGGCGCTTCTGCGCCAGAAGACCCATTGCCTAATACGGCCATCAAACCGCCCACCCGATCGCCCCCATGTCTCTCGACTGGTCGATCTCCAGCATAAATGCATTGAAGCTTGTGGCTCAGCCCCATAAACCCTGCTGGGTAATGTTTTTTGATTGCGGCAGCCGATCCTATGTTCTTGGGGCGTGTATCGGTTTGAATGGAAGCTGACAAAGGAATGCAGATGTCGATCACTGTCCAGAAAACAATCCCCGCTGCGC
>NZ_JBXARJ010000026.1:0-52352 GCF_058808115.1 Shinella sp. GW821-FHT11G07
TCTTCATCAAAATCTCCTCATGCATATTGCCGAGAAAATTCTACTTTTGAACCCGATTAGTGCGCGGGAGGATTACCTTTGTTATCACTCAACCGCGAGGCAACCGCGCCGCGCACCTGTTCAAACTGGTAACTCGCGAAGCAAAGACAGGTTGAAAGTTGCCGCTCGGGGGCAGCTTGCCTTTCGAAGCATGCAGAGGATGCGATCATAACCGTCCTCAAAGGTGTTAATGGTGTCAAGCAGCGCTTCTAGACTTTCTACTTGTTCGTCGGATATTTTTCCTCTGAGCGTCTCGATCACTAAAGCGACGGTGTCGGTCCGGCTTGCGGTGCGAGCGCGGCGAGTTCTGCCATCGCCTTCGCATTGTCTCGATTTCGAACGGCCTTGACGAAATCTCCGGTTGACCATTGCGTCATTCTTGCGCCTCTGGAAGCTCCGATGCTTTCGCGGTCGAAAGAATGCGGTAGCAGTTAATGTGGCACGAAGTTACCTTGGGTCGGGATAGTCCTATGGATGGATGGGGCGTTATCCTGACCTGTTAAAACCGAACAACCATATCGGGCTGCGCCTAAGTTTCCGACCGGAAACTCCCATAAATCGCGAATAATTTCAGTTGTTTACCAAATCTCTTAACAAGTGTCGACCTTAGCCCGACACTGGCATAGCCTGAATAGGGGGTTGAATGTCAACTAGTCACCAGTTGGTTGGAATCATTCTCGATGAAACGCTCGCATGTCAGGACCCTAATAGCCCGCAGTCCAAAACCCGAAGCAGTGGCGCATACCAACCGCTTGGCCCGTATATCCCCGGCGACAAGGGAAGCTATCCAACGACAGACGCCGCGATGAACGCTCTCGCCGAACTCGCCGACACCCTCACACACAACGCGAGCGATCTCAAGGTCGCTGTTAGCCGGGATCGTATGCGTATGATCGTTTCGGAGGCCTTTGGTTCTGCCTCAACGAACTAGTCGGCGAGCCGGACCGGAACAAGCATTGGAAGATATTGCGAAAGCGCATATTTGAGAGTGCCCGAGCCTCGGGCAAGCAGATCGTACACTAAGTGCCCGTCTGGCTCTTCACTGGGCAAGACTGCCCCTCGTTCAGTATTGGCCCCGTGAAATTTGTACCACGGGCCGGCTGGCTGGAGGAAATTCGGAAGAGACGGGGTAAAGATTCACCGTGGATGGCCACAGTCGAGAGCCTATGGTCGGAAGAGGACGTTCGGGGCGGTTCGAGGTGGTCTGGAGTGAAAGGTGTGTTCCAGCGTGGCGTTTAACCCCACCATCGGCGCCGAAGTCTGACCCCAGCCAAACCGAAGAAACCACCAATTGATCAGCATGTTAATCTACCCAGACCGGGGTCATTCTTTTCCGCCGATAGGGGTCAAACCTCAACGCTTAATCACACCTGGTCCATCAGATCCTTGACGACGCCCGCCACGTCCTCGATCGGAACCTCGGGATCGACACGGTGCTGATAGAGAAGGTCGATGCGGTCGGTGCGCAGGCGCTTCAGCATGCCCTCGACCGCCAGCTTGATGTGGTCCGGGCGGCTGATGAGGCCGGGCTTGCGCTCGCCGGTCTCCAGATCGATGTTCCAGCCGAATTTCGAGGTGATCACGACCGTGTCGCGGAACGGCGCGATGGCTTCGCCGAGGATGCGCTCGCATTCATGCGGACCATAGGCCTCTGCGGTATCGAAAAAGGTCACGCCGTGTTCATGGGCCGTGTGGATGATGGCGATCATCTCCGGCCGCGACGGGATGGTCGTCTGGTAGGTGCGGTGCATGTTCTGGACGCCGAGGCCGACGCTCGACACCTCCAGCGTCCCGAGCTTCCGGCGACCGTCCAGCGAGGTTGCCATGGAGCCGTTCACGCCGCCGGTCTGCGCCGATGCCTGTGAACCGGCGGCAGCCAGAATGGGTACGGTCGCAAGACCGCCCGCTGCGCCGAGAAAGCGGCGGCGGCCAATCGTCGGAATGCCTTCGTTCGTCATGTCTGCGTGTCCTTTCCAGCGTCCAAATTCGAATGATTTCGAATTTAGCGCCTGCCGCAGACCACAATTAGACGGTATAATGCGCATGAGCCTTTTAGCTGAGCTAACAAATAGCGCATGGAAAATTTCAATGACCTCGCCGCATTCGCAATCGTTGCAAGAGAGAAGAGCTTTACGCGCGCCGCCGCGAAGCTGCGCGTTTCACCATCGGCGCTGAGCCAGACCATCCGCAATCTCGAAGGGCGTCTCGGCCTGCGACTTCTTGCACGCACGACAAGGAGCGTCGCTCCGACGGAAGCGGGCGAGCGCTTGCTGCGCACGATCGCACCGCGTTTCGAGGAAATAGAGGCAGAGCTGGCGGCCTTGAGCGAACTTCGCGACAAGCCGGCCGGTACCGTGCGCATCACGGCCGGGGAGCACGCGGCGATCTCGGTCCTGCAGCCAGCGCTCAAACGCTTTCTGCCGCTCTATCCGGATATCAATGTCGAGATCATCGTCGATTATGCCCTGACGGACATCGTTGCCGAGGGCTATGACGCCGGCGTGCGCATGGGGGAGCAGGTCGCCAAGGACATGATCGCCGTGCCAATCGGGCCACATCTGCGGATGGCGGTGGTCGCCTCCCCCGGCTACTTCGAACAGCATCCCCTACCCCGCAGGCCGGAGGATCTGGCCGCGCATAACTGCATCAATTCCCGGCTCCCTACCTACGGGGGCCTTTTTGCCTGGGGACTGGAAAAGGAGGGGCGCGAGGTGAAGGTGCGGGGCGAAGGCCAGCTCGTCTTCAACAGCCTCAGCATGCGGCTGACCTCGGCGCTCGACGGCCTCGGCTTGCCTACCTGCCCGAAGACCAGACACTCAAGCATATCGCCGAAGGCCGGCTGGTGCGGGTTCTGGAGGATTGGTGCCCCGCCTTCCCCGGCTATCATCTCTACTATCCAAGCCGCCGACAGCAATCGCCGGCACTGGTCCTACTGGTGGGCGTTCTGCGTTATCGCGGCTGACCTGTGCTTCCTCGCCTGGAGCCATTGCAGGGCGCAGTAGGTCAGGCAGATGTAGAGGCCGATGACAGCAAGGCAGTGAAAGAAGAAGCCCGCGACGGACTCTTCGAAATTCCACCAATCGAGTGTCACCTGCATGGAGAGCTTCGTGCCGATGGCCAGCGCGAACGAACTCCAGACGCCATGGATCGCGATGAGAATCGCGGTCGCCCGCAGCGCGAGCGTGCGAGTGGCGTTCGGCTGGGAAAGGCCTGTCAGCTTGCGCGCCACGCCGATGAGCATCGGCCAGCGCAGGCCGAGATGGACAGCGACAATTACCAGCACCCAATAGGCCGCGAGCGTATGGATCTGCCGCACCGTGAAGCCGCCGAAGGCCGAGAGGATGCCGGACAGCGCATTGGAAATGAGCACGCTCGTCACCAGCAGAGCCAGCATCGCGACGAGCAGCGCAAGCGTCACCGCAATGTTGATCAGGCTGCGCGCCTCGCGCCGGGTCTTTGGGATGGTGCCGTACCAGCGGCGATTGAAGACGTTGTGCAGGATGACCAGCAGGAACATGGCCGTCCCGGCCAGTTCATGGGCGACATTGCCGAGCCACCAGTAAGAGAACGCGAAGAGCAGCAGGCCGGCGGCGACAAGGTCGAAGACCAGTCGCGTGAGGAAAACGGGGCTCAAGCGTCGGATCTCCCGTTCATTCGACCGGCGCGCCATCGAAACGGGGGATGCGATAGGCCGTATAGAGGTAGTCGCTGTCCTGCTGGCCGCTATGGCAGGACTGACAGCGCGCCGTATTCTCGTCCCTATTGATCGACCTATCCGGCCAGAACCACTGGAACTGCCAGTCGCCAGTACGGCGGCTTTCATCATATTCGGCGCCAAAGCCCTCGCCCCTCTGCATGACGAAGTAGCGGTAGAGCTTGCCGTCGCGATGATCGACCAGCACGAAATGCGTGCCATCTGGGATCGGCTGGCCGTTCCTGACGGCCTCCATCGCCGCCGGCGTGGTCATTATGTGCTCCATCACATCGCCGCGCCGGACGGTCGTGTAGTGAACCAGCGCGTCCAGGTCGGAAAACTCGACGCGGTTGGGCTCCGCGTGGACCCGCCAGCCGACAAGAGAGCCGGCGAAGGCGATAAGCGTGGCGACAGCGTAAAGCCTCCACGTAATCCGACTTGGGGAATGCAAATGACCGTCCTTTTCATCCGTTTCGGTAGAAAGGACGATAAAGCCGATCGCATTATCGGATTAGATGGCAGTATCGGGATGGGTCTTTAAGGTCAGCTTCACAATTAGCGCGGTGCGTTCTCTTCACACTGCACTCTGCCGAAGGGCGTCCAGGATGACCTTGAAGGCGGGCGCGTTTTGCCGGCGGCTGGGATAGTAGAGGTAGTAGCCGGAAAACGGCGGGGACCATTCATCGAGAACGACCTGCAGCCGGCCGGCAGCAATGTGGTCCGCCACGATGTCTTCCGGCACGTAAGCGACGCCGTAGCCGGCAAGCGCCGCTTCGACCATCGGCAGCGTCGAATTGAAGGTCAGCTGGCCGTCGACACGCATGCGGATATCCCGTCCGTCTCGCTGGAACTCCCAGGCGTAGAGCCCGCCGGCGGTCGTCAGGCGCAGGCAGATGCAGTTGTGGTTCACCAGGTCTTGGGGCGTTTGCGGAATTCCTCTCGCCGCAAAATATCCCGGCGTGCCGACCGCGACCAGCCGCCAGTCGGGGCCGATGCGCACGGCGATCATATCCTTCTCGACCGTCTCGCCGAGCCTGATACCGGCATCGAACCCGTCCTCGACGATGTTGCGAAAACCGTTGTCCCGGCTGAACTCAAGCTTGATGTCCGGATAATCAGCGAGAACCGGCCGCAGCTTCGGCCAGACCAGATAGTCGAGCGCGTGATCGGATAGGGTGATGCGCACCGTGCCGGACGGCTTGTCGCGATAGGCGGTCAGCGCCGCGATATCGGTTTCGATCTCGGCGATGCGGGGGCCAAGTGACTGGCGCAAGCGTTCGCCGGCCTCCGTCGTGGAGACGCTACGCGTTGTGCGCGCCAGAAGCCGCAGCCCCATCCGCGTTTCCAGCCGCTTGATCGTGTGGCTCAAGGTCGATTGGGTAATGCCGATCTTGGCCGCGGCCCTCGTGAAGCTGCGCTCCTCGGCGACGACCAGGAACCAAAGCAGGTCATTGAAGTTTTCACGCATCGCCCACTCCGGAAGGAGGTGCATACCTAATTCTATTTATGGCTCGAGTCGATAAGTTCAAGCGAATTAAAGCGGCTAATCCTCGCAATCGCGCCCTGCTATCTCTCACGGCGAAACGGCTGGCGCATGACGCACCGGCCAGGTCTTCTGAGGAAAGCAGGCCGCATGGACATTCCCTACGACGATCGCCTGGTGAAACCGCAGGCCGCATGGGGCGCGGTCTTCTCGATGGCGCTCTGCGTCGCCGTGCTCATCGCGTCCGAATTCATGCCCGTCAGCCTGCTGACACCGATCGCCGGCGACCTTGGCATCACCGAGGGGCAGGCCGGGCAGGCGATCTCGGTCTCCGGCATCTTCGCAGTCGTCACCAGCCTCCTCATCGCCAGCCTCTCGTTCTCGCTGCTGCTTGTCGTCTCCGGGCTGATCGTGACATTCGCGCCCACCTATGCGGTGCTGATGATCGGCCGCGCCCTGCTCGGCGTCGCCATCGGCGGCTTCTGGTCGATGTCGACGGCCATCGTCATGCGGCTGGTGCCGGAAGAGGCCGTGCCGAAGGCATTGGCGATGATCAATGCCGGCAACGCCATCGCCGCGACCGTTTCCGCGCCGCTCGCCAGCCTGCTTGGTGATCACGTCGGCTGGCGCGGCGCCTTCCTCCTCGTCGTGCAGCTGGCGCTGCTTGCGCTCGTTTGGCAAGGGACCAGCATGCCGTCGCTGCCGTCGCTGCCGCCGCGCGGGCGCAAGGGGACGGGCAATGTGTTCCGGCTGCTCAGGCGCCGACAGGTCGCGCTCGGCATGGCGGCGATGTTCCTGCTGTTCATGGGCCAGTTCGCCCTCTTCACCTATCTCAGGCCCTTTCTCGAAACCGTGACCGGCGTCGGCATCTCGATGCTTTCGGCAATCCTCCTCCTGATGGGACTTGCGGGCGTTGCCGGTACCTGGGCCATCGGTCATCTGTTGCAGGCGCGGCTTTACAGCATCGTCATCGCCATTCCGCTCGTGATGGCGCTGCTGGCGCGCGCTCTGATCCTGTTCGGCTCCGTGCAGTCGGCCGTCACCGCTCTTTTGATCGGCTGGGGTTTCTTCGGCACGGCCGCACCAGTCGGCGGGGGCACCCGGCTCAGCCGCGCGCTGCGCGACGATGCCGAGGCGGGCGGCGGTTTGCAGGTCGCCGTCATCCAGCTGGCCATCACATTGGGCGCCGCCGTGGGCGGCCTGCTGTTCGATGCGTTTGGATGGTGGAGCGCCTTCGCCCTCGGCGCAGTCCTTCTGCTGGGCTCGGCGCTTGCGGCAGCGGCCGCCGCGATCGATCCCGGAAAGGCTTGAGCCATGACTTCGTCACTCATCACCCGAAGGGCAGCGCTTCAGGCCATCCTCCTCACTGCCGCAGCCGCGCCCTTCAGCTTCGCCCATGCACAGGGAGCCGGACCCATGAGAATCCGCATCACGTTCAACGGCCGGACGATGACCGCGACGCTGGAAGACAATCCATCGGCGCGCGACTTCACATCGATGCTGCCGCTCCACGATCTCACGATCGACAACTACGCGAACAACGAAAAGATCAGCTATCTGCCGCGCAAGCTTACCGAGGAGGGCAGCGGCCCATTCGGAAACGAGAAGCCGGGCGATCTCTGCTATTATGCGCCCTGGGGCAACCTTGCCTTCTTCTATGCCGGATACCGCTGGTCACGCGGGCTGATCCGGCTCGGCCGCATCGACGGCCGCCTAGACCCTCTGCTGACGTGCGGACAATTCCCGCTGCACATCGACCGCATTCGCTAACAGACAGGAGACCGCCCATGGACATTCTACGCGCTGGCTCGCGCCCATCCGCAAAAGGCCCGGACGCCTGGTTCACCGGCACCGTGCGCATCGACCCGCTGTTCAACCCATTCGATGCCGAGCGGGTTCAGGGCGCCCAGGTCACCTTCGAGCCGGGCGCACGCACCGCCTGGCATACGCACCCGCTCGGGCAGACGCTGATCGTCGTCTCGGGCCTCGGCCGGGTACAGCACGAGGGCGGCCCCATCGAGGACATCCGCCCCGGCGACGTCGTCTGGTTCGCGCCGGGCGAAAAACACTGGCACGGCGCATCTCCGGATGTCGCCATGAGCCATATCGCGCTTCAGGAGGTCAAGAACGGCAAGGTCGTCGACTGGATGGAGCATGTCACGAACGCCGAGTACGGCGTTTGAAGCAACCGGAAACAGAGAACAAAGGAACATCCCATGCTTGGAACAGTGCTTTACAGCCCCGGCGACATCCGTTGCGAAGAGGTGGCGGAACCGGAAATTCTCCACCCGACCGATGCAATCCTGAAACTTTCGGCCACTTGCATCTGCGGCTCGGATCTCTGGCCCTATCGTGGCCTCCAGCCGCTGAACGAGCCCATGCATATGGGCCATGAATATTGCGGCGTGGTGGTGGAAGTCGGCAGCGCGGTCACGACCATCAAGCCCGGCCAGTTCGTCATCGGCTCCTTCTGCTGCTCGGACAATACCTGCCCGCATTGCCGCTTCGGCTTCCCCTCCTCTTGCGAGAACCGCGAGTTCATGAGCCGTGCGCAGGCGCCTCTCCTTCGTGTGCCGCTCGCCGATGGCACGCTGGTCGCCACGCTCCAGATGCCCGATGACGACCTGATCCCGAGCCTGCTCGCCGTCTCCGACGTGCTCGGCACGGGCTGGTATGCGGCCGACGCCGCCCGCGTGCGCGTCGGCGGCACGGCCGTCGTCGTCGGGGACGGCGCGGTCGGGCTGATGGGCGTCCTGGCCGCAAAGCAGATGGGTGCGGAAACGATCATCGCGATGAGCCGCCACAAGAGCCGGCAGGACCTCGCGCTCGAGTTCGGCGCGACACATATCGTCTCCGAACGGGGTGACGACGGCGTCGCCCGCATCAAGGACCTGACGGACGGCGTGGGCGCGGAATCGGTGCTGGAATGCGTCGGCACGCAGGAATCGATGGCGCAGGCGCTCGCGTCGGCCCGCCCCGGCGGCTCGATCGGCTTTGTCGGCGTACCGCATGGCGTCACGCTCGACGGCCAGCAATTGTTCTTCGCCCAGAAGAACCTGCTCGGCGGCCCCGCCCCGGTGCGCCGCTTCCTTCCCGACCTGATCGATCTGGTGATGAGCCGCAAGATCAACCCCGGCAAGGTCTTCGATCTCGAACTACCGCTGGAAGACGTCGCCGAAGGTTACCGCGCCATGGACGAACGGCGGGCGATCAAGACGCTGCTGCGGGTGTAGTACGATCATGGCAGGGCCACTCGCTCGGCCATATTCCGAAATCGCCCCTGAGGCATGTCACGACTTGAAGGTATACGAACGGCCGGCTCGCCTGCTTTACACCCGTCAACGGGGTACCGAGTCCTACGTACGCCAACAAAATCAGTTCTGAGTCAGAGCTAAGGCGCACGCCGACAAGGGGCAACGTTCCGCACCAACCCTATTGTCCCGGGGAACCTACCAGGAACCGCGCTTGCGCAGCCACGCGGCCGCCTTGTCGACACCGCCGAACGGGAACACATGAATCTGGGCGATCACCGCCGGCGTTGCGTTTTTGCGGTGCTCTTCGAATGGCGCGACAAAGATGTCCGGCGCATAGCCGGTCGCGAGCGACAACAGGCAGCCGCCATGACGTGTCAACATCGAAAGCGAATTGCCGACACCGCACAGCGTTCCGTATTTGATGAGCGTGGTTATCTTCGCCGGTCCGGCAACACCCATGTGTATTGGCATGTCCAACCCGACATTGAAAAGGCTTTCCGCCCAGGCAAGCGCCTTTTGCGCATCGAACCCGAACTGCGTGACAATGCGCAGCCGTGCGCCGGTCCGCTCGGCGAAGGCCTGCTTGTTGCGCAATGCCTCCAGCGCGGTCGCCTCGGAAAAGTCCAGGCTTCCCTCGGGATGTCCGGCGACCGCGAGATCGGTGATCCCGTATCGGTCGAGAACACCGGTCTCCAGCAGGTCCATCGAAGAGGCGAACGGCCCGGTTGGCGGACTGACGCCGCCACCGATCACGAGCACATCCGTCACGCCTGCCCCCTCGGCCAGCTGGCCGACGCGGAATTCGAGCGCCCCCTGCGAGAAAATCCGGCGCGCCGCGAGATGCGGGACCGGTACGCATCCCACTTCCCGCAGGCGCCGTGCCGCCGTCAGCATTTCTCCATCCGTTTCGACCGTGCCGATGTCGGTGAGATAGACGCGAGTGCCGCGCGGCAGGAAGGCGCCAAGATCGCCGACCGTCAGTATCTGCTTCGGCAGGATTTCGATGGATGCCGGAAGCTTGCCTGCATCAGCTCGTTCTGTTTCGGTCATTTTCGCTCGCATTGCGGCAGCGCGGTGGAATGCCGGCACCAAGAGGAATGGACGCTCTTCTCACAGCGCGACGTATCTGCGCACCATAATGTTGACGGCTTGCGCCGTTTTGCGTCTAGGAGAGCGCGTCGTATGCCGACCCCGCCTGAAAGAAGACCGCTGTGGTGGCCTAACCGTTGAGATAGCGACGCATGCAATAAAGCAACGTTGCCTGTTCTTCATTCTCACGAACGTCGATTACGCGCCCGAGGAGAATGCGATGGGTTGCCTCGTCAACTTCATTGGTGAGCTCGCATTCGAAGCTGACAGAGGCGTTGGCCAGGATTGGAACACCCGTTAAGCCTTCTCTCCACTCGCCAAGCGTAAATCGATCCTCCGTCGGTGTCTTTCCGCCAAAGACATTCGAAATGTCCTCATGGCCTGGCATCAGCGTGTTGACACAGAAGTGGCGCGTGTTCTCAAAGGCATAAAAACACGAGCTCGAACGGTTGATGCAGACGAGAAGTGTTGCCGGCGTGTCGCTGACGCTGCAGACTGCTGAGGCCGTAAAGCCGTAGCGCTTCCCGCTGTGCCTGGTGGTGACGACGTTGACCGCCGAGCCGAGGCGAGACATGCCGTTGCGAAACGTGGCTTTATCCACGATGTCGAAGCCGTGCTTCACCATGTTCATGTCGGCCCCCTGCTGCTCAGCCAGCACTAGGCCGAGAGTTCTTTTCGGACGATTTCTGCGCCTGCTGCCAGAGCATTCAGCTTGCCTCTTGCTACACGGCGAGACAGGGGCGCCATTCCGCAGTTCGTGCAAGGGCAAAGTTTGTCCGCATCGACAAACTGAAGCGCCTTTCGTAGGGTCGCGGCCACTTCCTCTGGGGTTTCAATGGTATTGCTTGCCACGTCGATGGCCCCGACCATCACCTTCTTGCCTCGAACAAGCTCCATGAGATCCATCGGAACATGAGAGTTGTGGCATTCCAGGGAGATCATACCGATGCTGGATTTCTGTAGCTTGGGGAAAGATTCCTCATATTGCCGCCACTCGGACCCCAGGGTCTTTTTCCAATACGTATTGGCCTTGATGCCGTATCCATAGCAGATATGGACAGCGGTCTCGCATTTGAGGCCCTCGATTGCTTTCTCCAATGTGGCGACGCCCCAGTCATTCACATCATCAAAGAAGACGTTGAATGCGGGCTCGTCGAACTGGATGATATCGACGCCGGCAGCCTCCAGCTCCCTCGCTTCCTCATTAAGGATCTTGGCAAATTCCCAGGCCAGCTTTTCACGGCTCTTATAGTGACTATCAAAGAGCGTATCGATCATCGTCATGGGACCCGGCAGAGCCCATTTGATGGGCTGCTTCGTCTGCTGACGTAGAAATTTGGCGTCTTCGACGAAAACCGGCTTCTGGCGAGACACGGCGCCCACGACCGTGGGGACACTCGCATCATAGCGATTGCGAATTCTGACGGTCTCACGTTTCTCAAAATCAACCCCGTCGAGGTGTTCGATAAACGTCGTAACGAAATGTTGGCGCGTTTGCTCGCCATCGCTGACGATATCGATGCCTGCCTGTCGCTGATCATCCAACGACAAACGCAAGGCGTCCTGTTTGCCCTCAATCAGTTCCTCGTCTTGCAGCTTCCAAGGCGACCAAAGCTTCTCAGGCTCTGCAAGCCACGAGGGTTTGGGCAGGCTGCCGGCGGTTGACGTGGGCAACAGTGTTTTCATGATAGGCGACCTTGTGTTTCCAGTTCGTCAGAGGACGTGATTGGCAGACCATTGCTCAAGAATGGTCCTGTACGGTTTGATGAAGTGCTTCTCGGCGAACTTCCCCTGCTCAATCGCCAGCCGACTCCGTTCTTCTCGATCGTAGACAATCCGGGTCAACGAGTAATCCTGGTGCTTCAGATCTGGCTGATAGCAGGCACCCGCCGCGGAATTGGCGTTGTAAATCTCGGGTCGATAGATCTTCTGAAAAGTCTCCATCGTGCTGATGGTGCTGATAAGCTCAAGATTGGTGTAGTCATCGAGCAGATCGCCGAGAAAATAAAAAGCCAAAGGGGCAACGCTATTCGCCGGCATGAAAAAGCGAACTTGCAATCCCATTTTCCCGAAATATTGGTCGGTCGAGGAGAGCGTATTCTGTTTGTATTCGACGCCCAATACGGGATGCTGATTGTCCGTCCGATGATAGGTTTTGCTGCTTGATGCGCTTAGGCATATGACTGGCGGCTTGTTGAAATGCTCTTTGTAAGCATTTGAATTCAGGAAGCACTTGAACAAGTTTCCATGCAGATCGCCAAAATTATCCGGCGTGCTGAACCCGGGTCGATTTTTGTTATGCTCTGGCAACAACACGCTGAAGTCGTAGTCGCGCACATAAGAGGAGAAATTATTGCCCACGATGCCGTCAATACGTTCGTTCGTTTTGCGATCAACAACAGTTGTTTTCAATATTTCAATGAGCGGAAAGGCATCACTATAGCCTCCGGCGCCAATGCTCATCTCGACGGAAATGATTTCGAGCTCGACAGAGTAACGATCACCTTTGGGGTTATCCCAATGCGCCAGAGCGTTGAAACGGTTGTCAATCATCGTCAGCGCATTGTGCAGGTTCTCTCGGCGGCTCTCCCCTCTAGCCAAATTAGCAAAATTGGTCGTAATGCGCGTATTTTCTGAGGGGTGATATTCCTCGTCTAATTGAACTACCTTAATATTAAAATCGAAATCGCTATTCATCACGACGACGCGCCCTGTTTCCCGAGAAAAAACCTAAGACTATTTACGTAAACTTCAGGGTACACCGGACATTACTTTCTATATTCCCAGTCGGCAGCGTTCACACCGCCCAGACATACGAGTGGTGTGCGGTTTATGCCTGAGGGATCGATCGAGAAAAAATGGTATTATCTCACGGAAGCATGAGCCGTGCTCATGATTTGAGGCCGAAGCCAGAGACAAAAAATGCGGAGATGACGGTATCTCACGAGCCGCCTTCAGACATCGAGGTACTCGAATGCCCGTTCAGCACGCAAAACCGACGGGACATAGGCGCGGGGGCACCTTCCACATCCGCCATGCCTCCGTGATAGACGCCTTGACCGCTCTGGCGACATGAGACATTGGTTCGTCATCGTGGTTCTGCGGATGAAAGTCCGGAGCTAAGAGGGAATTCGGTGAGGGCTTTGATCAAAGCCTGAAGCCGAGGCTGCCCCCGCAACTGTAAGCGGCTAGCGAACGTCCATCCATGTCACTGAGGCATACCTCGGGAAGACGGACGAAAGCAATGACCCGCAAGCCAGGAGACCTGCCGCGATAGATAACGTCCACGGGCGGGGTGTCCCGGAGTGCCGCTTTCGCGATAAGCACTCCCGTGCCGTCGTCTCTGCGTCATGCCGCTGCCCGGCCGCAACCTGATGGCAGTGCAGATGACAGAGATCGCGACCATAGAAAAGCCTGTCGAGCACGGCTCCGCAACCAGTCTTATCGATATCGTCTTTCCCGGAGATACCAACCATCACGGCACTCTGTTCGGCGGAGCCGGACTTGCTCTCATGGATCGCGTAGCCTTCATAGCGGCAACCCGGTTCGGGCGGGCGCCCTTCGTGACCGCCTCTTGCGAGCGGATCGATTTCAGGCAACCCGCACGGATCGGGCACATCGTTGAGTTCACGGCCAGACCGGTCAAGGCTGGACGGCGCTCCTTGACGGTCGAGGTCGAGATGGCGGCGGAGACCATAGTCGGTCGCCAGCGACACACCTGTACGCGCGGCATCTTCCATATGGTCGCGATACCGGAGAGCGGCCACGCGGCGAACTATACATTGCCCGAGCTCGCGGCAGCGGAAACTCTGAACGCCACGGACACCGTTTTCATGGTCGACATCGTCTTTCCGGATCAGGCAAACAGCGTCGGCCGGATGTTCGGGGGCGAGGCGATCGCCTACATGACCAAAGCCGCATTCGTTGCAGCGTCGCGCTACTCCGGCAAGC
This sequence comes from Shinella sp. GW821-FHT11G07, assembly GCF_058808115.1. Classification (NCBI taxonomy): domain Bacteria; kingdom Pseudomonadati; phylum Pseudomonadota; class Alphaproteobacteria; order Hyphomicrobiales; family Rhizobiaceae; genus Shinella; species Shinella sp. GW821-FHT11G07. The sequence continues at coordinate 13,511 of NZ_JBXARJ010000026.1, forward strand.
TGGTCGTCCTCGCCTCATCAGAGCGCATCGATTTCGCACGAGCAATCAAGATCGGTGAAATTGTCGAGGCGGAAGCGCGCGTCGAGCGCGTGGGACGCAGCTCCATGTCCATCGAGACGAAACTTTGGTCCGAAAACCTCCTGACCGGCGAGAGGCATGTTACGGCCACAGGATGTTTCACCATGGTGGCGGTCGATAAAGACCACCGGCCGGTTCCTGTTCGCGATAGCGCCACAGCGGAATCGCTTACCTTTAATCACGGGCGGGCATAACCGTGCTGGACAGGCAACATCTATCGATCTTGCGTGAAGTCGACCGTTTGGGCAGCCTAACGGCTGCGGCTGAGCGGCTGAACGTCTCCCAGTCGGCTCTTAGCCATACGATCCGCAAGTTGGAAGAGCGCTACGGCGTGGCGATGTGGGAAAAGGACGGCCGCAACCTTCGTCTCACAGAGGCTGGCCGCTACATCGTGACACTAGCACAGCGCGTTCTGCCCCAGATTGAAAGGGCCGAGGATGTCCTGTCGGATTATCGCCATGGCCAGCGAGGCTCGCTCAAGATTGGCATGGAATGCCACCCATGCCACCAGTGGCTTATGGGGGTCACAAAGCCCTATCTCATGGAATGGCCGGATGTGGGCCTGGAACTGAAGACATCATTTGCTTTCGGCGGTGTGGCGGCGTTGACGGGGTACGAGATCGATATCCTGATCACGCCGGATCCGATCGAGACGTCCGGCATTCATTATGTTCCAGTGTTCGACTATGAGCTGGTGCTTGCCGTTCCGGCCGATCATCTCCTGACGCTGAAACGCCATGCCGATCCTACGGATCTGCTGAATGAGACACTATTCACCTATCCGGTACCGCCGGAGCGACTGGACGTGTTCACGCAATTTCTGGTGCCCGCCAATTGCCGGCCGCGACATCACCGCAATGTCGAGACGACGGAAATGATGCTCCAGCTCGTGGCGGCAGGGCGCGGGGTCAGCGCCATTCCCAGCTGGCTAGTGCGCCGAGAAGCAGCGGCGCTCGGTGTCTGCCCCGTCCGGATTGGTCAGAGCGGTATCCAGAAAAGCATCCATCTCGGATTAAGAGATGGCGACGACACTGTCGATTTCATCGCCGGGTTTCTCGCGACGTCACGCCAGACATCGGCGTGACGTTTCAGGTGTAAGGCCATCTGGAACGTCTGAACCTTGCAAGCGTTCATCGCGCGATCGCAACCTGCCTGGGCTGACGTAACTTCGGCCAGAGGATCAGCCAGCTCACCAGAACAAGGTTCACGACGTTCCACAGGAAACCATGCAGGAACGCCAGGCGGTAAGACCCGGTCGCGTCGAAGATGTAGCCGGCAGCAAGGCCCCCGCATGCCATGCCGAGCACCGTCGCCATCAGCACCAGGCTGATGCGGATGCCGGCTTCACGTGGCGGCAGGAACTGGCGGATGATCACAGCATACATCGGCACTATGCCGCCCTGGAACAGCCCGAACAAGCCGGAGATCACATAGAGCGAGGCTTGGCTGTTGAAGAACAGATAAAGCAGCAGTGCTGCCGCCTGCATGGAGGAGCCGAGGATCAGCATCGGGCCGGCCCCGATCCGGTCCGCGACCACGCCGGAAGCGAGACGGCTGACGACGCCAAGGCCGAGCATCAGCGACACGATCTGCGTGCCTACGGCGACGCCGTACCCGAGATCGCCGCAATAGGCCACGATGTGGACCTGCGGCATCGACATCGCCATGCAGCACGCAAACCCCGCGACGACGAGAATGCCTTGCAGCACATTGGGCTTGAGGCCGAGTTCCTCGCGCGCCGCTTCGGTCGCCGCATCAGCCTCGGCATAAGCCGCAGTCTGCAGGCGCCGCTTCAGCAGAAGTCCGATCGGCACCATCACCAAAGGGACGAACAGGCCGATGCCGACATGGGTGGCCCGCCAGCCCTGCGCCGTTACAAAATGCTCGATGATCAGCGGCCATACCGCGCCGGAGAGATAGCTACCCGAGGCGGCGAAAGTGACGGCAAGTGCGCGCCGCTTGCGGAACCAGTGGGACAGATCGGAAATCAACGGCGAGAATCCAGCAGCGGAGCCGAGGCCGATCACCGCGGAAATCGCGGCGAACTGCCAAATGTTGCTTGTGAAGGCGGCGGCGATATAGCCGATGCAGAGCAGAAAAGCGCCAATCAGCACCGGTGCGACAATGCCGACCCGATCCGCGAGGCGTCCCATCGCCACCCCACCGAAGGCGAAGCCCAGCATGGTGTAGGTATAAGGCAGCGAGGCGCCGCCGCGCAACGTGTCGAACTCGAGTTGGAGGGTCGGCAGCACCACCACGATCGACCAATTGCCGACGCACGCAACAGTGCCAAGAATGAGTGTGAGCACCAGCCGTAACCAGGCATAGTTTGAATCGACGCCGCCGACTTCGATTCCACTAGGCGCGCTCATCCGCTTCTCCAAATCTGCCATGTCGAGTCCGTCTTCAACCCGGTTTTGTACATTGAATGCGATTGGCTTTACAGTGTCGATAGGGCTCGCAATCTGGACCTTTAGCTCCGTGGCACTTGTTGTCTGGCTCACCCGATAGACTGGGTAAGTCCAACTGGCTGAACTTGCCATTCGGGGGGCCGTTTGATGGGGCAACGTCGGCGGTCTTAAAGGGATCAGAACCACTGATCCTTTGTTGGCTCAGTTGAGCATCCGCCTCAGTCGGAAAGTCGCGCCCGCGCCGCCAGGAAGTCAAGCATCACCCTCACCCGGGACGGAAGCGTACCGCCCTGGCCCTGAAACACCGCATGGAAGGTCTCGCGATCTCCTGGGTTGAGGTGCTCGGCAACTGGCACCAGCCGCCCGGCAGCGATATCGTCGCGGACCGTGAACGTCGCCATCCGCGCCAATCCGACACCTGCTAGCGCCAGCCGGCGCAGCCCCTCCCCGTCGCTCACTCGCACCCTTTCGCTTGGCGGCAGCTGGATGGTCAAACCGTTCTCTATCACCGGCCATCCATCCACAGCCCTGGCATAGTTCAGGCTCAGGCGGTTGTGGGTTCTGAGGTCGTCCAAGCTTTCCGGCTTGCCTTGGCATTCGAGATAGGACGGCGCCCCGACGATGGTCATCGACGTACTGCCGAGCTTGCGCGCGATCAGCGTCGACGACTTCAGCGGACCAGCGCGGATCGCGATATCGACGCGCTCGGCCATCAGGTCGACGACAGCGTCGGTCTGGATAATGTCGACGGCGAGTTCCGGAAACGAACCCAGAAGGTCCGGCAGAAGCGGCATCAGCACATGCGTAGCAAAGGAAGCGCTGGCGTTGAGGCGAACGCGGCCGGCAGGGGTGTCGCCGGCCGCTGCCTGCCTCTCCGCATCATCGATATCGGCGAGGATGCTGGCCGCGCGCTCGTGAAATGCGCATCCCTCCGGCGTCAACTGCAATTGACGCGTCGACCGGTTGATCAGCCGAACGCCAAGCCTCTCTTCGAGCCTCTGCACCAGCTTGCTCACCGCCGATGGCGTCATGCCGCATTCGCGAGCAGCTGCTGAGAAGCCGCCGAGTTCGACAGCCCTGACAAAGACGGCCATTTCGCCGGAGCGATTGATATGTTGTCGCGCCATGTGACTTCAGCTCACAAATGATGTTCCTGCAAATGGTCTATCTATCAAATCCCCAAGACACCACCTTCGATTTGCCAACGCAGACATGCTCGCACAAAGGAGTTCGAACAATGGAATACAGACGGCTTGGATCGTCCGGGTTGAACGTTCCCGCGCTGTCTTTCGGCGCCGGGACGTTCGGTGGCAAAGGGCCGCTTTTCAGCGCGTGGGGCAACAGCAACGACACCGAGGCACGCCGGCTTATCGACATCTGCATGGAGGCGGGCGTCAATCTTTTCGACACGGCAGATGTCTATTCGGACGGGGCTTCCGAAGAAGTGCTCGGCGCGGCGATCAAGGGACGGCGCAGCGACGTTCTGATCTCCACCAAAATGGCGCTGCCCATGGGCGACGGCCCGAACGATGCCGGGTCCTCGCGTTCGCGCCTGATCAAGGGCGTTGACGATGCGCTGCGCCGGTTGGGTACCGATTACATAGACCTGATGCAACTGCACGCCTTCGATGCCTTCACACCCGTCGAAGAGGTGTTGTCGACACTCGACACGTTGGTGAGCGGTGGAAAAATCCGGTATGTCGGCGTTTCCAATTTCGCCGGCTGGCAACTGATGAAGTCGCTGGCAGCGGCAGAGAAAGGCGGCTATCCGCGCTATGTCGCTCATCAGGTCTATTATTCGCTGGTGGGGCGCGATTATGAATGGGAATTGATGCCGCTTGGGCTCGATCAGGGCGTCGGCGCGCTCGTCTGGAGTCCGCTCGGATGGGGGCGCCTCACCGGAAAGATCAGACGTGGCCAAGCCTGGCCGAACGGAAGCCGCCTGCATGATACGGCCTCGTTCGGTCCGCCGGTCGATGACGAAAAGCTCTACGACATCGTCGATGTGCTTGACGAACTGGTGGGTGAAACCGGCAAGACGATCCCACAAATCGCCATCAACTGGCTGCTGCAGCGCCCGACGGTCTCAAGCGTCATCATTGGCGCCCGCAACGAAGAGCAGCTACGTCAGAACCTGGGTGCCATGGGCTGGTCGTTGACCCCGGACCAGACAGCGCAGCTCGACAAGGCCAGCCGGAAGACCGCCGCCTACCCGTACTTCCCCTATCACCTCCAGCAAGGCTTTGCGCGCCTGAACCCGCCGACGGTGTGATCCCCTTCCCATTCTGACAAGCGGGTGCGTACGGCACTGCAGAATTGGGAGTACGATCTCCGCCAATAACCACTTACTAAGAAACCGGCCGGGTGATTTTGCCCGGCCTTTTCACGAGAATGGCGACGGCCTGGCCAAACTGGACCTGTCGACTTGGTGTGATAAGCAAGGATTCAAGAATTGCAAAACTCTTGAAAGGAGCCGAACCATCGACCCGATATCCCATGCTAATGCATAATTCCGAATCGGGAGGCAATCTGCTCACCTTGTTAAAAGTATACTCACCACTACCCGGAAAAGCCGGACAGCCTTTGTCTCACGCCAGGGTGTAGGCGGTCTTGACGGTTGTGTAGAATTCGTTGGCGTAGCGGCCCTGCTCGCGCGAGCCATGCGACGAGCCCTTGCGGCCGCCGAAAGGCACATGGAAATCAACGCCCGCCGTCGGCAGGTTGACCATGACCATGCCGGCCTCGGCATTGCGCTTGAAATGCGTCGCGTGCTTGAGGCTCGTGGTGGCAATGCCGGAGGACAGACCGAACGGCGTGTCGTTGGCGACGGCCAGCGCCTCCTCGTAGTCCTTGACGCGGATGACCGCGGCGACCGGGCCGAAAATCTCTTCCCGCGAGATGCGCATGTCGTTCGTCGCCTCGGTGAAGAGCGCGGGCGCCAGATAGAAGCCGGGCGTGTCGCGCTTCAGCAACTCACCACCGAAGGCGAGTTTTGCACCCTCTTGTCTGCCTATCTCGATATAGTCCGTGTCCTGCTTCAGTTGGGTTTCATCGACCACCGGACCGATATGCGTGCCGGCCTTCAGCGCATCATCGACGACGACGCTCTTCAGGCGCTCACCGACGGCAGCGACGAACTTGTCGTGGATGCCTTCCGTCACGATGACGCGCGAGGAGGCCGTGCAGCGCTGGCCGGTGGAGAAGAAGGCCGAGTTCACAGCGGCTTCCACGGCGACGGTGAGGTCCGCATCGTCGAGCACGACGAAGGGGTTCTTGCCCCCCATTTCGAGCTGGTATTTGCGGTTATGTTCGACGGAGGCAAGTGCGACGCGTTTGCCCGTTCCGGTCGAGCCGGTAAACGTGATGGCCTGCACGTCGGGACTGTCGAGCATGGTCTGGCCGACGACAGAGCCCTTGCCCATGACGAGGTTCAGCACCCCCTTCGGCAGGCCGGCGCGCACGAGGATATCGACGATCGCCCAGGAACAGCCGGGTACGAGTTCGGCCGGCTTGAAGACGACGGTATTGCCGTAACACAGCGCCGGCGCGATCTTCCAGGCGGGGATGGCGATCGGGAAATTCCACGGCGTGATGATGCCGACGACGCCGACCGGTTCGCGGGTGATCTCGACGCCGATGTTCGGGCGCACCGAGGGCAGCACTTCGCCGGCAAGGCGCAGGCACTCACCTGCGAAGAAATCGAAGATCTGGCCGGCGCGCACCGTCTCGCCGATGCCTTCGGCCAGCGTCTTGCCCTCTTCGCGCGACAGCAGGCGGCCGAGTTCGTCCTTGCGGGCGAGAATCTCGTCGGCGGTCTTGCGCAGGATCGCATGGCGTTCGAGGATGCCGGAGCGCGACCAGGCCGCGAAAGCCGCCTTCGCCGCCGCGATTGCCGCCTTGGTGTCTTCGACCGAAGCGCGGGCATATTCGCCCACCACGTCGTCGGTATTCGACGGGTTGATGTTGCGAATTGCGTCCGAGCCGACCCATTCGCCGGCAATCAGGTTCTGGTGCATCGTCATGATAGATCTCCGTCTAGATCAGCTTGCGCGCGGCAAGGTTGCGCATGAGATGGGACGCGCCGAAAGTCCAGGGCGGGCATTCGTTGGACAGCTTCACTGTGTTGACGAGAGCACCGAGCTTCTCGTTGGAAATTGTCACGACGTCGCCGATCTTGTGAGTAAATCCCTGGCCCGGCGCATCACGGTCCTCGACGGGCGCAAAGAGCGTGCCGAGAAACAGCACGAAGCCATCCGGATATTGGTGATGCGCGCCGCGCGTCTGGGCGACGAGATCGAGGGGGTCGCGGCTGATTTCCTTCATCGAACTTTTGCCGCGCAGCACGAAGCCGTCCTTGCCTTCGACGCGCAGGTCCAGTTCCGCATTGCGCACGTCGTCGATCGTATAGGTTTCGTCGAACAGGCGGATGAACGGGCCGATCGAGCAGGAGGCGTTGTTGTCCTTGGCCTTGCCGAGCAGCAGGGCCGAACGCCCTTCCACATCGCGCAGGTTCACGTCATTGCCGAGCGTCGCACCCTTGACGCGGCCTTCGCTATCGACTGCAAGCACGATTTCCGGTTCGGGATTGTTCCACTTCGAAATCGGATGCAGGCCGACGGCGGCACCCGTCCCGACGGAAGACATGATCTGCGATTTCGTGAAGATCTCGGCGTCAGGGCCGATGCCGACTTCGAGATATTGCGACCACAGGCCTTCCTCGATCAGCGCGGACTTCACCCGCTGAGCGTCTTCCGATCCTGCCTTCAGGTCGCGAAGGCTGGCGCCGATGATCTGCGACACCTTTTCCCGGATGTTTGCAGCGCGCTCGGGATTGCCCGCCGCGCGTTCTTCGATAACCCGCTCGATCATCGAACGGGCGAAGGTGACGCCGCTGGCCTTGATCGCCTGAAAATCGATCGGCGCCAGCAGGTGAAGCTGGGAGCGGCTCGGCTCGCTGTGCGACAGCAGGTTTTCCAGCGGCCCGAGTTCGCGGCCTTGCGCGTTGCGGACAAAATCCGCCGGTGCCTCCAGCTCCAGAAGATCACGCACCGTAGCGCAGGCCTTCGCCGTGATATCGTAGACGCGGCCGTCGCGGATCGTCACGAGGACCGGCCCTTCGGCCTCCGGCGACCAGACCCGGCCGACGAAACATCCTGTTGCAAAGCTTGAAATAGTATCGGTCACGACGATCAATGCTCCCTGAAAGCCAATGTCAATATTCGGTCTTCGCTCATTTCCGCCCGCTCGAGAATACCGGCAAGCCGGCCCTTCGACAGCACCGCCACGCGGTCGCAGAGGGCAAGGATTTCCGGTACCTCGGACGAGGCCATGAGCACGGTCAGGCCCCGTTCGGCAGCCTGCGCGATGATGGTGTACAGATCAGCCTTCGCTCCCACGTCCACGCCATGGGTCGGCTCGTCGAGAAGCAGCAGCTGCGGTTCGGCCATGAGCGCGCGAGCGAAAATGACCTTCTGCTGGTTGCCGCCCGACAGCGTGGAGATCGGTTGCGTGTCGCTCGCCATGCGAATGCCGAGGCTTTTGGTGAAGGCCGCCATGCGGTCCGCCTCCCCGCTGCGATCGGAGAGGAACCGACCGGCGAAACGCCGCAGGCTAGAAATGGCCGCATTGTCGCGCACGGAATGTTGCGGGAGGATGCCCGCCGTCTTGCGCCCCTCCGGCACCAGCACCACGCCGCTTTTCACCGCCTCGCTCGGATCACGAGGCGCAAAGTGCTGCTGATTGAGGGTCAACTGCCCTGATTTCACGGATCTGACGCCATGAATCACATCGAGAAGTTCGGTGCGTCCGGCCCCGACCAGGCCGAACAGGCCGAGGACCTCGCCCCGCCGCACCTCAAGGCTGATGTCCTCGAGATGCGTGCCATCAGAGACGTTCTTCAGCGACAGCGCGACGGTCTTCTCATCGATGGCGCGCGGCTTGTAATCATAAATCGCCGGCTTTCCGGTCATGTCGGCAATGAGCTGTTCTCGGCTTGTCTCTGCCGGTCTGCGCTCGCTGACGATGGCGCCGTTGCGCAGAACCACCAGTCGGTCGCAGAGGCCCAGCGCCTCCTCGAGACGATGCGTGATGAAGATGATCGCCGTGCCGGCATCCCGCGCATTGCGGACGTAGGAGAAGAAGCTCTCTACCTCGTGCGGCGTCAGCGATGAGGTCGGCTCGTCGAGGATCAGCAGGCGCGGCTGGCGCCCGGCCGCCTTGGCGATCTCGATCAACTGCTGCTCGCCGGCGCGAAGCCCGCCCGCTTCCTGCTCAGGGTCGAGTGCCCCGGCGCCGACCCTTTCGAGCAAGGCCTTGGACGAGGCGCGCATCAGCGCTTTGTCGACGAAGCCAAGCGGTGTACGCGGAAAGCGTCCAAGATACAGATTTTCCGCGACCGAAAGTGCCCCGACCACCGAAAGCTCCTGGTGGACGAAGCTGATGCCGGCGGCGATGCCATCGCCGACATTGCCGAACCGCACCGGCTCGCCGGCAAGATCGAAGGTGCCGGAATCGGCCGTGAGGCCGCCGGACAGGATATGCATCAGCGTCGATTTGCCGGCGCCGTTTTCCCCGAGCAACCCGACCACCTCGCCCGGATGGAGATCGAGATCGACGGAATGCAGCACCGCATTGCCGGAAAAGGCCTTTGCGACCGCGCGGGCACGAACGAGCGGCTGACCGTGACCGGCGCGAGGCGCGCCGGTCGTGTTTTCGATGACGTTACTTGGCATCGGCGGGGGTCAGCAGGTTACCGACGACGGGGATGACCTTGGCCGGCGGCTCAGTGCCGGCGGCGAGGTAGTTATAGAGCAGCACGCTTGCATCCAGAGCCTGCTGGTAAGGCGCCTGGTCGAGCAGTCCGACCATCTCGCCGGTCTTGAGATACTGCATGTTGTCAGGCGTATGGTCGAAGCCGACGACACCAACCTTGCCGGTCAGGCCGAGGTCCTTGACGGCCTTCGCCGCGCCGAACGGGCCACCCGCCGTGACATAGACCATCGACAGATCGGGATTGGACGTCATCATGTCCTGAACGAGCGAATAGGCCTCTTCCGCCTTGTCCTTGTTCTCGAACGGGCCGACGATCTGGATATCTGGCGCATTGGCCTTCAGATAGTCGACAGCACCGTTCATGCGCTGGGTGTGCTGAGTGGCGCCGAAATAGCCAGTGATCACGCCGAGCTTGCCCTTGCCGTTCATCTTTTCCTGGATGAACTTGCCGATCTGCTCGCCAGCGGACGTCGCATCCTGGCCGATGAAGGCGAGGCGCTCGGAGGGAGCGGCCCCTTCCGCGACGATGTTGAAGACCGGCACGCCGGCTTCCGTCGCCTCGTTGATGATGCGGGCCGTGCCGTCGAAGATCGGAACGACCACGATGCCGTTATACTGCTTGGCCAGCGCGCCCTCGATACCGGCGACGACCGCTTCGGCCGAAAGCTCGTTGCCGAGATCGACGAAATCGACCGTAGCGTTGAAACCCTTCAGATAGTCGTTGGCGGCCTTGGCGCCGTCGGTCACCGGGGTCCAGAACGGATTGTTCTGGAATGACAGGAAGGCAATCTTGATCGGCCCCTTCGTGTTTTCGGCGGCGGCGACCGTGCCGCCCTTCGGCGGTTCCGCCGCGTTCGCCACGGAAAATACCGATGCGACACCGAATGCGGCCGCAGCCGTCAATTTCGTGATTTTTCTGATCATGTTCATCTCCTCCACTAGGTTGATCAATCGTCTTCGCTGCCGCGCTGCAGGCCGTCCAACGCCACGGCGAAGATGATCACCAACCCCTTGGTGACGACCTGCCAGTAGGCGGAAATGCCGAGCAGCACGAAAGCATTGTTGAGCAGCGCCATCAGCAGCGCGCCGATGACGACGCCCGCAATCGAGCCCCGACCGCCGCTGAGCGCCGTGCCGCCGAGGATGACTGCGGCGATAACGTCGAGTTCGTAGCCGACGCCGAGATTGGGATCAGCGCTTGCCAGGTTGCCGGACAGGATGATTCCGCCGAGACCGGCCAGTAGGCCGCAGAAGGCGAAAATGAAGAGGCGCGTCGCCTTCAGATCGACGCCTGCGAGGCGCGACGCCTTCGGATTGTCGCCGATCGCGTAAATCTCGCGGCCGCGCACCGTGCGCACGGAAAAGACATGCACGACGACGGCCAGAACAATCATCAGCAGGAAGGAGACCGGGATGCCGGCGATGCGGCCCGCGCCGACGAATTCGGCAAAGCCGCCCATCGGAACCGGAATGCCGCCCGTCATCAGGAGCGCGATACCGCGCGCGACCGACAGGGTGCCGAGCGTGGCGATGAACGGATTGATCTTCAGCCGCGTATAGAGCAGGCCGTTGACGATGCCGCAGCCGAGGCCGGTGAGAAGACCCGCGATGAGGCCGACGCTTTCCAGCCCCGTATCCCTGATGACGACGGCCGCGACCACGGCAGAAAGGCCGATGACCGAACCGACCGACAGATCGATGCCGCGGCCGATGATGACCAGCGCCTGGCCGAGCGCCACGATGGCGACGACCGACGCCTGCCTGCCGATGTTCAAAAGATTGCGCGGCGCGAGAAAATACTCGCTTGCAAAGGAAAGATAGGCGGCGACTACGAAAAGCATCAGGAGAACCGATGCTTCGCGGTGGCGCCCGAGACGCTTGAGCGTGGAAAGTCCCGTATTCATGGCGCGCTCCTATCGCCGCCGGAAGACCGGCGGGCGCTTCTCCTTGAAGGCCTGGCGGCCTTCCTGGGCGTCGGCGGTCGCAAAGCAGATCGTCTGGAGGTCGCGCTCGTATTCGACAGCCTTTTCATGTGGCATCGAGGCTGCGGCCTTGAGGTTGAGCTTGGCGGTTTCCGCCGCGATCGGCGCGCGGGAGGCGATCGTTTCCGCGATGGCCCGTGCCCGCGGCAGCAGGTCCTCGGAACTCACCACATCGCTGACGAGGCCCCATTGCTGCGCCTTGTCGGCGCTGACGGGATCGCCCGTCATGATCATCAATGCCGCATTCGACGGGCCGATCGAATGTGCGAGGCCTGCCGCCATGCCACCGCCACCGATCCAGCCGAGCTTGATTTCGGGCGCGGCGAACTGCGCGTTGGACGAGGCGATGCGAATGTCGCAGGCCATGGCCGTTTCGAGCCCGCCGCCGAAGGCATAACCGTTGACGGCGGCGATCGTCGGCTTCAGCAGCGCGTGAATGGCATCGCAATAGTCCTCGCGGTTGCGGAACTGCCAGGGCGTCTCGTAAGTATCCAGTTCGCGGATATCGGAGCCCGCACAGAACGCGCGCGCGCCGGCACCCGTCAGGATGACGCAGCGGATCGTGTCACTGTCGTTGCATTCCTCGACCGCCGCCACGATGGCCTCGGCCATTTCGGGCGTGACGGCGTTCAGCTTGGCCGGGCGGTTCAGGGTGATCGTCGCGATCGCGCCGTCCACCTCGAAAATGATCTCCTCCGTCATGTCGTCTCCTATCGCTCCTCACCGCCACGCCTGTGGGCGCGGTAGAGGTCCTGCAGTTGGGCGAGCACGCTCGCGGCCGCCGCGTTTGTTTCGAATGCGTCGCGCAAGAGCGCGGATGCCTTGGTCTGGAAGGCGATGTAGCCTTCATGGCGCGGGCGCACGTAAGCCACCTCGATTGTCTCCGCCGTCTGACGGTAGAAGCCGTTCCAGCGCCGGTTGACGCCATTGTCGAACCAGGCCTCCCGCCGCGAAGGCTGGCCGTCATGGGCGGGAATGAAATTGATCTGCGCGTCACGGCTCATCAGCCAGAGCAGATGCGCCTTCAGTTCCGGGCTTGGATCGCAACGCTTCGAGATGCCGATGCCGGTTCCGCCGAGCGTGGAGCCGGGGCGACCGCCCGCGACACGGCGCGGCGCATTCGCAAAGGCGACCGGCTTTCCGACATCGGGCGCCGAGTAGTTCACATAGCCATAGACGAGCGGGCACAGCACCACGTCATCAGACGCGGCCATATGGCCGAGAATGCCGATCGGGTTCTTTTCCCTGACGACACGCGGGCTGCGCGACGCCAGTTCCGCCATCAGGTCATAGACCGCAGTCCCGGCTTCTGCGGAGATCAGGACATCCGGGTCCGCTTCGGCCGGCGGCTCGCCATAGGCGGCGGCAATCGACAGGAAACTCAGGGCCGCATGCGGCCCTGCCAGCGACAGGGCGACCTTGCCGGTACGGCGGGAAAGATCGGCAACGGCCGCCCAGGTCTCCGGTGCGGCGCCTTCGACGAGATCGGCGCGCAGCGCCATTACCTGTGCCGCGGCATCCAGCGGCAATGCCCAATGCTGGCCGGCATAGCGATAGCTCGACAGGGACGGACCGATGCTTTCGGCGGCAAGCGCCTCGACCACATCGGCACCGAACACGCTTTCGAGCGATTGCAGGCATTTACCGCCGACCGCTTCGCCGACATGCGGATGGTCGAGGACGACGAGATCGTAACGCGCGCAGAGGTCGGCGATCGGATGCGACTCGAACCCTTCGAGCGGCTGCTTTTCCCATTGGATATCGAGGCCGGCCGCGATGACCTCGTCCTGCTTTGCGGCTGCGGCGAGTGCGTTGAACCCGCGCGGATGTTCCCAGGTCAGTGCCTTGATCGTCGCCATGGTCAGATCGTTCCCGTCGCGACGGCGCCATTCGCCACGAGCGCGGCGATCGCCGCATCGTCGTAGCCGGCCTCCTTCAGCAGTTCGTGCGTGTGCTGGCCGGTAACGGGCGCGCCCCGCTCGACGGTGGACGGGGTTTTAGAAAACTTGATCGGGAAGCCCGGCGTCTTGACCCGGCCTTCCGTCGGATGGTCGTAATCGACGAAGGTGCCGTTGTGCTTGATCTGCTCGTCCTCGACGAGATCGGCATAGCCGTAGACCGGGCCGCACCAGATATCGGCGGCGCGCAGCAATTCGAGCCACTCGGCCGAGGACCGGGCCTTCAGCCGGTCGCGGGTCTTGGCGAAAATTTCGTCGCGCCGTGCCCAGCTATCGACCTCGTCGTCCATCGTCAGGAAACTGTCTTCACCGATCACCTCACCCAGCGTTTTCAGCTTCGGGAAGGCGACGATGATAAAACCGTCGCTGGTGGCGAAGGCGCCGTAGGGTGCGCGGATGTAGACATGGGCATGCGGCTCGGCGGAGCGTTGCTGCGGTTTGCCGCCCACCGTGAAGACCGAAAGCTCCTGCATCTGGATCGTCGTGATGGCATCCAGCATGTTGACCTGCACAAGCTGGCCCTCACTGGTCCGTTCACGATGAAACAGTGCGGCAAGCGCGCCTTCGAAGGCCGTATAAGCTGTGATCGCATCAACGAGATACTGACCGGCGGCCGTCGGCGGCTCGCCCTCACGGCCGGCCGACAGCATGGCGCCGGACATGCCTTGGAGAACGAGATCCTGTCCCGGACGGTTCACATAGGGGCCGTCTTCGCCATAGCCCGACATCGACACATAGACGAGTCGCGGATTGATCTTCGACAGCGTTTCGTAATCGACGCCGAGGCGCTTGGCGACGCCGGGACGATAGTTCTGCAGGAAGACGTCAGCCGTCTTCACGAGATCCAGTAAGACCTTCTTGCCGTCGTCCGACTTGAGGTCGACGGCAAGCGAACGCTTGTTTCGATTGAGCGACAAAAACGAGACGTTGACGCGATTACCGCCAGCGCCGCCGGCCGCGACATGGCGTTGCCATTCACCCGTCGTCGGTTCGACCTTGACCACGTCCGCCCCCAGATCGCCAAGCCGCTGGGCCGCAAACGGTCCCGCCATGGCGATAGAGCAATCCAGAACTCTGATACCCGACAAAACACCCATATTCGGTCGCTCTCCTGCAAGTCTTTAAGTTGGCGGGAACTTAGCGGATAAATTTGGCCTGTCCAGAGTGAGCGCTAACTATTTTTGAATTGCGCCGGCAAAATTATCGCATCATAATCGCAGTTATCAAGCGCGACCTAATGAGCGCTAACTTTGACATTGACCAACGGATACGTGATGAATAGATAATTCATTGGTAAAGGTGGAGCGGCCCAAGTGCCGCTGGAGGAGGAAATCAATGAAGACGTTTCAATCAGGCTTACGCCTGAGCTTGCTTGCCGCCGCGCTGCTTTCGTCGGCCGCAGTACCCGCATACTCAGACGCCCGGTCCGATGCATTGCAGGCTCTGCCGGAAAACGTGCGTGCGCTCTACACCGACGCCGTCGATGTGGCGCAGGGCGCACTCGCCGACTTCAAAGCACCAGCCAAGCCGTGGCGCTGGTGCCATTCGGAATCCTATATGGGCAATCCCTGGCGCGTGACCTTCAATGACGAGCTCGCCCGTCTCGTCAACGGCGCCAAGGAAGCCGGCGACGTCTCGGAGTTCATCGTTTCCGACTCCAACGGCGACGCCACGCAGCAGATCTCGCAGATCCGCGCCTTCATCGAACGCGGCTGCTCGGTCATCACAACGATTGCCGGCTCCTCGACGGCGCTCAATGCCGTCATCGAAGACGCGCAGAAGGCAGGCATTCCCGTCATCACGTCCGCAGGCGCGGTGACGACGCCCGCTGCCATCAATGTCATGCACAACCAGAACCTCTGGGGCTACCAGATGGGCAAGGGCATAGCCGAGGCACTGCCCAATGGCGGCACCATCCTTCAGGTCGAAGGCATTTCCGGTCACCCGCTGGTGCAGCAGGAAAATGCAGGCCTCGACAAGGCCGTTGCCGAAAGCGGCAATCTGACGATTGCCCGCAAGGTGAGCGGCGAATGGACCGGCACGACCACCAAGTCCGCCGTTCTGCAGGCGCTGGCAACGACGCCGCAGCAGATCGATGCGGTGTGGTCCACCGGCAGCGAGGCCCGCTTCATTGCCGAGGCCTTTCAGCAGGCCGGCCGGCCTCTCCCGCTGATCGCAGGCTCCATTTCGGGCGATGCGCTCGGCTTCTGGCACGAAAACCAGGACACCTTTAAATTCTACGGCGGCGAGGTCTCGCCGCATGTTGCCGCGCAGAACGCGTTCCGCGTCGCCCTGCGCATCATCGAAGGCCAGAAGCCGATCGTGAACACGATCATCGCCCCGATGCCCACCATCACGCAGGCCGACCTGCCGACCTGGTACAAGGACTGCATGAAGCCGGATTCGGCCGCGATCTTCCCGATCCCGCCGCAGGACCCGTTCTCGGAAGAGCTGCTCAACGGCTATTTCTCGAGCGGCCAGGCTACGCCGCTCTACGATTTCGCCAAGGTCCCTGCCTCCTGCGCGAAGTAATCGCCTGTGCGAGGACCACCGCCGGATGCCCGGCGGTGGTCCCGCCGCGTTCGGCAATGAGAAGGCTGCTGTGAATGCTTGCTACGACACATCCGCAATCCGGACTGGCGGTCACGACGTCCCGGATCCATCGCGTCGTCGCCGAGAACGGCGGGGCAACGCCCCATCGCGGGGGCAGCGTCGAGCTCTCGGTCAGCCACCTGACCAAGCGCTATGGCGAGACGTTGGCCCTCAGCGACGCATCCGTAACGTTCACGGCCGGCATCCACACGATCCTTGGCGAGAACGGCTCCGGCAAGAGCACAATGCTCAAGATCCTCTCCGGCGTCGTTGCGCAAAGCGAGGGCACCGTTTCCCTGAACGGTCTCGCGATCAACCCGCGCACGCCGCGCGACATGCACGATCTCGGCCTTTCCACGGTCTTCCAGGAAGTGCTGATCGCGCCACATCGCACGGTTATCGAAAACATCTTTCTCGGTTATGACGGCCCGCTCAAGCGGCGGATCGCGAAATCCGCGCGCGCGCCGCTCGCCCAGGCGCTGCTTGCCGAAATCTCGCGTTTCCCCATTCCCTTGTCGGCGCAGGCGGGCGAACTGCCGCTTGCAAGCCAGCAACTCATCGTTCTCGCCCGCGCCCTCGTCCGCCTGCCGTCCATCTTGTTGCTCGACGAGGCGACGGCCGCCCTCGACTATGCCGACCGCGATCTCGTCTTCAATGCGATCGAAAACTATGCAGCTGCCGGCAACATCATCATCTTCATTTCGCACCGTCTTGAAGAGGTACGCCGTCTCTCCGACCGCGTCACCGTGCTCAGAAGCGGGCACATCGTCGAAACGCTCGAGCGGGACTGCATTACCGCCGAGAGGCTCCTGAAGCTCATGGCCCCGGAGGCGGTGATCCATGCCTGACGACACCATCCTTCTGCGCTACGATAACCTCGTCCTCGCGCCCGGAAGGGCGCCGCTGTCCGGCGCGATCCGTGCCGGCGAGATCACCGGCATCGCCGGCCTCGAAGGCCATGGGCAGGAGCAATTCCTGTTGGCATTGGCCGGCCTCGGCCGGATCCCCGAAGGCGCGATTACCGTCGAGACGACAGATCGCGGCCCGCTCGGCTATCGCGATCACTACGAAGCGGCGCGGCACGGCGTTGTCTTTCTGCCGCGCGACCGGCGGGCGACCGGCATTTTCCCCGTGCTCTCCGTGCTGGACAATTTCGCAATACCGTCCATGCCGCGTTTTTCACTGGCCGGCATCCTGAACCGCAAGCGCCTGAAGGACGAACTCGCCGCCTACACGGACTTCCTGTCCATCCGCTATCCCTCGGCCGATGCACCGATTTCAGCACTCAGCGGTGGAAACCAGCAGAAGGTACTGCTGGCGCGCCTGCTCGCGCTCAAGCCGCGCGTCATGCTGCTCAACGACCCGACGCGCGGTGTCGATCTCAACACGCGCCTGAAATTCTACGAAGCATTCCGCAAACTTGCGGCCGAAAACGGCATCGCCCTCGTCATCCTCTCGAGCGAGATCGAGGAAATCCTCACGCTTTGCGACACGGTCTCGATCTTCCGGGATTTCGAATGCAGCACGGTTCTCGACCGCGCCTCCATGTCGATGGACCGCGTCATGGCCGCCATGTTCGGCCAGGAAGGACACAGGCATGAGCACCGATCCGATGACATTTAACAAACCGCGCTTCTGGGATCGCAGCGAGACACGCCTCGCAGCGATCCTTTTCGGTGTACTCATTCTGCTCAACGCCGTCCTCAACCCCGTTCGGTTCTCGCCGGCAAACTGGCCGACCGTGCTCGGCCTCGCCGCCCCGATGATCCTTGCAACCATGGCGACGACGCTGCCGTTCCTCGCCGGTCGCGGCTCCATCGACGTATCGGTCGGTCCACTCATGGGCCTCATCAACGTCATCCTCATCAAGGTGGTCATCGGCGATCTCGGCATATCCTCGCCCTGGATCATCGTTCCGGCCGCTCTCCTGCTCGGGCTTGCCTCCGGTGCCCTGAACGGCTTCCTGGCCGCGATCCTGCGCATCCAGCCGATCGTCGCGACCCTCGCCACCTATCTTATCTATAGCGGCCTTGCGCTCTCCATTCTGCCCTCGCCCTCCGGCACCGTGCCGGGATGGCTGTCTGCGCTTTCAGGCCCGTTGTCCTTCATCCCCGTCGGTGTCGTCATCGTCGCCTGGCTCTTCTTCAAGCGGTTGCCATTCTACGAGCTTCTGATGGCCGTCGGCAGCGATGATCGCGCCGCGTTTACCGCCGGGGTGAATGTGCCCGTCATCCGCTTCTTCGCCTATGTGTTTTCCGGTCTGGTCGCCGGTGTCGCCGCCCTTGCGCTAACCGCGCTGATCGGTTCGGGCGACCCGAACATCGGGCCCGGCTATACGCTGATCGCAATTGCGGCGGCCGCCCTTGGCGGCGTCAGTCTCGCCGGCGGCGTCGGCGGGCTGGCGGCAGCCTTCATCGGCGGGGCCGATATTTTCCTGCTGCAGAACGTGCTGACCTCCTTCAACGTCTCCACCTTCATGTTGCAGGCCGCTTATGGCGTCGTGCTGGTGCTCGCCGTTTGCCTCAATTCCGAAACGCTCAAAGCACGGTTCCAGACCTGGAAGGCCAGCCGATGACGACCGCCCTCTTCTCCAACCGCGCCCTGATCGCCTTCATCGGCGTGGTCGTCGTCTTCTTGCTCGGAACGATCTTCATTCCGGGCTTCGGCAGCGCGTTCTCGGTGCGTGCCATGCTGATCCTGGCATCGCTCTTGGCGATCGCTGCCCTCGGCCAGACACTCGTCATGATCCTCGGCGGCATCGACCTTTCGATCCCCTTCGTGATCGGTTTCGCCAACGTCGTCTTCGCCAGCCTCTATGGCAGCGGCATGCCGGCTTTACCGGCCTTTCTCATCGTCATCGCCTGCGCTGGCGCAATCGGCGCGGTGTCCGGCGCGCTATCGGCTGGCCTCTCGATCCACCCGTTGATCGTCACGCTCGGCGTCGGCACGATCGTTCAGGCCGCCGTGCAGCTTTGGACACGCGGCCTTCCTACCGGCTCGGCGCCGCCGTTTATCAATGACTTCGTGTCGCTTGGCGGAACGATCGGCCCACTGCCCTTTCCCTGGCTGATCCCATTCACGCTTGCGCTGACACTCGGATGCGTCTTTGTCTTGCAGCGAACGGTCTACGGTCGTCGCCTCTATGCGCTCGGCTCCAACCTGAAGGCGGCGGAACTTGCCCTCGTGCGACCGGTTGCGATGTGGACGACGACGTTTGCACTCAGCGCGGCCTTCGCCGCCCTTGCGGGCATCCTGCTTGTCGGATTTACGGGTTCATCGAGCGCAACCGTCGGCACGCCCTATCTGTTCCAGACGGTTTCAGCGGTGGTGATCGGCGGCACCGCGCTGATCGGCGGACGCGGCGGTTTCGTCGGCACGGTCGCTGGCGCCATCGTCCTCGTCGAACTGCGCACGCTGCTGATCGGCTTTGGCCTGTCGGAAGCGCTGGTCCAGTCCGCACTCGGCCTGTTGATCCTCCTGCTGGTTGCGGCTTACGGACGCGACCAGCACATCCGCAACCTGATCTGAGGAGAGCCCCATGGACGAACGGCTCGCAAAAACCATCGCCGCGATCAGAGAATCCGGCGCGGACTGGGGCCTCTTTACCAGTCCCGACGGCGTCGCCTATGCGCTTGGCCATATCTCCGGCATCGAGGCCGGCCCTTCGCCTTTCGCAGGCGGCCCCAGCCTCGGCATCGTCGGTGTGAACGGTGAAACCGGGCTGCTCGTCACCAATCTGGAGGCAGGAACCGAGAGTTGGGCCGATCTCGTCGTCACCTATACGGGCTTCTCGTTCAAGGAACCGACCGATATCTTCGCGAACTATGTTTCGGAGGCGAAGGCCCTGCTGCAACGCCTCAAGGTCGGTGGAAAAATCGCGGTCGAGCGCCACGCTCTACCCGCCTCGATCCTCCCGCTGCTGGAAGGCAATCCGATCGTTCCCGTAGAACCGGCCTTCCGGCGCCAGCGCGCCATCAAGACCAAAACCGAAATCGCCCTGTTGCGCGAAGCGGCGCTGACAGCCTCAGAGGGCCAGAAGGCGTTCCTTTCAACCACCCGTGCCGGGATGAGTGAACTTGACGTGTTCGCCGCCGTCCGCCTGGCCATGGAAACCCGGGCCGGCGAACGGCTGCCCGTGACCGGCGACCTGATCTCCGGACGCGAGCGTACGTCGCAGTTCATGGGATGGCCAGGCAACCGCATCCTCGAAAGAGGCGATCCGCTGATCTGCGATCTCGCACCGCGCGTCGCCGGTTACTGGGGCGACAGCTGTGCATCCGCAATGATCGGGCAACCATCGTCCGGCTTCGAAACGCTCTTCAGCGCCGCCCGCACCGCATTGGACCTGGCGATGGAAACCGTTCGTCCGGGGCTCGGTATCGACGCGCTCGACCAGAGCCTGCAGGCAGCGATCAGCCGGCATGGCTATTCCTATGCGCACCATTCCGGTCACTCGATCGGCACGGGCGTGCATGAATGGCCGCGCCTCGTCGCCTATGAACGCGAGACGCTGAAAGAAGACATGGTGATCATGGTGGAACCGACCGCGCTTGATCCGGAAATCGGCGGCGTGCGGCTCGAATATATGCTGCGCGTGACGGCAACCGGCTGCGAGGTGCTCACCGATTTCGAGCACCGGCCGGAAATTCCGGCATTCTAGCCGCTGTCGCGGATCATCAGCTTGAAGCCCATATCGATGAGCGTGGTTTCGGATTCGATGCCGCGCATGCCTTCCAGAAGTAGACGCCCGGCCTCGCGGCCGATTTCCGCCGAGGGCACGGAGACCGTCGTCAGCGATGGGATGAGATGCCGGGCAAGTTCGAAGTCGCCGAAGCCGGTAATGGCAAGGCGCTCCGGCACCTTCAGCCCGATACGCACGCTTTCCTGTAGCGCGCCCGAGGCGATGATATCGCTCGAGAACATCACGGCATCGGCTTCGGGATAGCGCGCGAGCGCCTTGCGCAGCAGGTCCGCTCCGGAGGCCATGGTCAAAGGCAGGTCGCGTGATATGGAAATGCGCGGCGTCTTGCCGGGAAAAAGTTCTTCCATGACTGCGGCAAAGCCATCCCGCCGCTCGGCCGCGCGGCTGTCGCCCTTGCGCAGTACGCCGGCAAAGACGATGTTCGTCCGGCCGGAGCGCACGAGATGCCGCGCCATCTCGGAAATGGCCGCCGTATTGGAAAAGCCGACGAGCCGGTCGATCGGCTTTTCCGTCATGTCCCAACCCTCGACGACCGGAATGCCGGCGCGTTTCAGCATGGCCACGCTGGCACGGGTGTGGTGCGTGCCGATCAGAAACACACCGTCCGGCCGCCGCCCGAGCAGGCTGCGGATCACTTCCTCCTCGCGGTCCAGCCGGTAGTCGGTATTGCCGAGAAAGATCTGGTAGCCTTCGCGATGCAGGACCTCGGAGAAATGCTGCATCGTCTCGGCGAAGACGGAGGCTGAGAGTGTCGGAATGACGGCGGCGACCGTGTTGCTCTTGTGCGAAGCGAGGTGGCTTGCCGCGAGATTGTGGACGTAATGCGTCTTCCGGATCGCGTCGTCGATTGTCTTGCGGTTTTCCGGCGTTACCGTGTCGGGAAAGCGCAGCGCGCGCGAAACCGTCTGCATGGAGACGCCGGCAGCGGCAGCGACATCCGCCATCGTCACTCCGGCGCCCTTGCGGCGGCCTCGTTTTGCAGGCTGCTTTTCGTCCGTCACAGGATGAAGGGCCTCACGCATACCGGGGTACCGATCTCGATGCGCTTTCCGCTGTCCGTCAGCGCACCCGTCTCTTCGTTCCGCCGGAAGATCACGATTGCATCACCATTCTGGTTGGCGACCAGCACATGGCGGCCGCTCGGCGTGAGCGCGAAATTGCGGGGCGTCTTGCCGCCCGAAGGGGTGATGTCCTGCAGCGCCAACTGTCCCGTCGTCTGATCGACCATGAAACACGCTATACTGTCCTCGCCCCGGTTGGAACAATAGAGGAAACACCCGTCCGGCGACAGATGAATGTCGGCACCATGGGATTCCATGCCGGGCCGGATGGTCGGCAGCGTCTGCTTCGCCGTCATTTTGCCCGCCTGGCGCAGGACGAAAGTCACGGTGGAATCCAGTTCGTTGGAAACATAGACGAAACGACCGTTCGCGTGCTGCGCGATATGGCGAGGTCCGGCGCCTGCGGGCAGCGCCACGCTGGCGACCTGCGCGAGCTTGCCGTCACCGGAGATCTTGTACTCTGCAACCTGGTCAAGGCCGAGATCGGCAACCAGCACCGCACCGCCCTCCGGAACCTCGCTTACCATGTGGGCATGCGGTCGTTCCTGGCGGTCGGCGACCGGGCCGAGTGGACCATCGAGCCGCACCGATGCTACCGCCGGCGCCAGACCGCCATCCTCCCGGATCGGGAATACCGCCACCGACTGGTCCGGCCCATCACCGCCCATCGAGTAGTTAGCGACCAGCACGAAGCGCCGGTCACGCGACACCATGTTATGCGCCGCGATGCTGCCGAGCGTCGGCTGCTTGTTGAGATAGGTCAGTGCGTTCGTTTCAGGCGAAAAGCGGAAGGCGCTGACCGTGCCCTCATGCCAGCCGAACACTTCCGAATTGGCATAGACGACACCGGAGGCCGCATCGATGCTGAGGAATGTGGGATTGTCGATGGTCGACGTGCCGGCAAGGCGCGCCCATTCCAGCGCGTCCTCGTCGAAGGAGAAGATGGTGAGGCCCTCGCCGCGTGCGCCCTGGAAATAGGGCGCCTCGCGATTGAGCGATCCGACGGCGAGGTAGAGTGACTGGCTCACGCGAAAACTCCAGGGCGACAGGCATCATCATGGGCACGGCCATGCCCTGCGCCCCGACATGGCATATTCGCAACCGCAGCGCTAGTTCATCACCCAGCCGCCATCGACGTTCAGCGTCTGTCCGGTGATGAAGCCGGCGGCGTCGGAGGCGAGGAACATCAGGGCGTTGGCGATGTCGCTGGCACTGCCGCGCCGCTTGATCGCCTGATGATCCAGCACGAAGCGGGTATAGCCCTCCGGATCGGGATGAATTTTTTCCGCATCCGTCGGGAAAGCGCCGGGCGACACCGCATTGACCGTGATGCCATAGGCGCCGAATTCACGCGCCCAGGCGCGTGCAAGACCGATGAGCGCGCCCTTAGACTGGACGTAAGGCGAGAGATTGGCCCATCCGCCATTGGACGTGACGCTGGCGATGTTGATGATACGACCCCAGCCGCGATCGCGCATATGCGGCAAGGCGACCTGAACACAGACGATGCCGGCATCCACATTGATGCGCTGGACCCGCTGCATCTCCTCGATCGAATAGTCCTCGAAGGGTTTCGAAGGATAGATCGCCGCATTGTTGATGACGACGTCGAACCCGCCGACCTCGCGCGAAAGATCTTCCAGACACGAACGCAGGGCCGAAAGATCGGAAAGATCGATGGCCCGGATCACCAGGTTTTCGAGGCCCTCCTTGTTGGCGGATGCCTGCAAGGCGGCATTCTTTGCGGGATCGTTGTCGAGCGCGACAACCGTCGCCCCGGCCCGAAGGAAATTCAGCGTCGTTTCCGCACCAAGCCCACCAGCCGCGCCGGTATACAGAATGACTTTGCCGGCAACCGAGATCATGGGGCTTTCCTTCTGCACTAGCTGCTTCGCCTGCATGTTCATGACCGGCCCTCCAGAGGGACATGGTTGCCGGAAGGCTCTGGGAAATCGGCATCCGGCTGACGGGCGATCGCCGTAATCCTGGCCTCGCTCGCCGCAATCGCTGCGGCATCGGGAAGGATGCGGAACGTCGTGTCGTAGTGGCGCTCTTCGCCGTGCTCTAGCCAGATCAGCTCGCCACGCTCCCGCGCGGCACCGTGGCCGAGCACATGGTTGGTCGAAGGTTCGATGCCGACAGCATATTGCCCGGCCTGCAGGTTCTGCCATTCGTACATGCAGGGGAACTGGTCCTTGCGGGTGATGACTTCGAAGCCGAGGCCGAGACGGTCGTTGACCAGCGCCACGGGCACCTCGCCATTTTCATCCGCCGCCATTTCATGCTGCCAAACCTGCTCGTGGAAACCGAACTGTGGCGCCGGCATGGCGCGGTAGCCCACACCTTGCTTCTCGTAATCCGCTCCGGCATGCGCCGCCCACACGACGTCGCGCACGGGTGCCAGATAGCGCGAGCCCTCGGCAAGCACGGGATGGCCGACATTGATGTGGTAGCAGAACATGTGCGGCGTGCAGTAGAAACCCCGATTGGCCACCCTGTCGGAAATGCGGATATCGTTGGTGCCGGCCTTGATCTCGATGCGGCGCTTCAGTTCGAGGTGTTCGCCGAACACCGTGCCCTGCGTGACGGTGCCTTCGCACCAGAGAAAACAATCATCGCCGTCCCAGCGCTCGCCGTAACCGTCCAGCTTGCCGGGGATGGTGCCGACGCGGCCGTGGATGGAATGCTTCACCGTCTTCTTCGGACCATAGACATAGTGGTCGGCCGGCTCGTCATACATGAAGAGGATATGGTCGAGGCCGCAGGTGATCATCAGGCCGGAGAAGGAGCGCATCCAGCCGAGACCGCCCTCGCCCTCGTATTCGTGCAGGCCCGGATGGCGGAAGCCGGACGGCGAGTGCCAGCCGATCGCCATGCCGCGATATTCGCAGTCCGCAATATCAAGGGCGCGATCCACCAGAACCGTGAAACGCAGGCCCGTGCCGCTGCGGAACTCGAGCATGCGGATGCCGCGCTCGAGACCGTCGGACAAGGTCATCAGCCGTACACCGGCAAACTGCGAAAAACTTCCTGCGCTGGCAGCGATATCGCGGCGCGACTTCGCTTCCCCGAATAGTTCGACCATCGTGTTGTTCCTTCTCCCTGCCAGGCAGGTCATGCTGTCTCGAGAGGCGGCCGGACCGAAGCCCGGCCGCCGGATTGTCAAAGGCCCTGCGCGCGCAGCTTGCCGTCGAGGAATTTCTTGGCGCGCGGCACGTCGCTCTCGTCGAGATGCTCGATGATCATGGGGATGTTCGGGTGCTTCTCACTGAGGCGCTTGAGGTAAAGATCGTAGTTCAGCGAACCCAGGCCGGGGGCCGGCAGTTCGATTTCGCCGACGCCGCGGAAGGTGTGGCTTTCCAGCGCATCCGCATCGCCGATATCGGCATGCTTTTCCGACTTGTCGTCGCCGGACCGCTTCACGTCCTTGGCATGACCGATCTTGATCTTGTCGGCGAGCGTATCGAACACCTGGTTCAGGATCTGGTCCATGCGGTCGATATTGTGCGTCTCGAAATAGTTGGTCGGATCCATCAGCAAGCCGAGGCCGGGATGATCGACCTGCGCAAACATCTTGACGGTCTCCTCGACGGAGCCGACGACGTTGTTCACGTAGGTTTCGAGCAGGAAGACCGCACCGTGGTCATAGGCATGCTGGGCGAGATCGGCGATGACCTTGCGGCATTCCTCGAAGCCTTCTTCCGTCTTGTTCTTCGGGTGATGCACCCAGTCGGATTCCGTGTTGTAGGTGCCGGTTTCCGAGATGACATAGGGCGTGCCGAGATGGCGCGCGTTACGGATGATTTCCTTCAGATAGCCGACGCGGCGCTCGCGCTCGGCCTTGTCCGGATGGATGATGTTCGTGTAGCCCGAGATGCAGGAGATCGGCAGGTGGTGATCGCGGAAGGTCTCGCGGATCTTGACGCACTTGTCCTTGGTGATCTGGCCCGCCGAGAGATCGATATCCTTGAAGTGCATGTCGAGCTGCACGGTGTTGAAGTCGAGTGCCCGGATCTTCTTCGCCGTCTCTTCCAGCGCATAGGGGAAATAGCCGGTGAAAATACCTGTTTGCATCATGATGAGAATCCTCCCTCGTTATTCATGAATTGATGGAAATTTCGGAAAGCCTGACCGTGCGGCCCTCGTCGATCGACTTGTAGCCGGCCTCAACCAGCGCCACGGTCTTGACGTTATCGGCGACGGAGAGCGCCGGCGGCTCGCCGGATTTGACCGCATATTGCAGCTGCTCCATCACACCAACGAAGGCATGCGGGAACCACATCGTGTCCCAGGTCGGCGTGACCCACTTGCCGCCGGTCGTCGTCTTCGAGGCATAGGTCAACGTCGAGGGCGAACCGTCGGGCCAGCCGATGGTGCCCTGTGCAACGCCGTCCGTGCCTTCGACGCGCCACTTGATGTAGATGTCGCTGTCGAAACCCTCTTCGCGCGGGCCGGACCACACGTCCTCCATGGAAACGGCCATGACGCCGCTCGGGAAGGTAAGCGTCGAGACGGTGATGCCGTCCTTGTGGGCGAATGTCGTTCGCGGATCGGCCCGCGTCAGCGTCGTGATCGTCTCGGGGTCGCCGAACAGGAAGCGCAGCACGTCGAGATGGTGCACGCTCATGTTTGACAGTGTCAGCCGGTCATAGTCTTCGAGGAAGGTCTGCCAGTGCGGAATGGCGCGCATCTCGATCGTCGCCATGACAGGCGCGCCAAGTTCACCTTTGTCGAGGATCTGCTTGAGCACGCGCATGGACTGGTCGTAGCGCATGTTCTGGTTGACCGAGAGGATCTTGCCGGCCTTGGCTGCGGCATCGCGCAACTCGATGGCGTCCTCCAGCGTCAGCGCCAGCGGCTTCTGCGCGAGGATACCCTTGATATGCGGCTGCGCGAGCGCCTTGCGGATCAGCTCCGGCTGCTGGTCCGGCGGGAAGGCGATGTCGAGAATGTCGATGGTGGGATCAGCGATCAGCGCGTCCGGCGTGTCGTGCACGGTCGCAATGCCCCAGCGCTCGGCAACGGCCGCGGCCTTGTCCTTCGTGCGCGAGGCGATGGCGACGACCGGAAAGCCGGCCTCCTTGTAGGCCGCCAGATGGCATTCCGCCATGATCATGCCGGCGCCGATGCAGCCGATCTTGTAGTCCCGCACCCGCACCTGCGGGTCGGGTGCAAAACCCCTGGCTTCGCTCATGGTAACCTCCCGTTTGATATGCTCGTTCACAGGCTGACGGCCTCCCCCGCCTGATTGAAGAAATGGGCTTTGATCGGATTGCAGCTGAGTGCCACCGCACTTTCCAGCCGTATATCCGGTTGGCCACGCATCAGCGCCTTCAATTTTTCTGCCCCGGTATCGACCGTGACCACGGTGTAGCCGCCGAGCGGTTCGATCTCGTAGACCGTGGCCGGTCGCCCCGGACGCGCATCGTTCCACGGCTCGACCTTGAGGTCTTCCGGGCGCACGCCGACATGTGCGGCACCATCCGGAACCGCCTCGAGCGGCAAACTGATCGTGCCGTCCGCCATTTCCAGCGCCTTGCCGCGCACGGCGGGCAGGATGTTCATCATGGGGGCGCCAAGCAGGCGGGCGACATAGCGGCTGACCGGCGTATCGTAGATGTCGGTCGGCGAACCGATCTGGCGGATTTCGCCCTCTTCCATGATCGCCATACGGTCGGCGATCGACATGGCCTCTTCCTGATCGTGCGTGACATAGATCAGCGTCTGGCCGAGATCGCGCTGGATGCGTTTCAGCTCGACGCGGGTTTCCTCGCGCAGCCGCGCATCGAGCGCCGAAATCGGATCGTCCATGAGATAGGCGACGGGATCGCGCACGAGTGCGCGCGCAATCGCCACGCGCTGACGCTCGCCACCGGAAAGCTGCGCCGGCGGCTTGTGCAGCAGGTGGGAAATATGAAGCTTCGCTGCGACGGCCTCGACACGGGCACGGATCTTGTCCTCCGGCACCTTGCGCTCGACGAGCGGGAAGCGGACGTTCTCGCCCGCCGTCATATGCGGAAAGAGCGCGAGGTTCTGGAACACCATCGCCACGTTGCGGTCGGCAGGCGAGATGCGGTTGACCGGCTTGCCACCGATCAGGATCTCGCCTTCGTCCGGCGTCTCCAGTCCGAGGATCAGCTTCAGCACGGTGGATTTTCCAGAAAGCGGCGGCCCGAAGAAACAGAAGAACTCGCCCGGCTGGATATCGAAGCTCGCATTGTTTACGGCGAGGGTCTTGCCGAAACGCTTCGTGACATTGCGGAAGGAAATACCGGCCATGCTCAAACCTCACGGATCGCGACGCCGGTCGCGGCATCGAACAGACGGGCAAAGCCCGGCTCGACAGCGACATGGACGGTCTCGCCTGTCTGGACGGCGATATCATTGTCGAACACGGCTTTCACCCTCTGCTCCCCGTCGCCGAAGTGAACGACAGTGCGCGCGCCGATGCGCTCGATGAAGGTGACGGGCATGGCAAGTCCCTGCCCCGCTGTCGCCAGCACCACACGCTCCGGGCGGAAGCCATAGACGATCTCACGCACGCCGTTTCTCCGCGCCACGGCAGAGAGCGCAGGATCGAGCGGCGCGGTCACACCGAGCGCACCGAGATCGATCACTAGGCCGCGGTCGCTATCGGCAAGCGCGCCCTTGAGCAGGTTCATGCCCGGTGAGCCGATGAAATCGGCGACGAACAGATTGACGGGGTCGTTGTAGACCTCCAGCGGCGTACCGACCTGCTGCAAAACGCCGTGATCCATAACGGCGATGCGGTCCGCCATGGTCATCGCCTCGAGCTGGTCGTGCGTGACATAGACCATGGTCTGGCGGAACTGGCGCTGGAGATGCTTGAGCTCGGTGCGCATGACGGCGCGGAAGGCCGCGTCCACATTGGAAAGCGGCTCGTCCAGCAGGAAGATTGCCGGTTCCACGATGGCCGAGCGACCGATCGCCAGGCGCTGGAGGATATTGACCGAGAGCTTGGCCGAGGGCTTGTCGAGCATCGGCGTCAGTTGCAGGAAATCGGCCATCGCCTTGACGCGGCGGTCGGTTTCGGATGCGGAGGTCCCACGCACTTTCAGGCCGTAGGCCAGATTGTCGTAGACGTTCATATGGGTAAAGATCGCGTAGTTCTGGAACACGAAGCCGACGCCGCGCCGGCCCATGGCGACGCCGTTCATGTCGCGGCCATCGAAGGTGATACGCCCCCCGCTCGGCTGCTCCATGCCGGCGATCATGTTCATGGTCGTGGACTTGCCGCAGCCGGACGGGCCGAGCAGCGCCATGAACTCGCCGTCGCGGATTTCGAGATCCATTGTCTTCAACGCCGTGAAGGCCCCGAAACGCTTGACCAGGTTTTCAAGGTGGATGGCGGTCATGGCTCAAGCCTCCTTCGCCGCATTCATGCGGCTGATGGCAAGCGATACGAGAATGGAAAGCGCGATCAGGACGACGAGCGCGATAGCTGCGACATAGCCCCAGATCAGATCCTGCTGCGTCACCTTGTAGATATAGACGGAGATGGTTTCCGTCGCGACACCCGGCCCGCCGCCTGTCATGATGTAGAGCGTGTCGAAGATCTTGAAGTTCTCGATGACGCGGATCGACAGCGCGATGATGATGATCGTCTTCATCTTCGGCATGACGATGGTGCGGAAGCGCTGCGACCAGCTCGCACCGAGCAGTGTCGCGGCGCGCATCTGATCTTCAGGCACGCCGACGAGCCCAGCGAGCAGAATGAGGAACATCAGCGGCGTCCACTGCCAGATATCGGCGATCATCACGGCGATCAGCGCCGTACCGGGGCTCGACAGCCAGGCGAGCGCGAAGGGGCGGCCGATCAGCGTCGAGACGATGTCGTTCACCGGCCCGCCGGACTGGAACAGCATGAAGAACATGTAGCCGGCGACGGCGGGGACAACCATCATGGGAATGAGCATGACGGAATAGAACAGGCGCTTGCCAACGAAATTGTCTATGAAGAGGATGGCAAGGCCGAGACCCAGCAGGAATTCGGCCGGCACGCAGATCGCCATAACCAGCGCCGTGCGACCTAGGGCATCCCAGAAGCGGCTATCGGCTGCAAGGTCGGTATAGTTGGCGAAGCTGTTCCACAGTTCATAGGCCTGCCACCAGCCGATGCCGTCGAGCGGCGACCAATCGGTGAGGCTGATATAGAGCTGCATCAAGAGCGGAAAGACCGCGATGAAGAGCACCAATAGCTGGGCCGGTAGCGTCAGCATCAGGCCAAGGCGGCGTCCACCGTCCTCGATGCGGGTCTCAGGCGTCGAACGGTCGCCGGTCACGGAGATTTTCTCCTCGGTTGCGAGTATGCTCATTGCTTGAGCGCTCCGAAGGTCAGACCCCGGACCAGATGCTTCTGGATGGCGATGCCCATTATGACAGGCGGGACGGCGGCGATCAGGCCGAGCGCGGCCTTGGCGCCATAAAGCTGGCCGGTCATGGAGGACGAGAGCGAGGCCATGTAGACCGGGATGGTCACCCATTCGCGCGTCGTCAGAAGTAGCGCGATGAGATAGTCCGACCAGTTCAGGATGAAGACGAAGAGCGCGGAGCTGGCGAGTGCCGGGCGCATGATCGGCAGCGTGATTTTCAGGAAAACGCGCAGGCGAGAGCATCCCTCGACGAGTGCTGCATCCTCGATTTCGCGCGGCATATCGTCGAAAAATGTCTTCATCAGCCAAAAGGCGAAAGGCAAAGTGACAATGCCGTAGATCAGCGCAAGGCCCCACCAGCTATCGACCAGGCCGAAGAAGGCCCACATGATCATGACGGGGATCATAACCGCCATCGGGGGAAAGAGCCTCAGCTGGATGAGCGCCAACGGCAAGTTCCGCCCGGAACCGAACCGCGACAGGCCATAGGCGCCCGCCGTGCCCGCTGTTATAGCAATCAGCGTGCCGAAGACGGCCGAAAACAGCGAGGCGAGGATCGGCTTGCCCGCAGTGCGATCGAGGGCGACGATGAGATCCGAGGTCGAGGTTCCGAAGATGAACCGGAAGTTATCGAGCGTCGGGTTCTTCGGCCACCAGGTCAGGTCGGCGCCGGCGGCAGACCATTCGGCAATCGGCTTGAAGGCCATCGAGGCCATCCAGAGCGTTGGAATGAGCGTGACCGCCAACGCCAGAAGAATGGTGGTGTAGCGGAAGATCTCGAAGGTCAGCGAGCGGTTCATGATCGCAAAGGTCACTTGTCGAAAACAGGAAGAAGGCGCCGGGCGAACAGGCCGCCCGGCGATCGGGTCATGCCGGCTCAGCCGGCCAGCGGATCGAGCACCGTCGGCCACGCCTGCTTGTTCGACTTGATGGCTTCGAGCAGCTTGTCCTCACCCGTGCGCCGCGCGATGCGCTGCCATTGCTTCTCGGTATCGGCCATCGCCTCCTCCGGCGTCTTCGCCTTGGTCAGCGCTGCCATGAGGTTTTCGTCTAGCGCGTTGTGGAATGCGGTCGCGCCCGGATAGTTGATCGAGGGCACGGTGCGCGCCACCGTCTCCCGCACGACGTCCATGTGGTAGTCGTGATAGGTCTGGCGCACCAGCGGGTCGGCGAAGTTCGACAGCTGGAACGGGTCGAAGTAGCCGCCCGGATTGGCCGTCATCCACGAATAGATGCGGCTGGAACCGAGCCATTGCAGCAGCAGGTAGCAGACCTCGGGATGTTTGCTCTGCGCCGAGACTGACGCCGAGAGGTTGAGCCACAGGACAGAGCGGCTGACGAGCTGGCCGCCGACATCGCGGCCGGGCGGCAGCATGGAACCGATCTTGCCGGTGACCTTGGAGCCCTCGTTCGCCTTGTTGTCGAGGAACTTCGGCAGGTTCGAAAAGGCGCAGGTCATCGCCGCACCACCCGAGGCGAAGTTGCCGTACTGCTCTGGCCAGCCCCACGAGATTGCGTCCGGCGAATGGTGGCTGAGCGAATCGACATACTCATGGGTAGCGAGATAACCGGCTTCCGAATTGATCAAAGCCTTGCCGTCGTCGCCGAAGAGGAACTGGTTGGGCGAACCCATCGAAACGAAGCGCTGGTACCAGTTCGTGTAACCCCACCCCTGGTTGCGCAGGTCCGTCGAGCCGAAAAGGCCCTTGTCCGGGCGGTGAAAGAATGCTGCAACGTCGGAGTGTTCCTTCCAGGTGCGCGGCGGGGCGAGCGCATAGCCGTATTTGTCGGAGAAGGCCTTCTTCTCCGCCTCGTCGTTGAACAGGTCGGTGCGGTAGTTCCAGGTCTGGAAGTCGCCGTCGAGCGAAACGCCGTAGGTCGAGCCGCGATACTGGTTGAGAAGCGAAACGCCTTTGGCGCCGTTGACATAGCCGCGTTCCGGATCGTCCCATTCCGGCTTATGCTTGGCGACATAGTCGTCGAGCTTGATGATGCCGGCCGTTTCGACGAGATCGCCGAGGCGGTTCCACTCCACGGCATAAATGTCGAACGCTCCGCCCTTGGTGGAGATATCCTGCATCGTCTTGGTGAATTCCTGGCCGTTCGGCACGCCGACGATATCCAGGGTGATGCCGGTTTCTTTCTCCCAGAGCTCCTTGATGGACGGCGCACCGGCGGGGAAGGCCTGCGTCAGCTGGCCGATCGAACCGTCGGACAGACCGAGCACGATACGCTCTGGTGCCTTGCCGGCGCTCTTCAGTGCCTTGGCAGCTTCGACGGCGCGGCCTTCCGGCGTGTCGGCGCCGTACTGGTAGCGCTCAGCCCCTTCGAAGCCGGTCGGACCGCCGATCATGCCGGGCGCGAGCGCGTCGGCCGCAAAGGCCCGGCCTGGACGGATGAACTGCGGCGCAATTCCGACCGCAGCAGTCAATGCAAATGTCTTCGCGCCGGCTGCCAGAAGGCCACGGCGCGAGACCGTCAGAAACTCGCTCATTGATGTTCTCCTCCATGCCGAGAGGTCTCCTCACCCGTCAGCGTGATGATTAATGGCGGCATCATTGATTGGCGTCAACATCAATTTACCTCATATTGCGTCTTTTGGCTTCAATTGCTTAAGTCAGTAGGCGTTCTAGGAGCGAAAACTGACGGAAAATGATGGGCTAGGCCCGCGCCACACGCGTGGTTTTCTGAGGAAAAGCTGATTTGCCTACGCATACCCCTTGTATTTCGGATGGAGAGAAATACATCATTTCGCGTCATTTTGTGGAAGGACACGCTTTGCGCTCGACATTGACGGACATTGCCCGTGAAGCCGGCGTTTCACCGGCGACAGTGGATAGGGTCCTCAACAATCGTCAGGGCGTGCGGGATCGGACCCGCGACGCCGTGCTCGAGACCGCCCGCAAACTAGGCTATCTCACCGGACCGTTCTCGGAAGTGACGACTGCGGCCGGGAAAATTCGGCTAGACTTCGTACTTCCGGCCGGCACGAACACCTTCGTCGCTAACCTTCTCACGCAGCTTGTCAATCAGGGCGCCCTTCAGGAAGACCTCGACATCCGCGTTCACTCAATTGAAGGCTTTAATCCGGATACGCTTGCACGCACGCTCAATTCGTTGGTGGGCCTAACGCAGGGCGTCGGCGTCATCGCCCTCGACCATCCCACCGTACGAGAGGCCATGCGCGAACTCTCGCTATCTGGCGTGCCGATCGTGACGCTTGTCTCCGATATCCTTCACGTGCCTCGCGCAGGGTATGTCGGCATCGACAACCGTGCGGCAGGCAGGCTTGCCGGCTATCTGCTTGGCCGTTTCCTCGGCAGTGGTACGAAGCGGAAGATCGCGCTGTTCGCCGGGTCGCTGTCTTATCGCGGGCACGAAGAGCGCGAAATGGGCTTCCGTCACGTCATCACGGAAGAATTCCCAGATCTCGATGTCGTCGAACTGCGCGAAGTCCGCGACGACCGCCAACGCGCCTATGAGGAAGCGGTCTCCCTTTTCAAGCGCCACCCCGATCTCTCCGGGATCTACAATATCGGCGCCGGCAATGCCGGGATTGGCCTGGCGCTACAGGAGACCGGCATCGCATCCTCGGTCATCTTCGTCGGCCACGAACTGACGGAGAGCACCAAGCGCTTTCTTCTCGACGGCACCATCGATGCCGTCATCGACCAAAATCCGCGCGTAGAGGCGCGCGAAGCCATTTCCATGCTGAAAAACACGATCCTCGGCGGGAAATTCGACCACCACCCGCCGCGACTTCAGGTCATTTTCCGAGAGAACATCCCGGAATCGTGAGATCTACTTATCCGAAATTGAAGCGGGGCCACTCATTGCAGTAGCTATTGCTGGTTGTTGGCGCACGCTTGCTCAGAAGAGGCTCCGGAAAATCAGCATGCGGGTCAACAGTTTTCTCCGCCGCACCAATCAAGTGCCTGGTTCATTGGGGCAGTGCTAACGAGCTTGACACTGGAGCCACAGGAGAGCGGTGTAGCATTCGATTCGCGAACTTGTCGGCGGCATGACCGCGCAGCAAGCTGCCTGGAAACTCCGCGGTCTCTCGCCCGCTACATTAGGTCTTGATGGAATCAGAACCGGTGGCCCCGTGAAAATCCCAACTCATATGGAAATTCACAGCCTACACAAGACCTTGAGTACGAATGACCGAGTTGGTCCGGCAGCTAACTCGAAGCGGAAAACTAGAGCCTTTGCGCTCCCGATTCACCGGCAAGCTGCACGCGGAGAACGACGAGCTTCTCAAGCGCATTGATCCAAACGGACGATTACCTCCCGAGGCATTTAAAGCTCGGCGAATTGCTTTTTGGACGCGTCCCACGTAAGGGGACCGCACAATCCTTTACGTGAGATCGACCCATGAGAATGCCGCAGCGCAGCTTCGTCGTTGAATTCAAGTCGCGTTCCCGGCAAACTAAAGCAAACAAGCCCGCGTCAATCTGGGCTGACACGGATTTGAAGGCAGTCGCGCGGCAGGTCGAAGAGCAATCCGCACATCTGTTCGATCAGTCAGCGGATAAAGAGGCGGCCAAGGCTGCTGCAGCTTCCCGGTTGGAAGCGCCACCTCAGGTCCCCTCTGCGCTGCAGTGTTCGACTTCACCTTCGGAGTCCGAGACCCCAATGGCCAAATCGCAGGTCACTGACGTTCGGCTCGCAGACAACACGATGGCGAAGGATGTTGAAAATGGGCCGCCCGAAACGGCCGGGCAGCCACCTGCCGCTTCCGAAACACCGGCTCCTGCGCCTCAACGCATGACGGTACGCAAGATAAAAACGCGCGCAGTGCAATCCGAGCGCAAAACCGTGCCACGAACGGCGCCAGCAGGTGGCCTCAATGCGCAGGAGGCATTCGCTTCGGCTACCGATCTCGCCGCCCTTGAAGCGGAAAACAGGCGGCTGAAAGCGCGGCTGCGGGAACATCTCTCTGCTGAACACGCACAGCTAGCAGCCATGCTTCTGCGCTTTCAATAGGCTGTCTTCCGTACCCTTCTCGTCAAGTCACGATCCAGGTCGCGCTTCAACGCTTTGGGATCACGCATCAAGAGTCAGGACCGCCAAATCGCTCCAGCATTTTATGAAGTTGAGTATTCTGCTGCTTCAGTTTCTCCGCCAGCTGGCGCGATAACGACCGGATCTCCGCATCAACCGCGGCGATCTCCGCATGGATGTTGCCGCGCGATGGTCTAGTCGAGGTTTGACGGTCGGCCGCGGCCTCAACCTCCTGGTTCACCGGCTCGGTTTGAGCCGGCTTCTTGCCTCGTCTCAGCCGCGTAACTGGCGGTGTGCTGGCGATCGCCGCTTTGGGCTCCCTTTTGCTCTCTTGAGCAAGACCTTGATTGGATCTTGTGGATGAACGCGTCGCTATACGATCGATAGCGTCGAGGTTCGCAAGAGAAATGCCGTCATCGGCTTTGGCGTCCGCCAAGATCGTTTCGTCGGCGTGCGTAACATTCTCGCGCTTGAGTTCAAGGAAAGGCTGAACCGGCGCCGATGAGGACGAGGAAGTCTCCTGCTCATCGGCCAATTCCTGCGTCTCTTCCGGCGATCGCCGCCGGAAGACGAGTTGTCCAATCATTTTCCACGGTGACTTCATTGTGCTTCAACCTTTGGCGTCCGCATCATGACGTCGCATATCCTACCGCAGGTTCGCGGCGAACTGAGGCGCGAGAAGTGTTATCGCGCTTGCAACCGAACTGGCTCGGCCGCGACCCTGTCATTACATCAGGCCAGACCGAGCCGTTTACGCAGATCCGCGTTTTCCGAACGCAGTTTCTCGGCCAGCGTTTGGCGAAGACGCTTGTTCTCTTCTTCCAGCTGCAGAAGTTCCGCCATCTCGTCCAGAGCAGGCACGGAGGCTTTCGCTACGGCCTTCGCCGGCTTGACAGCGGCAGGAGTTCTTTTGGCCCTGGTTTTGATCGGCTTTTCCGTGATCACCGCGACGTTGGTATCAATGCCAGCGTTTGCACCGTGCTTCTTACGCTGTTTTGCAACAGGCGCAGTCTCCAGCGACGCAGCCTTCGAGTCAGGAGTAGATTTCGCGCGCCGAGGAGCTCGCTGCTTCTTGTGCACCGGAGCATTCACCTCTGTCGATGCCACTTCACCCTTCTCGATCGTGTTGTTTTCATCAGCCATAAATTGTCTCCCTCTAAGCCTTGATCGCCTTTGTCCGTCGGCTTGAAGATCGAGTCAATATCTTCGCGTCTCTACTGGAACACGCTGGCTATCAATGGAAGAAAAGGCGCACGCGCCTGCAACGAAACCGCCGTCATCGGAGCAGCATCGAGCGGTGGTCGGGCGATAGCTCGAAGCGACCGCGGCGCCTCATCAAGAGCGGCGCGCTGGGGTTCTATGTCGAGACCGACGATGCTTGCCTTTCTCGAACACGGGCCTATCCGGCAATGGGGGCACTCCATAATCACAATGAAGGTGCCAGCGAGTTGCTGCCAGGCTTTGTACTCGGCCGTCTTCGTTCGGCCTCCTGCCTTCTTATTGACAAAGAGACCATTGATGGAGGCATGGGAAGAGCGATGCGGATCCTGCGGCCGCCCTCTGAAAAAATTCGACCTTCCGACCGCGACCAATCTTGAAACCGAAAAAGTTCGAAAATACATTTCCGGCCGGCGCACGATTCTGACGCCACCCTTGTTGATCACCAACGTTTTCAGTGAGGTAGAGATGAACTCGAAGGTATTTGATAAGCCCGTCTATCTGAAGGAACGCAGGGAACTCATCCGAGAGATAACGTGCTTGGAAGACGCCATCGACTTTCTGGAAGAATGGCCGGAAAGAGATCGTGACATCGTGCACGATGCGGCCCTTAAGACATGCTACATGGCCTTTGACGGTCACAAACCCGTAAAAATCGGACGCGATGCCATCCGCTCCTTTGGGGAAAAGAAGGGCATATTGGTGAAATCCCCAGGCGTCATGCCGTGGATGATCCGTTCGCGTTCCGGCGGCGGGCGCTTGTGCGTAGAGTCTGTAACGATTGGGAGAGGCTGCGATTGCGGCCTCTCTTCCCAAATGGCCAGTTCATGCTGCCACCTCGCCCGCCGATTGGAACCTTTCCGCGCCGGCCGAAGTTGGTTTCGTGACAAGGAGACCAGCATGGCCATTGCCCCAATCGATCCTACGCCCAAGCAACCGCCGGATGTCATTCCTGATCTGCCGCCGGATTTGCCCGAGCCGCCCATCAAGGAACCGGACCCGGACGTCCTTCCGGACGAATTGCCGAACCCTAACCCGGATGAAGGCAATGACTTGCCGAGGAAGCTTCGTAAGCGTCCGGTGAAGCTCCCTTTGAGATTTCCCACGAACGCCTGAAGTCACGTTGACCTGCCCCTGAACTTTCATCCGGCAGCGATTAGAGCCTCGGCGGTCTTGCTCTGAGCCCAAACCTTGGACCGCCGGGAGTTGGAGTTTTCCGGCTCTTATCACGATGGCTGGCTGGTATCGCCACCGGGTTTATGCAGCAGGATCGGAGGTTTGTAACCGATCGCCGAGTGAGGACGTTCCTCGTTGTAGTATCGACGCCAAGTCTCCAACTTTTCGCTTGAATCCGCAAGGGTCAGGAACCAATGAGCGTTCAGGCATTCCGCGCGGAGCTTACTGTTGAACGCCTCGATGAAGCCGTTGTCCGTCGGCTTACCGGGCCGCGAGAAGTCCAGCGTGACGTTGTTGGCATAGGCCCAAAGGTCGAGATCTCGGGAGATGAATTCGCTGCCGTTGTCGACCCTGATCGTCTTCGGAGACCCAGTCTTCCTGCAAATGCGTTCCAGCGTCTGGACAACATCCTCACCGCGATAGGTGAACCGCGCATCGGTTGCGAGGCAGTAACGCGCATGGGTATCGACAATGGTCAGGATGCGCAGCTTCTTGCCGGTCGAAAGCTGGTCGTGAACGAAGTCCATCGCCCACACGTCGTTCGGCCCGGCGGCTTCCTGGCGATCCTCCCGTAGTTTTGCCTTGACCCGCCGCTTGGGGTGCTTGTTGCGCAGTTGAAGCCCTAACTCACTGTAAATCCTGCGTGTCTTCTTCATGTTGATCTTCCATCCATCACGGCGCAGGAGGATATGGACACGCCGATATCCATAACGGACGCGTGCCTCGCAAATCTCCCTGATCCGTCTTTCGAGAGGGGCCTGTCCGGTGCGCCGGGACTTGTAGTGATAAGTCGATGTATCGAATGTCAGGACCTTGCAGGCCCGTCGGATCGATATGCCCCAGTCCGCCAGCATCCCGTCGATCAGCTTTCGCTGCTGGACAGGCCTCAGAGCTTTCGGCGGATGACGTCCTGGAGCATCTCCCGGTCAAGCGTCAGGTCCGCGACAATCTTCTTCAGCCGGGAATTCTCATCCTCCAAAGCCTTCAGACGTCGCATCTCGTCGGGCAACAGGCCCGCATACTTCTTGCGCCAGTTGAAATACGTCGCCTGGCTGATACCTGCCTTCCGGCAGATCTCCGCAACCGGCACGCCGTCGTCGCCCTGCTTCAATATGAACGCCTTCTGCGCGCCCGAAAATTCGATGCCTTCATCGCTTCCGCTCCTTATCCCAGCCGGGAAATTATCGCGGAAAACTCCAACTATGAATGGTCCAGTTTTTGGGGATCAGAGCACATTGTCCGGCCATCGCCTCGCTCACCTCCAGCGATCCCCCGATCTGCGGGAGCAGACCGGCAGGCAGAGCCTCGGTCAGGATGGTGAGGAAACCGGCAATCGCCAGCGCGCATAGCCCCGCGACTGGCAGCCGTCCGACCTGCGTCGTCATGCTGAGGCCTTCGGCAGCACCAGGTCGGCAACGGTGTAGGTGTGGAACTCGCTCGACGAGACGGTGTCGAGCTTGCGGAACTTTTCGAGGAATACCGGATCGGAAAAGAAG
>NZ_JBXARJ010000027.1:0-50082 GCF_058808115.1 Shinella sp. GW821-FHT11G07
CAAGGAGATCGGTCCGGCAGCCTATGCGGTCGAGATCGACGTGACGCGGCAGGCCTCGATCGATGCCGCGGTTGCCGAATGGCGAGCTACCAGCCGGCAAACTCTGCAAGCAGGCCTTCGTCGACCCGCCCTGCCGCGACATCGGCAAGGGCCTGATCAAGGATGGCGACACCCTCCTGCGCTTGGTTTTCGGTGAGCGTCAGGGGCGGGGTGAGTTCGAGCACGTTGGAGTGGACCCCGACGTAATAGAGCACGAGGCCGAGCTGGAAGGCGCGGTAGACGGTGAGCGCAGTTTGCCGTGCTGCTGGTTCTCGGCTCGCGCGGTCGGTGACGAGTTCGACGCCGAGAGCTAGGCCGCGGCCGCGTACGTTGCCGATCAGCGCCTGGCGGGCAGCGAGGCGGTCGAGGGCCTCGCGCAGCACCGTGCCGGTTCTCTCGGCGTTCTCGACGAGATAGTCGCGCTCGATCGTCTGGAGCACGGCAAGGGCCGCGGCGGCGCAGACGGGATTGCCGTGTACCGTTTGAAGCGAAAAGGCGACGGCGTGGTTCATGATGGCTTCCGGACCGACCACCGCCGAAATCGGCAGGCCACCGCCAAGGCCCTTGCCGAAGACGACGATGTCCGGCTCGATGCCGGAATGTTCGAAGGCGTTGAAGCGGCCGCTGCGGCCGAGGCCGACCTTCACCTCATCCGAGACGAGCAGGATGCCGTGCTTGCGGCAGAATGCTTCCACCGCCTTGAAGTAGCCGTCCGGTGGGACCAGCATGCCGCCGTCCGACTGGATCGGCTCGATGAAGAAAGCGGCCACCTCTTCCGGCGGCACGTCCGTCGCGAAAAGCGTTTCGAGATGGGCAAGTGCTGTATCCTTCGCGGCTTCCGGGCTGCCGGCGGCATAGCTGTTGGGATAGGGCACGAGCGTCAGGCCTTCGGCCCGAGTGCCTTGCTGTGCCGGATGGCCGGAGACGGCCATCGAGCCGACTGTGCCGCCGTGATAGGCGCCGCTGAAGGCGAGGATGCGCGGCCGGCCGGTGGCGGCAACGACCATGCGGGCGACCGTCTCGTTGGCGTCGGAGCCCGAATGGCCGAACCAGACCCGACCGCGGGCGCGCTCTGGCACCAGCGACAGGAGCTTTTCCGCAAGCAGCACGCAGGGCTCGTTTGCGGTCGAAAGGTAGCTGGCGCCCGCCTGGTCCGAGAGCGCACGATCGACCGCCGCGCGGACCGCCGGATGGGAGTGGCCGAGGCTGGCCGCGCCCCAGGAGGCGGCGAAGTCGAGGAGTTGTCGTCCGTCGTCGCCGGTGAGATAGGCACCGCTGCCGCCGACGATCGCCTGCGGGAAGAACCGCAGATGCGCCATTTTCGAGACCGATCGGCTTTCGCGGGCGTAGAGACTGGACATCGTGCTTTCCTCGCCTATTTGAAAAAGGTCAAAACCTCGTCGAGCTGGACGACATGGCAGTAGATCATGTTGATGATCTCGAGTTCCCGCCGGTGCAGTTCATCCGTTGCCGCAGCACCACAATCGTCGACGACCACCACGCCAAAACTTTCGTCGGCGAGGCTGCGCACCGTGGAGGAGACACACTGGTCGGTGAAGATGCCGCAGCAGATGACGTCCTTGATGCCCATATTGGCAAGGATCAGGCGGAGGTTTGTGCCGGTCAGCGCGCTGTCGGTCGTCTTGGTGATGACGATTTCGTCGGGGCGCGGCTCGAGCTCCGGTACGATCTGGCCTTCCGGCAGCTCCTTCGGCAGAAGCAGGTAGTTGAAGCCGGGCTTCTTCTGGCTGAGCGACCGGTCACGGCCATCCGGCTTCTGGCAGGCGATGCGGGCGTAGATGACCTCCACCTTGCGCTTGCGGCATTCGTCGATCAGCCGTGCGGTGTTCGGGATTACGGTCCCGCGCACGCGGTCGTAGAACGGTTGCCAGCGGGCGGTTTCTTCCGGCGTGTCCTTCGGGTCGAGATAGGTGTTCTGGAGGTCGATGACAAGCAACGCCGTCGTTTCCGGGTCGAGCACGATGTCGTCCGGCGCCTCGGCATTGGCGTAGTAGAAGGAACGGTAGGCGGTCTTCCAGCTCATGGTGCGGTTTCCTTCTTGCGTCGGGCGCGGGTGAGGATGTGGCCGATCTCGCGGTTCGGGAAGAGACCGCCGGGTTTCAGGATCATCACGGCGATCATGGCGAGCGCCAGCACGATTTCGGTAAGACCGATGACCTGGCCGGCGCCGACGGACGTGGCGTTCAGCGCCGACTCCGTGCTGCGCAGGCCCTCATAGGCGACGGTGATGAGGACCGTGCCGGCGACAGCGCCGGTCACCGTGTTGGCGCCGCCGATCACCAGCATGGTGACGATCAGGAAGGTCTCCTTGAGGTAGAAGGCTTTTGGCGCAAAGGACGTGATGAAGTGACCCCAGAGCGCGCCGCCAATGCCGGCGATGAAGGCGGCGAGGATGAAGGCACGCCAGCGCAGATGCGGGATGTTGGCGCCGAGGGCTGCGGTCGCGACTTCGTCCTCGCGGGAGGCGCGCAAAAGCTTGCCGGTGCGCGATTCCTTGAAGAGCAGGGCCACGATGACGACGATGCCGGCGACGATGGCGGCGATCGGCATGTCCGTCGTCTTCGGCAGGCCGAAAAGCGTGCGTGGGCCGTTGGTGAAGGCGCTCCAGTTGTTCATGACCGTGTAGAGCACGACGAGCAGCGCGAAGGAGGTGATGACCGACGCCGCATCGGAAAGCCGCATCAGCGGATAGGCGACGACAGCAGCAACGACTGCGGCCAGAACGCCGGCGGCGAGCATCGCGATAAGGGGCGAGACTTCCACCAGCTTCATAAATTCATAGAGATCCGGGAGCGCCATGCCCTTCATCTGCGCCGGGATGGTGAGCACGGCGGAGGTGTAGGCGCCAAGCCCCATGAAGCCGATATGGGCGAAGGACAGCAGGCCGGAATTGCCCATGAAGGTCTGCAATCCGATGACCAGCACCAGCGAGATCAACAGGTTGGTGGCGATGCGGTCATAGAGGCGGATGCCGAGAAGCTGGCTGCCGACGCCGATGACGAGGATGACGCCGATGAGGATGAGGGCGGTGAGATAGGAATGTTTCATGGGTTCCGCTCCTCAGGTCCGCTGACCGCTTGCCGGACCCTTGATGAGGCCTTCGGGGCGCCAGAGCAGGATCAGGATGACGAGGCTGAAGGTGAAGGCGTCGCGGAACTTCAGGAGGTCCTGCGACAGGGTATAGTTGAGCGTCGTGTCGATGAGCGCCAGCAGGAACCCGCCGACGACAGCGCCGGGCAGGCTGCGCATGCCGCCGATGACGGTGGCGATGAAGGCAATGAGCAGCGGCTCCAGGCCGACGCCCGGCACGACCGTGCCGATGCGACCGATCCACAGGATGCCGACCACGCCGGCGAGGAAGCCGGAGAGCGCGAAGGCGGACGAGATGATGAGGTTTGCCGGCACGCCGAGCATGCGCGCCATGGTGAAATTGGTCGCCGCTGCGCGCATGGCGATGCCGAGTGTCGTCTTGCGCATCAGGAAGGCGACGGCGGCGAGCAGCACGATGGAGGCTGCAATGGTAATGAGATTGCGCACCGGCGTGATGGCGCCGCCGATGGAGACGGTCTCGGAGAAAATCTCCGGCAGCGGCACGTTGCGCGGACGGGGGGAAATGAAGAGTAGGGCCGCGTTCTGCAACAGGTTGGAGAAGGCAAACGAGGTGATCAGCACTGCCGTGACCGACTTGGCGCGCACCGGGCGGAAGGCGGCATAGTCCGTGATGATGCCGAAGACGATCGCCATGACGACGGCGAGCACTGCCATGATGATCCAGGGGAGGCCGGAGCCGCTGGTGAGGAACATGGTGTAGCCGGCGACCATGATGAGTTCGCCATAGGCGAAGTTCACCAGCCGCAGGATGCCGTAGATGATGACGAGGCCGAGTGCCATGAGGGCGTAGGCGCCGCCGAGGCTCAAGACGTCGATGACGAACTGGATTGCGAAAGCCATGGGTCAGCCTCCCAGATAATGCGCGCTGAGATCGCTGGTTGCGCGGATCTCGTCGGGCGTGCCGGATGTGACGACCGCGCCGAGCCGCATGACATAGGCGCGATCGGCGACGGCGAGTGCCTGGTTCACGTTCTGCTCGACGAGCAGGATGGTGAGGCCGGACTTTTTCAGCGTCTCGATCATCTCGAAGATGCGTTCGACGATCGCTGGCGCAAGCCCGAGCGAGGGTTCGTCGAGCAGCAACACAGTGGGGCGCGACATCAGCGCACGGGCAATGACGAGCATCTGTTGCTCGCCGCCGGACAGCGTGCCGGCCGGCTGGCGCGAGCGCTCGGCAAGGCGCGGGAACAAGGTGTGCTGCCGTTCAAGGTTCTGCCGATTGCCGGCCTGGTCGCGGCGGTGGATGTAGGCGCCGAGCATCAGGTTTTCGGCGACTGTCAGGTCCGGAAACACGTCGCGGGTTTCGGGTACGGTGGCGAGACCGGCGCGCACAACCTGTTCGGGGCTGGCAGACGTGATGTCCTTGCCGTCGAGCGTGATGGACCCGCCCGACGCCTTCAACGCGCCGGCAATGCATTTGAGCGTCGAGGATTTGCCGGCGCCGTTCGCGCCGAGCAGGCTCACCAGCTCGCCCTCGCCAACGGTGAAGCTGATGCCGCGCACCGCGCGGATCGTGCCGTAGCTGACGGAGAGGTCGCGGATATCAAGCATTGGCCGCTCCCTTGCCGAGATAGGCCTCGATGACCGCCGGGTGGCCGCGGACATGGGCAGCATCCCCTTCCGCGATGGTGCGGCCGGAGGCGAGCACGTGCAGCCGGTGGCAAAGGCGCATGATGAGACCCATGTCGTGGTCGATGATAAGAAGGCCGAGGCCGCGTTTCTTCGGCAGCTCGGAGAGTGTGTGCAGCAAGGTTTCCGTCTCGGCGTCGTTCATGCCGGCCGCCGGTTCATCGAGCAGAAGGAAGCGTGGTTCGGCGGCGAGCGCCCGGGCAATTTCCACGCGCCGCTTGTCGCCGTAGCTCAGGCTTTCGCCCAGCTCGTCCGCCTTGGCCGTCAGGCCAAGTTCGTTCAGCAGGCCTTTCGCGCGCTCGGCGGCGACAGCAAGCGAAGCGCCCTTTGCCAGCGCTGCGGCCTCGACGTTTTCCAGAACCGTCATCGTGTTGAACAGCCGCACGATCTGGAACGAACGGCTGATGCCTTGCAGCGCGATCTCGCGCGGGGAGAGACCAGACAGCCTGGTATCGTCGGCGGTGATCGTACCGCCTGCCAGTTTCACCTGGCCGGTAATGGCGTTGATGAGCGTCGTCTTGCCGGAGCCGTTCGGCCCGATGAGGCCGACGATCTCGCCGGTCAAAACGGAGAGCGACACATGGTCGAGGGCGCGGAGGCCGGTGAATTCCACCGACACGTCGTTTACCGCGAGGCGCGTTTCAGACATGGCTTTTCCGAAGGTGATGGGCCGGTCGCCCCAGCAGCAGGCGTTGCCTGTTGCTGGAGCGCTTTTCGTTTGCGCATAATCCTTTCTTCAAATCGTTCCGATT
The DNA here is from genome assembly GCF_058808115.1 of Shinella sp. GW821-FHT11G07. Lineage (NCBI taxonomy): Bacteria > Pseudomonadati > Pseudomonadota > Alphaproteobacteria > Hyphomicrobiales > Rhizobiaceae > Shinella > Shinella sp. GW821-FHT11G07. Next base: position 5,553 of record NZ_JBXARJ010000027.1, read on the forward strand.
TAAAGGGTTATGCGCGCAGCCGGCCCGTAAACGGGAACGATCAGGGCTTCGGCAAGGATTCCGGCTTGCGCCATCCGACGAAGGTCGGCTTGCCACCCTTGAGCTCGATCAAAGCCGCGGCCTTGTTCGGCACATGGCCTTCCTCGTTCGTACCGTAATCGAGGTCACCCGTGAGCAGCTTGAACTGGCCGTCTTCCAGTGCCTTGGCAACGGCTGCGCCATCGGTCGAGCCGGCCGCGGTAATCGCCTGGGCGAGCATCATGATCGTGTCCCAGCCGGTCGAGACGAAGGAAGTGTCCGGGTCCTTGCCGAACATCTCCTTGTAGAGGCCGATGAATTTTTCCATTTCTGGATCGGCCCCCGCTCCCATCCAGGTGTGGGTGACGAAATAGACGTTGTTGCCGAATTTCTCGCCGAGCGCTTCGTGCATGGCCGGGTCGTCATAGGCATCGCCACCGAGGATCGGCGCATCGTAGCCGACTTCGCGCAGGGCGCGGATGATCACGCCGATATCCGTGCCGTAGGACGAGACAAAAATCACGTCCGGCTTCTTGCCAAGCGCCTGGAGACGCGCGAGCTGGGCGGAAAAGTTGTTGTCGCCGTTCGTATAGGTGTCTTCGAGCAGGATCTCGCCGCCATCGGCCTTGAACTGTTCGACGAAGTATTTCGACAGCGACTTTGTATAGGCGATGAACTGGTCGGTGACGACATAAGCCGTCTTCCAGCCCTTTTCCTTGACCGCGAAGTCGGCGGCCGTCGCACCCATCGTGGTGTTCCACATGGAGAGCGTGAACTGCTTGTCGCCGAGCGACCACGAGGAATAGAGCGGGTCGGAAGCGCAGGTGGAGATGCCGACGAGGTTGGCGGTCTGCGCCTCGCGGCTGGCCGGCGAACCGAAGTCGAAGTCGCAGGGCGCGACGATGACCTGGGCGCCCTTGTCGATCAGCTCGACGGCGACGTTGCCGACCGTCACTGGATCCGATTTGCCGTCGATGTTGATGAACTCGATCTGCTTGCCGAGCACGCCGCCATTGTCGTTCAGATATTTCACGGCGACTTGCGCGCCATTATAGCCAGGCGTGTCGAGTGGTGCCTGAATGCCCGTCATCGACAGTGCCCCGCCGATCACGATCTTGTCGTCGGCGGCAAAGGCCGTGGTGGAGGCGAGCGCAAAACTCGCCGCCAGAAGCAATGTGGAAGTCTTCATCATGGTCGTTCCCCTTAGTGATGCCTTTTCGGCAATGAATGGATCAGCGGTCCGGCCTTTTTGTTTTGTTGTGCGGCCCGCTTTCGAATGCTCCTCGTTTCCGTCCCGTCGGTTCGCTCCGGGCTTCTTACTGCCCGATTTCCTTCAGGAGATCGTCGGTCGAAATCTGCCGGCAATAGCCCTTGATTGCGCTGAGCGATGTGTTGTGGCGTTCCTCGGAATAGGTGCCGCAGGCATCCGGCACGAGCGTCACTAGGTAATTGAGATCGCAGGCGTCGCGGATCGCCGATTCCACGCACTGGTCGGTGAGCAGTCCACAAAGCACAAGTTGCTTCACGCCGAGATTGCGCAGCGTGTAGTCGATATGCGTGGAGACGAAGACACTCGACGAACTTTTCGGGAAGACGATTTCGTCTTCCAGCGGCTCCAGCTCGTCGATCACCTTGCCGTCCCACGAGCCCTTCGGCACGTTGAAGCCGGTGATCTTGTAGTCGAGGCTGCGGTCGCGGCCGTCCTTGGTCAGACTTTCGATCGTCGTGTGCAGTACCTCGATGCCGGCCTTGCGGAAACCGGCTAGCAGGCGCTGCATGTTCGGGATCGCCACCTCGTGGATGCGCTTGAAATAGTAGCCGTATTTGCCGTCGATTTCCGCGTCGGAAACGTCCTTGAACTCGCCGCCCTCGCGGCGCACGGAAAAGTTCTGCACGTCGATGAAGAGGATGGCGGATTCCGCCGGATCGAGCGGTATTTCGCGGGTGGTGAGATGGTTAGCGGCCATCAGGCTTTTCCTTCGATTCTGTCTGCTGCAAGACGGAGGGGGCGGGCCAGACGGTCGGCCCATTCCTCCTGCCCGCGGGCATCGGTGATGAGATCGTTGCGCACTTCGAGAAGCACGTGCGGAATGCCGCGCCTCTCGCCATGCACGGGGATGGTGTAATCGGAGACGTCGTCGACATGATACGGCGCGTTGAGCTTGACGGTGACGTCCGGATTGGCGGCACGAAAAGCCTCCGCCAGCCGTTCGGCAAGGCGGGCGTCGCGATTGTAGAGCAGGCCGAGTTCAAAATCCCGCACGGCGCCCGTCGCACGCATGACCGGCGTGAAGCTGTGCACCGAGACGAGGAAGAGCGGTTTTCCGCTCGCCTGGCGCTGGTCGAGTGCCACGGCGATCGCCTCGTGCAGCGGCTGGTGGATTTCAACATAGCGGCGGGAGCGATCGAGATCCGTGATGTCGGCGTTGACCGGAACCACCGTGCCGTCGCTTTGCGTGACGATGCAGTCCTTTGCCTCCAGCGGGCGATTGCAATCGATGACGAGACGGCTGTAGCGCTGAAGGATGAGCGCCGCATCGAGCCGCTCGGCAAGGCCACGCGCCACACCCTCGGCGCCGACGTCATAGGCGATATGGCGCTCCATCTCCTCGGCCGGAATGCCGAGATCGCCGAGGGCGCGCGGCACGGCACGGCCGGCATGCTCGCAGGTCAGGAAGATCGGTGAAGAGCCGGCGGAGTTGATCCACTCCACGGGATCGGGGTCGCCCGTCTGCAGCAATCTGGTCGTGTCGCGGCCTGCGAACCTGAGCATGGAATGGCATCCGTCATGCGGCTCGGCGAGGGCCGGGCGCTGGCTTCTTATGGTGAGCAGTCAAAGAAATTTCTCGATCATAGTCAACATAATTTTTCCATTTGACTATTTTTTTTCATAGCGCAATATCCACGCCAACAACGGGAACGAACACCAATGAGCGATGGGAAATCATCGACGACGATCCGAACGAGGATCCGCGAGGCCGCAGCGCAGCTGACGGCGAGCGAGCGCAAGATTGCCAATGCCATCCTTGCCGACTACCCCTTCACGGGCCTCGAGAGTATCCAGGAACTGGCGGCGAAGACCGGGGTCAGCGCACCCTCGATCACCCGTTTCGTCAGCAAGATCGGCTGCAGTGGCTTCCAGGACCTGCAGCGCCAGTTGATCGCCGAGCTGAAGGAGGGGCAGCGCTCACCGCTGGACCTGAAGTCCAGCCAGAAGCCGGTCGGACATTCGGAATTCCTGTCGGAATATGTCGGCCGCGTTTCCGCCGTCATGCAGGAAATGACGGCAACGGTGTCGCAGGCGCAGTTCGACATTCTCGCCGGCCTGCTCGCCGATCCGTCGCGCAACATCTTCCTGCTCGGCGGTCGTGTCAGCGACAATGTCGCCGCGTTCCTGTCGATCCATCTCAGGCAGATCCGCAGCGGCATCTACCACATGGCGGACAACCCGGAATTCTGGCCGGAGCACGTGCTGCGCATGCGCAAGAAGGACGTTGTGCTGCTCTTCGATTTCCGGCGCTATCAGCTCAGCCTTTCGCGTCTTGCCGAAACGATCGCGGAAAAACGCGGCGCGACGATCGTCGTCGTCACCGACAAGTGGATGTCGCCGGCCGCTCGCAGCGCCGATCATATCGTGGCCCTGCCGATCGATGCCGGTACGGCGTGGGACACGGTGGCCGCTGCCATGGCGCTTGTCGAGGCGCTGATCGTGCGCGTCTCCGAGACCGATTGGGAAGCAACGCAAAAACGCATCAAGGATTGGGACGGCATTCGCTTCGAGATGCCGGGCTATGACCAGGACAAGATCAACGGGGACGCAGATGAAACGTGAGGAAATGATGGTTGCCTGCTGTGGCGACCTTTCGGGCAAGGTGCGCGGCAAGGCTTTTCCGTTGGTGCAGATGGAGAAGCGCCTGAAGCGGGGCGTTGGCTGGACGCCAACCAACGTGCAGATCACGTGCTTCGACAACATTGCCGAAAGCCCATTCGGCTCGCTTGGCGATCTCGTGCTGATTCCGGATCCTGCGACCAGCGTCAGCATCGAGAGCGAAGAGGGGGCACCGAACGAAAACTTCGTGCTCGGCAACATCCGCTACACGGATGGCCGGCCATGGGAATTCTGCACACGCTCCATCCTGGAAGCGGCGCTGGAGCGCCTGCAACGGGTGGCGGGCGTCACGCTCTACGGTGCGTTCGAGCACGAGTTCCAGATCAAGCATCTCGTCTCCGACATCGGCAAGGCCTTCACGCTCGGCGGCTTCCAGGAGGAGCGGCATTTCTGCGAGGCGATCATCGCCGCCATGCGTCAGGCGGGGGTCACGCCCGATACGATCCTCAAGGAATTCGGCGCCGGCCAATTCGAGGTCACGATGGGGCCGCAGAAGGGTGTCACGGTCGCCGACCATTCGCTGATCACCCGCGAACTCGTCGGCCTCGTCGCCCGCGAGCTTGGCTACGATCCGACGTTCACCCCGATCCGCGATCCGGCCGGTGTGGGCAACGGCGTGCATGTGCATATCAGCATGCTGGATTCGGTTGGCAATCCGGTCACGTACGATCCGGATGGTAAGCACGAGCTTTCCGATGTCGCCGGAAAATTCGTGGCCGGCATTCTGAAATATCTCGATTCGATCATCGCCATCACCGCGCCGAGCGTCGTCTCCTACCTGCGTCTCACCCCGCATCGCTGGAGTGCCGCCTTCAACAATCTCGGCTTCCGCGATCGCGAGGCCTCGGTGCGCATCTGCCCGGTCTCCGATATCAGCGACATCGCCCGAGCCGCCCAGTTCAATTTCGAATTCCGCGCCGCCGACGGCACCGCCAACCCGCACTTGACGCTCGCCGCGATCATCCACGCCGGGGTGCAGGGCATCGAGGAAGGGCTGGAGGTGCCGGAAGCGACGCAGGAGGACCTCTCGCTTCTGAACGTGGAGGCGCTTGCTGCACGCGGTTACGTCCGCCTGCCGCAAACGCTCGAAGCCGCCCTCCAGCGCTTCAAGGAGAATGCCACAGTTTGCGGCTGGTTTCCGGAAGGCTTTGCGGATGTCTACGTCAAGCACAAGGAAGGCGAAATCGCCTATCTCGCCGGCAAGACACAGAAGGAAATCTGCGAAGCCTACGAGAGTGCCTACTGAGGTAAGCGGGAAAAGGAGGATATTTCATGCACAAGCAGGATGCCATCAAGGCGGTTTGGGACATCATCGACGCGGATAGCAGCCATGTCGTCGGTTTGACACAGGATCTGGTACGAAGCCCGTCCGTCAATCCAAAATTCTTCCAGGATGCCGCGCAGAACCGCGAGCCCGAGGTCCAAAAGCGTTTGCAGGCGGAACTCGAAGATCTGGGCTTCTCCTGCGAGCAGTGGGATGTATTTCCAAACCGTCCCAATCTCGTCGGTACGGTTGCCGGGAACGAGGAGAAGAGCCTTATCCTCTGCGGCCACGTCGATACGGTGCCAATCAGCGATGAAAGCAAATGGACGGTCGATCCCTTCGGCGGAGAAATCAAGGAAGGCAAGCTCTACGGACGCGGTGCGCTCGACATGAAGGGCGGCGTCGCCGCTTGCGTTGCAGCCTATGCGGCGATCCGCAAGGCGGGCCTGACGCTTGATGGCCGGCTTTCGATACATGCCGTCGTTGACGAGGAGGCCGGTGGTTTCGGCGCGATGGATGCGGTAGCCAAAGGCAAGCTTGCCAAATCGGTGCTGGTTGCCGAGCCGACCTGGGGCGACATCCTGCCATGCGAGGGTGGCCTGCACTGGGTGCGCCTGACCATCAAGGGTCGGCAGGGCCACGCCGGCTGGCGCTTCAATGAGGTCTGGCCTCAGCCGGATTCACCAGGCCGGATTCAGCCGGGGGTCAACGCCGTCGAACTCGCCGCTCGCTTCCTGAATGCCTTGCGCGACTATGAAAGCATGCGCTGCCGCACGACCCATCATCCGCTTGTGCCGCCGGGGCTGAACACGATCAATCCGGGCGTGTTGCGCGCCGGCGCTGGCCTTGGCCCGGACGGACTGCCTATGGTGATGGGCAACCCCGCAATCATTCCCGATGTCGCAGTCCTCGACCTCGATTTCAAGTTCCTGCCGAACGAATCTCCGGAGCAGGTGCGGGCGGAATTCGAGGCCTTCATCCATCACTTCTGCCAGCAGGACCGCTGGCTGCGCGATAATCCGATCGCGATCGACTGGTATCTCGCCGATCTCTATTTCCCGCCGATGGACACGCCGGTCGACCATCCGATCGTCGCCTCGCTGGCAAGGCACAAGACGGCGTTGGGCAAGCCCTTCCGGATTCGTGGCTTCGAGGCCGTGTGTGATGCCGCGCACTATGCCGGCGCGGGTGCCGCGGGCGTCATCTACGGGCCGGCCGGCGACGGCCTGCATGGCTTTGACGAATTCGTCACGATCGAATCCCTCGTGGAAGCCACGAAAGTCATTGCCGCAGCGACGATCGATTTTTGCGGAACTAAATAGCCATAAAACAAGGGAACCGAACGCATGCGACACATCACAAGAACATTCATGCTGACAGTAGCGCTGTCATCCGGCGCGCTTGCTGCCTTGCCTGCGCTGGCGCAGGAGAAGATCGCCAGGATCGGCATATTGGCACCAATTTCCGGCGGTGCTGCGGCAGACGGGCAGGACACCCAGCAAGGCGCTACGCTTGCGGTCGAGGAGATTAACGCGGCTGGTGGTGTCAACGGCTACAAGCTCGAAATCGCTGTCGCCGATACGCGTGACCTCGGCCCTTCCGCTGTCACCAGTGCCGTCGAGCGCCTGCTGAGCGACGAAGGCGTCAACATGGTCATGACCGGCTATGCCAGTGCTTCCAACTTCGAGATTGAAGCGATGGCCGAGGCCGGCATGCCCTATTTCCTCGCCGGAAACTCGACACAGACCGCCGATATCATCGCAGATGCGCCGGACGATTTCCCGACGATCTGGTCCTTCGCCCCGTCCTATGATCTTTATGAAACCGGCATCATGCCTGTCATAGAGCGCTGGCAGAGCGAGAAGAAGCTGAAGCTTTCCAACAAGAAGATCGCCTTCATCACCTCCGACAACCCTTACTCCAAATCGATCTATGAAGGCATGATGGAAGATGCCAAGGCGCGCGGTTGGGAAATCACGGCAACGGAAGTCGTGCCGTTCGGCGAAATCAACGACTGGCGGGCGTTCCTCAGTAAAACCAGGCAGGATCCGCCGGCCGTGATCATCAATACGGATTACCTGCCCGGCAACGCGGCGACTTTCACCAGCCAGTTCCTGGAGAACCCGACGCAATCGCTGGTCTTCATCCAATATGCCCCGACGGTCCCCGAATATCTCGAGCTGACCAAGGAGAAGGCGACCGGCATCATCACCTCCACGATGATCGGCGTGCTTCCAAACGAGCGCGCGGCGGCGATAAACAAGGCATACAAAGCGCGCTATGACATTGATGCAAGCACCTATGCCCAAGCGCTCTACGAAATGGTCTACATCTATCGCGACATTCTTGCAGCGGGCGTCGACCCGGCGGATCGGCTCGCGGTCAGCAAGGCGATCGGCGACGTCAAGGATCGCGTCACTGCGCTCGGCATCGTTTCGTTCGACCCCAAGACGCACCTGGCCGTCGCTGGAGACGATTTCATGCCGCTGCAGATTTTCCAGGTCTGGGACGGTAAGCGCGCGCTCCTGTCTCCCGCACGCTGGGCAAACGGCGAGCTCCAGACGCCACCATGGCTGAAGAAGTAAGGTTGCCGGCGGCCGTAAACACGGCCGCCGGACTACCCGATCGTCCGAAAGCCAGCCAGGAGAACCAGATGGCGGCAATTCTTCTCGATGTCGGCAACGTCACCAAGCGCTTCGGTGCCTTCGTGGCGGTGAACGACGTCACGTTCGACGTCCGTGAGGGCGAAGTGCTCGGTATTGCCGGCCCGAACGGCAGCGGCAAGAGCACGCTCTTCAACATATTGACTGGAATCCCCTTCGGCCGCGACGCAGGCGAAATCCGCTTTCGCGGCCAGTCGGTCGAGCGGTTGAAGCCTTTCGAGATCGCTCGCCTCGGCCTAGTGCGCACGTTCCAGAAGGATAGCGACTTCAAGACCCTCTCCGCATTTGACAATGTCATGATGGGCACATGGTGTTGCGGCCCGATATCGGTCTCGCAAAAGCGCGATCTTGCGGCGGCGGCGCTCGATAAAGTCGGCTTCGCGCTCGAACGCTTCCACCTTACGGCCGGTGACCTTTCGGTCTTTGACAGAAAGCTACTGATGATCGCAAGCGCGCTTGTCTCCTCACCGCACTTGCTGATGCTCGACGAACCGGCCTCCGGCCTCACCAAGCCGGAGATTGACGCCCTGCGGGACCTGTTGATCGAGCTCAACGCCGGCGGCTTGACGATCGTCGTCATCGAACATGTGCTGCCCTTGCTCATGGCCGTGGCACAGCGGCTGATCGTGCTTAACGAAGGACGCATCCTTAGTCAGGGCGATCCTCAGGTGGTCGTTCGCGACGAGCGCGTCATCAGCGCCTATCTCGGAGGGCAAGCGAGCCATGCACACGCTTCTTGAAGTCGAAGACCTGACGGCGGGATATGGTGACCATCAGGTTCTGAACGGCCTATCGTTCAAAATGGCTAAGGACGAGAATATCGGTCTCTTTGGCCCCAACGGGCATGGCAAAACGACACTTTTCGAAACGATCAGCGGATTGATCAAACCGGCATCCGGCAAGATCACTTTCGACGGGCGCGACATAACCGGTCGCTCGCCGCGCGACATCGTCGAGATCGGCCTGATCCATGTGTCCCAGGGCAATCGGCTGTTTTCCGACATGATGGTCGGCGAGGTTCTCGCACTCGGTGCCTATTCCCGTCGGGCAAGAGCCCGCATGCGGCAGAACATCGAAATGGTGGAGGCGCTTTTTCCGCGGCTGGCGGAACGGCGCCGGCAGAAATGTGGCACGCTTTCGGGCGGCGAGCGGCAGATGCTGAACCTCGCCGTCGGGCTGATGGCCTGTCCGCGCCTCCTCATTCTGGATGAGCCCACGCTCGGCCTTTCGCCGCGATTGAAGGACGAACTTGCAGCGGCGATCGCGCGCATTGCGGAGGGCGGCATGCCGCTTCTCGTGGTCGAGCAGGATATCGATTTCCTGCTGCGGCTCGCCTCGCGGCTCTACCTCGTCAATCACGGCGTGGTCGCCCGCACAATCGAGGTCGGTAGCGACAGCTTCGGCCATGCCGATGTCATGAAGGAGTATTTTGGGATGACGGGGCACTGACATGGCTGATATCATCGTCTCGATCCTCGTCAGCGGCCTCGTGCTCGGCTCCCTCTACGCCCTGATGGCGAGCGGGTTGTCGATGGTCTGGACGACACTCGGCATCTTCAATTTCGCCCATGGCGTTTCGATGACTGTCGGGGCCTATGTGGCCTATGAAATCGCCCAGCGCCTGGGCCCCGGCCTATGGGTAGGATACTCGATCCTCATCGCGCTCGTCGTCATGGCCGCCATCGGCGCGGCGTTCGAATATCTGCTGATCCGTCCCTTCTATGGCCGCGACGACATGGTGCTCGTCACCATCATGACCACGCTTGCGGGCCTGACTTTCCTGGAAAACGGCGTGCTGACCGTCTGGGGGCCGCGGCTGAAGCAGTTGGAGCCGCTAATTGGCGGAAACATCTCCTATGGATTGGTGAACATCTCCCGGCAGGAGCTGATCATCGTGCTTGTCGCGCCGGTCATCCTCATGGCGCTGTTCTTTGTGCTCAACCATACCCAGATCGGCCGGGCAATCCGGGCGGTGGGGCAGAACCAGAAGTCTGCGCAACTGATCGGCATTCCGGTCACGCGGATGTTTCTCGTCTCCTTCGGGCTTGCGGCAGCGCTTGCCGGCCTCGCTGGCATGCTGCTTGCCGGGGTGCGGCTGATGACACCGACCATGGGCGCCGACCCGCTTATGAAGGCCTTGATTGTCGTGATCTTCGGCGGGCTGGGCTCCATCGGCGGCTCGATCGGGGCGGCCTATGTCATCGGCTTCCTCGAAGCGATCCTCATTTTTACGGTCGGTATCTACTGGACGCCGTCCATGCTGTTCCTGCTGATGGTTCTGGTTCTGCTGTTTAGGCCGCAAGGCCTGTTCGGTGCAAAAAACCCGTCGTCGCTATGAGGTGGATATGATCAACCGACCGCTCGCCATCGCCGCAGCCCTCATGTTGTTGCTGCTGCCGCTCGTCCTGCAAGGGCCGTACATTCGTCATCTTTTCATCCTGGCCTTTCTCTTTGCGATCGTTGCTGCGAGCTGGGACCTGACGCTCGGTCTCACCGGTCTCTTCAATTTCGGCCATATTGCCTTCTTCGGGCTCGGCGTCTATACGGCCGGAATCCTGACCACGCAGGCCGGCGTCGATCCATGGCTGGTCATTCCAATCGCCGGTATCGTCGCCGCGCTGGCTGCGTTGGTGGTGGCGGCGCCGACGCTTCGGCTGCGCGGCATCTATGTTGTGCTCGTCACCTTTGCCTTCTCGCAGCTTTGTCTGCAGGTCGTGATGAGCCAGGGCGATCTCACCGGTGGAGCCGGCGGCATCGTACGCGTACCCAGCCTCCGGATCGGTGACTACAACCTCGCCCGCGATCAACGGCTCGGCTACTATTATGTCTCCCTTGTCCTTTCCCTTGCCTGCATAGCGGCTCTTATCGCGATCGCGCGGTCGTCTCTCGGCAAGACGGCGCGGGCCGTGCGCGACAACCCGGAATACGCCGCTGCGCGCGGGATCGACCAGACACGCATCCGGCTGACGATGCTGGTTATCAGCGCCATTCCTACCGGTATTGCCGGCGCGCTCTACTGCATCTACTTCCGCGTCGCCGCGCCGGAAGTCTTCTCCTTCAGCACCTCGACGCTGATCCTCACGATGCTTCTGGTGGGGGGCGCCGGCAGCATCGTCGGCCCTGCGGTCGCGGCGGTCGGGATCGTCATGATCAGCGAGTATCTCGAACAGTTCCCCGATCTCAAGGCGACCAAGCACATGCTGCTCGCGGTTGGCATCATCCTGGTGCTGCGTTTCTTTCCCGGCGGATTGGCGCAGATATCGTCCAACATGTTCGCTAGGCCCGCCAAGACGGCCGACACCACCCCGGAACGATCTGAAAAGGTAGGCCGGTAGGTGAGCCATCGCTCTAAGGTTCAGCAGTTGGTGTTTGCGCGGCATGTGGATCATTTCGATGGCAGGCATTGTCGCGACCGCGGATTGGAAGGACTTTAAGGGGCAGAACAAGAGCAGCGCAAAATCGCACGCTAAGGTCGAGGGGACGGGCGAACGTCGTGCAGCGCGAAGGGTTCGGCCTGGAAGGGCAACGGCCTGAAGCCCTCCAGCATCCGCTGGGGCGTCCTAAGAATAGATGCCGGTGAGATTTACGTGCTCCCAACTGAGCGGCGAGATGTGCTTGAGCAATTCGTTAAGAATAATCCGGCGCTATTGTCGTTTGGCACTTAAATGGGGCTCTGACGCGCATTTTCTGACGTTTCGCGTTCTACGATGCGCCGATCAGTCGTGCTCGCAACAGATCGAGTTTTGCTCTCCCGTACATCTGGAGTTTGATGAGCTTTAAGCGAGTAATCTGATCTTCCGTTTGGCCGTTTGATCAGGGTTAGGTGATTGCGTTTCTGACAGCATCGAGGTCCTTTGCAACGCCGCGGGCAAACGATCCGACCAAGCTGTTCCTTGCAGCTTCTAACCATTCGTCGAGCTTTCGCGCGGTCTTTGAGCGGATCATGGACTGGAAGTCGCCGATGGCCGTACGGGCGACTACAAGTTCGGTAACGTTCACCTCAATTGCCGCCACGAGGATCGCCTCGGATTTTGCGAGGTCATCGCGCGCGGTGGTCATGAGCCGGGCGATGACCCGTGCGGAGGGCGTTCTGGCGAGCCCACGCTGATTAGCTTTTTCCGCACCTACCTGATAGACATTAGCCGCGGGGGATCCGCCTCTTCAGCGCCGTTTCTGGCATTCGGCTCGGAACTCTCCCGGCGGCACGCCGAACTGCGCCTTGAAGACGCGGGAGAATTGCGTCTGGTCGCCAAAACCCCAGCGGTAAGCGATCTCGGCGGCGGTCTGGACGTTGTCCGGGTCTTCCAGCGCCTCGCGACAGGCGGCCAGCCGCTGGTCGCGGATCCAGCTCCTTACCGTCTCGTTGGTGTCGCGAAACAGCTCATGAAGGTACCGGGTGGAGATGCCGCAGGCGCGCGCGATGCGGTCGGGGTCGAGGCGGAAATCCTGGAGATTGGCGCGGACATAGGCCTCGATGCGGGCCAGGTGGGCGGTGCGCACGGTCGAGTTGCCGGAGGCGAGCACCCGGTCGTCGGCCTTGATCGCCAGCACGAGCAGGTCCACCAACTGGCGGCCGACCGTCACCCGCGCTTCCTGCGTCATCCCGTCGAAACGGGCAGGCAGGAGATGCAGCATGTCGGTGAAGAGGCCGCCGGCACCGTTGTTTGCCTCGAACTGCAAGGTGCAGAAGCGGTCGGGCGCGCGCATACGCCCGCCAAGTGCATCGGCCTCGACCTTCAGCACCCACATGTCGGCGGCTTCCGCATGGCTGAACTGGTAGGGCTCGCTGCTGCGCTCCAGGAAGAACCCGCCGGGCCGGCATTTGACGTCGCGGCCGCCCTGGGAAAAGAACACTTCCGCCTTGGCCGGCACGGTGACGAGGAATTCCTCCTCGCGTGCCGCGCGGAAGTGATGCGGTAGCCGCAGATATTGCAGTGCATCGCAGGTGAGCCGCGAGATCGAAACGTCGCCGAATTCCCAGGTCGTCAGGTCACCGGAAAACTCGTCAGCATCGCGAAAGCGAAGGTCGAGCGGAAAATAGGCCGAGGCGATGGCCTCGTGCCAGTGGCGGCTGCGGTCCGGTGCGCGCGTCGCGCTTGTGGTGATGCTCGTCTTCATGCGGCTTCCCCTCTTGCAACAAAGGTATGCACATGGCCGCTGTCCGGCAATGAAAATGGCAGACTGTGCGTTCTGACGCAATTTGTTGTTCCCGCGCTGCAAAGACCGCTGCGGAAAACTCTGCCTAGATTGGGCCAGCTTCAACGGTGCGACAGATACCGGCGGCTCCGGGAACAGACATTTCGACCTATCCACGCAGTTTCCAGACCGTCGGTTCTCGCCCTCAACCAGCGTGAACACGATGCTTCATACCCAGACTTCGAAAGTAGACCCGATCATGCTCTCGGTCGTGCGCGGCATGCTCGAGACGACCCAGCGCGAAATGACGCTCGCGCTGGAAAAGACGGCGCGCTCGTCGGTCTTTAACCTGGCGCACGACTATTCGACGGCGCTGTTCAATGCGCGGCCGGAAATGATCCTGCAGGGCCAGGACATCCCGATCCATCTCGGCTCGCTTATTCCAGCGATGAAGGCGGTTGCCGGCTTCTTCGGCGACGATATCCACGAGGGTGACCTGATCCTCCACAACGACCCGGCCTTCGGCGGCAGCCATGCCATCGATACCTGCATGTACAAGCCGGTTTTCTACAAGGGTGAGCTGGTCTACTGGACCGTCTGCAAGGGCCATCTCACCGATATCGGTGGCCCGGTGCCGGCCGGCTACAATCCCAATGCGACCGAGATCTACGCCGAGTGCCTGCGTATTCCGCCGGTCAAGATCTGGGACCGCGGCAAGCCGCGCAACGACGTGCTCAACATGATCTTCACCAACATGCGAGCGCGCCGCGACCAGGAGGGCGATTTCCGCGCCCTTATCGGCGCCTGTCAGGTCGGCGAGCGCAACCTCATCGCCATGCTCGACAAATACGGCAAGGAGCAGGTGGACACCTGCGTCGACACGCTGCTCGACATGGCCGACCGTCACATGCGTGCGCTGATCGCCACCGTGCCGGATGGAACCTATCAAGGCGCGGCCATCCTGGAGGATGCCGGCCACGGTTTTGGCGATTTCGAGATCAAGGCTACGGTCACGATCACGGGAGACAGCTGCCATATCGCCATCGATAGCCCGCCGCAGATCCCCTATTTCATCAATTCCTACGAGGGCAATTCGCATTCCGGCGTCTATCTCGGCCTGATGATGTTTGCCGCACTGCCGCCGCCCTACAACGAAGGGCTCTATCGCTGCGTCAGCGTCGATTTCGGGCCGAAGGGCACGTTGTGCAATGCGCAAGAGCCGGCGCCGCACATGAACTGCACGACGACGCCGATGGAGACGCTGACGGATGCCGTGCGCCTCGCCTTCGAAAAGGCCATGCCCTCTAAGGTCTCCGCCTCCTGGGGCCATGCCAACGGCCTCAACATCGCCGGCCGCGACGCCCGCACCAACGAAGAATTCGTGACCATGGTGCTCGCCACCATCATCTCCGGCGGCGGTGCGACGCCGAAACAGGACGGCTGGCATGCGGTCGGCCCGGAATGCTGCTTCGGGGCGCTGACCTCCGGTGATGTGGAACTGCTCGAATATTCCTATCCGATCATCATCCATCGCTATTCGCTGATGACCGATTCCGGCGGCGCAGGAAAGTTTCGGGGCGGCTCGGGCACGGCCTGGGAAGTGGAGCCGCTCAACGGCGACATGCTGTGCATTGGTTTTGGCGAGGGGCGCCGTATCCCGGCCATGGGCGCTGCTGGCGCCAAATCGGCGGTGGTCGATACCAAGGTCGGCCGCGTCGAGCTGCGCCGCGATGGCGCCGTGCAGGTGGAACGCAAGAACATCATCGAGACGATCAAGCCAGGCCAGACGATCACCAACCTCAATCCGGGCGGCGGTGGCTACGGTAATCCCTTTGAGCGCCCCGTGGAGAAGGTGGTGTCCGACGTGCTGAACGGCCTCGTCTCGATCGCCGGTGCGCGCGCTGACTACGGCGTGGCGATCACGGACCGGGAGACCCTCGAGGTCGATCAGGCGGAAACCGAACGGCTCAGAGCCACTGCGTAAGGAAGACGAAACATGACCCTGCATTCCTATCGCCTCGGCATCGACGCCGGCGGCACCTTCACCGACTTCGTGATCGCCGACCGCGCCAGCGGAGAGGTCAAGCTGTTCAAGGCGCTCTCCACGCCGTCCGATCCCACACGGGCGATCGAGAACGGTCTCGGCCTGATCGCCACCGATCTGGCGCGACCGATCGAGGAGATCATCGCCAACTGCGACCTCTGCATCAACGGCACCACCGTCGGCCTCAACGCGCTCATTACGCATCGCGGCGGCAAGACGGGGCTGATCTGCACCGCGGGCCACGAGGATTCCATCGAGATCCGTAACGGGCATAAGGAAGACGGCTTCCGATACGATCCGGAATATCCGGCAGCGACCATGCTCGTGCCGCGTTATCTCCGGCGCGGCGTGCGCGAACGCATCCTCTCCGATGGCTCGGTGCGCACGCCGCTGCAGGAGGAAGACGTGCGCGACGCCTGCCGGCTCTTCCTCAAGAATGGCATCGAGACCGTCGCCATTTCCTTCGTCTGGTCGGTGCTCGATTCTCGGCATGAGGCGCGGGCGGCCGAGATCGTGCGCGAGATGATGCCGGATGCGATCCTGACCGTCGGCAGCGAGCTCTATCCTCAGGTCCGCGAATATACGCGTACCTCGACCGCCGTGACCAACGCCTATCTGGCACCGGTCATGCGCCGCTATGTTTCCGCCGTGGACGCCTATTTCCGCAAGCTCGGCGCCAAGCAGCCGGTGCGTTACTTCCAGTCGAACGGCGGGCTGGCGGTCGGCCAGGTCATGACCGACCGCTCCGTCTACGCCATCAATTCCGGGCCGGCATCGGCGCCGCAGGCCGGGCTCTATGCCGGTGCGCCTTTCGACCAGAAGAACGTCATCACCGTCGACATGGGCGGCACGTCCTTCGATATCACGCTGACCCGCAACGGACAGACCAACCTCAACAAGAACATCGATTTCCTGCGTTATCGCATCGGCGTACCGATGATCCAGGTCGAGACGCTGGGGGCGGGGGGCGGCTCGATCGGCTGGATCGATCCGCTCGGCCTGCTCCAGGTCGGCCCGCAATCGGCGGGCTCCGAACCCGGCCCCGCCTGCTACGGCCAGGGCGGCGTGGAGCCGACGACATCGGATGCGAACCTCGTGCTCGGCTACCTCAATCCCGATGGCCTGCTTGGCGGAAAGCTGCCGCTCGATATCGAAAATGCGCGCACGGCCGTGGCAAGGGTCGCGGAGCCGCTCGGCATTTCCGTCGAGCAGGCGGCCTATGGCATGTTCGCGATCGTCAACAACAGCATGGTCAACGGCATCCGCCGCGTCTCGGTCGAGCGCGGCTATGACCCGCGGGATTTCGTGCTGGTGGGGGCAGGCGGCGCCACGGCCGCGCATATCACCGCGCTGGCGCGGGAGATGGGCATCGACACCATCATCCTGTCGAAACTCGCCTCGGGGCTCTGCGCTTTCGGCCAGATCATCTCCGACGTGAAGTACAATTACATGGCCCCCGCGCCGGTGCGGCTCGACAATGCGGCCGCCTATGAGCGCATCGACAGCCTGTTCTGCGAGATCGAGGCCAAGGGTGTCGCCCATCTAGAAGCGGACGGCTTTGCACCTGCGGCGATCGATATCAAGCGCTCGATCGACATGCGTTATGTCGGTCAGGTGCATGAATGCACGGTGGATATCGGCACCTTCGCCATCGACGAAAGCACGATCGACCAAGTGAAGGACGCTTTCCACGCCCGACACGAGGAACTTTACACCTATTCCGAACGCCACAGCGCGGTCGAAGTGGTCAATCTCGAATCAACCATCTACGGCCGCATTGAGAAAGTCCGCCCGCCAAAACTCGCCGAAGGCGGAGGGGCGGAACAGGCGCTGAAGGGTTTTCGCGAGGCGATCTTCGACCAGTCCGGCAAGACCACATCCACGCCGATCTACGACGGCGGAAAGCTCGGGGCGGGTGCCCGCATCCATGGCCCTGCCATCATCGAGGAGGTGACGACGACCATCGTTATCGAGCCCGGCTGGACGAGCGCGCTGCATGAAAGCGGCAGCTATCTGCTGACCAGAGAAAACTGAGATTCACCCCGGTCGATCGGAAGCTGTCGACCGGACCTGACCAGTACAGGGGGTTGCCATGGCAGGGTCGCCACTCTTCGCAAAACGTGACCGCGGAAAAAGGGGCGCCGGTGGCGGCGCCCCGCTTGGTGGCCGATCAGTCGGGCATTGGTGTCAGATAGGCGGCCGTGACACTGGGGCCAGGTATGATCGCGACGATCTTCATCTGCGCGATGGTGCGATTGAGCGAGGCCTCGATGTGGGTCTCCAGCATCGACGCGGCTGCTTCCGTCGCGCCGCGCAGCAGAAGCTCCACGATCAGCCGCAGCTCCGTGATGATCGCCGGATCTCCCGGCAGGCCGAGACGACGGAGCAAACGATCGGTCGCGGTGACCGGAAGCAGGTTGTTGCGCACGAGGTCCTTCAGCCGCTCGTTCGGTGCGGCCAGCACGCAGTGCTCGATGAACTCGGCCTGCATGATTTCGATACCCCGCAAGGATCCGGAGGAGCCATCCGCTTCTGCCACGAGCAGTCGCTGAAGCAGGACCTCCAGCCGGGTCTGGCTTACCGTCCGTGCGCCGAGCCGAATCGCGGGCGGCTCCAGGATTTTTCGCAGCACGAAGTGGTCTTTCACCATCTGCGCCGTGAGCGGGCCGGCAATCCAATGCGAACTTTGGTTCTTTCGGACCAGCCCGCGCTCGCGCAAACGGGTCAGGACATCCCGCACCACTGTGCGGCTGACATTGAAATGGTTGGCAAGTTCCATCTCGACGATGCGGTAGCGGCCGAAGACCACGCAACCGGCGACGTCCGCCTCCACCTCGTTGTAGATCCGTTCCCAGGAGGACCGGCTCTGCAGCGCTTCGTCGGCATGGCGCGGCACGATCAGGCCCAGCGCCTTGATGTCGGTCCTGTTCGGTTCGATACCGGCGCCCGGTGGGCCGACGAGAAAACCGCGACCCGCAAAGCGATGCACCAGTCCTTCTGCCTCGATCGTTTGCAGGGCTCTTTGCACGGGTGCACGCGAAATCTGCAGGATATCGGCGATAGGACCTTCAAGAAGCACGAGCCCCGGTGGCAGGACGCCAGCCTCGATATTGCTGCGCAGCACGTCTTCGGCGATCTCGTAGCGCTTCTGCGTGCCGGTGGCTGTCTGTTCGTCCTTCATGGTTTCCATCGTCTCTGGCAGCGGTGGGAAGGCCGCACTCTGACGCATTCTCCACGGGAATGAAAGCGACGTACGAATGAGCATTGAATACAAAGTTTGAAATATTTTAGACCCTTGGTTGGCGGCCTACGTCGGCCTCGTGGCTTTGGTGGTTGCGGGCCGCCGCGCGGTGGAATGCTGTTTTCGGCGAGAAGCGGGAGTTACAGGCGAAGTATGGATGATTATTCGCCAAGTTTCGTCAAAAAATGAAAATGGAAAATCTTCCACTGTTGCGTAAATCGGCGCCGCATCATGCGAAACGCCCGGCCGCAAGAATTCATTAAAAGGCCTATTGAATACAAAAGACATTCATGCCATGCTTTTTACACCAAGGCGCCAGGAAGAGTTGCCGCAGGTGGAACGAAACGAAATGCCAAGGAACATCGCTGCAGCCTTCGCCTGATCTCAGGGCGAGAGGGTAGCCTGCTGCGTCGGGATGCCATTGCATCCGGCGGGTGCGGAGCTATGCGCGGAGACGTTCCCGGCTTCAAACTGGCAGGAACAGACGTGTCATCCGTCCTCCAACTGAAAAATGTCCGGAAGTCGTTTGCAGGCGTGCCCGCGCTGGCATGCATCGACGCCGCGCTTCCTAGGGATGCGTATATCTCACTGCTCGGGCCGAGCGGTTCGGGTAAGACGACTCTGCTGCGTGTCATAGCAGGCTTCGAACAGCCGGATGGCGGGGAGATTGTCTTCGCTGGGCGGCGCATCGACGGCGTGCCGCCCCATGAGCGCGGCATCGGCTTCGTCTTCCAGAATTTTGCGCTTTTCCCGCATCTGAGCGTTGCGCAGAACATCGCATTCGGGCTTAAGAACAGGGCGATCGACGCCATAGTTGACCCGAGGATTGTCGCGGCCAAAGTGCGCGACATGATTGCGCTGGTCGGCCTTTCCGGTCTGGAGGACCGCGCGGTCACGCAGATTTCCGGCGGCCAGAAGCAGCGAGTGGCCCTCGCGCGCACTCTGGTGACGGAGCCGAGCATGGTGCTTCTCGATGAGCCGCTCGGCGCACTGGATGCCAACTTGCGCACGCGTATGCGCAGCGAACTTCGGACGATCCGCGAACGCTGTGGCGTGACCTTTCTGCACGTGACGGGCAGCGAAACCGAGGCGCTTGCCATGGGCGATACGGTGCTCGTGCTCGATAGCGGGCGTATCGCCCAGTCCGCCGATGCCGGTACACTCTACAGCCAGCCCGCGTCTGCGGACGTGGCACGCTTCCTCAACTGCTACAACATTTTTCCCGGCGATGTTGCGGAGGAGGGGTTTAAAAGCCCCGTCGGCATGTTCGTACTCGGCGGCGCATGCCAGCCCTCCGGCAAGCCGGCCTATGCCATCCGCTATGACCGCGTTGCGATCCTTCCCGTAGATGCGGTGGCGGCTGGCGACGAAGTTCGCATCGAGGGCAGCTTCGTCGCCAGCGAATATTCCGGGGCCGCAATCAACTCCTTCTTCACGCTCGACGATGGCCGTGTCTTCGAGGTCGAGACGCATCTGAGCCACGCGGCGCCGGAAGCCTATGAGGAGCGCGGTCGCTACGCCCTCGTCTGGAAGCGGGAGGACGCCCTTGTCTTCGTCTGAACCCCGGCGTCCCGCACCCGTCCTTGCCCCATCGGAGAACGAGAGATGACGATGGCCGCCACCAGCCGTGATACGCCTGTCGAAACCACGCAAACGCCCACGCGTAAACAACCGGATCGCACATTCTGGCTGCTCGCTCCCGGCGTTCTTTGGATGCTGCTCTTCCTCGTCGCGCCGATCCTGATGATGGTCTACGTGTCGTTCTGGACGCAAACGACCTTTAAGATCGAGCCGACGCTGACGCTGAAGAGCTGGGTCACCTTTTTCTCCAGCGACACCTATCTCGGCGCGCTTTGGACGACGATCCGCATCTGGCTGATCGTGCTGGTTTCCACCGTTCTCGTCGGCTATCCGGCTGCGCTCTTTGTCGGGCTTTTCGTGAAGAACAAGACGCTCTCGACGGCGCTGCTGGTTCTCTGCGTCATTCCTTTCTGGACCTCCTTCCTCATACGCGTGCTGGCCTGGCGGCCCATGCTAGGCAAGGAGGGAGCTATCAACATGATCTTCATGTCTCTGGGCATCATCGACCAGCCGATCGAGGTGTTGCTGTTTTCCGAGCTGTCGGTGATCATCGGTATGACGCAGATCTACTGCGTCTTCATGGTCGGCCCGATCGCCTTCATGTTGGGGCGCATCGATCCGTCGGTGATCGAGGCGGCGCAGGATCTCGGTGCCAGCTCCTGGCGAATCTTCCGCACCATCATCCTGCCGCTCTCCATGCCGGGTGTGGTGGTTGGCGCGATCTTCGTCTCCGTCATGGTGCTCGGTGAGTTTGCCACCTCCGCAGCGCTCTCTGGCCGCAAGGTCAATTTGCTCGGCAACATCATCGTCACCCAGGTCGGTTCGCTGAAATGGGCGTTCGCCGCTGTCGCCGGCGTCGTGCTCACCATCCTGATGGGCGCTGTCGTCGCTGCCCTGTTGCGGGTCGTCGATCTCAGGAAGGAGCTCTGATCATGAATGCTACCGGCACCAAGTTCGGCCTCGGCCTCTACACGACGCTCTTCATCGTCTTCCTCTATGGTCCACTCGTCGTGCTTGCGATCCTCTCCTTCCAGACGGGACCGGAGGGCGGGCCGCAATTCCCGATCATCGAATGGTCGACCTACTGGTATAAACATCTTTTTGGCTTAACTCCGCCGTCACGCATTGCTCCGCTGCCGATCGAACAGGCGCTGGTGCGCTCGCTGGCGCTCGCCGTCATGACCATGATCGTCTCGACCGTGCTCGGCGTTACCGCCGCCCAGGCCTTCCGCAAAAAATTCCGCGGCTCGGGCATCGTCTTCTACCTCATCGTGCTTGGCATGATGGTGCCTGGCGTGCTGGTCGGCCTCGGCATGGCACTCGTTGCCAATACACTTGGCATCGACCGGCACTGGTGGGGTACAGCCTTCGTGCTGCACGTCGTCTACACTTTTCCCTTCGCCTTCCTGGTGATGCTCGCGATCTTTAACCGCTTCGATCCAAGCGTCGAGGAAGCCGCCTGGTCGCTCGGCGTCACTCCGGCGCGCACCTTCCGCAAGATCACCTTTCCGCTGATCTTTCCCGGTGTTCTCTCGGCCATGCTGTTTGCCTTCACGCTCTCCTATGACGAATTTTCGCGCACGCTGTTTGCCTCGGGCCGTGATCTGACGCTGCCGCTAGCGATCTACGGTACCTTTTCCGTGGAGGTGCATCCCAACGTCTTTGCCTTCGGCGTGCTTACGACGATCTTCTCCTTTGCGCTGCTCGGCACCTACGCGTTTCTCATGGCGCTCTCGGTTCGCCGCGCCAAGCGCCTCGCGATACAGGAGGAGGCGTGATGGCGGCCCGCTCTGCAATCGTCACCGGCGCCGGTTCCGGCATCGGCCGCGCCATCGCCATCAAACTCGCTGCCATCGGCTATGCCGTGACCGTCAACGACCTTTCTCTCGAGCGTGCCGAAGCCGTAGCCCTTGGAATCCGGACAACGGATGGAACCGCTGTGGCTGTCGCGGGCGACGTTTCCCGCGAAGCCGATGTCGCTGCCATCTACGCCGCCGCCGTCGTGGCACACGGGGAGGCCTCGCTGCTCGTCAACAATGCCGGGATCGCCCATCAGGCGTTGTTCGAGAACCTGACGGTGGTGGATTTCGACCGGATGTTTGCCGTCCATGTGCGCGGCAGCTTCCTGATGACCAAGGCCGTGCTGCCGGCCATGCTTTCCGCAGGCGAAGGCGTGATCATCAACATCGCCTCACAGCTCGGCCAGATCGGTGGCGTCGAACTCGTGCATTATTCCGCCGCCAAGGCGGCGATCATCGGCATGACCAAGGCGCTTGCCCGCGAGGTTTCGGCCCGCGGCGTGCGCGTCAATGCCGTCGCACCCGGCCCGATCAACACGCCACTGGTCATGGAGCTTTCCGAGGACTGGCGCGCTGCCAAGCGCGCAGGCCTTCCACTCGGCCGATTCGGCGAGTCGGAAGAGGTGGCCGAGACGGTCGCATTCCTCGCGTCACCCGCCGCCAGCCTCTTCGTCGGCCAGACGCTTGGACCCAATTCCGGCGATGTGATGCTTTGAACATGGAGCAACCCGTGACCGCAGAGAAAAAACGGATCGTTATCGTTACAGGTGCCGGCATCGGCATCGGCCGGGCAATGGTGAAGGCGTTCGGAGCGCTGGGCGACCACGTCGTCGTCACCGACGTCCTCGAAAGAGAGGGCCGCGAAACGGCGGAGGCTATCATCGCGGCAGGCGGCTCAGCGGAGTTCCGCTTCTACGATGTGCGGTCGACGGAGGAGACCGACCGGCTCGTCGCCCATGTCGAGGAACGCCATGGGCGGATCGACGTGGTCGTCGCCAATGCCGGCATCGCGCACCGCGTGCCGCTGGCAACCCTCACCGACGAGAAGTGGGACCTTACCTTCGACATAGACCTCAAGGGCATCTTCCGCCTCGTGCGTGCGGTCGCTCCTGGCATGCGTGCCCGCCGTTCAGGCGCTGTCATCGCACTCTCATCGATTATGGGCGTCGCCTATGGATGGGATGAGCATGTTCACTATTCCGCCGCCAAATCCGGCGTGGTGGGTCTTGTGCGCGGCCTTGCAGTGGAGATGGCGCGCGACGGCGTCAGGGTAAACGGCATTGCGCCGGGCTACATCCGCACCGCACAGCTTCTCTCCGAAGAAAACTCCCTCGGGCCGGCGGGTGCGGAGAAGGCTGCCGAATTCATTCCGATGGGACGGCTCGGGACGCCGGAGGACATTGCCGATGTCGCCACGTTCCTCGCCTCCGACAGCGCGAGATACATGACCGGCCAGGTGCTGGTCGTGGATGGCGGCCTGCTCGTGGGCCGGTACTGAAACGTCCCGCCGCAATGGGGCGAAAACAAGGGGTCGCGGAGCGGCTCCGGGGAACGATAAACAAACTGGAGAAGAGATATGATCAAGTCGGAAATCAATCGCCGCTCGCTCCTGAAGCGCTCGGCCGGCGTGATGGCGCTGGCGATCGGCGGTGGCGCGCCATTCCTGTCGTCGCGGATGGCCTTCGCACAGGCGGCGGACCTCGCCGGACAACAGTTGCGCACCATTGGCCTCTCGGTCACGGTGCAGGAACGCATCCTCGACGAATTCAAGAAAGCGTCCGGAGTCGGCACCACCTCGGGCACTGCCGCGACTTTTCCGGACGCGCAGACCAAGATCCTCTCCGGCTCGAAGGATTATGACTGCTGGGAGATCATCGCCGAGCGCCTGCCCTCCATCGTCATGACCGACAACGTCGAGACGATCCCAGCCGCTTCGCTCAAGAACTGGGCAAACATCCGCGACACGTTCACCACCGCAAGCGAGAAGTGGGACCGGGCTTCGCAGATCGTCGGCCAGATTTGGGCGGACGAGGCTCAGACCGTGCTGAACATGGTGCCCGCCGTCTACAACTACGATTCCATCGGCTATAATCCGGATGTGCTCTCCGACGAGGAGGCCAACACCTGGACGGCGATCTTCGATGCGAAGTGGAAGGGCAAGTCCGGTCTCAACACCGATCCGCTGATCGCCTTCGGCCAGGCCATCATGGCGATGAACACGCTCGGCCTTTCCGACGTAAAGAATCCCGGCAACCCCACCGTTGCCGAAATCGACGAGGCCGCCGCCTTCCTCGTCTCCAAGAAGAAGGAAGGTCAGTTCCGTGCGCTCTGGGGCGATTTCGGCGAACTGGTCAACCTCATGGCTTCCGGCGAAATGGTCGTCTGCGACGCCTGGCAGCCCGCCGTCATGGCCGTCAAGGCGCAGGGAAAACCCTGCAAATATGCCGTGCCGAAGGAAGGTTATCGCGGCTGGGCAATCGGCCCCTCCATGATCGCCGGCACGGCGAACCGGGACGCCGTCATCGCCTATGCTGACTACTGGCTCTCGGGCGAGCCGGGCATCACCGTTTCCGAGCAGGGTTACTATTCGCCTTCCACCAAAATCAAGGATGTGATGGCGCCGGAGAAATATGCCTTTTGGTACGAGGGCAAGCCCTGGGTCGGTGCCGAGGAGCGCGGCATCAAGGAAGGCGACCTGCGCGACGGTGGCTCGCTCGAAGAGCGCGCCAAGAACGTCGCCTACTGGCACCAGTGGCCGGAAGAATACGATCACCTCATCCAGAAGTGGGACGAGTTTCTCAACGCATGATCCTAAGACTGCGGACCGGGGCTAGATGCCCCGGTCCCGACCGATCCTCCGGGAGACGCCCCCATGATATTCGATCTGGAACTCAACACTGTCGGCAAGGTTTATGACAACGGCACGCCGGCGGTCATCGACTTCAACCTGTCGGTCGCCAAGGGTGAGTTCATCGCCTTCCTTGGCCCGTCCGGCTGCGGCAAGACGACGACGCTGCGCATGATCGCCGGCTTCGAGAGCATTTCCTCGGGCGAGATGCTGATCCGCGGCGAGCGCATGAACGATGTTCCACCGCAACGCCGCCCGACCTCAACGATCTTTCAGAACTACGCGCTCTTCCCGCACATGTCCGTGCGCCGCAACATCGGCTACGGGTTGGAAGTGAAGGGAACAGCCAGGGCTGAACGCGACGCGAAGGTGGATCGCATCCTCGCAACGCTCGGTCTGGAGGACATCGCCGAACGCAAGCCGGACAGGCTTTCCGGCGGCCAGCGCCAGCGCATCGCGCTTGCGCGCGGCCTCGTCGTGGAACCGGACATCCTGCTGCTCGATGAGCCGCTCGGCGCTCTCGACGCCAACCTGCGCAAGGCGATCCAGAACGAGCTGAAGCTGTTGCAGAAGCGCCTCGGCGTTACCTTCATCTTCGTCACGCATGCCCAGTCGGAGGCGCTGGCGCTTTCCGACCGCATCGTGGTGATGAACCAGGGCCGCGTGGAGCAGGTAAGCCCGCCGCACCAGCTCTATACGCGGCCCAACACGCCCTTCGTGGCGCAGTTTATCGGCCGCAATACCGTGCTCTTGGGCGAGGTTGCCGGCAATGATGGCGCCGACATCGTGGTGGCGACGGGGATCGGCACGCTTGCCGGTCGCGCCAACGGCACGCTCGCGGGCAACAGCCGCGTCAACCTCGTTATTCCGGCAGAAGCCATCGAAGTGCACGCGGTGGCACGGCGCGAAGCGCTCGCCGCAGCCGGCACACGCAACCTCGTCGATGCCTGCATCGAGCGTTCCGAGGTAGTGGGGCATATCGCCCACCTGACGGCGCGCCTCGGCGACGGGCGCTCCGTTTCTCTGGAAGCCCATGTCGACAAGTACCGTCCGGGCGATTTTCCGGCCGGAAGCAACGTGTTCCTGAGCTGGAACCCCGCCGAGGCGACGGTCATTCCCGCTCATTGACGATCCTAGAAGACCCAAGGAAACCAAAGGAGAGACACCCAATGGCGAAAGAGATATTGTGTAGTTTCGGCGTCGATGTCGATGCTGTGGCCGGATGGATCGGCTCTTATGGCGGCGAGGACTCGCCCGACGACATTTCGCGCGGCATTTTTGCCGGAGAGGTCGGCAGCCTGCGGCTCCTGAAGCTGTTCGAGCGCTTCGGGATCAAGACGACGTGGTTCATCCCGGGCCATTCGATCGAGACCTTCCCCGAGCAGATGCAGGCCGTGGCCGATGCCGGGCACGAGATCGGCATCCATGGTTATACCCACGAAAACCCGATCGCAATGACGCGCGAGCAGGAGACGGAAGTGCTCGACAAGAGCATCGAACTCGTCACCAAACTGTCCGGCAAGCGGCCGACCGGCTATGTCGCGCCGTGGTGGGAGTTTTCCAACGTCACCAACGAACTGCTGCTGGAACGCGGCATCAAGTACGATCATTCGCTGATGCACAACGACTTCACACCCTACTATGTGCGTGTCGGCGACAGCTGGACCAAGATCGACTATTCGCGCAAGCCTTCCGACTGGATGATTCCGCTGAAGAGGGGCAAGGAAACCGACCTGATCGAAATCCCGGCCTCATGGTATCTCGACGACCTGCCGCCGATGATGTTCATGAAGAAGGCGCCGAACAGCCACGGCTTCGTCAACCCGCGCGATATCGAGCAGATGTGGCGTGACCAGTTCGACTGGGTCTATCGCGAGATGGACTATGCCGTCTTCCCGCTCACCATCCATCCGGATGTGGCCGGTCGCCCGCAGGTGCTGATGATGCTCGAACGCCTCTATGCGCATATGATCAAGCATCCTGGCGTGAAGTTCGTGACGATGAACGAGATGGCAGACGACTTCGCCAAGCGCGCGCCGCGCAAGACATAAGGGCAGGAGGGAGCGGGTTTGCCCGCTCCCTCGAACGATTGGAAAGGAAGTGCCATGTGTTCGCTTTGCGGTGTGCTCGGTGGAAATGAGCACTGGACGGATGCCGTTGCACGGCCCGGCGTTTTCACACGTAATGTCGAGCGGCTCGACCGGCGCCGTGAGCGGGCGCGGCGGGTGACGGTCGCCAACCGCACACTCGCGGCCTTCGGCATGAGCCTGTCCGATTGGCAGGGCTCGTCCTTCGTTCTCTCCACGCAGACCGGCAAGAGCGAGGTGATCGAGGATCTCGGTCATCTGTGGCCGGCGGCCGAACGGCTGTCGGGTCGTCTGTGTGACCCACTCGATCCGCTCCTCATTGCGCGTATGGAAGAGGGCAGGGATGGTTGATGCACCGGTCTTCACGCCCGTCCACCTGCTGACCGGCTTTCTCGGCTCCGGCAAGACGACACTGCTGAAACGGCTGCTTGCCGATCCGGCACTTGCCGACACCGCCGTGCTGATCAACGAGTTCGGCGAGGTCGGCCTCGACCACCACCTCGTCGAACGCATCGATGACACGGTGGTGTTGCTGCAATCCGGCTGCGTCTGCTGCACCGTGCGCGGCGAGCTTGCCGATTCCCTGCGCGAACTGCACTCGAAGCGTGAACGCGGTCTCGTGCCTCCGTTCACGCGCGTGGTGATCGAGAGCACCGGACTTGCCGATCCCTTTCCGGTTCTCTCGACGCTCAAGTCCGATCCTGTACTGCGCCACCATTTCCGGGCCGGCAGCGTTGTGACGACTGTCGATGCCGTCAACGGCCTTGCCCAGCTCGCCACCTATGTCGAATCCAATCGCCAGGCGGCCATCGCCGACCGGATCGTCATCACCAAGGCGGATCTTTGCGAGGGCGCGACCGTCTCCGCGGCGCTTGTCGAGCGACTGGCACAGCTCAACCCGGATGCGATCCGCCATATCGCGACAACGGACGGCCCCGACGCCGAAACGTTGCTCGGTGCCGGAGAGGCACAGCGCGCGGCACAACTGCAATCGGCGAGCGGCTTCTACTGCGATGCCGCCGCGACGCTGCTGACGGCAGACGGCACGACGCATCAGACGGCAATCTCTTCTTTCGTGATCGCCGTCGACGAGTCGATCGACTGGACCGGTTTCGGGGTGTGGCTCACCATGCTCCTCAACCGCCACGGCGAACGGGTGCTGCGGGTGAAGGGCATTCTCGACATTGCAGGCGAGGAGCGACCCGTGGCCATTCACGGCGTGCAGCATCTCGTCCATCCGCCGGTGCATCTGGAGGCCTGGCCCACGGCGGAACGCGTGTCGCGGATCGTCTTTATTGTTGACGGTCTCGACGCGAACCTGTTGAAACGGTCATTCAGCGCCTTCTCGCTTGTCGGGAGGGTAGCTGGCAATCCGCAGCCAGAGGCGGCAGCGCAGGCCCGTAACGCCCAGAGCACTTGATGAACAAACATTCCCCGAAACCGGAACCTTCAGCACCGGCCATCCACACGGCTGGCCGGCCGAAATTGCGCGTGCTCGGCACCGCAATCTCCCTGCTGGAAGAGTTGCGGGTAAAGGCTGAGGCCGATCTCGGTATCGATGTCAGTTTCGACAACAATGACTTCATCGTCACCCAGCACAAGGCCGCGCAGGAGCCGGACAGCTACGACATCTACGACCAGTGTTTCCACAACCTGGACATCGTCTGGTACTGGCGTGCGATCCAGCCGATCGAGATTTCGCGCATCGCGCTATGGGACGAGATCAACGACCTGACGAAGACCGGCCAGATCAGTCCGAGCGCCCGCATGGGACAGGGCGACGTGCCGGCCCGCAAGCTCTACGTCCAGCCAAGCCTCGCCCTTGGCGATACGCCGACCGGACGGATTTCGATGCTGCCGACGACGCATAATTTCGACAGTTTCGCCTATCGCAGCGATGCCGTCGAGCACCTGCCATCGATGAACAGCTGGGCAGCTCTTTTCGACGAGCGTTGGAGCGGCCGCGCTGCCCTCGTCGACGAGCCGGCGATCGGCATCTTCGATGCGGCGCTCGCGGCGCAGGCGTCCGGCCTTATGACCTTCGGCAATATCGGCAACATGACCGTCGCCGAAATCGACCAGCTGGTGGACATTCTGGAGGCTAGGCGCAAGGTGGGCTTCTTCCGCGGCTTCTGGCGCACGGCGGAAGACGCCGCCGCGCTGATGATCGACAGCGAGACCGATATCCAGAGCATGTGGTCGACGGGAATCGGCATCCTTAACGGCCGCGGCTTCCCCGTCGAACAGGCGGCGCCTGCTGAAGGCTATCGCGCTTGGCATGGCGGCCTCTGCCTCTCCAGGCATCTCAGCGGCCGTATGCTCGACGTTGCCTACGAGTACCTCAACTGGTGGATTTCCGGCTGGCCCGGCGCGGTGGTCGCGCGGCAGGGTTACTACATCTCCACGCCTGAACGCTCGCGCCGTTACATGACGGCCGCTGAATGGGATTACTGGTACGAGGGCCTTCCGGCGCGCGAAGACCTCGCCGGTCCCGACGGTGCCATCCGCGTCAAGCGTGGTTCCGTGCGCAGCGGCGGCTCCTATTGGCAGCGCGCCAACGGTATCGCGGTGTGGAACACCACCATGGATGAACACAACTACCTCGTTCGCCGCTGGATGCAGCTTGTCGGGCGTGCAGAGAAGGACATTTGACGATGTCGAGACGCCCCCGATCGGTCGCCCAGCTTTCCGTTCTCCTCCAGTCCGGCACGCTGGATCCCGTGGAGCTTACGGAAGAGACGCTGAAGGCGATCGAAGGCAATACGGACACCGCGATCTTTACCTATCTGTTGAAGGACCGGGCGAAAGCCGAGGCGGAAGCCTCTCGCCGCCGCATTCGCGAAGGCCGTTCGCTCGGCGTGCTCGATGGCGTGCCGATTGCCTGGAAAGACCTTTTCGATATCGAGGGCCTGCCGACGACGGCCGGCTCCCGCGTGCTTGCCAGCAATGAGCCGGCGAACACGGACGCTGCCGTGGTGCGGGCGCTTGCGGGTGCGGGCATGGTCAGCGTCGGGCGCGTGAACATGAGCGAATTCGCCTTTTCCGGCCTCGGCCTCAACCCGCATTACGGCACGCCGCGCAATCCGGCCTCGCCCGCCGGCGAGCATCGTATTCCCGGCGGCTCGTCGTCCGGTTCCGGGGTTGCGGTGGCCACGGGCCTTGTGCCTGTTTCCATCGGTACGGATACCGGTGGCTCCGTGCGCATCCCCGCAGCCTTCAACGGTACCGTCGGCTACAAGGCGACCCGGGGCCGATATGCCATGGACGGCGTGTTCCCGCTGTCGAAGAGTCTCGATTCTCTGGGGCCGCTGTGCCACACCGTGCAGGATGCGATCTGGATTGACGCCGCCATGCGCGGCTTGCCGGCAGCCGACGCACTCCCGCGCCCCAGCCCAACCGATCTTTCGTTCGTTATTCCGGAGACCGTGTTCTTCGATGACGCCGAGCCGGAGGTCGTTGTGGCGTTCGAGGCCGCGGTCGAGCGGCTGGAAAGGGCTGGAGCCCATATCAGGCGCACGGCTTTCCCGGAATTCACCGCGATCTTCGATCTCATGGCAAAACATGGCGCACTCGTCACGGCCGAAGCCTTCGTCCTGCACCGCGATCGCCTCACTGGACCGGTCGCTGCCGGCATGGACCCTCGCGTCGTCAAGCGCGCGGCCCTGGGCGCAAAGATCTCGCTGGCCGACTATATCGAGACGCTGAACGCGCGAGAAAGACTGATCGCATCCTTCGAGACGCGGCTTGGCCGGGACAGCGTCCTGATCAGCCCAACGCTGCCCCATGTCGCCCCGCCGCTCCAGCCGCTCGCGGATGACGAGGACCTGTTCTTCCGGGTGAACGCGAAGACACTCCGCAATCCCCTTATCGGCAATTTCCTGGATTGGTGCGGCGTGTCGCTCCCCTGCTGCGTCGGCGCCGGCGGCATGCCCGCCGGGCTTCTGGTCTCGGCGCCGAAGGGAAGCGATGCGCGCCTCCTGGCTATCGCCTCGGCAGTGGAAAGCCTGTTGGGCTAATCCCTCCCTGGCATCTGCGCACTACGAGACCTGCAAGCGGTGTTCCTGCGTCATGCGGTCGATGATCATCTCCGCAATCGGGATCGCTGATGTCGCGGCAGGTGAGGGGGCGTTGCAAACGTGCAGCATGCGATCTGTTTGTGCGAACAGGAAATCGTGGATGAGTGCGCCATCTTCGCGCACGGCCTGCGCGCGGATGCCGGCTTCGTGCGGCAGCAGGTCGGCGAGCTCGAGGCTCGGCCAGTATTTCCGGCACTCCTCCAGATAGCCTGGTTTCCAGAGAGAGTTTTTGAGTTCGGTGACCGCCGATTTTCGGTTGGCGAACACGGTTTTCCAGAAGCCGGGAAACAGCGCGTAATCGGCCAGGTCGGCGAAATTGACGGAAAGGCGTGGGTAGCCCTCGCGGGCAAAACCGATCACGGCATTCGGCCCGACGGTCACGCTACCGTCGATCATTCGTGTCAGATGCACGCCGAGGAAGGGTAGGGTGGGATCCGGAATAGGGTAGATCAGGTGGCGGACGATGTCGTTCTTCGCTGCCGGAAGGCGATAGTACTCGCCACGGAAGGGAACGATGCGATGCTCGATCGATAGTCCGGCGAGCACAGCCAGCCGGTCCGACTGGAGACCGCCGCAGACCACCAGCTTTTTCGCCTGCCAGCTTTCGCCAGCCGATGCGATACCGACGGAATCGATGGATTCGCGAATGCCGGTGATGCGCGTCGAGAGGCGGACTTCGCCACCGAGCGTCTTGATGCGCCGCCCCATGGCCTGGCAGATTTCGGCATAACTCACGATGCCGGTCGATGGCACGAAAAGCGCGCCGAGACCGCGGATGTTCGGTTCCCGTTCCTTCAATTCGCCTTCGCTGACGCGTTGAACCTCGATCGTGTTCTCTCGAGAACGTTCGTAGAGGGCCTCCATGCGCGACACTTCGAGCGCTGAGGTCGCGACGAGCAGCTTGCCGCATACCTCGAAACGGATACCGTTTTCCGCGCAGAAGGTCTTGGTGGCATCCGCGCCCTTGCGGCATAACTCGGCCTTCAGGCTACCCGGTGGATAGTAGATGCCGGCGTGGATGACGCCGCTGTTGTGACCGGTCTGGTGCTTGCCGAGTGCATCCTCCTTTTCGATAAGGATCAGGGTGCTGCCGGGATATGTCTCAAGCAGCCGCATGGCGGTCGCCAGGCCGACGATGCCTCCGCCGATGACGCAATAGTCGAAAATCATCTGTCCTGCCCTTGTCTGCCGGATTATGCGTGCGCGGACTGGCGGCCGCTGTAACCGAAATAAGCCTCTTCCAGCGCATGCCCATCGGCAAGTTCGCTTGCCGATCCCTCCAGAGCGACGTGGCCGTTGCGAAGCACGTAGATACGGGACGCGAGGTCGAGAATACGGGCGGTGGACTGTTCGACGACGAGCAGGGTCAGTCCGCCGGCATTGAGCTGGCGGATGCTTTCGTAAACCTGGTCGATCACCAGCGGCGCAAGGCCGAGCGACGGTTCGTCGATCATCATCAGCGACGGGCGTTGCAGGATGGCGCGGGCGATGGCGAGCTGCTGCTGTTCGCCGCCGGAAAGGTGGCCGGCAACGCCGCGATAGCGACTTCTCAGGATCGGAAAAATCTCCAGCACTCGTTCCAGATCGGCAGCCGCTTCGGCCTTGTCCTTGCGGATCATGCCGCCGAGCAGCAAATTTTCCTGAACCGTCAGCGTGCGAAAAATACTGCGACCTTCCGGCACCAGGGCCAAACCTTTCCGGCAGAGCTTTTCCGGCGCCTGACCGGCGATCGGCTCGCCATTGAAGGCGAGTGTGCCTCCTGTGGGCGCCATCAGCCCGGAAATCGTTTTCAGGAGTGTGGATTTGCCGGCGCCGTTCGGCCCGACGACGAAGACGATCTCGCCTTTCCTTACCTCGAGGTCGATCGATTTCAAGGCAGCAAGCCGGCCATAGCCGGCAGTGAGGCCGCGTACTTCAAGCATGTCGTTCCCCTTTAGCGCGGCTGAGGCCACTGATCGAAATCGGAAAGGCTCGCCGTTTTTTGCCGTTGACAAAAAAAATCTAACCCGCATTCTGTCTTCTGTCCACAGAGGACTATGTGCAAATAATTATGGCGGTGCATCGTTCATCGCCAAGGGGAACGACGATGAGATCTGTTGCTGTGGCCGCCTCGGCCGCAATTGCCCTTCTGTTGCCTGTGACCAGCGTACGTGCCGAAGAGCCGATCAAGATCGGCTTTGCCATCGCGGAATCCGGCTGGCTCTCGAACTACGACAGCGCGCCCTTCAAGGCGGCCGTCATGAAGATCGAGGAAATCAACAAGGCTGGCGGCCTGCTGGGGCGCCAGATCGAATATTCCGTCATGGACACCAAGACGGAGCAGGCGCGTGCGGCATCCGTCGGCGCGCAGCTCGTCGACGGCGGCGTCGACATGCTGGTCGTATCCTGCGACTACGATTTCGGTGCGCCAGCGGCTCTAGCCGCCAAGCAGGCGGGGAAAATAGCCTTCAGCCTTTGCGCGGCGGATCCGAAGATGGGCGTTCAGGGCGTTGGTCCGCTGACCTTCACCGCCAACAGCGCGGCACAGTCGGAAGGCATCGCGATTGCTGAATATGCTCAGAAGAAGATGAACCTGAAGTCGGTCTACGTGCTCGAAGACCTGACGATCGAATACAACAAGTCGGCCTGCGCCGGGTTCCGTGCGGCCTGGGCCGCGGGTGGTGGCGAGGAAACGATCCTCGGCAACGACACGTTCAAGAACGACGACCCGTCGATCGCCTCGCAGATCACCCGCCTCAAGGGGCTCGCAACGCAACCGGAAGCGGTTTTCGTCTGCTCGTTCACGCCGGGCGGGGCTTCCGCCGTGCGCCAGCTGCGCGCCGCTGGCATCGATCTTCCGATCCTCGCCAACACGGCGATGGTCGACAATTACTGGCTGAACGCCGTGCCGGGCCTGAAAGACTTCTACCTGCCCGCCTTCATGTCGCTTTACGGCGATGATCCGCGCCCGGAAATGAACAAATTCCTCGAAAGCCACAAGGCGCGTTACGGCGAGCCGCCTGTCTCTTCCTACTCGGTTCTCGGCTATAGCCTCATCGAGCAGTGGGCCTATGCGGTCGAGCAGGCGAAGACGACGGAATCCGAAGCGGTGGTCGGCGTCATGAACACCTTCAAGGACCAGCCGTTCACCGCCGGCCCGACGTCGTTTACCGATCAACTGCATATCCAGGTCGACCGTCCTTGGTTGATCATGAAGGTCGAGAACGACTCCTTCCGTGCCGTCGAGGTCTACCGGAACTCGTTCAAGCCGGACATGAAGCTTCTGTTCCGCGTCGGGCAGTAACCGGCTGCGATCCGCCGGCCGCATGGCGGTGCGGCTGGCGGAACCAATCTCCTGAAAAATTTACAGACGAGCTTACGAATAGGTCTCGCCCGATATGTCACGTCCATTGAAAAGATCGGCTCCGAAAGAACGGCTTGAAGCCCGCGGTGTTGCCGTTGCCTTTGGCGGCATCCGGGCGCTCAGCGGTGTCGACCTCGAACTCCGGCGCGGCGAAGTTCTCGGCCTCATCGGTCCGAACGGCGCCGGCAAGACGACCATGGTCAATGTGCTGAGCGGCTTCCAGCGTCCGACCAGTGGTAGCATCCAGCTTGACGGCGTCGATGTTTCGAAACTGACGGCCCGCAAGATCGCCCAGGCCGGTGTCGGCCGCAGTTTCCAGGCGGCGCGCCTCTTCCGGGCGATGACAATGGAGCAAAACCTCTCCGTCGCGGCCATCGGCAGCGGGCTTTCGCTGAGGGCCGCCCGGGAGCGGGCGCTTGATATCCTTGACTGGATGGGTCTGGCCAAAAAGGCCGATCACCGCTGCGACAGCCTTTCCTATGGCGATGAGCGGCGCGTCAGCATTGCCCGGGCACTTGCCTTGCAGCCGTCCTTTGCGCTGCTTGATGAGCCGGCCTCCGGCATGAACGATGCTGAATGCGAGGCGCTGATGGAAATCATCGCCGAGCTACCGGCCCGCTTCGGCTGCGGCGTACTGCTGATCGAACACAATATGAAGGTGATCATGGGGGTGTGCCAACGCATCCATGTACTCGATGGCGGGCAGAGTCTCGCCGAGGGCTCACCACAGGATATCCAGATGAATCCCGCCGTCCGCCGCGCCTATCTGGGCGAAAAGGCGGGTGACAGCACCCTCGCGATCTAGGACCGACGCCATGGCCAACATCGTTCAAGTTCTCGTCGATGCGATTGCGCTGGGCAGCCTTTATGCTCTTGTCGCACTGGCGATCGGCCTCGTCTTCGGCGTCATGCGGCTCGTCAATTTCGCGCAGGCCGACTACATCACCATTGGCGCCTATGCGCTGGTGGTGCCGACCGCGAGCGTCACGCCACCGCTGTTGCTCGGTGCGTTGCCGTCTGCGTTGATGATCGGTGGCGTGCTCGTCGTCGTGATGGCTCTGGCGCTTCTGACCGAGCGTGTGGCGTTCCGGCCGCTGCGCAATTCCAACCCGTCGACCCTGCTCATCTCCTCCTTCGCCGTCAGCTATTTCCTGCAGAACCTCGTCATGCTCGTCCATACCGGCCGGCCGAAATCGGTCGGCATCGGACAGGGCCTTGCCAATGCGGTGGAGATCGGCGGCGTGCGTGTTCCCGGCATCCAGCTCCTGACCATGGTCGTCACTGCCGGGCTGCTCGTTGCGCTCGTGCTCTTCCTCAAGAAGACGCCGCTCGGCATCCAAATGCGGGCGGCGGCGGAAAACTTCCAGATGGCCCGCCTGCTCGGCATGCCGGCAAACCGGGTGATCGCGCTCGCCTTCGCCATCTCCGGCCTGCTCGGCGGTGCGGTCTCACTGCTCTTGACGATCCAGACCGGCACGCTCGACCTGCGCATGGGCCTGATGCCTGTCGTCTACGCTTTCTTCGCCACCGTCATCGGCGGCATGGGCTCTCTGCCGGGGGCAGCGCTCGGCGGGTTTCTCGTCGGTGTCGTAAGCGTGCTCCTGCAAACCTATTTGCCGGCCGATCTGCGACCCTTCCGCGATGCCGGCGTGTTCATGATGGTCATCCTGATCCTCCTCGTGCGCCCACAGGGCCTGATCGTCACCAGCGCCGCGAAGGAGCGTGTATAATGAAGAGCGATACCATGTCCTTCGCAACGATCGGCCGTTTCTGGTTTCCGGTGCTTGCTCTCGTCGTTCCGCTTGCGATCATCGTCGTGGTGACGGGCCAGTTCGGCGGCCTGTCCATCCAGCGCACCGTCATTGAAATGCTGATCAGCATCGTCATCGTCGTCGGGCTTTACGTCTTCGTCGGCAATTCCGGCATCATTTCCTTCGGCCATGCAACCTTCATGGCGATTGCCGCTTACGCCTCCGCCTGGCAGACCTGCTGCGAGATGCTGAAGCCGATCACCATGTCCGGCCTGCCGCCGTTCCTGCGCGACCAGAGCATTCCGCTGCTGCCGTCCGCCGTGGTCTCGGTGCTGCTCGCGGGTGCCGCCGCTTTCTTCACCGGCCTCGTCATCATGCGGCTCACCGGTCTGGCGGCCTCGATTTCCACGCTTGCTGTGCTGTTCATCCTGAACGTCGTCTATTCCAACTGGGACAGCGTCACGATGGGCTCGGCCTCGATCGTCGGCCTGCCGACCTATGTGACGGCCTGGCTGGCACTGGGCTGCGCGGTGTTTGCGATCGTCATCGCCTATCTCTACCAGGTCTCCGCCTTCGGCCTTGCCATCCGCGCAACACGCGAAGACGAGGTCGCGGCGGCAGCGTCGGGCATCTCGCTCTATTGGTCGCGGCTCATCGCCTTCACGCTCTCGGGCTTCATGGTCGGTCTCGGCGGCGTCCTCCAGGCGCACTACCTTGGCACGGTGTCGATCAACAGTTTCTTCCTCAGCTTCACTTTCCTCGCACTCGCAATGCTCATCGTCGGCGGCATGGGCAGCCTTGCCGGCGCGGTCACCGGCGTCGTCGTCATCACGGCGATGGTCGATGTCTTCCGCCGGCTTGAAGGCGGGATTTCGATCGGCGGTGAGCAGTGGTCGCTGCCGGCGGGCACGCAGGAGCTTATCATCGCAGCCTTTATGCTGTTGATACTGGTCTTCCGGAAAGACGGAATCATGGCAGGGCGAGAAATGACCCTGCCGGAGCAGGAACAACGCGAGAAAGGGCTCATCAATGGCTAACAATCTACTCTTCAACAGCGACGAGCCAATTGGCATCATCGACAACAGGATGCTTTCCGACCAGGTTTCGGCCTTTCTCGTGCGCGAACTGATCTTCGGCCGGCTCCAGCCCGGCCAGCGCATCAACGAGGCGGAGCTGGCCCGCCAGCTCGGCATCAGCCGCAACCCCATACGCGAGGCGATCCGCCGGCTGGAGGAGCGTGGCTTGCTCGTCGCGGTTCCCCGCAAAGGCACGTTCGTGCGCACCTTCCTGCACAGCGATATCGACGAGATCTTCTCGTTCCGCGTCGTGGTCGAGCGCTTCGCCGTCGAGCAGGCGTTGCCGCAGATGACCGACGCCGACATCGAGCGTATTGCCGGCTTCGTCGATGCGATGGTCGCGGCCGCCAATGCCAATGACGAAATCGCGCTGGTCGAAAACGACCTCGCCTTCCACCTCGAAATCTGCCGGCTCTCGAAGAACCGCCAGACGTTGCACGCCTTCACCAACATCCAGGCGGAAGTGCAGATGCTCATCACCATGGCCGAGCGCCAGTTCGAGAGCCAGATGGCGGCGGCCGTCGATCACTGGCCGGTCGTCGAGGCGCTGCGCACCCGCAATCCCGAAAAGGCGATGGACGCCATCCGCGATCACATCCGCGATTCCTGGCGCCATCTGCTTGAAGCTTACGAGCGGGAAAACCCCCGCTCGTCCTGATCCTATCCATGAGAAAAGAGGGAACAATGCCTGACAGAAAAATCATCGGCATCGACATTGGGGGAACGTTCACCGACTTCGTTTCCTACGATGCGGCGACCGGCACCATCGAGAACTGGAAGAACCTCACGACGCCCTCCGAACCGATCGAAGGCGTGCTCCAGGGGCTCGGACAGGTGGACGATGTCGCCAGCGTCGACAAGATCCGTCTCGGCACGACGATCGCGACCAATGCGCTCCTGACGCGCCGCGGCGCCAAGGTTGCCTATGTCACGACATCAGGTTTTCGCGATGTTCCCTTCATCCAGCGCGG
This sequence comes from Shinella sp. GW821-FHT11G07, assembly GCF_058808115.1. NCBI lineage: Bacteria > Pseudomonadati > Pseudomonadota > Alphaproteobacteria > Hyphomicrobiales > Rhizobiaceae > Shinella > Shinella sp. GW821-FHT11G07. The sequence continues at coordinate 43,340 of NZ_JBXARJ010000027.1, forward strand.
CGACCGCCGCAGCCACTACGACATTACCTGGATCAAGACCAAGCCGCTGATGAAGCGTGCTGACACCTATGAGATCGGCGGGCGTTTCAGCGCCAAGGGTGAGTTGGTCACGGCGCTCGACGAAGCGGCCGTGCGCGAGCTTGCCGCGACGATCAAGGCCGACGGTACGATCGAGGCGATCGCCGTCTGCACGCTGTTCTCCTATATCGACCCGAGCCACGAGCAGCGCATCCGCGACATTCTGGCCGAAGAACTGCCGGGCATGCCGATCTCGATTTCCTACGAGGTCCTGCCGAAGTGGAAGGAATACGACCGTGCCTCCACGACGATCGCGGACGCCTACCTGAAGCCGATTGTCTCCGACAATTTCCACCGCATGCAGAAGCGGCTCGACGCCATCGGTATCGGCGACCGGATCGGCGTGATCAAGTCGAACGGCGGTGAATCGACGCTGAAGGGAGCGGCCGAAGCGCCGGTGCAGATGACGCTGTCCGGCCCGACGGGCGCGGTCGTCGCCACCCGCGTTCTCTCCGAGCTGACCGGCATCAAGAACCTCGTCACCTTCGACATGGGCGGCACCTCCACCGATTGCTCGACCGTCGTCGACGGCATGGAGCATGTGACGACCAGTTTCGAGATCGAATGGGGCCTGCCGATCCAGATCCCGATGATCGACATCCACACGATCGGCGCCGGCGGCGGCTCCATCGCCTGGATCGACAAGGGCGGTATGCTGCGCATGGGCCCGCAATCGGCCGGTGCCGCGCCGGGACCGGCCTGCTATGGCCGCGGCGGCGAGAATGCCACCGTGACGGATGCGAACGTCGTGCTCGGCCGCATCAACCCCGATTACTTCCTCGGCGGCAAGATGAAGCTCGACGCGGAGGCGGCGCATCGCGCCGTGAAGAGGATCGCCGACCAGCTCGGCCTTGAGGTCGATGCGGCGGCTTTCGCCATGGTGCAGATCGCCAACAACAACATGCTCGGCGCGCTGCGTGCCGTTCTGCTCCAGCGCGGCCTCGATCCACGCGATTTCTCGCTCGTCGCCTCCGGCGGCGCGGGTCCGGTGCACATTTGCGACCTGATGGATATTTCCGGCATTCCGCAGGGCATCGTGCCGAACTATCCCGGCCAGTTCTCGGCCTTCGGCTTCATCATGACCGATGCCCGCGTCGACCGGCACCGCACCGTGCAGCAGATATCGAAGTACTTCGACGGTGCCCGTGCCACGGCGGCGATGACGGAACTGGTGGATGGCGCCATCGCCGAGCTGGTCTCGCAGGGCTACCAGCAGAAGGTGGAGATCTACCGTTCCATCGAGGCCCGCTATTTCGGCCAGAACCACGAGTTGGAACTGAGCTTCCCGGCCAACCAGTTTACCGAGGAAACCATCGCAAGCCTCTGGGAGCGCTTCCACGAGGAGCACCAGAACCGCTTCGGCTTCTCCATTCCCGGCGAGACCATCGAGACGGTCAATCTCAAGGTCGTGGCCGTTGCCGTTTCGGAAAAGCCGCAGATGCGGGAGCTCGAAAAGGGCGAGGGCACGCCTGCCTCTTCCGGCAGCCGCAAGGTGCGCTTCGAGGACGGCTGGCACGAGGTGAAGACCTACGACCGCGGCACCTTCAAGCAGGGCCAGACCGTCACCGGTCCCGCCATTGTCGAGGAAAACGCCTCCGTCACCACTCTGCAGCCGAAACAGACGCTCCGCGTCGACCGGCTCGGCAACCTGATCATTTCGGCCTGAGGAGTACCGTCATGGACTTCGTTACGATGAACATCCTGGAATCCAGCATGGTCTCTCTCTGCAAGGAGATGGGGATCGTGCTGATGAAGACGTCCTATTCGACGATCTTCAACGAGGCGCTCGACTTCACCTGCGGCCTCGCGGACATGAACGGCGACATGATCGCCGTTGCCGACTATTGCCCGGCGCAGATCGGCGGCATGCCGCTGCTCGTCAAATCCTGCCTCAAGGAAATCCCGATCGACGAGATCGAGGAGGGTGACGTCATCCTCCACAACGACCCCTATCGCGGCGGTCTGCACACGCCGGAGCATACTTTCTTCAAGCCGATCTTCGTCGATGGCGAGATCATGGGCTTTGCGGTGGCGATCGGCCATATCGCCGAAGTCGGCGGCATGGCGCCTGGCGGCTTCTGCGGTGAGGCCACGGAAATCTTCCAGGAGGGGCTTCGCATTCCCCCGGTGAAGATCAAGAAGCGCGGAAAGGACAATATCGAGGTCTGGAAGCTGCTTCTCGCCAATGTGCGCACGCCGCGCGTCAACTACGGCGACCTTCGCGCCCTCATCGCCGCCGTCGATCTCGGCGAAAAGCAGATGACGCTGATCTATCAGAAGTACGGCAAGGAGAAGATCAAGGAGACTGTCAACGACCTGCTGCTCTATTCGGAGCGCCGCATGCGCGCCGAACTGGAACTGATCCCGGACGGCATCTACGCCTTCTCCGACACGATCGAGAGCGACGGTATCGACGCCGACCGCACCTATACGGTCGCCGTGGAAGTGCACAAGCGTGGCGGCGAGATCATCGTCGACTATCACGGTTCCTCGCCGCAGGCTTCAGGCCCGATCAACGCGACGCTCGGCGTCGCCACATCGGCCGCCTACAACGCCGTGCTGCACATGACCGACCCGACGATCCCGCGCAATTCCGGCTGCTTCCGGCCGATCCGCGTGATGGCGCCGCCCGGCACCATCGTCAATGTCGATTTCCCGGCACCAGAAGTCGGCGGCAACACCGAAACCCACCCGCGCATCGTCGGCACCATCCTCGGCGCCATGGCGACGGCTGTTCCGCACCGCGTGATGGCGGCGGAAGGGGCGACGCATTGCAACTTCGTCTTCGGCGGCGTCGATGCCGATACGGGCGAATACTTCGCCTGCTACGATCTGGAAGCCGTCGGCTGGGGCGGCCGCGCCTTTGCCGATGGCAATGACGGCGTCGACTCGATCAACGGGAATTGCCGCATCACGCCGGTCGAAGTCTACGAGACGCGCTTCCCCTGGCGCATCGAAAGCCTCGCCTTCAACGTCGATGCCGGCGGTGCCGGCGAGTTCCGCGGCGGGGTCGGCTATTCCAAGCAGATGCTGTGCCTCAACGACAAGATCATCTGCTCGCAGATGACCGACCGCCATCTGCTGGCGCCGTGGGGCCTGAACGGCGGCACGGAAGGCGGCCTCGGCGCGACACTGGTCATGAAGGACGGTCGCGAGGACTGGCAGACGATGCGCGAAGCCTATGGCAAGGCCTCGACCAGCCGCTATTCCAACGTCTCGATCCGCCGCGGCGACCGTGTGCGGCTCGTCACCCCCGGCGGCGGCGGCTACGGCGAACCGGCAAAGCGCGACCCGGCAGCGGTCGCGGAGGATGTCCGCGAGGGCTACGTCTCCAAGGCGGCCGCCCAGAAACACTACGGCTACCAGGAGGCCTGAGACCATGAAGTTTTCGCTGAACGGGCTTTATATCGAAAGCTATACCAAATGCGCCAATTGCGGCGTCTTGATCTATGAAGCCTCGGAAGAGGATTCCAGCCGCAAGAAGACGCACGATGGCAGTATCTACTGCTCGCAGGAATGCGTCGATTGGAAGCTCGAGCGTGATGCCCGCCGCGCTAAGGCGACCGTCTAGGAATTGAGGTGCTGGTCCCGTCCATCAGGGGCGGGGCCTGCCATCTTGAAGCGCCGCGATAGCGGCGCACCATAACAAACTGTCCAAGGAGACATCCATGTCCACGAACGCTGCCTTCACGGCGCGGCGCGCTGCCGCTATTCCGGCCGGCCTGGCGAAACATCTCGACGTCTATATCGAGAAGGCGGAAAACGCCGAATTGTGGGACGTCGAAGGCAAGCGCTACATCGATTTTGCCGCCGGTATTGCCGTCAACAACACGGGTCATCGCCATCCGAAAGTGGTCGAGCGCGTGCGCAACCAACTCGACAAGGTCACCCACACCTCGTTCCAGACCACGCCCTATATCGACTATGTCACGGTCTGCGAGAAGCTGAACGCGCTGGTGCCCGGCGACTTCCCGAAGAAGACGTTTCTCGTCTCCACCGGCGCTGAAGCCATCGAAAACGCTGCCAAGATTGCCCGCGCCGCTACCGGCCGCTCGGCCTTCGTCGCCTTCTCCGGCGCCTTCCACGGCCGCACGCTGATGGCGATGACGCTGACCGGCAAGACCGCGCCCTACAAGGCCGGCTTCGGTCCGCTGGTGCCGGATGTCTTCCACCTGCCGTTCCCGATCCCCTATCACGGCATTTCCGAACAGGAATCGCTGACCGCGCTCGACCGCTTCTTCCGCTCCGAGGTCGATCCCACCCGCGTCGCCGGCATCTTCGTCGAGCCGGTGCAGGGCGAGGGCGGTTTCTACCCCGCGCCCGTCACCTTCCTGCGTACGCTGCGCGAGATCTGCGACAAACACGGCATCCTGCTGATCGCCGACGAGATCCAGACAGGTTTTGCCCGTACCGGCAAAATGTTTGCGATGGAACATGCCGGCGTTGCCGCCGATATCGTCACCATGGCCAAGGGGCTTGGCGGCGGTTTCCCGATTGCCGCCGTCACCGGTCGCGCCGACATCATGGACAAGATCCCGATGGGCGGCGTCGGCTCGACCTTCGCCGGCAATCCGCTGTCCTGCGCAGCGTCGCTCGCCGTGATGGAGATCATCGAGGACGAGAAACTGATCGATCGCGCCAACGCGGTCGGCAGCCGGCTGAAGGCGGTCTTTGAGGACTGGCAGGAGGGCAATGAGTTTGCCTGCATCGGCGAGGTGCGCGGCCTTGGCGCCATGGTGGCGATCGAATTCGTGCGCGACCGCGAGACGCGCCAGCCCTGGCCGGAACTGGTGAAGGCCATCACGCACACCGCCGCCGAAAAGGGCCTGCTGCTGCTCTCGTGCGGCGTGCATGGCAATGTCGTGCGCGTGCTGACGCCGCTGACCATCCCCTTCGACCATCTCGACGAGGGCATCGCCATCCTCAAGGACAGCCTGCGGGCGGCGCTTGAAAAGGTGGAGGCCGGGCAATGACGCTCGCGCTGCTGCACGACCAGGCCTTCATCGACGGCGCCTGGGCCGGGGCGGAGACGGGCGCGACCTTCGAGGTGCGCAATCCGGCGACGGGCGACGTTCTTGCCCGCGTCGCCGATCTTGCCGCCGCCGATGTCGAACGGGCAATCCTTGCGGCCGAGCGCGCGCAGGTGGACTGGCGCCAGCGCCCGGCCAAGGAGCGGGCAAAACTGCTGCGCGTCTGGTTCGACCTGATCACCGCCCATACGGAGGACCTTGCCCGGTTGATCACGGCCGAGCAGGGCAAGCCGCTCTACGAGGCGCGCGGCGAGGTGGCGTTCGGCGCTTCCTTCGTCGACTGGTTTTCCGAAGAAGCCAAGCGCATCTACGGCGACGTTATCCCGTCGGCCGGGCGCGACCGGCGCTTCATCGTGCTTAAACAGCCGATTGGCGTCTGCGCCGCCATCACGCCCTGGAACTTTCCGCTGGCGATGATCACCCGAAAGGCGGCCGCAGCACTCGCCGCCGGCTGCACCATGGTCGTCAAACCTTCGGAGGAAACGCCGCTGACGGCGCTCGCCATGGCCGAGCTCACCCGACAGGCCGGCATTCCGGCCGGCGTGCTCAACATCGTACCTTCGACGGATTCCGCCGGCATCGGTCGCCTGCTCTGCGAACATCCGGTCATCCGAAAACTCTCCTTCACCGGCTCGACCGCCGTCGGCAAGCTCCTGATGCGGCAATGTGCCGACACACTCAAAAAACTGTCGTTGGAACTCGGCGGCAATGCTCCCTTCATCGTCTTCGACGACGCCGACCTCGATCTCGCCGTCGCCGGCGCCATCGCCTCGAAATTCCGCAACTCCGGCCAGACCTGCGTCTGCACCAACCGCATCTACGTGCAGGACGGCATCCACGATGCCTTCGTTGCGAAGCTGACCGAAGAGGTTGCCAGGCTGAAGGTGGGAGATGGTGCTGTGCCGGAAGTGGTGCAAGGGCCGCTCATCAATGGTAAGGCCGTAGCGAAGGTGGCGGAGCTGATCGGCGACGCCGTGGGCCACGGCGCCCGCGTCGAAACCGGCGGGAAGGCGCACGCGCTTGGCGGCACCTGGTTCGAGCCGACGGTGCTGAGCGGCATGCAGTCATCGATGCGGCTCGCGCAGGAAGAGGCCTTCGGCCCAGTTGCACCAGTCTTCCGCTTCAAGGGCGAAGCGGAGGTTATCCGCCTCGCCAACGACACACGCTACGGCCTGATGGCCTATTTCTACGCACGCGACATCAACCGCATCTGGCATGTACTTGAAGAGTTAGAATTTGGCATGGTCGGCATCAACGAGGGACTGATCTCCACCGAACTCGCGCCCTTCGGCGGCATCAAGGAAAGCGGTTTTGGTCGAGAGGGCTCCAAGTATGGCATCGAGGAATATGTGGAGTTGAAATACGCCTGCTTCGGTGGGCTGCGGCGGGCACAACCTGAATGCCACAAGCAAAATACCGCAGGGTTGCAATGATCGCCGAAGCCTCCCGCGGCCTCAGTTTGGCCTTGCTGGGGCGTTTCTCTCAAAGGGTTGGTAGGTTCATCGCGACAGTGCGGGACAACCTCGGCCGTTCGGTGCTCGAAGCGCTAGCGACAAAAGGTAATCCTCCCGTTTTTAACGGGGCTCTACGGTAGAATTCACGCAGCCCTCTTCAGTTTTTGTGCGGGTGTGATGC
>NZ_JBXARJ010000028.1:0-44921 GCF_058808115.1 Shinella sp. GW821-FHT11G07
CCGCTACCGCCGCAAACACCGAAACCAAAAACCGCTGGAGCGAACTCAAAACTGGATAAAACTTGGGGGCAAGGTCACTTCGTCTTCCTGAGAGGCTTTCAACCGACGCCAGGTCATGGAATTCGCCGCGAGCGCCAGCATCCAACTCTGTCCCGCAACAATTGCCATCGATGAGCAACGATATCCAAACCTCAGGGTGATGATGTCGGTCGCGATCAGAATACCTTGCTTTCTGTCGGTGACGTCGCGATAGGCCGCCGTAAGGCGGTGATCAACTTGGGTCAGCGCCCATAACAAGGCCCTCGATGTCGTGCTTCTGGGTAATCGGAGCGAGCTCCTCAACGACGCGGCAGACGAGGTGCTTCTTGCCGATTTCGGGTAGGGCATCGTACCAGTCGCGGGTAACCATCATGTCGTGCAGTTCGGCATGTCCAGCGCCCGGCCTGTCCACACCCAGCACCAAGACCGGCCGCGCAATTGGGGACTGATGCTCCGTGCCACGGTGGACCGTTAGCGCCGAGCGGCAGGAAATGTCGCCGCGCTGCGGATACTTGCGTGTTGCACGTTCCTGGAAACGGCCCCAGAGCGCCTTATCCGGGAACATTTCGTGCTTCCATTCCCGGCCATCGTCGTATTGCGTTCCAGGCGCCACTTCGAACGGCCCCATGTCTTCGGTGACGTCGACACCGGTGAGGTTGAAGGCAAGCGAGGTGATCTGGCGGTCGCGATAAGTATCGGCGGGAGATGGGAAGTCGCGGTGCCACGGCTGGTACTTCGCCCCCTGGAACGGTACGTCGAGGCCGATCTCCACGATCTGGTAGTCCGGTCCCAGCACATTGGTGCAGACATCCACGACCCATGTATGGGTGATGAGATCGACGAAACCGCGGAAGGCCTGCGGATGGATTTCGACATACCAGCGGCGTGGTCCCCGGCCGACCGCGCCCCCGGGTCTTTGGATAGCCGACCAGAAGGCCGTCATCATGTCTTCGCGCATCTCGTCGGCCCATGCGGGGCTGAAAGCACCCTTCAGCCCGATGATGCCGTCTGCTGCCAGTTGCGCCATCTGCGCAGCGATATCGTAGTCGAATGCTGGCTTCGTGTTCATCCGGTTCTCCTCCCGATCTTCGGAAAGGCTACCTCTACTAATAATTATTAGTCAATGGCCGAATTTTATTAGTTAGTGTAGAGAGGGAAAAATGGGGGGTACATGAGCGGCGGGAAAACGAAGAAGCGCGTGACTATGATGGATGTGGCCAAGGCGGCAGGCTGCTCGCAGGCGACGGTCTCGGTCGTCCTCAACAATGTCACGGACATCAAAATATCCTCTGACCTTCGCGTCCGCGTGATAGATGTAGCGCATAAGCTTGGCTATGGGCTCGCAAGCCCGATACGTCGCGCGGGCCTCGAAGACATCCGAGGTGGCTGTATCGGTTTCATCGTCGACCAACTCGCGACAACCCCGGAGGCGGTCAATGCCATCGAGGGCGCCCGGCACGCTTCATGGGAGAGCGATGTTACAATTCTCGTGGCGCAGACGCAGGGGCGAGCCGAGAATGAGCGAAAGGCGGTGGCACGCCTTCTGCAGGCCGGAGTTCAGGGTATCGTTTATATGTCGATTTTCACCCGTCGCGTATCGCTCGACGCGGTCTTCGACGACCTTCCGGTGCCGCTGGTTCTGCTCAACTGCTACACCAGTGATAACCGTTTTCCCGCCGTCGTTCCTGATGAAATGACCGGGGGGCGCACGGCCACGACATCCCTCATCAAGAAGGGGCATACACGCATCGCAACGATCGTCGGCGAGAGCTTCATGGAGGCCGCGCAGGATCGCCTCGCGGGCTATCGTAAGGCGCTGGCGGAAGCGGGGCTCAACTACGATGACGCCCTGGTGGCCGAAGGAAATTGGACGCCGACATCCGGCTTCGAGGCAACACAAAAGCTCCTTTCACTTCGAGAGCCGCCGACGGCGATCTTCTGCCAGAACGACAAGATGGCGATGGGCTGCTTCATGGCGATTGGCGAAGCAGGTTTGCGCATTCCCCAGGACATCTCCGTCGTCGGCTACGATGACGACGAACTGTCGCGCCATTTGCGGCCACAACTGACCACCCTGGAGCTTCCGCACCGGCCGATGGGAGCCTGGGCCATCGAGGAACTCGCAAAGAAGTCCCGCTCAGGGCACCGCAGCCTTCACAAGGTCGTATGCACGTTCGTCGCCCGGGGCTCGATCAGTCGCAAGTCGGCCTGACATGATGACGCGGGTGCAGAGAAGAGAGACAGGTGATTTCTGCGGATGGATATTTTGGACCTCGCACTTGAATGAGGGCATGCAAGGCTCAGTAACGTAAGCCGGAAGCTGAGGTCAGTGCTCAAGAGTGTGGGACAGCCGTTGCAAGTGCCACGGCCATGTCTCGGTTTCTTAGACGTGTGCATTGATTTGCGCAACGCTGAACACTGCTTGGCTCGAAAGAACTACTGCGCCGAACAGTACGCCAATCGGTGGACAATACTCCCCATTCGCAGACGCTCAGGATGGCCGTGATTATCACATGGTAGACTCGGCATAAGCCGGGCGACAGGCGATCTGGCCCGCGCGATTCCCCCCTACAATGTGCAACTTTCGCATGATGCTTAAAGGGCGAGAAAGCCCATGGCATGAAGAACGAGCCAAAGTGGTAAGCCGACGGTCGCCAAAGTCGCAGCGCCCACCGACAGCCACTTAATTGAATAGGCGCGCCGAGCGCGCTTTGCGTCCCACTCGTAGACCATTTGAAACTTCCCCTTCGCTTGAAATCAAACACGGGTTACGGGGCGAGTCGAGTCATCAGAAAGATATAGAGAAGAGTAATGGCAAACCCTAAGCTCACCATGCTTACCGCGTGTACATCACTTTCACGCGTACGGGCGCGTGCCGCCAATCTATGCAGGGCGCAGTGTTTAGACGCCAAAGAGAATCCACGGCGGAATGCCAAGCATCATAAGCCCGGCTACCACCAGCGCCCCAGCCGCTAAAAGAGTATGGTCTTGCTTTCTTTGCTCTTGCGATCTGCCTCTCATAGCGCTCTCCCAGCTTGACTGATCGGACGCTCAAATTCCCATTCGGCCCTCTTTGTTCCGACCTCCACCACACAAGTAAAACGCCATGAACGGAGCGGCATCCTTTGCCGCTCTGTGGGGCCGTACCGTATCTCCGAACGGCTTCTCCACCTTACGTTTGAGGTGCTTCATGCGGTCGCCTACGGGCGGAGATGCGAGAGGACTTTTTCCCCTCATCGCTATGTTCTCCGAGGTCTATCCCGGAGACCTGCGGCCAGACGCAGCCCATTGGTGCGGAGCTCCAGAAAGGTGGGGTTGGCGCGCCCTGCCGGTGAAAGGATTGGGGCGGTCGGAGCGTATTCGGATGCGGAGCTCGGCAAGAAGCGCCAGCGCGCGCCGCCCGACGGCCGCCTTCGAAGGTACCAGTTCGGAAGGCCGCCGCGATCCTTTCTACCTCCCAGATACGGCTGTGATTGGCCAATGAGCTGGCGTCGGGCTGTCGCGGGAAGGGAGCTATGCCTATGGAGCGTTGCCGGTGATAAATAATTCCGATGGAGACCTCCACACCTTGTCCCGCGGGGGTGGGAAGCTATCTAACCTGCAGATTGGCAGAGGGGGCGTGCTTGACCGAGTGGCTGCAAACGATTGGGGCAAACTTCGATTTCCTTCCGCATCTGGGGTCGCTTCTCTTCGCTTATGTGCTTGCCCTACCGATCGGTTGGGACCGCGAAAAGCACGAGAGAAGCGCCGGCCTCAGGACGTTTCCCCTGGTGGCGATCGCAAGCTGTGGCTTCATCCAGGCCGCGGAACCGCTCATTAGTGGCAACGCTGAAGCCACGGCCCGGATCGTCGAAGGCTTAATCACCGGAATGGGCTTCATCGGAGGCGGCGCCATCCTCGTCGTGAAGGCCAGCGTACGCGGCACGGCAACGGCCGCAAGCCTGTGGGCGACGGGCGCTATCGGAACCGCCGTCGGGCTCGGCTCCTTCGACACGGCAATCGTGCTCTCTCTCGTAACATTTCTGACGTTGCGCACCCTCTCAAACCTCAAAGAAGAGGGCAAGGATGACCGCCGGGACGGCGAGTAGCTCCTAGTGCTGGTGACAGCGAGTAACCTACAGCGTTTGAAATGGATATGGCGCTGTTCGTCGGTTATCTCGCATCGGCTTGTTCCATCACGAGCTTTATTCCGCAGGTCTGAAAGGTATTTTAGACAGGTGACACCGCAACGATATCAGCGAAGATGCACACGCTGACGGTCACCGGATTCGCCCTCTGGACGGCGTACGGTGTTTTGCGTGTCGAGTGGCCGACTATCCCGACGAACCCTTTCTGCTTTTAGCTTTCCGGACTGGTTCTCATCAAAACGCCCAGCGCGAAGCTGCATCGAAGGGTTGATACCTAAATCGGATCTATGCCACGCTGGCACGCTGCTTCCATGAGGCGGCTTCGAAGATCCGTTGAGGTCGGTTCTGCGCCCAGCTTGCCCTGAAACATTCTTTCCAATTGACTACACAGGAAAGAACATATAGTGAACATATATGAAGAAATCGCTGCAGCAACGCTTGGCCATCCTGTCGGATGCCGCCAAATACGACGCCTCGTGTGCCTCGAGCGGAACGGTCAAGCGCGACTCCGCTCGAACCGGCGGGCTGGGCTCGACGGAAGGGGCGGGGATTTGCCATGCCTATGCGCCGGACGGGCGGTGTATTTCGCTCCTCAAGATCCTGCTCACCAACTTCTGCATTTTCGACTGCGCCTATTGTATCAACCGCTCCTCCAGCAACGTGGAGCGCGCCCGCTTCACACCGGAGGAGGTCGTATGGCTGACCCTCGAATTCTATCGGCGCAACTATATCGAGGGGCTGTTCCTGTCCTCAGGCATCATCCGCTCGCCGGATCACACGATGGGCGAGATGGTGCGGGTAGCGCGGGACCTGCGCACCGTGCACGGTTTTCGCGGCTACATCCACCTGAAGTCTATTCCCGATGCCGCTCCGGAACTGATCGAGGAGGCCGGGCTTTATGCCGATCGCCTCTCCCTCAATATCGAACTGCCGACCGATGCCGGCATTGGGCGCTTCGCGCCGGAAAAACGTCCAGAGGGAATTCGCCGCGCGATGGGGGAATTGCGCCGGAAGATCGAAGCGGCCGATGACCCGACCTTGCAGACCAAACGGCGCAAGCGTTTCGTTCCCGGCGGCCAGAGCACGCAGATGATCGTCGGCGCCGATGGTGCGGACGACGCCACGATCCTGAAGACCAGTGCCCGGCTCTATAGCGGCTACGGACTGAAGCGCGTCTACTATTCGGCCTTCAGCCCCATTCCCGATGCCTCCCGTGCGCTGCCGCTCATCAAGCCGCCACTGGTACGCGAGCATCGGCTCTACCAGGCGGACTGGCTCTATCGGTTCTACGGTTTCGGCGTGGAGGAGATCACCGGGGCGACGGGCGGCATGTTGGATCTCGACATGGATCCCAAGCTGGCCTGGGCGCTCGCCAACCGCCAGGATTTTCCGGTTGACGTCAACCGGGCGGAGCGCGAGCGGCTGCTGCGTGTGCCTGGCCTCGGCACGAAGACGGTCACGTCCATTCTCTCCAGCCGTCGGTTCCGGCGTCTCAGGCTCGAGGACCTAGCGCGGCTCGGCGTTTCGCTGCGCAAGGTACGTGCCTTCATCGAGGCGGAGGGCTGGGTGCCGCGGCGGCTCGCAGATCGTGCCGACCTGAAAGCGCTTTTCGCGCCGAAGCCGGAACAACTCTCGTTGCTCTGATGCAGACGATCCCGCTTTCCGGACGAGGCGATTTCTCCGAGTGGCGTGATGCGGCGCGGGCCCTGGCCGCGGCCGGCATTTCTCCCCGCGAGGCGGATTGGCGCATCCGTGGCCTAGGCGATGAGCTGTTTGCTGCCGATGCGCTGCCGGATTTGCCGAAGCCCGACAAGGGCGCGCTGCCGCTCACCGTGCCGCCCGCGTTCCTGTCCTTGGCCGAGGCGGTCGTCTGTCACACGGAGCCCGGCCGTTTCCATCTGCTCTACAGGCTGCTGTGGCGGCTGCAATCCGACCGCCACCTGCTGGAACTGGACGCGGACACGGATGTCGCCTGGGCACGGCTGCTTGCCAAGAACGTCAATCGGGACGGCCACAAGATGACGGCTTTCGTGCGCTTCAAAGAGATCGGCGGCCAGATGAACGGCCGGCGGCGCTTCTTCGCCTGGTTCGAGCCCTCCCATTTCGTCGTCGCCCGGACCGCACCCTTCTTCCGCCGGCGCTTTGCCGACATGGACTGGATCATCGCGACGCCGAACGGCACGGCCAGTTGGGATGGCGGCAGCCTGATCTTCGATGCCCGGCCGGGCGAAAATCCTGGTCATGGCGATCCGACGGACGATCTCTGGCGGACCTATTATGCGAGCATCTTCAATCCGGCCCGCCTCAAGCTGAAAGCCATGCAAGCGGAAATGCCGAAGAAATACTGGCGCAACCTGCCGGAGGCGGATCTCATTCCCGGTATGATCGCCAATGCCGAGGCCAATGTGCGGGCCATGGCCGAACAGGCGGCGAAAGATCCACCGTTGTTTCACTACCGTCTTCAGGAAACGGCGCAGGCCATGCCCAGGATCGAGCCTCTTGGAGCCGGGACCATCGAGGCCCTGCGGGAGGAGGCGCGCGGCTGCACGCGCTGCCCGCTGCATTGCATGGCAACGCAGACCGTTTTCGGCGAGGGGCCGCAAGGTGCGCCTCTGATGATGGTGGGCGAGCAGCCGGGTGATCAGGAGGACCTTGCCGGTCGCTCGTTCGTCGGCCCGGCGGGAAAGGTCTTCGATGCGGTTCTGAAAGAGGCGGGCCTCGCCCGCGATACCGTCTACCTCACCAATGCGGTCAAGCATTTCAAGTATGAGCCACGCGGCAAGCGGCGCATCCATGAGAAGCCCAACAAGGGGGAGATCGACCATTGCCGCTGGTGGCTGGCAAAGGAGGTGGAGCTTATCAAGCCGCGCCTTATCGTTTCGCTGGGCGCCACCGCGCTCTATGCGCTGAGCGGGGAGCGCAAGCCGCTTGACCAAATACGCGGCAAGACGATCACTATGCAAGGCAATATCGTGCTCTACCCCACCATCCACCCCTCCTACCTGCTCCGGGTCCCGGACGAGGCCGAACGCCGACGCCAACAGGCCCGCTTCGTGGAGGACATAAGGCATGTTCGGCAGTTGGTGGAGAGGCTTGAGGCGCTCAAAGCTGGAACGTTCCGTTTTCCTCGCCATCCCAGTACTGCACGCGCTTGCCCTGGACCTTGATCAGCACAAGGCCGGGCGTTTCAGCCCCTTGCGGGAACCAGCGGTCAAGATCAGGTACCCAGTGCTCCTCGAACTGCGCCATGTCGCGAATGAGGGTTGCTTCGCCTTCGATCGATATGAACATGCCGGGTTTTCCAAGCAGGCTCGGCGGTTCCGTGAAGGACAGCGTTACCTGCGCATCACGGCCGATATCGGCGACCTTTTTGGTATCGGTAAAGGAAAAGAACCAGGAGTCGCCATCGTACTCGACATCGCCATTGTTGCTCATCGGTCGGTTGGTGATAGCCCCCGATCCTCCGTGGGTCGACATCATGCAGAAGTCTATCTTCTTTAGCTTTCGGGCGATATCGGCAAGCAGAGTCTCGGACATGGCGCATAACCTTCGAAAAAGAGTGAGACGCGTACACGTGCGCGCTTGAGTGCTTTTCGCTGGCCATGGAGAGAAGGCGAAGAACCACGATCTCCATGTTTTATCGTGCGATCGACACAGCCCGCGCTAATGAAGGAAATGGAGAAGGCGCTGGAAGGTTCCGCGGGATTACACTGGGCAATTATGAGCCGATCGCATTCGAAAACGCCATCTCTGCCTTCACAAGGGCCTACCATGCGGCAGTGGGCTTCCCCATTTCCTGAAGTATATCCATTGACGTGTCGCTCACTTTCAAAAGCGCCTTGGCGCCCGCCGTCTCCGGCACACTTCGATCCTTATCCCTGTCACCGAGGTTACGCCTCTTGGTTAGTGCAGACGTATACGTTCGGGGCATCGCAGGATCGCGCTGACGGAGGGTACTGCTGCATGCTGCAACCGCGACGGAAAATTTCGACTTACTCGCCAAATCAGTTGCCGTAATTTTACCGGCGAAGTCATCGCGCTCATGGGGCCGTTTGGGACGCGCACCGAAACTATGAGCCGGCAATGGATGAATGCGCGAGGCGCGGTTGGCTCGTGATTCCAGGCTGAGACGCCACGAGTGGTTCGCGAGATGACGGCCTATCGAACCCTCTTGTCGAAATTATTCAGAGTGAGTGAAAAATGCAGTTGAAGCGGTTCGGGCTTTGCCTTGCAGCCCCCCTATTGGGCACATCGTATGCGCTCGCAGGCTCGGTCAGTGGTATAGTCGTTGATGATCAAGGCAAGCCGGTGGCTGGCGTCCATGTTGAGGTCTTGTACCAGACCTTCAATTCGGACCAACTTACGGGGTATGGTGAAAGCATCAAGGCAGAAACAGTGTCTGGGCCCGATGGGCGTTACACGCTTGACACCACTCATATGCCTCGGGGCGAATACTCCGCGCATGCCTATCAGGTGATCGTGAACGGTGACGAGGAGATGAACGTCGATGCTGTGGGCAGCGATCCCTCTACCTTCACAGGGAGTGCCGACACGATCCGAAACTTTTCCGTAGGAATTGTCGAAATCTCTGACGACATGCCCTACGGCAATGCTGGAATTGTCGTCGTCAACAATGCTATCGGGGACTACACGGACCTTAGTGGCACCGAGATCACGCTGGTGAACATCGAAAGGGGCGCCACGTACGTTAAGACGGTGCGCTTGACCGGCGAAGGCCTCGTCGTCACCGGAATCCCTTTTGGCACGTATCGCGCGTCCGCTCGTCTTTCAGGTCGTTCAATGCAGATCGCGCTATGGGGGCCGGGTGAAAGTGACGTCTTCGCCCTAACCGTCGAGCACAACTTTACGATGGGCTATTCCGGGAACCAAATGCAGGTGGCTGTGAAGCCCTGAGCGCATCCTTGCGACATTGGCAAGGTTGTTCACTCATACTTGGTATCACTTAGCCTGTCTTGACTGCTCAGTTGCGGAGCAGCGCAGCTAAAGCGTCATTGCGGGATATCCCTCGTGCTCGAGCGAAGCGCTCTTCCTGGCAAGCGGGTCATGTCGCGATATCGCCGCACCGTTCATTGAAGCGTTTCGTCATCTAGGTATCGGCGCGGGGGCCGTCTAAGGCTATTCGATGCCGATGCGTCCACCTACGGTTCCGACTCGACCCATGCCTGGGACAGGGTTCTATCTTCCCGGCGTGGGATGGAACACCTTTGACCCAACCCATCGCCGGTTGGCGGCGCCAATCTCATCCCGGTGGCGGTCGCCCGCAGCGATCGCCAGATCATGCCGGTCATAGGCGGTTGTATCGGCGCGTGGGGGGTTCATCGCCATGGAGGTCAAAGTTCGTGTTGCGCCTGAATCATAGCGGGAGCGCTGGGGACCCGCGACAGATGCGGGCTGTTGAAGCCCAACCTGGACAGTCCGGTGCGGATTTCCGGCGATTTCATAAAGACGTCCCAGAGCAGCCCCGTCCGAAAGTTTTCCATCATGATGACGATCGGCCCCTGGTTGATTGCAAGATAGGTCCGGGCATACCAGTTCCGGCTTTCGCAAAAGGCATCGACGAAACCGAATCGGCCCCATATGCGGTGCCTCGGTTTGGTGAGAAAAGAGCGCAGCGCGCGGAGCGACTCTTCCGGTGTGTAGGGGAAACTCGAAAGGGCCGCGCTCGGGGTAATGACGCCGATATCCTTATCAGGCGCGTGGGCCACATAGCCTCTCGGCCCGTGGCTGGACGTCAGTCCCCAGCAGTCCGGCCCATAGCCCGCGTGCCCGAATGGGTTGCGTAGACAATGCTCGTAGTTGATGAGGGTATGGCGACGGTTCTGCTGCCAGTAATCGGCATGGCGATCCGACAGCCCGCGCGGGTCGAGGCCGCAGAAGGAATAGTGTGAAATGAACAACGGGCCTCCATAGTTCATGCCGAGCGGAAGCTCCACGCCGTGGTAGCTTCGTCCGTTGCGAAAACCAGGACCTGAGGCAAATCCGTCGTGATAGACGTCGGCGTCGATTGGGTAATCTGGAGCGCCGGCGGCAAGCACAAAGGCCAACAGACCTTCGTTCCAACCAATGATCCTGCGATTCATCGCCCATCCGTGGCGGGGGCTCCAGTGCCAGTAAAGATGGTTGCCGCCATCCCGCCTGTACCAGCCCCACTCCGCCTCACGCCAAAGTCGGTCGATGCGACGGCGAAGGTCTCGCTCCAAAGTGGTGCCGTCGTCGAAATATTGACGCGCGCAGAGGAGCCCTTGGAACAGCAACGCGCTTTCGACCACATCGCCGCCGTCGTCCTTCCGGCTGAAGGGAATGGTTTCTCCGGTTCGTCCGTCGATGAAATGCGGGAACATTCCGTGATAGCGCGGCGTCTGTTCCAGGCACGAGAGCATCCTAGCGAGCCGGTTGACGGCGTCACAACGCGAGACCCACCCACGTGCGACGCCTACAACGATTGCCATAATGCCGAAGCCCGAACCGCCGATGGCGACGAGGTCGTTGGCGGGGTCGCCTGTCGTCTTCTGTCGGTCACGCGCCAGCCCGCTTGTCGGATGCGCGCCCTCCCAGAAGTAGCGGAATGTCTGCTTCTGGACCACATCAAGGCATTCGTCATCGGATCGGGATAACCGCCATGGGCGATGATCTGTTGGTGGGGTCATGGAAGACCAATAGGCCAAGCCATTACGATCAACCAGATAGCTCGATGAAACAGGTGTGGAAGATGTCATCGTTCGGAAGGCATGTTGCCGGTGAGCGGGCCAGGTGTGCCGGCAGGCTGGCGACCGTGTGGGCGTAGGCTGCACACCCTCGGCAGATGTTCGGCCCCGAGGCATTTTCCGATGCCTGGTATGTCTGATGGCTGTGGGTGCTCTAGGCGACGTGGGCGTCGCCGGCCGACGAGGCTAATTGTAGGTGGCTGAGCCGATGATCGCATCTGTTATGAACGCGATGCCCGAGTTGCATGCCATCATGCCAATCTTCGGTGCCAAGGCAGAACCAAATTGCCTCACATGTCCGCTTGCATGCTGGGTACCTCATCAAGGACACCCACAATGCGGACACCTAGAGTCATTTTCCCTTTTGCTAATACAGTGATCCGCTTGTCACGCCGAAATGCGTAGATATTGACTTGATCCCCCGCCTGACGGACAAAGAAGTTTAAAGCATGAAGGGGCTAAACTTATGGCTGAAGAAGACAAGACGATCGAAATAGGTGAAGCAGCATCGGCGGAAGTGACCGCGCCGGCGCTGAAGAAAGAGCGCACCCCTCGGCGTGCGAAAACCGCCCCTGAGGCGAAGAGCGCTCCGCTAGACATTGCACCCGTCGTAAGCCAACGCAAGAAGCGCGTCGCAAATGTTGATCTCGATGCCAAAGTTGCAGTGATCGCAAAGAAGCCCATTAAAGCGAGGGCCAAAAAGGCTCCTGCGGCCGTTAAGTCTACGAAGGCTGTAGCGACCGGACCTGCGCCTGTCCTGGACGAGATGGCCGAGCTCCTACAGTTGGAAGAAGAGAACAAGCGTCTTCGGAAAACCCTTGCCGAAAAACTACGCGAAGAGAATGCAAATCTGCGCAAAAGGCTCGGTCTGAACTGATGTGAAGGCGTATCCGCAGCCGAACCAGTTCGGCTGCAGATGCTGCAACACGCCATGCCCCTCCGATTTAGAGCGAGCCAGAGGTGGAATACGCGACTCTTGCTGCGGACACTGAAGGTTGAAGCGCAATGAAGTCACCTTGGAAAATGATTGGTGAATTGATCTTCCGTCACCGGCCGACGGGGGAACCGCGAGATTTGGCCAATGAGCAGCCTGCGGGCCAGGTGGATGTCGCTGATGACGGGAAGACACCGTTGTCGCCACCCTCGTTGATTCGGCCTTTCCTTGAACCTCGGGCCGAAGATGTTGAGCCGGTTGGCCAAAGGGCTTTTGAGGGTGTCGAACGCGACGACATCATCCCTCTCCCGAATCCGGTCGCTGTCGATCAGGTAGCAACGCGGCCGACGAAAAAATCCAGTAGCGGCGCTTCTCCAAAGACCAAAAAAGCCAAGACGGCAGAGATCATTAATATACAACCGGCTACGCGAGCCAGGCGAGGCGGAAGGCGAGGCGCAACCGAATCGATGAAGCAAACGGTCCATGCTGTGAGTAATGTTGAGACGCCGACCAGATCTATGGGAGACACCATCCATATCGAAGTTTCCGAAATTGATGTCCAGATTCGGGCTTTGACGCGCCACTTGGCGGAGAAACTGAAGCAGCAGAACGCTCAGCTTCGAAAGATGTTGGAGCGATTTGGCGGTTCAACCACTTGAGGCCAAGGATACTCGCGGTCAGGAACACGCAGATATTAAAGGGTGCTTTCGATTTTCGTTCGAGCGCGGCCAGGCAAGTGAACGGATGACCGCCTAAGGAAATCGTATACGCATAGGTTTTAGATGTTCGTTGCTTTGCGCTGACCAGCTGCTGGCCCGGAAGCCGAAAAGGTCCGTTCGCGGCGGTAGGAGAATGGCAACCCTCCGTCAGTTTCAGTGGGAAGAACCGAAAGTCTCGTCAGGAACCTAATCAACGCACATAGAGTTGTTGCTTGAACCGAAGGAGGTCACGATGGTTGAGAAAAAAGGTGTGATTGTTGCGGGGAAGGATGCACGCAAGCGGCTATCTGGCGAGATTAAGCCGAAGGATGCTAAGGACCCCGGCAACACGAAGTCACCAACCAAGACAGCGAAGTTACCGGCCGCGAACTAAATCGGCAGGGCGTGTATGCAAGGTGTGCCGCTTGCTACGGGTTGATGGGTTGCAGATTGCCAGCAGCACAGCGGCGAGGGCATGGTGTGGGGTGGCATCAGCACGGCGTATGTTTACGTGCGAAGATGGGATGGGTTGGTGCTGGCCATCCCTTAGATCCGTTGGGCATAGTCTTCCATGACGTGTCCGCCTTTTCGTGGCAGTTCCTGGCGGCAATACAAACCAAGGTGCGGCCACCGCGATCACCATCATGACCAGAGCGATTTCGCGCGGGTTCGACTCCCAGGTCGGTTGCCAAAGGCGCTCTTTCCAAACGTCCAGCTGAACCGCTACGATGCTTTCAGTGCAAAATGCGACATTTAGCCGTCGTACATCGGTATCGGACTGCCCTCGCGTGCTGGACTAGGCGTGGGGCATGGTTGCTCGTAGTACTTTTGCTTTCACGTCAGAGGGATTCTTGCTCCGAACTCCGTTGCGCGGCCCTCGTTGTCCCAAACGTCAATGCCCGAATTCTGGTCACGAGGTAGCGACGATCGGGAGCGTGGATACTAAGCAGGGTCGATCGTCGCGGATTTGATGAGCCGTACGACATTGCGCGCTTTTTCGTTCTCTGGGCCGGTGCCTCCGCGAGATTTTTGCTTTGGTAGTTTGCGTCACGGAGAACCTGGCGAAGAATCGTCCTTGGGAATCCGGCACCATTATCTAGTCCCTTAAGTATCAGGATCACCATATCCATGCTGGTGACGGCGAGGGTCGACGATTGGGTCAAAGCGGAGGCCGAAGCCACACTTCGCAGGTCGAACTGGGTGATCCCATTCAATGGCGCGCCGTCTATGCCGGAGAAGATATGGCCGATCATCGAGGCAGCCGTGCCGCGACGACCAGCTTTACAGCGCGTCCGCAAAGCCAAATCCCGAGCGCATAACGCTTACTGGAGCGCTTATAAACGTGACAGGGGTGGAAATGATATCTTGTGAGAGGTAAATGAAATCGCGAATTTAAACCGATAAATCTCGAATAATTGCCTCAGAGATAAATAAAAAATCGGAACCCTTAGTTTCGTGCTATGATGAACCTAATTGTAAATCGCGCAAGATTACGCGCGTCCAATTCTAATTTTCATTATTGTTGGCAATTAAATCTTAGAGTGAGGCCAAGATATCGAGATGGCGGCTATCATTTTTTCGATTTTATTTATGCGTATCGGCTTTCACGGCGCTGGATGGCTGTTTCTTCGTGTTGAAGGGGCAGGCCCACGGCGTATTTTCAGGAGTTTTCCATGAGCTTGAGTTTTCCGAACCAGAGCCGAAGCTATGAGGAGGCGGGCAAGCGCATCCGCTTCATCGGCCATGACGGCATGTTCGAAATTCCCTTCTTCGCGGGGGCGGATCTTTTTCCGGCTGCAACGTCTGAAGCCGCTTACCTGAACGCCTTCGATGCCGCCCGGGTTGCCATCTACAAGGCTGCGCGCCGGGCTTATTCCGGCGCCCGTCGAACAACCTACGTCCTGACACGTGCCGACTTCGGCTGACGCTCGGACGTAGGGCGCGCTTTGGCGCTCGTTCCCTGCCGCCAGTGTCGATGAAGATGCAGCGGAACTGCCGGGTCATACCGGTTGTTATCCCAGATCAATTTGTCAAAACCGACCGCCGGACTATGCCCGGCCGGCTGTTCGGCCGTATCCGGGCGAGGAATGATAATGGCCAGAGGCCAAGAGCACGACATCGAAGACAGCGGCCACTCGGAAACCCTCGTCCTGCCGGAAAAGCTCGTCGCCGAGCGGTCCCCCACTCCCGAGACTGGCGTCAAACTCATTGGGAAAGAGTTGGCCGCTCACAGCGGAAAAGGCGAGGTCGCCAAGCGTACTTCCGGTTTCCGCTTTCACCGGGCGTCGAGATCGCCGTGGAACGACCCCCTACCGGTGCGCGAAGAACTCTTCGGCATCGAACGGCTCGAACAGCACGCCGCGACACTCGCGCTTGCGCAACCGGTGACGCGGCGGCCGCCCTCCGTCCAGTCCCTGCACAAGCGATTGAAGAGCAATGCGGCAGTTCTGCTCGCCGCCTATCGTGCCAGCGCCTTGGAGGTCGAGAACGAGCGTGGTGTCGTGCCGGCAGCGGAATGGTTGCTCGACAACTACCATCTTATCGAGCAGCAGATCCGCGAGATCCATGATGATCTGCCACCCAACTACTACAGGCAACTGCCCAAGCTTGCCGAAGGTCCCTTCGCCGGCTATCCGCGGGTGTTCGGCATCGCCTGGGCCTTCGTCGCGCACACCGACAGCCATTTCGACCCGAAGACGCTTGTCCGGTTCATCTGCGCTTATCAGAAGATCCAGCCGCTGACGATCGGGGAACTGTGGGCGGTGGCGATCACCTTGCGCATCGTGCTCGTGGAAAACCTGCGACGACTGGCCGACCAGATCACTGCCGGGCGCAGGATGCGTGCTGAGGCCGACGCTTTGGCCGACCGGCTGCTTGCGGAAGACGCCGGTCGTGATGTGCTTCACGAGATGTCGGACGATCCTTTGCCTGAATTGTTGGCGGCTCAGCTTGCCAAACGCCTCCGGGACCTGGATCCCAGCACGACGCCGGCCCATGGCTGGTTGGAGATGCGGCTCGCCCGGCAGGGAACGTCAGTCGATGCCGTCGTGCGCCATGCCCAGCAACGCCAAGGCGCTTCCAACGTCACGATCCGCAACATCATTACCAGCATGCGGCTAATCTCCGATGTTGATTGGGCCGACCTTTTTGAAAGCGTCAGCCTCGTCGATACGCGGCTGTCGACAGACGGCAGCTTCGCCCACATGGATTTCGCCACACGCAATCTCTATCGCAGCGCCATCGAGGACCTCGCGCGCGGCTCGGACATGTCGGAGCTTGAGATTGCCGGCCAAGCGCTGGAGGCGGCGCGCCAAGCACCGGTCGAGGGCATCGCCGCGACGGAGGCCGAACGCATGGCCGATCCGGGCTATCACCTGATCGCGGAAGGACGGCCTGCCCTCGAGCGTGTCGTCGGCTTCCGAAAGCCCCGGCGCCTGATGTTCGGGCGCCTGGTCGCCCGGGTGGGTATTGTCGCCTATGTCGGGGCGATCGGCCTCGTGACGGTGCTCCTTCTCGCCCCCGCCCTCGTGCTGCTGTCGAGCTTCGGACTCTCCCCGCTCGCCATGGTTTCCTTCGCCTTACTGGCTTTGCTGCCGGCAACCGACATCGCCACTGCGCTCGTCAATCGCTGCGTGAGCTGGAGCCACGGTGCCGTCGGCCTTCCGGGCATGGAGTTGTCGCAAGGGGTTCCGAAAGTGTCGCGCACGCTTGTCGTTGTGCCCACGCTGTTGAGCAGTCGCGCCGACCTGCTGGAGCAGATCGAACGGCTGGAGGTCCATCATCTGTCCGGTGCTGGCGGCGATCTGAGCTTCGCGCTGCTGACCGACGGCAAGGATGCGTCACAGGAGATCGTCGAGGCCGACGCAGCGCTTCTCGCTCTCGCCGTCGAGGCCATAGCCGACCTCAACCTTCGCCATGGCCCCGGCCCGGCCGGTGATCGTTTTCTGCTACTGCACCGAAGGCGCCGCTTCAACGCCAGCGAAGGTGTCTGGATGGGGTGGGAACGCAAGCGTGGTAAGCTGCACGAACTCAACCGCCTGCTGCGTGGCGCCACCGACACCAGTTTCATGGCGCTTGCGGGAAAGCCGCCGGCCGTTCCGCCGGAGGTACGCTACGTCATCACCCTCGATGCGGACACGAAGCTGCCGCGCGATACGGCCCTGCGGCTGATCGGCAAGATGGCGCATCCGCTCAACCGGCCGCGTTTCGATAGCCGGCAGCAGCGGGTCGTCGATGGCTATGCAATCATCCAGCCACGCGTCACTCCCTCGCTTCCCGTCGGGCGTGAAGGCTCGCTCTACCAGCGCGTTTTTTCAGCCCCCGGCGGCATGGATCCCTATGCTGCAGCCGTGTCTGACGTCTATCAGGACCTCTTCGGCGAAGGCTCCTACACCGGCAAGGGCATCTATGACGTCGATGCATTCGAGGCCGCCCTTGCCGGACGCATTCCGGACAATACTCTCCTCAGTCACGATCTTTTCGAAGGCACGTTCGCGCGGGCGGGGCTCGCCTCGGATGTCGAGGTGGTCGATGATTTCCCCTCGCGCTACGACGTGGCGGCCCGGCGCCAGCATCGCTGGACGCGCGGCGACTGGCAATTGCTGCCTTGGATTTTTGGAAAACGGCCACTCCCTGCGCTCGGTCGCGGGAAAATGCTGGACAATCTGCGCCGCACCCTGATCGCCCCCTCGACGTTTCTGGCCCTCGTTGCCTGCTGCGCGATGCCGTTGCAGGCGGGAATAGTGGGTGCGTTGATGCTCGCCTCCAGCATCGCCATTCCCGCTTTCCTGCCAGTGCTGTTCGCCATTCTGCCGCGGCGCAGCGGCTTGCAACTGGACAGCCATGCGATCAGGCTGGCTGCCGACATCAAGCTGGCCGCCATGCAGACCGCGCTTGGCCTTGCCTTCCTGCCCGATCAGGCATGGCGCAACAGCGATGCCATCGTTCGGACCTTCTACCGGATGCTGGTAACACGTCGGAAACTTCTGGAATGGACGACCGCGGCAACCTCCGGAAAACGCACGCGACTGACCCTTGCCGGTTTCTACCACGATATGGCGGGTGGCACGGTTGTGGCATTGATCCTGCTGGCGGCCGCCGTTGCGTTTTCGCCGGCCGCCTGGCCGCTAGCACTGGTCCTGTCTCTGCTCTGGCTTGCCGCACCCGCCATCGCGCTCTGGGTCAGTCGGTCCCCGACGGCAAGACCGGGCAAGGTGCTTTCGGACACCGATGCGGCACAGTTCCGGCTGGTTGCGCGGCGCACCTGGCGGTTTTTCGAAACCTTCGTCACGCCGACAGACAACATGCTGCCGCCGGACAATTTCCAGGAAACACCGGCACCGGTCATCGCACACCGCACCTCGCCGACCAATATCGGCCTCTACTTCCTGTCAACGGTTGCCGCCCGCGATTTTGGCTGGATTGGCACCCTCGAAGCGCTCGAACGGCTGGAAGCGAGCTTCACGACACTCAAGCGGCTCGACCGTTTCAACGGGCATTTCTTCAACTGGTACGATACGCGTGATCTCAGGACCCTCGAACCGGCCTATGTGTCGTCGGTCGACAGCGGCAATCTCGCCGGCCACCTGATCGCGCTGGCGAATGCCTGTGAGGAATGGGCCGAGGCGCCCCCCGCTGAAAATGTCCAGGGTTTTCGTGATACGCTGGCGCTCTCCCGCATGGCGCTTGCCGAGATACCCGGAAAACAGAGTGCCGGCCTCGCATCGGTTTTCGACGAGATCGAAACCCTGCTGGGCGGCCCGCAATCCATCGAGGCCGCAACGCCCGCCTTAACACGCCTTCTCGACAAGGCGCTGAAGCTGGCGCAGCAGACTGGACCTGCCGATAGCGGTACGACCGCCGAGCTTTTGTTCTGGATTGCCGCACTCGCACGCTCCGTCACCCAGGCGGCGCGCGACCGGCAGGCCTTGCATGACGATGCCGTATCCCTGAAGCAGCGGCTTCAGGCGGTTGCGGACACGGCCCGCTCGATGGCGCTCGACATGGATTTCGCCTTCCTGTTCGATCCGGACAGGAAGCTGCTGTCGATCGGCTATTCGCTCGCCGACAACGGCCTCGACCGGAATTGCTACGACCTGCTGGCCTCCGAAGCGCGCCTTGCGAGCTTCTTCGCCATCGCCAAGGGCGATATCAGCACGCGGCACTGGTTCCGCCTCGGCAGGGCGGCCACGCCGCTCGGCAGCGGGTCGGCGCTGATCTCCTGGTCGGGCTCGATGTTCGAATACCTCATGCCGTCGCTGGTGATGCGCGCGCCTTCGGGAAGCCTGCTCGCCGACACCAACCGGCTGATCGTGGCGCGCCAGGAAGACTATGGGCGGTCGCGGGATGTGCCGTGGGGCGTATCGGAATCGGCCTATAATGCGCGCGACATCGAGTTCACCTACCAATATTCCAATTTTGGCGTGCCGGGACTGGGCCTCAAGCGCGGGCTGTCGGGCAACATGGTCGTCGCCCCCTATGCCACCGGCCTTGCCGCCATGGTCGATCCCCATGCGGCACTCGATAATTACAAGCGCCTGGAGGCGCTGGGTGCCCGGGGCGTGCACGGTTTCTACGAGGCGCTGGACTTCACCCGCGCCCGTCTGCCTGAAAACGAGAGCGTCGAAATCATCCGCAGCTACATGGCCCACCACCAGGGCATGACCATCGTCGCCATCGCCGTGCTGCTGCAGGACGGGCGCATGCGCAGCCGGTTCCACCGCGAGCCGATGATCATGGCCAGCGAACTGCTGCTGTCGGAACGCATGCCGCGCGATGTTGCGATCGCCCGCCCGCGGGCAGAAGAGGTCAAGGCGTCTGCCGGCATTTCGCTGAACCCCGCGCCATCGGTTCGCCGACTGCAATTGCCCGTCGCCGGCGCACCGGTGACGCATCTGCTGTCCAACGGCCGTTATGCGGTCATGGTGACGGCCTCGGGCGGCGGCTACAGCCGCTGGCGCGACATCGCCGTCACGCGCTGGCGCGAGGATGCAACCCTCGACGACTGCGGTGCCTTCATCTTCCTCAGGGACATGCAGAGCGGCATGGTCTTTTCCCCCGTCGCACCGGCGACCGGCGACAGGGCCGACACTTCGGTGGTCTTCGGGGAGGACCATGCGCAATACATCCGCCATGACGATACGCTGACGACGGAGATGGATGTCATCGTCTCGGGAGAGGACGACGGCGAGGTACGCCGCATCTGCCTCACCAACAGTGGGCGGCGGGCACGCGACATCGAACTGACCTCCTACGCCGAACTGGTGCTCGCCACCACGGCGACCGACAATGCGCATCCCGCCTTCGCCAAGATGTTCGTCGAGACCGAACATCTCGCCGAATACGGCGCGCTCATCGCGACGCGCCGCCGCCGGACGCCCGCGGAACCCGAGATCTGGGCCGCCCACTTCGCCGTGGTCGAGGGCGATGCCATCGCCGATCCGCAATACGAATCCGACCGCGCCCGTTTCCTCGGGCGCAACCGCTCCATTGCCAGCGCCGCCGCCATCCATGACGGGCAGGCGCTGTCCAACACCGCGGGAACGGTGCTCGACCCGATCTTTTCGCTGCGCCACAGCATACGGGTTCTTCCTGGCAAGGTGGCGCGGGTCGCCTTCTGGACGATCGTCGCAGGCTCGCGGGAGGAGCTTCTCGAACGCATCGACAAACATCACGACAGGAGCGCCTTCGAGCGGGCGAAGACGTTGGCCTGGACCCAGGCCCAGGTGCAGCTTCACCATCTCGCCGTGGATCTCGAGGAGGCGGCGGACTTCCAGCGCCTGGCAGCGCCCATCCTCTATGCCGATCCGCGCTTCCGCCCATCCTCGGACGCCATTCTCGCCGGTGCCGGTCCGCAATCCGGTCTCTGGCCCTATGGCATCTCGGGCGATCTGCCGATCGTGCTGTTCCGCATCGACGACGTCGAGGACCTTCCCCAGCTGCGCCAGATGCTGCGTGCCCACGAATATTGGCGCATCAAGCGGCTTGCCGTCGATTTGGTGATCGTCAACGAGCGGGGTGCCTCCTATGTGCAGGACCTGCAAAACGCCATAGAGGCCGCCGTCCGCTCCAGCCAGTCCCGCCCCCGTTTCGGCGATGTTCCGGCACAGGGTGCGGTATACGTGCTGCGCGCCGACTTCCTGAACCAGGACACGAAGAACCTGCTGGGCGCGACCGCGCGGGTCGTTCTGGCAGCCCACCGCGGCCTGATCGTCGACCAGCTCGCGCGTCTGCCCGGGGTGGTCGAGCGGGCGGTTCCGCTGGTCACCCGCCTGCCGTCGAGGCCCTCGGCCGAAACGGTCGCGCAACCCGAAGCGCTTGAGTTCTTCAACGGACTGGGGGGATTTGGCGCAAACGGCAAGGAGTATGTCACCGTCCTGGAAGGCGGTTCGACGACCCCGATGCCGTGGATCAATGTGATCACCAACCCTGCCTTCGGCTTCCAGGTGTCGAGCGACGGCAGCGCCTATACCTGGGCCGACAACAGCCGCGAGAACCAGATCACGCAATGGTCCAACGATCCGGTCGTCGACCCGTCCGGCGAGGCGCTCTATATCCGCGACGAGGACACGCTCGATCTCTGGAGCCCCACGGCGCAGCCGATCCGGGATGCAGGGCGTTATGTGGCGCGCCACGGCTTTGGCTATAGCCGCTTCAGCCATCGCGCATACGGCATCGAAAGCCAGCTGCTCTCCTATGTGCCACTCGCCGACCCGATCCGCATTTCGCGGTTGACGCTCACCAACCATTCGTCCCGGCCGCGCCGCCTGTCGGTCACAAGCTATGCCGAATGGGTGCTGGGCACGCTACGTGGGGCAAATGGACCCTTCATCTCGACCTCTCTCGACACCGAGACAGGGGCGATCCTTGCCCGCAATCGTTGTGCCACGGCCTTTCCCGGCCGTGTCGCCTTTGCAGATCTTGGCGGACGACAGACCGCCTGGACCGCCGACCGCACGGAATTCCTCGGGCGCAATGGCAGCCCCGCAATGCCCGCGGCCCTCAGAGATCGAGCGGCGCTCGGTGCGAAGGTCGGCGCGGGCCTTGATCCGTGCGCGGCCTTGCAATGCGTGATCGAACTCGGCGCCGGTGAAAGCGTCGAGATCGTCTCCTTCCTCGGTCAGGCCGCCTCAGTCGATGAGGCCGGCGCACTTGTCGCCCGCTATCGCGCCACAGACCTCGACGCCGTGCTGGCAGAGGTCACCGGTCATTGGCAAACGGTTTTGGAGACCATTCAGGTCCGGACGCCGGATCGGGCGATGGACATCATGCTCAACGGTTGGCTGCTTTACCAGACGCTCGCCTGCCGGATATGGGCGCGCTCCGCCTTCTATCAGGCAAGCGGTGCCTATGGCTTCCGCGATCAGTTGCAGGACGGCATGGCGCTGGCCTTCACCCGACCGGAGGAGACGCGTGCGCATATCCTGCGCGCCGCCGGACGGCAATTTGCCGAAGGGGACATGCAGCATTGGTGGCTGCCCCATTCGGGCGCCGGGGTGCGCACCCGGATTTCCGACGACCGGGTCTGGCTCGCCTTCGCCGCCGCGACCTATATCGCAACGGCCGACGATGCGGCGATCCTCGACGAGAGCGTATCGTTTCTCGACGGGCCGGCCCTCGGTCAAGGGGAGCATGACGCCTTCTTCCAGCCGACGCCGTCCGGTGAGGCCGCCTCCCTCTTCGAACATTGCGCCCGTGGCCTCGACCAGGCTATCGCGCTCACCGGCAGGTATGGCCTACCCCTCATGGGCACCGGCGACTGGAACGACGGCATGAACCGGGTGGGCGAGGGCGGGGAGGGCGAAAGCGTATGGCTCGGCTGGCTTCTGATCCGCACGATCGACCTGTTCGTGCCGCTTGCCGAGACCCGTGACCCTGACCGCGCGGCGCGCTGGAAAGCGCATGCCGCAGCGCTCAAAACCTCTGTCGAGCGCGAAGCCTGGGATGGGGCCTGGTACCGGCGCGCCACCTTCGACGACGGCACGTGGCTGGGCTCGAAGGATAGTGATGAGTGCCGGATCGACAGTATCGCCCAATCCTGGGCCGTCCTGTCAGGAGCGGCCGATCCCGAACGGGCCAAAACCGCCATGGCGTCGCTGAAAAGCCACCTGATCCGCAAGGAGGACAGCCTCGCCCTCCTCTTCACGCCACCTTTCGACACCACCCCGCGCGATCCGGGCTACATCAAGGGATACCCGCCCGGCCTGCGGGAGAACGGCGGCCAGTACAGCCACGCCGCCATGTGGGCCATCCTGGCCTTCGCCCGGCTGAGAGAGGGTGACAAGGCACATGATCTCTTCGGCCTCCTGAATCCGATCACTCATGCAAACACGCCCGAGGCGGTAGCGCGCTACAAGGTCGAGCCGTATGTGGTCGCCGCCGATGTCTATTCGATCGCCCCCCATGTCGGGCGTGGCGGCTGGACATGGTATACCGGTTCCGCCGCCTGGATGTACCGCGCCGGCATTGAGGGCATTCTCGGCCTGCGCAAGGAAGGTGCGTTCCTCGTCATAGAGCCTTGCCTGCCGAAGTCATGGCCGCAGTTCGAGGTGACGCTCAGAATGGGCGAAACCCGATACGATATCCGCTTGGAAAGAACAGCGGATTGGGCGGGTGGCTCGCCCTGCGCAACGTTGGATGGCTCGATGCTGCCTTATGCGGACACAGCAGTGCACGCGCCCCTTGATGGGCGTGACCACACTCTGCTTATCCAGGGATACCGGTGAGGAAAGCCAACCATATGAATGTCGAGTGCGCTTGCTGACTACCAGGGCATTGAAGAAGCATCAACGTCCCCCTGTCCGAAAATGAGGAGGATCTGCTGACTGAGGCCGATGGTGCCGGAAATGGTTGTGACAAGTTGCATTGAAGCATGAGCATCGCCTGATCGTCAATCGGCGCGGAATGTTGACCCTTTATCGGCGTCAAATCTTCACCCCCTTTAGACGATTAGAGGTTGGCCTGCCGGCGCTGGCCATGGAGAGAATGCGGAAGTTCACAATGTCCATGTTCCCATCGACACAGCCCGCGCTAGTGAAATGGAAAGGTGCTGGAAGGTTCTGCGCGATACACCGTCGTCAAACTTGCTTTACGGAGTCAGACAATCCGCTTGGCCATCGCTGGCTCTGCCTCACACGCATCGCATTGGAACAAAGGTCAAGTTTGGTGAGTTTTTCGACGGTAAACATCAGGAGGCTCAAATGAAGAAGATCATCATCCTCGCCTGCATGGGGCTGTCGCTGGCGGCATGTACTGCGACGGAGCGTGGCGCTGGTATCGGCGCGGCAACCGGCGCAGTCGTTGGAGGGGTCGCGACCGGCAACGTCCGTGGTGCAGCGGTCGGCGCAGCCGTTGGCGGAGTGGCGGGCGCTCTAATCGGCAATGTCGCAAACCAACCCGGCCAGTGCTACTACCGCGACCGTTATGGCAATCGCTATATCGATCGCTGCTGACGGTAACCATAGCGCTCAAGTGCTGCGTTGTGTCGCGACTTTCCGCGGCCGCGTCGAGATGCCGGCCGATTTGAATGTGCGAAACTTTGGCTAGGCTGCTCGCACCTATCGTACCAGCCAGCCGCGGTGCACCGCAATTGGTCTGGCGATCCGCGATCACATGGTTTGACGACGGGTTGCAGGATGGATGAACGTTTCTTGGCACGTGACGTAGTCAGCGTCGCCGTGGATCTCCTGGGGGCACGCCTGCTGATCGATGGCGTGGGAGGGCGCATCGTGGAAACCGAGGCCTATCGCCAGGACGACGAGGCATCCCATAGTTTTCGTGGGCAAACGGCGGCAAACGCTGCGATGTTTGGTGAAGCGGGCCACGCCTATGTCTATCGCTCCTATGGCCTGCACTGGTGCTTCAACATCGTCTGCGAGCGGGGTAGCGCGGTGCTCATCCGCGCTCTGGAGCCGACGCACGGGCTTGGGGCGATGATGGAGCGGCGGTCCATAACCGAAGCGCGCAAGCTCTGCGCCGGGCCGGGCAATCTGTGCAAGGCACTCGGCGTCACCGGCGGCATGAACGGGCTTTCGGTTTTCCACGCGCCTTTTTCCCTGGAACCTCCGTCCGAGGCGCCTGTATCGGCGAGCGGTGTCCGTATCGGGATCAGTAAGGCTGCCGAACGCCCCTGGCGTTTCGCTGTGAAAGGGTCGCCTTCTTTGAGCAGGCCGATCTGACCCTTGGCGCGCCTAGATCTCAACGATCTCCAGCTCCGCGGTGAAGGTCGTTCCATTGCTTCCGTCAAATGTGTGGGTGCCGTTCAACTGATTGACGACGCCCCGGATCAGGCGACTTCCCATACCCTGCTTTATGGCTTGCGGATCAAAGCCGATGCCGTTGTCGTGGACGGTAAGTCGGGCTCGTCGCTCCCCGACAGCTTTGAGTGCGATGGAAATCCGGCCCTCGCGGCCCTCCGGAAAGGCATACTTCAGGATGTTGGTCAGGAGTTCGCTTGTCAGCAGGGCAAGCGGGGTGGCGTTGTCGGCCGAGACGGCAAGCTCGTCGATATCGTAATCCACCTTCACGGGCGCGCCATAGGCGGTGATCAGTTTCTCCGTCACCGATGTCATCAGGTCCCGTGCACGGAGGCGGGAAAATTCATCATGCCTGTAGATCTGCTCATGCACGGCGACCATGGAGGAGATGCGATCGGTCAGCGATTGCTGGATATTCGGGGCCAGGCGTTGCAGCTGGATGACGCTCTGGACGGCTTGCAGGTTGTTCTTGACGCGGTGGTGGATCTCGCGAAGGAGCAACTGGTTGTCCGCAAGGGCATTGCGGAGCAACTGGGACTGCGCGGCATCGCGTTGTCGAAGGTGGCGGATCCACTGGCCGGCGGCAAGGAGGCTGACGCTTGCGAGAATAAGCACCGAGACCGCCACCGTCACATCCCGCCAGAAACGCTGGATGCCGAAATCGTAGTCCGCGGAGGCGAGCGCGATCAGCCCGGTACCATCGACGGTTCGATAGGCGACGATGCGGTGGGCGCCGTCGACGGGCGAGATGGCGTCATAAGTGCCGGACGCGGCCTTGGGCAGATAATCCGTAAACAACACGTATTTGCTCATGTCGAGCGGCCCGTCGGCAAGCGGATAACGGGCGACGAGCTGGCCGTCGGAGCGGACGAAACTGACGGTGGAGTTCGGGCCGAGATCGACGGCCTCCCAGACGTCGGCCAGCACCTTCACCTCGAAGGAAACGACGGCGGCACCGGCAAAACGACTGTTCCGCTCCAGCCTGCGGCTGAAGGCAAAGATCTGCTCGCCGTTCAGGCGGCTGATCAGCAGGCTTGAAATGTGCTTCTTGGCGCCCTTTGCCAGCTCCGAGAAATACGGTCGGTCGACAATGCTGATCGGCTTGACCATCGGATCGGTCGAATAGAGCGTCAGCCCCGTATCATCGACCACGTAGGCCTTGACCTGGCCTGGCAGGTCGGCGACCGCCTCGTCGATGTTGCGCACCTTGGCCGATGCCGGTGGCACGATGTTCTCGCCAAGCGTCTCGTCGATGCGCTGAAGGGCCTGACGTGCCAGAGAATCAAGCAGGGACACGTTGCTGGCAACGATCTTGGAGGCGGCGACCGCCCGCTCCTCGGTGCGGCGGACCGCATCCCGATAGCTCGTGTTGAGCCACAGGCCGAGCATGAGGACAAGCGAGACGAACATCGCAACGATGATCATCGCAGCCGCTCTTGCCAGCGTGAAATGAATGTTCAGCCCGCGCAGCACCGCTATCCCCCAAGTGCGTCGATCTTAACGAGAAGGGTTGGGTGTGTCGCTGCTTTTTGTCAAACCCAACGGGCCGGTCATCTATCGTACGACGGTGACGGTTGCTGGCGGTCGCCGGACACGGCTCTTCGTATGATGTCTTCGAGCTGGCGTTCGCTGAACGGCTTCGACAGGCGCAGCAGATCGGCGCGCGCCTCCGGGGGCAATTCGGAATAGCCCGTGGCGATGACTATCGGAATGTCCGGCCAGCGCTCGCGGATGATGTCGGCAAGCTGGGAGCCGGTCATCTGCGGCATGGCTTGGTCGGTGACGATGAGATCGATCGTCCGCTCGGCCAGAAATGCCAGCGCCTTCGTACCGGAACTGGCTTCACAGACGGTGTGGCCCATGTCTTCCAGCATCATGACGGTATTCATCAACACGAGTGGATCGTCATCGACGGCGATCACGCAGAGCGGGTGGACCTCTTTGGGCACTGGAGGTGCGGATGGCACCTCCTTCCTTGCCAACTCGATGGCCGTGGCCTCGGCTTCGGCGACCGGAAGCCACAGCTCAGCGGTGGTGCCGGCGCCCGATTTGGACTGGAGCACGAGCTTTCCTTCGGACTGCGCCATCAATCCCTGCACCATGGAAAGCCCTAGCCCCGTACCCTTGCCGACGCCCTTAGTGGTGAAGAACGGCGACGCTGCGTTCTTCAGCGTGTCGGGATCCATGCCTTGTCCTTCATCCTGCATATAGAGGCAGAGATAGGCCCCTTTCTGCAGGTCGGGATGGCTTTTGGTTCCGTCGGCTTCCAGGCGTGCGCCGATGAGAAGGCGCCCGCCGTCCGGCATTGCATCGCGCGCGTTGATCGCCAGATTGAGCAGCGCATTCACCATCTGGTTCGGGTCCGTGCGAACAGGCGGCAGGTTCGGGGGGAAGTGTGTTTCGATCATGACCGAGGGGCCGATGGACCGTTGCAGCATATCTGTCATGCCGCGGATAAGGCTCCACAGATCGACGGACTCGAAATCTAGTTCCTGGCGGCGCGAGAAGGCGAGCAGCCGTTGGACGAGAGAGGCGCCACGGCGCGTCGCCTGCAGGGCGTTGTCGATCAGTGATTGGGCTTCGGGTGCGGGCGAGATGCGGCGCTTCAGGAGGTCGAGGCTCGCCTGGACGGCCATCAGGAGGTTGTTGAAGTCATGCGCGACACCGCCGGTCAACTGGCCGAGGGCTTCCATCTTCTGCGCCTGGAAAAGCTCTTCTCTCGCCAGTTCAAGGGCTGCCTGTGCATCGCGCTTTTCCGTTATGTCGCGGGTGATCTTGGCAAATCCGATCAGCGCGCCATCGTCGTCGCGGATCGCGTCGATGATGGCATGTGCCCAGAAACGGGTGCCGTCCTTTCGCAGCCTCCAGCCTTCCGATTCGTACCGGCCTTCGTTGCGGGCGATGTCTAGCGCATGGTCCGGAATGCCGGAAAGCCGGTCCTGCTTGGGAAAGAAGTGGGAGAAATGCCTGCCGATGATCTCGCCCGGGCGGTAGCCCTTGATGCGCTCCGCGCCGGCGTTCCAGCTTGAAACCCGGCCGTCGGCATCCATCATATAGATCGCGTAATCCGTGACACCCTGCACGAGAAGACGGAATTGCTGCTCCGTTCTGCGAAGATGCTCCTCCGCTTGCCGCCGCTCGGTCAGGTCACGGGTGATCTTGGCAAAGCCGATGAGACTGCCGGCATTGTCCCTGATGGGGTCGATGATGACATGCGCCCAGAATTCGGACCCGTCCTTGCGCACCCTCCAGCCTTCGTCTTCGAAGCGGCCCTTCTCAGCGGCGTGCGTCAGGGCGAAAAGGGGAAGGCCCTTGTCGCGGTCGGTTGTACGATAGAAACGGGAAAAATGCGTGCCGAGGACTTCGCCTGCCTCGTAACCCTTGAAACGGCTCGCCCCAACATTCCAGCTGACAATATTGCCCTGCCGATCCAGCATGTAGATAGCATAGTCGGTGATTGCATCGACCAGCACTTTATACCGATCCTCCCCGGCAAGCGCCGATCCCTCGTCTCCAACCATGTTTTTTCCCCATAAAGCCAACCACAGAAAACGTTGAAGGTGGGGAAAGGTTCCACGTCATTGACGTCCCTCAGAACGGTGCCATTGAAAACCCTGTTCGGGGACGGACCGAGACCGGATCGTCTGTTGGATCCGGATCTTTCTGGAACGCAGCCGCCTGACGATGCGCAACGCGCTTGATAGCTTGAAATACCGCCTCCGGTGGCCACCCTGCGGTGATCACAAGGTCAGCAAGCTTCTGCACCGGCGCATCGACCGCCCGCTCGCATTCGAGTGCGACGTCTGGATCGGTCGTCAGTTGCTTAGGTGGAGGAATTCGGAACTTCATCGGTGGTCTCCGAAGCAGAGGACTAAAACGTGTGGGAGAAATGCTTGGAACTTGCGATTCGTTCCGGCCCTTACCAAGCTCAGCAACCAACGGCCCTGGTTGGCTCGCTATCGTACGACCAAGACGTTGGCCTCCCGGGCTGCTGCGAGAAACGCCAGTCGAGCCTTGGTTGGGGAGCATTTACCTTCAATAGCCTTGGCGCAAAACGCCAGCGCCCGCTGAAATGCGCGTCCGTAGGTCACCGGCCATCTCTCAGCCAGCACGAACATGGCGTTCCGTGGATCCTTGATCTGTATGGCACGGGGCATGCCCGGAAGCAGAATGGCAAGTGCGTGGTCCCAAATCACAGAAAGCATTTCATTATTCCCAATCTGAACGGGGCAATAAATGCTAATCCGTGGAAGTGGTTCCGTGATAGATCGATGAAAATTTGCCTGGCAGACGTATTAGGTCGCTTGGACTGCATTAGACCTGGACGGCGCGCTGGATGACGAAGGGCGCTCGAGTGAGCAGTCTGCCATTTTCCCCCGGTAACGGCGTTCACACGGCGGACACGATCATCGGTGTTGAGGTGCCGCAGATTAATGCCGGCTATATCGAACCCGGCCAGCCTGTAGAGGCGATCTTCAAGTTCATGTCGGGCAAGTTTTTTCCGGGAAAGGTCGAAAGCGCACTGCAGGCGGTCGCTTCTGGTCAGGCGAGGGTTTCCGGCAACGCCGTGACACCTGAGCTGATCCAGAGTCTGCCTCATCGTTGTTAGGACTAAACTGGACGACGCCCAGTCTGCAGACAGCCTGCCGGCTGGAAGCACTAATACAGCCGCGATCTTCAGACCACGTCCGTTCTGACGGCCGCTCGCAAAATGCATGTTGGATGGGGAGCGAAGGCGGAGCGGGAGGCACGGAGGGGGTCTCCGCAGCCTCCCTAATCCGGGCAAACTTGAGGTGCCCGGGTATAGTTTCCAGCCTACGCGAGCACAACATCCTGAAACAGGATCATCGTCAGGCAAGCGGAGGAAAACCAACAACCGCAGCCGCCCTCTAAACATTTTCCACACTTCGGCGGTGCCGGCTCTCCTCGTCACGCTCATCCCAAAAAAGCTCCGCCGAAACGGGGCAAGACATGCGGATCCACAGAGTCGCCCTACACTTGGCGGGCTATAAGGATTTTATCACGGGAGGTGCAGACGTAAAAGATGACTAAGGGCGCGCTGCCCCAAAACACCAAGATTATACCAGGCGCTTTACGAGACGAAGTCTATTCCCCTCCAATAATTTGATCTCATGCGCGGCTTCCATGCGATAGAGCCGATTTATGATTTGATCTTGGGTAAACCCTTGTTCCATCAAGGCACTCCCTACACGGAGAAGGCTGACCGGATTCTCCGGGGCCGCTTGTAGCGAAGATAATACGTCGGCCATGGCGGCTTTCAGTTCGTCGTCTGCGCGCATACCCTCATTTCCATGACACAAGCCTAAATAACAATTGCGGAGACAACGCGAGCGGTTTTACAATGTTCCTGCCCCAAAAAAATGGTTGGACATGGCGGGGCGATAGCTGGAGTAAAGTGGCGCGCGCGAATTTCGCTCGAAAGCGAATTGTTCAATATCAAAAAGGCCGTGATTCCTATTGCTGCTCAACGGGTTTTCCGGTGGGGTCTACATTTATTTCCACGCGAGCCTTGTCCTTAGTTCGATAAGTTACTTCGTAGTAGCCGGCATCGTCCCACGACATCTCGTCTAGGCGTGCAAAATCGGGCCTTTGCTCGATGGTGGCGAGTATTTCAGACGGCTTTTTCCCGTTTTCAGGAATCCGCTTGGTATCCTGTGCGTGGGCAGCGATAGAGGCGCCTAAAAGTATTGACAGAAAGACTACGGTTCTCTTCATGATTTGCACTCCCGATGACGTGCGCTTGCAAACGAGTAAAAGCCCCGCGGGAGCGGAGCAGTTTCGCGTGCCGTGACGGCATTTTGCAAATGGACTGCCGCGGATATTGTTCCATATTGAGTGGCCAAGGAGAGGTTAGCGGATTAACACGTTGGCCTCTTTCGCCGCCACTACAAAGGCCTTCCGGGCTGCGGCTGGCTTCTCTTTTCCCTCCAGTACGGCCAGACACGCTTCCCGCGCTTTTTCAAGCGCCTTGCCCCTGTCCAGGGGCCAGTGCTCCAGCAGCACCCGTGCGGCCTCAGCCGTGCTCGATATGGTCAGGTAAGCACCAAGTTTCTTTGTCTCGAACGTGATCGGCTCTTCCCACCTTCCAACTTCCATCTCAGACCTCACCAAAAAGAAGCGCCCCGCAAGCGGCGGGGCAAAGGCTGAACTGTCAAAGTGGCAGCCTTCTAATGCGTGATGGTGAGGTTTGTTCCGAGACGTCGACATGATCTGCACTTGGTGTTGTGGCCTACCGCACGGAGCCTTGATTGTTGGACGCGAAAACGCATCTTGAACCTGCAAAAAGAGCGAATTATTTTAAAGTAGGAGGAAAATTGAGGAGGTTGACATGGGTACCAACTTTTTCAGCAAAGGCACGTTCGAACCGGATGAATTGGGAGCGCTGAGGGACGTTTTTGACGAGATAACCTCGCAGCCATGGTTCGATAATTCGCAAGACAACAAGAAGAGTTTTGCGAAATCTCTCTTCGAGACCTTTCCCGCTGTGCACTTCGATCCAAAGAAGCACCGATCGATAATCGAGGCATCTGCGCGCCTATTCTATTCACGCGAGGATGGCGGAAAAGGCTGAGGAACAATTTCTCGCGCTCTGCGTTCAAGGCTGCGCAAAAAGGGAGGAGCGACATGTCCAGCAGTGCATGGAAGACGCCGGTCGAAATCGATCTTGGAATGGTTGGCACCCACACGGTGTCCGGGCCATTCGATGCCCTGATCTATCTGACGGACCGGTGGCCGAACCGTTCTGGGTGCCGCTTTTTGAAGGCGCGGATCGCTTGCAAGGCGGCGATAGAAGGACGCCTTGAAGCTGAAGCGGCGCGTCAAGAATTCATCGCGGCCGCAAATGAAGTTCAACTGCTGCGGCACTGACGTTCGTGGGGTCAATCGGCGCCCCATTTTGGGGATGCAGCGGTGCGGTCAGGCCGGCAAGGACCTGCCGGAGCGCGTCGATGTAGCGGCGAAAACGCTACTCCATGCCGGCAGCTCACCGGTTTAAAAAAAATAGTCGGCAGGCCAAATTCCTCAAGCACCGCAAAAGGATGGTTATGCAGGAGGAAAAAAATCGTATCAACCGACTTGCTCCACGAATAGAGACCCTTCCGGAAGCGGTCTGATCAGCGACTTGGCCGAAACCGAGGGATCCAGCCAGTCTGCCCATGTCTCCCGTGCCAAGATGACGATTTGGCGGTCATGGTAGGGCGCGATGTCAGGCCCCGGCTCCATCGTCAGCATGGTGAAGGCCTCGCCGAAATCATCGGTCTCTCGCCAAATGCCGGCGATGGCGAAGATCGGTTCTCCGGCCTTCCGGAACAGCCACTTGTCCTTGTGTTTCTTTTTCGGGTCAGCAGGTGTAGTGAACTCGTAAAAGCCATCGGCAACGATGATGCACCGGTTGGAGGCGAATTCTCGTCCCTCCGAGCGGAAATTGTAGACGGGCTTCTTCGTCGGGCTCGGCCAGCTCCACCGGCGCTGGACGAGTTCACCGCCCTCGCGTTCACCCTCGACGGTCCGGACGATAGGCGCCGTGTCGGTGATCTTGATATCCTCGCGCGCTTCGATGTTGGGCCGGCCTTCGGGAAACCGGATTTTGATTTTCAGGTGTTCGAACTCCTCGATGACCGATGCGAGTTCGACCATCAGGCGATAATCATTGCACATGGCTACTCCGAATGGCTTGCGTTGTCACACTGTCCTTCCACTGGCGCAGTGGCAATGTAAGGCGCTGGGAGCGGATTTCGAGCCGCCGTGTCCCGTGGCGATCTAGATTTGCAGTTCAAGCTGGTTTGCCTCGCTCACCTCGGCGTCAGAAAAGGATGAAAGCGTGAGGCCGAGCAGACGAATGCCTTTCACTGTGGGAAAGAGCGGTTCGAGAAGGGATTGGCCCAAGGCTTCGAGATCATCGGCGGTGGCGAGCGGAGCGGTCATCGTCCTGCTGCGGGTGATGATCTGAAAGTCGGCGTATTTAACCTTCAGGGTCGCGGTGCGGCCGTGAAGGCCTTTGCTTTCGCAACGGCGCCAGACCTCCGCGGCCAGTGGGGTCAGTTCGGCGCGGGCGGCCTCCAGGTCGACGATATCGACCGTAAAGGTATCTTCGACACCCACCGACTTGAGCGGCCGGTCCGGCTGCACGGAACGGTGATCGATACCGCGGGAGATGTCGTAGTACCACCCGCCCGCCTTGCCGAAATGCTCCTGCAGGAAGATGAGCGATTTCGCCTTGAGGTCCGCCCCGGTCAGAATGTCAAGCCGCTCCATTTTCTCGGCGGTCGCGGGCCCAACGCCGTGGAACTTCTTCACCGCGAGCGCCTCGACGAAAGCCGGTCCATTCTTCGGCGTGATCACCGCCTGGCCGTTGGGTTTGTTGAGGTCCGACGCCATCTTGGCCAGGAACTTGCAATAGGAGATGCCAGCCGAGGCGTTGAGCCCTGTGACCTCCTTGATCCGCGCACGGATCAGGGTGGCGATATCCGTTGCGACGGGAATGTCCTGTTTGTTGTGCGTCACGTCGAGATAGGCTTCGTCGAGCGACAGCGGCTCGATGAGGTCGGTGTGCTCCGCGAAAATCTCCCGGATCTGGCCCGAGACGGCACGGTAGACATCGAAGCGAGGCGGAACAAAGATCAGGTCCGGGCAGCGCCGTTTCGCGGTGACCGAGGGCAGGGCGGACCGAACGCCGAAGGCGCGCGCCTCATAGCTTGCGGCCGCGACAACACCGCGTGCGGCCGAACCGCCGACGGCGACCGGTTTGCCACGCAGCTCCGGATTGTCGCGCTGTTCGACCGACGCATAGAAGGCATCCATGTCGACATGGATGATCTTTCTCGTCTGTGGCGCTTCGTCCTCGCTCATCTCATTTCCACATTGACCGCATGCGGGCGGCGACATCGATCCGGATCTGTCGCGCGCTGCGCTCGCTGGCGGCGGCCGAGACCTTCGGCCAGCTTGTCGCCTCGAAGAACTGGAGGAGCGTCGCTGGAATAAAGCGTGTCCGCGAGGCATAGACATGCCGGTCGCCCTGGGCGTTCTGGCCATGGGTGAAGAACCGCTGCGGAGTAACGAGGGCAAGATTGTCACGCGCCCGTGTCATGCCGACATAGAGCAGGCGGCGCTCCTCCTCGAGCTCTGCGGTCGTGCCGGCCCCTAGGTCCGAGGGAATACAGCCGTCGACGACATTCAGCATGAAGACGGCGCGCCACTCCTGTCCCTTGGCCGAATGGATCGTCGAAAGGATCAGGTAATCCTCGTCGAGCAGTGGCACGCCCGCCTGGTCGCTGGTGGCGTCCGGTGGGTCAAGCGTCAGTTCGGTGAGAAAGCGTTCGCGGTTCGGATAGCCGCCGGCGATCTGCTCAAGCTGGATGAGGTCGGCTTTGCGGGTATCGGCGTCTTCGTGGATGCGATCAAGATGCGGTTCGTACCAGAGGCGCGCCAGCCCGATCTCGCCGGGCCATCCGCCTTCGGCTTTGCGAAGGGCGGTGAGCAGGGTGATGAAGGCCGGCCAATCTTCACCCGTTTTCGGCGGGGGCGGTATCTCGGCGAAAGTTTGCAGCGGCTCCGGGTCCGCAGCAATCGCATCAAGGATCTTTCCTGCGGTCTGCGGCCCGATGCCCGGCAGCATTTGCAGCAGACGGAAGCCGGCGACGCGGTCGCGCGGGTTCTGGGCAAAACGCAGGGTCGCCAGCAAGTCCTTCACATGGGCGCTGTCGAGGAATTTCAGGCCGCCGAACTTCACGAACGGGATGTTCCGGCGGGTCAACTCGACCTCCAGCGCTCCGCTATGACTCGATGTCCGGAAGAGCACGGCCTGCTGCTTCAAGGTCATGCCAACCTCGCGGTTAGCCAGCACCTGCTCGACGATGTAGTTGGCCTGGTCCGTTTCGTCCTTCACTGTGACGAGCATCGGCCGCTGTTCGGACTGTCGATCCGTCCAGAGGTTCTTCGTAAAACGCTCTCGCGCGAGGTCGATCACGCCATTGGCGGCGGCAAGGATTGGCTGCGTCGAGCGATAGTTGCGATCGAGTGTGATCACATCGGCCGGCGTCGGCGAGAATTCTTTCGGGAAGTCGAGGATGTTGCGCACCGTCGCTGCGCGGAAGGAATAGATCGACTGCGCATCGTCGCCCACCACGGTTAGCCCGCGGCCGCCGGGCTTGAGGCCCATCAGGATAGAAGCCTGCAGGCGGTTGGTGTCCTGGTATTCGTCGACGAGGACGTGATCGAAGCGGCCGCCGATATCGTCCGCAAGCTCCGGATCGGACATGACCTGCGCCCAGTAAAGCAGCAGATCATCGTAATCGAGCACGTTCTGGACCTGCTTTGCCTCGACATAGGCGGCAAAGAGTTGCTTCAGCTGCTCCTCCCAGCCCAGCACATAGGGATAGGATGCCTTCAGAATCTCGTTGATCGAGCTTTCGGAGTTCACGACGCGCGAGTAGATCGCAAGACAGGTGCCCTTGGTCGGAAACCGGGTTTCCATCTTGGAGAAACCCAGTTCATGGCGAACGAGGTTCATCAGGTCGGCGCTGTCTTCCCGGTCGTGGATGGTGAAGTCGATGTTGAGGCCGATCTGCTCGGCATACATGCGCAGGAGCCGGGCGCCGATGCCGTGGAAGGTGCCGGCCCAGGCCATGGCGTCCGTCATGACCGCGGCATTGTCACCGAGCACCTGTCGGCAGATGCGCTGAACGCGGCGCGCCATTTCTGACGCCGCCCGGCGCGAGAAGGTCATCAACAGGA
The DNA here is from genome assembly GCF_058808115.1 of Shinella sp. GW821-FHT11G07. Taxonomy (NCBI): domain Bacteria; kingdom Pseudomonadati; phylum Pseudomonadota; class Alphaproteobacteria; order Hyphomicrobiales; family Rhizobiaceae; genus Shinella; species Shinella sp. GW821-FHT11G07. The sequence continues at coordinate 35,530 of NZ_JBXARJ010000028.1, forward strand.
TACGCCGTGGATCTGCGCCATTGACGATGAGATGGCCAACGCGGTGGGCGAGCGTGTTGGTCTTTCCGGAGCCAGCACCGGCGATGATCAGCAGCGGGCCGCCGATCGCGCCGTCGGCCAAGCCAATGCCGTGTTCGACCGCCTCACGTTGGCGGTCGTTCAGTTTTTCCAGATAGGCTGCCGTCATCTGCCCCAAATTTTCCTAAGAAAAAATTCCTGTCCGTTTTCCTTTCCCATCTCCTTGATCGGCCTTGCGGAATCGTACTGCGAGGCTGATCTGAGGTGACCGTCATGGTCGGGAACGCCGTTTCGGGTGGATTGACTCGATAGGGCATTAGGAACAAAAAAGGAACATATCAGCTTAACCCGCTGCTGGAAACCCCTGAAGGAGCGACCTTTCCGCCGTGTCAAAGCCCGCTCTCAATCCTGTGCTTGCCGACCTTCGTGAGCGTATCGGCCGGCTCGAAGGTGGAGCGGCACGCGCCAGAACCGTCCTGCCGTTCGCCGTCCCGGAGATGGATCGGGCTCTGCCGGGCGGAGGGCTTGCCTTTGGCGCGCTGCACGAGATCGCCGGCGGCGGAGGTGGGACGGTCGATGGTGCGGCGGCCGCGCTCTTCGTGGCGGGCATCGCTGCCCGCACGCGCGGCAAGGTCCTCTGGTGCATGACGCGCCCGGATCTCTTTTTCCCCGCGATCTCGCAAGCGGGCCTCCATCCTGATCGCGTCGTTTGGTGCGAGAGTGACAGGGAGGAAGAAGCGCTTTCAGCAATGGAGGAGGGGCTTTCATTCGGCGGCCTTGCCGCAGTGGTAGGGGAACTGGTTCGACTGCCGATGAACGCCTCGCGGCGCCTGCAGCTGGCAGCGGAGAAGACCGGCGCCATGGGCATCGTGCTCCGGCGGTGGCGACGACAGAACGAGGCCTCGGACTATGGACAGCCGACAGCCTCGACGACGCGGTGGCGCATCAGCACCCTGCCGTCGGAAAGATTGCCAGTGGCGGGCGTCGGGAGGGCGCGCTGGCTGGCAGAACTGATGCGCGTAAAGGCGGGTGCGTGCGCCGAGTTTGAAATTGGAGCCCCCGATGCCAAGGGTCGTATCTGTCTACTTCCCCTTTCTGCCGGTCGACCGGATCAGACGGCGCGCTTCGGAAGCCTTGCCGGCTGACAAGCCGCTGGTGGTAATTTCCCGCAGCGGCTCGAAACGCTGGGTCTCTGCCGCTGATCCATCCGCCCTGAAGCTTGGCCTTCGTATTGGCATGCCGGCCAGCAAGGCTCAGGCCATGGTCGCTGATCTCCTGCTGGTCGACGCGGCGCCGGCAGAGGATGCAGCCGCGCTTGAACGCCTGGCGCTCTGGGCGTTGCGGCAATACACCCCCGTCGTTGCGATAGATGGGGCCGATGGCCTGGTCATGGACACGGAAGGCGCCGATCACCTTCAGGGCGGCGAAAGCCTTCTCCTGTCAGGCCTCATCAATCGCTTTCGTGGTCATGGACTGACGGCGCGTGCTGCCGTCGCCGACAGCTGGGGTGCCGCGCACGCACTCACCCGGCTGCTTGCGGCCGAGACGACCATCGTGCCGGTCGGTGATGTCGCAAAAGCGGTCATCGACTTGCCGATCATGGCGTTGCGGTTGCCGGCAGAGACCATCAAGAGCCTGCGCGTCCTCGGCATCGACACCATCGGCCAGCTCTCGGCCATGCCGCGTGCTCCGCTGACCCTGCGGTTCGGGCCGGAACCCGCGCGCCGGCTGGACCAGATGTTCGGCCGTGTCGCCGAGCCGATCGAACCGATCCGCACGCCGGAGCTGGTCGAGGTTGCGAAGAACTTCGCCGAACCGATTGGCGCGCCGGAGACGATCACCAAATATGTCCGCCGACTGGTCGGCCAGCTTTCGGCCCGCCTCGCGGAAGATGGCCTCGGCGCGCGGCGCTGCGACCTCGTCATCCATCGCGTCGACAACACGCGCCAGCATCTTCGCGCCGGCCTTGCCAAACCGGTCCGCGATCCGGCGCGCTTGTCGAAACTGCTGTGCGATCGCATCGAGACCATCGAGCCGGGCTTTGGCATCGAGAAGATGGTGTTGGTCGCGGTCTTCGCCGAGCCGTTGGAGGAGCGGCAGGTCGCGTCCGCGCTCATCGAGGAAGACGTCGCCGACATCACTCCGTTGGTCGACATTCTCGGCAATCGTGGCCACCGGCTCTTCCGGGTTGCGCCCGTCGCGTCCGACGTGCCTGAGCGTTCGGTCAGGCGAATTGCGGCGACGGCACCTGACATTGGCGACGCCTGGGCTGCCAAATGGCCGCGGCCCACGCGGCTCCTTGTAAACCCGGAACGCATCGAGGTCATCGCGCTGCTACCGGACCAGCCGCCGGCGGTCTTCACCTGGCGTGGCAAGCGCCGGAAAGTCGCGCGCGCCGACGGTCCCGAACGCATTTTTGGAGAGTGGTGGCGCCGGCCGCGTGAATTTCAGGCGGTGCGCGACTACTTCACCGTGGAGGATGAGCTCGGCGAACGCTACTGGGTCTATCGCGCCGGCGATGGCGTCGATCCGGAAACCGGCTCGCACCTCTGGTTCCTGCATGGGGTGTTCGGGTGATGCGGTACGCCGAGCTTCAGGTGACGACGCATTTCTCGTTCCTTCGCGGCGCGTCCAGCGCGGATGAACTGTTCGCGACAGCGGCGGCGCTCGGCATCGATACGCTTGGCGTGGTTGACCGCAACAGCCTCGCGGGCATGGTGCGGGCATGGGAAGCAGCCAAGGCCACCGGCGTCCGGCTGGTGATCGGCTGCCGCCTCGATTTGACGGACGACATGTCGATCCTGGTCTATCCGATGGATCGGCCGGCCTATTCGCGACTGACGCGGCTGCTGTCGCTCGGAAAGGAGCGCGGCGGCAAGGGCAAGTGCCTGATCGATTTCGCCGACCTCACTGAACATGCCGCGGGCATGATCGGTGTCTTGGTGCCGGATGAGGCCGACGAGGCGTGCAGCGTGCAGCTTCGCAAGATGGCCGAACTGTTCAGAGACCGCGCCTATGTCAGCCTCAGCCTGCGGCGCCGGCCCAATGACCGCGTGCGCCTGCATGGCATCGCTGCGATGGCCGCCCGATTCAAGGTGAGGACCGTCGTCACCAACGACGTGCTCTTCCACGAGCCGGGCCGACGGCAGTTGCAGGATGTCGTGACCTGCATTCGGACCCGCACCACCATCGACGACGTCGGCTTCGACCGAGAACGTCACGCCGACCGTTATGTCAAAGCGCCGGAGGAAATGTACCGGCTCTTTAGTGAGTATCCGGAAGCTCTCGCCCGCACGCGGGAGATCGTCGCGCGCTGCAGGTTCGATCTTGCGGAGCTGCAATATCAGTATCCGGAGGAAGCAATCGAGCCCGGCCTCGATCCGCAGCAATCACTGGTCAAGTTCACCTGGGAGGGGGCCGCCAAGCGTTATCCCGAGGGTGTGCCGGACAAGGTCCGCAAATCCCTGAGCGATGAGCTGGAGCTGATCCGGGCGATGAACTATGCGCCCTATTTCCTGACGGTCTATTCCATCGTGCGTTTCGCCCGGTCGAAAGGTATTCTCTGCCAGGGCAGGGGCTCGGCCGCGAACTCGGCCGTCTGCTATTGCCTTGGCGTGACCTCCATCGATCCCGAGACCAACGACCTGCTGTTCGAACGCTTCATCTCCCAGGAACGGGACGAGCCGCCGGATATCGACGTCGACTTCGAGCACGAGCGGCGCGAGGAAGTGATCCAGTGGATCTACGAGACCTATGGTCGAAGCAGGTCTGCCCTATGTGCGACCGTCACTCGCTACCGCGCAAAGGGCGCGCTGCGCGACGTCGGCAAGGCGCTCGGCCTGCCGGAGGACATGATCGGTCAGCTGTCATCGGGCGTCTGGGGCTGGTCTGAAGGAGTGTCCGAGCGCCAGTTGAAGGAGAACAATCTCAACGCGGCAGACTATCGACTGAAACTGACCTTGGAACTGGCGCAACAACTGATGGGTGCGCCGCGCCATCTCGGGCAGCACCCGGGTGGCTTCGTCCTGACCCAGGATCGGCTCGACGATCTTGTGCCGATCGAACCGGCGCGCATGGATGACCGCCAGGTCATCGAATGGGACAAGGACGACATCGAGGCGCTGAAGTTCATGAAGGTCGACGTGCTGGCGCTTGGCATGCTGACCTGCATGGCCAAGGCCTTCGCGCTGATGGCCGAGCATAAGGGCGATGTCCGCGACCTTGCCTCCATCCCCGCCGAGGATCATCGGACCTATGCGATGATCCGCAAGGCTGACACGCTCGGCACCTTCCAGATCGAGAGCCGGGCGCAGATGTCGATGCTGCCGCGCCTGAAGCCCCGGACCTTCTACGATCTCGTCATCCAGGTCGCCATTGTCCGGCCGGGACCGATCCAGGGCGACATGGTGCATCCCTATCTGCGTCGGCGCGAGGGCAAGGAGAAGGTTGAATACCCAACACCCGAGCTGGAAGCCGTGCTGCACAAGACGCTGGGTGTGCCGCTGTTTCAGGAAAGCGCCATGAAGGTGGCGATGGTCTGCGCCGGGTTCACCGGCGGGGAGGCCGACCAGTTGCGGAAGTCGATGGCGACCTTCAAGTTCTCCGGCGGCGTCAGCAAGTTCAAGGACAAGCTGGTCGCTGGCATGGTGAAGAACGGCTACACGGAGGAATTTGCCGAGCGCACCTTTTCTCAGCTGGAAGGCTTCGGTTCCTACGGTTTTCCAGAAAGCCATGCGGCCAGCTTCGCGCTGATCGCCTATGCATCCAGCTGGGTGAAATGCCACCACCCCGATGCCTTTTGCGCAGCGCTCCTGAATTCGCAGCCGATGGGTTTTTATGCGCCTGCCCAGATTGTGCGCGACGCCTGCGATCATGGTGTCGAGGTCAGGCCGGTCTGCGTGAATACCTCGCGATGGGACTGTACGCTCGAAGATGCGGGCGAGGGGGGCAGGAAGGCTGTCCGACTCGGCATGCGGATGGTGAAAGGTCTGTCGACGGCCGATGCCGCCCGTATAGCAGCAGCGCGCGCCGATGAGCCATTTGGTTCCGCCGATGATCTGTGGCGCCGATCCGGCGTGCCGACCGCTGCGCTTGTCAAGCTTGCAGAAGCCGACGCGTTCCTTCCATCACTGGAACTCCAGCGCCGGGACGCGCTATGGGCGATCAAGGCATTGCGGGACGAACCGTTGGCGCTTTGGGTCGCAGCAGCGGAACGCGAGGCGCACCAGGTCCCCGAGACGCTGGAGCCTGGCGTAGATTTGCCCTCCATGCCGACTGGGCATGAAGTGGTGGAGGACTACTCCCATGTTGGGCTCACCCTTCGTCAACATCCGGTTTCGTTCCTGCGAGAGGATTTGCGCAAGAAGCGGATGGTTACCTGCGCAGAGGCCAATGCCGGGCGGGATGGCTGCTGGCTGATGAGCGGTGGGCTCGTCCTCGTGCGCCAGCGGCCCGGCTCGGCCAAGGGCGTCATGTTCATGACACTGGAAGACGAGACCGGCATCATCAACGCCGTTATCTGGCCAAAGGTCTTCGAGCGACAGCGCCGGTTGGTGTTGTCGGCGTCAATGGTGGCCATCAACGGCAAGATTCAAAGGGAAGGTGACGTCGTGCATCTTGTCGCACAACGGCTGTTCGACTTGTCCGACGATCTTAGCCGGCTGGGCCAGCGGGACGAGCGGTTTCCTCTTCCTCACGGACGAGGGGATGAATTCGCGCACGGAAATGGGGCGCCTGACTCTCGTAAGAGGAAACCTGCCGCCCCGCCAGCGCGCGATATTTACATACCCGATTTGCTGATTGATCGGCTCAAAGTGAAAAGTCGGAATTTTCAATAAACCTTCTACAACAGCGGTGACCACGGCGCAGATCGCGAACCACTGTTAGCGCGTTAGGCTCAACTGGCGAACGATTGTGCGCGCGCTCTGGCAGCCGCTCCTCTCCCAGTACAGCCAAAGACCCGCTTAAAGCTGTTGTGTACCATGCGGGATCAATTCCAGCACAAGTCTCAACGTTAGGATGGGAACGCGATTGGCGTCTTGAAGCTCAACCGCAATGCTGTCTACGGGCTCATTAGGAAGCCCGTCTAAGGCCATCTCAGCCAGAAGGCTTTTAACTTCCACCTTCGCGCGCTCGAGGTCGGGAAAATCAAAACCCCGATCCGGTTGGAGCACTCCATCTTGGTCTTGGATCTTGAAAAAGTATCGGCCCATCGTAGCGGTCTCCTTGCCATCGTGCACCAATGGTATGGCTGATGAAACGTTCCGGACGGCATCAAATAATTCAAAGATTGACCTAAAAAAGAAGGCCGCCTCGGAGGGGCTCGAAGCGACCTTCTATTGCAGCGGGTTAGGCATCCAAGAAGAGTGTGGACACCCAATAGCTGCACCTGTCAACGACACTGCCCCTTCCTTGTTCCGAACGATTTCAATTAATCCACTCAGAGGTATGCCTGCATAGTTTTACCGCTCCCGTAGTCGCATGAAATAGGCTATTTCTGCGTCTCCGCCACAGCTTCCAGGCTGATTTCCGTGGGTTGGGCACCCGCCTTGAACAAGGCCATGCTCAATACCGAGCCAAAGATAACGATAAAAGTGGCAGCGAGACACAGGCCGACGATGTTAAATCTGGGGCGCAAGTAATCCTCGCAAAAGAAAACCCCGCGCTAGGCGGGGCAAAAGGCTGAACTAAAAAGTGGCAGCGGATAAACTGACGAGAGTGGATTTTGTTCCGAGCTCTCCGACTTTTTTGCGTTGTAACAGGTGGGGCGCTTCGCTTGTGTGCAGGGTTTGGGGGGTGCTCTTCGCAGCTCCCGCTAGTCTTCGTACGCCGTTCTGGGAGAAGCCCGGTTGTGAGCGAAAGCCGCTCGCTTGTGTAGCCGGTAGATTTTTGCAGCTCCGCGATGGGGCCGACGCTACGCGTGATGCGCATCTCCTGTTGTTGCATCGCAATATAGGCGCGCTGTAGCGCACAGGGCGCCGCTAAGCGGCGCCAAAACTCGGATCCAGGACAAAGCCAGCGCTCATGTATTCTTTCCATCCCATCCTCACAAAGGAGAATCCAATGGCCTGCTGCCGCGCAGAACAAGGTCGGGAATGGCCTTGATGCCGTATAGTCGCGCCACATGCGCGATCATGCTGCGCATGACGTTCGCGCGGCCAATCTCTGGGATAATATGGCGGACAGAGGTGAAATACAGATATTCCAGCCCCCTGGCCGCGCCCACGCCACCCAACTCCTGCAGCGCTTTTTCCGATGCGGGTGGCAATGGCCTGTCCGGTGCAGCCGTCATCCATCCGAGCATCAGGTTGATCTCGTGAAGACTGCCAGAGCCAAAATTGCCGATATCCGTTGCCTGCGCCGCTGAAGCGCCACTGTGGCCAGCGGCCACCAAAGCAAGGCACTTCAGGACCCGCATATGCCAGTGAAATTCCGAGCCTGGCGCGGCCATTTCAATGCCGCGGTCGAAAAACTTGACCGCATCGTCATAATGTCCGCGCGCGTATTTTAATTGTCCAAGTATTGGTAGGGCGGCCATGAAATCCTGCGTTGGCGCGAAGGCTCGTTCGGCAATCTCCTCGGCAAGGTCAAGGTGGCCGCGGTTGATGAAATAAAGCAGCTTGGCCGCTGCCAGCATCAAAAGAGGATTGTTTTCGACGCCAGGCAGGCATTCCAGGACCGTACTCTCAATTTCGTTCTCGATGCCGTCCCGCTCCTCTAGGCTCACCCCTTTGAATGGTTCGGTTAACACAAGCCGCGAAAAAAGATGCATGCACCACTGAAGCGCGGCATCGGCATCGTGTGGATCCTGCTGGCGGATCAATTCAAGTCGAGCGCCCTTTGCCAACCATTTCGGGTTGTCGGCGGACAGCAGCTTTGACGCGCTTTGGAAACGCTGCTCTATTCCTTCGTGCTCGGACATGCCCAAGCCTCTGGAAGCGGCTTTCAGCGCCTTCTCCACAGCATCTACAACGCCGTCGGAAACGCGAGACGCCTCGTTTTCAAATGTCGCATCGTCTTGGACATCGAGCTGCAGCCGGAACGTCTTCATAATGCGCTTCGACGTGATTTCGCGCAAAGCGGCAGCACAGCTCAGGCGTCCGTGGTCCGTGTGGAAATTAACCTGCAGGGAATATCGTGCTTTGCCGTGGACACCAGCCAATTTGCTATCGGTCACGGCAACCTTACGTTCCGGACGAATGCCGGCAGAAATTGCGCTCTGAAGCCGATCCATCAACAACGAAGCCTGCCTGCGGAATGGATGTGTTTCGACATCTGAGGTCGAGCCGATTACCAGAAAAGCATCAAGCATAGTAGTCGAAGATGACGTTGCGACCCAGAGGTAACCCTCGCCATATTGCGTGGCGATGAAGGCCGGCGACTTGGCTTTGTCGCCGAGCTTCGACCGCAGCCGATTGACCAGAAAATCGATGTTCCGGTCGGATGGATCGGAGGTCCTGGTGGCGATTTCGTCGAGCAGTCGGCTGCGGGTCATGAGACGACGCGGATTGCTCATCAAGACAAGCAACAGGGCCCGCTCGCTGCGGGTGAATTGAATTGTGCGGCCGTGGCGCTGGGCGAACATGCACGTCGCATCAATCCAGAGGTCTCCAAAGCTGAACCCCTGCGCTTTTTCCCCGGATGCAACCAGATCCATTGCCAATTCCACTACCTGACGATTGAACCGAACTGGGTTTGCCGGAGGCATTGCGTTCAAATTATGCGGCAATGTCCGGTTCGTCCAGCGGCGCTTAGTAGCTTCCGCTGTCGGTGCGGCGCTGATGGCGAAGTCGAACGCTTCAAAGTTGCACGAAGGCTTAGGTTGATGGATAATCTCCGCCTTGTGGAGACAGTTGATCGTTTCGGCGGGTGCATTGCCGCAACTATCGCCGACGCTTCCACTTATGGACAGTCGTGATCCCCGTTGGAAGCATGTGATCGATGTCCTCAATCGGCTTGTTCGGCGGCGCAAAGCCCCCGAACGGCTGTTGGCTGACAATGGCAGTGAATTCACGGGTCACATGGTGGATCTGTGGGCGTATCACCACAAGGTGCGCATCGATTTCTCCCGCCCTGGACGACCGACCGACAACGCCTTTATCGAGACATTTAATGGCTCATTGCGTGACGAGTGCCTGAACCTGCACTGGTTCGAGACCATCGCCGATGCAAGGGGCCAGATCGAGGCTTGGCGAAGGGATTATAATGAGAGCCGGCCTCACGCGGCCCTTGGCTATTTGTCACCGGCAGAATATGCTGACGGTGCAGTGACTTCGGTGGGCCAAAACGGCCTCATCCCTGAGGTGACACGGCGAAAGTGGTCCGGTTTTGATGTTAGTTTTCGGCGGATTTTCCTCTTGTTTGAAAGGAGAGTT
>NZ_JBXARJ010000029.1:0-34871 GCF_058808115.1 Shinella sp. GW821-FHT11G07
GCATCACACCCGCACAAAAACTGAAGAGGGCTGCGTGAATTCTACCGTAGAGCCCCGTTAAAAACGGGAGGATTACCCCTGATGCGCAGACCGAAGACTTCTTTCCGGTTTGCGCGCGAGAGGTATCGTGAAGTCCGCTGGTACGCGCCTCCATGCCCGCGGTCCCGGCGGACGATATCACCGCATTGCGCCTTCCATGGAGAACAGAACGTCTTGCGGTTCGATCACTGTAGTCGGTGTTGGTTCTAACACGTCGTCACTCCGGCCAAGGCAGCCCGAGATAGACAGCACAACTACGGAATCCGTCACAGCCGAGATAACCACGTCGACCATGGCCAAGCGAGTTCACTCGGCTTGGTCGAGACCCGACCGCGCGGGTGATGTCACGGTCGGGTGTCGTGGCATTATTTCTTTTTCTGCTTTTTGAGGAACGCGGCATGGTATTCGTCCGCCATCTTGCGGAGCGAGCGTCCGATGGACGCGTATTCGAACTCGTTCAGGTTCGCCAGCGATGCGCGACCGGAGGGGTGCTGGGTACCGAAGCCCCTGCCCGGAAGCAGGACGATTCCCGTTTCGTCGGCTATCCGGAACAGCAGTTCGTTGGCAGAGAATTCCTTCTTCACCCAAGCAGCAAAGTCTTCGCCGTAAAGCTGGAGCGAAATCTTTTCGAGGTCGAGAAGCGTGTAGTAGTCGACGGAGTTTTCGTTATCGGGCATCTCTATGCCCAACTCGGTGTAAAGCGCCGCCTGCCTGCGCCTGATGACGCGTTTGAGCGTGGCTTTGTAACTATCGTGTTCGTCCATCAGCGCAAACAGCGAGAACAGGACCATCTGGACCTGCTGGGGCGTGGAAAGACCGGCGGTGTGGTTCAGTGCGACGGTGCGGCTGTCGGCGACCAGGCGGTCGATGAACTTAAGCGCGGAGACGTCCGTGACGATCGAAGAGTAGCGTTTTTCGAGGGCGGACGTCGCATCGCTTGGCAGTTTCGATATCGCCTTGTCGAGGACGTTGTTGTGGTGCAGGGCGACCGTTCCGAGCCGCCATCCCGTCGCGCCGAAGTATTTGGAGTAGGAGTAAACGAGGATTGTGTTGTTCGGGCATATCGCGAAGAGCGATTTGAAATCGTCTGCAAATGTCCCGTAGACATCGTCCGTGAGGATCATCAGGTCCGGCCGGTCGTTTTTCACGATATCGGCAATCTTCTGCAGGCTTCGCTCGTCCAGCTTCACGGACGGAGGATTGCTGGGGTTGATGCAGAAGAAAATCTTGATCGTCGGGTCCTTGAGCTTGTCGAGTTCGGCGTCCGGGTACTGCCAGCCGGCCTCCGGATCGGCGTTGATCGCCACTTCCTCGAGAGCGTAGGCAGCAAGCTCCGGGATTTCGATGTATGGCGTAAAGACCGGCATGCCGATGGCGACCTTGTCGCCTTTCTTCACGAGATGGTTTTTCTTCAAGGTGTCGAACACGTAGGTCATCGCCGCAGTGCCGCCTTCCGTCGCGAACACGTCGACGTCCTTGGCGGAGATGTGTCCGCCCACCATTTCCTTCATCAGGTACTGGCGGACGATGTCCTCGCTGATGCGCAGCATCCGAGGGGGTACGGGGTAATTGCACCCAAGGATGCCTTCGACCATTTCGTGGAGGAAGTCGGATGCCGAAAGCCCGAGCTGGTCGCGCACGTAGCTGATGGCGCGCCGCAGGAAGTCCACGCCCTCCTGATCGCGGTTGTCCGCGATGAAGCGTTCGAAGCGCGCCTCGATCCCCTCGATGCGCGGCAGACCACCGACGCCTTGCTGCATGTAGGAGAACGAGAGTTCCGACTCGGTGGCGGCAAACAGGCCGAGCCTGAAGAAGCCGCGCCGGGGCAAGGTTGCGAGGAAGTTGGGATTACCGCGTCCGGCGTTCAGCATGACCACGTCGGTCTTGGTCGATGCCAGCTTGATGAGTTCGTCCTTCAGTTCGAACGGGCTGAGTTTGGCGAACTGGCTGTAGTCGGTCATTGCATTTCTCCGATCTTTTATACGAACGCGACAATGAGCGGCCCCAGCAAAGTCAGGAACACGTTGGCCAGGGCGTAGGTGATGGCAAAGGACGTGGTCGGCACGGAATTCCCGGCCTTGTCCAGGATTTCGCCGAACGCCGGGTTTGCGCTGCGCGATCCCGTCAACGCCCCCGCGAACACGGCGACATTGTCGTACCGCAGGATGTAGCGGCCGACGAGCATGGTGATGATCAGCGGCAGGATCGTGACCACAACACCCGCCGCGAATATGGAAAGTCCGCTCTGCATGATAGTCTGCACGGCCTGCTGGCCGGACTGGAGGCCGACCACTGCCACGAAGCCCGCAAGCCCCAAGTCCCGAAGCAAGGTCGAGGCGGCTGTCGGCATGTTCCCGAGCGTCATGTTTCGGCTTCGATACCACCCGAACACGAGACCGGCCATGAGCGCGCCACCGCCTGACCCGAGTGTCAGCGGGATCGAGCCGATGCGCAGGACGGCAAGCCCGACGAGCAACCCGACTGCGACACCCAGTCCGTGAAAGACAAAGTCGGTCTTGTCGCTTGGAACAATTGCAGGGCCGACACGGGACGCCAGACGTTGGAGGTCTTCCTGGACACCATGTACGGTGACGATATCTCCCGCCTTGATGACGGTGTCGTTGGTGATGTCCAGTTTGCTACCGCCTCGCGTGACGGCAAGGACATAGATTCCATGCCGCAGCTCACCACTGACGGCGAGTATCTGGGCGACGGTTTGATCCACGAACTCCTTGCCGCGCACAGAGATATCGCGCGTCGTAACGACAAGCTCCAGCCCCTCGGCGCCGATCACCTCTGCACCAAGCTGGTCTTCCAGGCCAACGATACCGGATCGGCGTCCTACGATAAGGACGAGATCGTCGGCTTGAAGCGTTGTCCCGGCTTCGACGCCGATAATCTTGCCACCGCGCTTGATGCGTTCGATCGTGGCGGCTCCGCCCGTCGCGAGCGATTCCGCCTCGCTTACCGACTTTCCAGCCGCTTTCCCGATACGGTACACGCGCCCGACCAGTTCGGGCAATGCGGGCGCTTCCCCGACGCCGTAGACATGCGCGCCCTTGAGCATCTCCGCCTCCGCCTTGAGGGCGTCGTCGCGGATGGAGCGCTTCATGAACCACGGAAGAATGTTGACGCACACGATGATCGCGCCGAAAGAGCCGAAAATATATGTAACGGCATATCCGATCGCCACATTCGCCTGGAGGCGCTGTGCCTCGTCCGCCGCCAGCCCCAGCTTTTCGATTGCGGAGCCTGCCGTGCCTATGATCGCCGACTGCGTAAGGCCGCCTGCCGCGATGCCCGCCGCAATGCCCTTGTCCAGCCCCATGATCTTCGCGAGCACGACGACGGTGGCCAGGCCGCTGATGGCGAGGACCGCAGCCATCACTATCTCGCGAATCGATTGCCTGCCGAGCGACCGGAAGAACTGCGGCCCGCTTTCGAAGCCGACGGCGTAGATGAAGAGTGCGAACAGGACCGCCTTGATGCCGTTGTCGATCTGTATCCCGACCTGGCTGATCAGAACCGCCGCGAGAAGTGATCCGGCAACGCCGCCGAGCTGGAATTTTCCGAACTGGAATTTACCGACCCAGTATCCGACGGCCAATGAAAGGAACAAGGCGATTTCTGGTGATTGGCGAAATATATCGGCGAGGAAGGCCATTCGGTTTCCTTTCGATAGGACTGCCAGCAAAGGCGGTCCCCAACGCAGCGAAAACACAATTAGGCAAACTATTTCAATTCTGTCTAGCGGCGATCGCCATCTTCTCACCGCCAGGTTGCCACCATTGGTTTACAAATTTACAACGTTCCAAAATGACAAATTGAGATGTGGCACCGTGTGCCGCGTGATACCATTGCCAATGGCATTCATCGGCCAGTCTGAACCGCGAGAGGTTTGAAATCCGAAGGATACTTCGCGACAGCGCGTGACTCTAAACCAGCCGGCGTTGATAGACATACCAGGCGCCAGCCGCGCTCATCGCGGCGAGGGCATACCATGTCAGGGCGTAGACGAGGTGGCTGTTGCGGAATGTCACGACCGTCAGGCCGCCGATCGGCAGGCCGCCCGGATTGGGCGTTGCGTCCGCGTCGATGAAATAAGGGGCGGCATCGCTCAGGTCTTTCGCCGCGGCGATGGCGGCGACGTCGCGGGAAAACCAGCGGTCATTTGCCGGATCGTTGGAGCGCAGGAAGGCGCCGCCGGGCTCGGTGATGCGCAGGAGGCCGGTGACCGTGACAGGACCGGCGGCGATCTCACTTGCCAGACGGGCGGTGGGATCGCGGCGGTCCGCCGGCACGAAGCCGCGGTTGATCAGCACGGTCGCGTCGTCGGCAAGGCGCAGCGGCGTCAGCACCCAGAAGCCGGCGCCGCGTTCCGTCACGGCCTGCACCAGCACCGTCTTGTCGTGCTGGAAGAGGCCGGTGGCAGTGACGCGGCGGTATTCGTCTTTTTCCTGGTTGACGGCATCCCACGTCCCGCGGGCCGGCGCCGGCACGGGCTCGGCATGGATGCGGGCCTCCACGCGTTCGATAAGATCGAGCTTCCAGAGCAGCCGTTGCATCTGCCAGGTGCCGAGGGCTGCGAAGACCACGGCGAGCAGCAGCAAGGCGCCGGTCAGCACCCGGCGCGCGCCGCGGGAGGGCAACATTGCCCCCTCCTCTTCCCGTTGCCGTTCGATGGTCATCGTGGCCTGCCCTACCCCGTCAGGGCATGTTCTTCATCATCTCGTGGGTCATCGGCATCATGTTGGTGTTGAGGTGATGCATGACCCAGAGGGAGCCGGCGAGCGCGATGCCGACGATGACGAGGGTGAAGATCAGCGCCATCATGGTCCAGCCGCCTTCCGAGCGCGGGTTCATGTGCAGGAAGTAGACCATGTGCACGACGATCTGCACGACGGCGATGCCCATGACGAGGACGGCGGTGAGGAGCTTGCTGTCCAGCACGTCCGCCATGACCAGCCAGAACGGGATCGCCGTCAGGATGATCGAGAGGACGAAGCCTGTCATGTAGCCCTTGAAGGAGCCGTGGCCGGCCTCGTGTCCGTGGCTATGGGCGTGATGGGTGTCAGAAGCGCTTTCGTGGTGCGTGCTCATCCGAGGACCCCCAGCAGGTAGACGAAGGAAAAGACGCCGATCCAGATGACGTCCAGGAAGTGCCAGAACATCGACAGGCACATCAGCCGGCGGCGGTTCTCGGGATTGAGCCCGTATTTTTTCACCTGCACCATCAGCGTGATCAGCCAGATCATGCCGAAGGTGACGTGCAGGCCGTGCGTGCCGACCAGCGTGAAGAAGGACGACAGGAATGCCGAACGCGTCGGGCCTGCACCTTCGAGGATCAGGTGATAGAACTCATAGAGTTCCAGCCCCAGGAAGGCTGCGCCGAACACCCCGGTGATGCCGAGCCAGACCAGCGTTTCCATCTTGGCGTTGCGCTCCATCTGGAGCATTGCAAAGCCGTAGGTGATGGAGGAGAGCAGCAGCATCGCCGTGTTGATGGCGACGAGGTTGAGGTCGAAGAGATCGGCCGGCGACGGACCGGCCGCATAGTTGCGGCCGAGCACGCCGTGCGTGGCGAAGAGCACGGCGAAGATCAGGCAGTCGCTCATCAGGTAGAGCCAGAACCCCAGCATGGTGCTGTTTTCCGGGTGATGCTCTTCCGTCACGTAGAACTGCGGTTTTTCGTCGGTCTGGACTTGGGTCGCGCTCATGAGCTCAGGTCCGTTCTGCAAGCAATTTGGTGCGTGCGTCTTCAGTCGCCGTCACGGTCTCGGCGGGGATGAAGAAATCGCGGTTGTAGTTGAAGGTGTGGGCGATCGACACCGCGATGATGCCGATGAAGGACACGGCCGCCAGCCACCAGATGTACCAGATCAGCGCGAAGGCGAGCACGACGCTGAGACCCGAGAGGATGACACCGGTGCCGGTGTTCTTCGGCATATGTATCGGCTTGAAACCGGTCAGCGGGCGCTCATAGCCGCGGTTCTTCATGTCGTACCAGCCGTCATGGTCGTGCACGACGGGCGTGAAGGCGAAATTGTAGTCCGGTGGCGGCGAAGAGGTCGACCATTCCAGCGTGCGGCCGTCCCATGGATCGCCGCTGTCGCAGCGCAGCTGGTCGCGCTTCAGGAAGCTGACGACGAGCTGGATGACGAACGAGGCGATGCCGATCGCGATCAGGCCGGCGCCGAAGGCCGCGATGATGAACCATATCTGCAGGGACGGATCCTCGAACTGGCTGACGCGGCGAGTGACGCCCATCAGGCCGAGCACGTAGAGCGGCATGAAGGCGAAGAAGAAGCCGATCTGCCAGAACCAGAAGCTCATCTTGCCCCAGAACGCATCGAGCTTGTAGCCGAAGGCCTTCGGCCACCAGTAGACGAGGCCGGCCATCAGCCCGAACAGCACGCCGCCGATGATGACGTTGTGGAAATGGGCGATGAGGAACAGCGAATTGTGCAGCACGAAGTCGGCCGGCGGGATCGCGAGCATGACGCCCGTCATGCCGCCGATGACGAAGGTGATCATGAAGCCAATGGTCCACAGCATCGGCAGCTCGTAGCGGATACGGCCGCGATACATGGTGAACAGCCAGTTGAACATCTTCGCCCCCGTGGGGATCGAAATGATCATCGTGGTGATGCCGAAGAAGGCGTTGACCGAGGCGCCCGAGCCCATCGTGAAGAAGTGGTGAAGCCACACCAGATAGGACAGGATCATGATGACGCAGGTGGCATAGACCATCGAGGCATAGCCGAAGAGGCGCTTGCCGCAGAAGGTCGCCACCACCTCGGAGAAGATTCCGAAGGCCGGCAGCACGAGGATGTAGACCTCCGGATGGCCCCAGATCCAGATGAGGTTGATATACATCATCGGATTGCCACCAAGGTCATTGGTGAAGAAGTTGGTGCCGACATAGCGGTCGAGCGACAACAGCGCGAGCGTGGCCGTCAGGATCGGGAAGGTCGCGACGATCAGGATGTTGGTGCAGAGCGATGTCCAGGTGAAGATCGGCATCTTCATGAAGGTCATGCCGGGTGCACGCATCTTCACGATGGTGGCGATCAGGTTGATACCTGATAGCGTGGTTCCCACGCCCGCGACCTGCAGGCCCCAGATGTAGTAATCGACGCCGACGCCGGGACTGTAATCCACGCCGGACAGCGGCGGATAGGCGAGCCAGCCGGTGCGGGCGAATTCACCGACGAAGAGCGACATCATGATGATGATCGCGCCGCCCGTCGTCATCCAGAAGGAGAAATTGTTGAGGAACGGAAAGGAGACGTCGCGCGCGCCGATCTGCAACGGCACGACATAGTTCATGAAGCCGGTGACGAAGGGCATGGCCACGAAGAAGATCATGATCACGCCGTGCGCGGTAAAGATCTGGTCGTAGTGGTGCGGGTTGAGGTAGCCCTCGTTGCCGTTGAAGGCGATCGCCTGCTGGATGCGCATCATGATCGCATCGGCAAAGCCGCGCAAAAGCATGATGATCGCCAGGATGATGTACATGATGCCGATCTTCTTGTGATCGACGCTGGTGAACCACTCGTTCCAGAGATAGCCCCAGAGCTTGAACTTCGTGACCAGGCCAAGAAGCGCTATGCCGCCGAGCGCCACGACCGCGAAGGTCGCAACGAGAATCGGCTCGTGATAGGGGATCGCTTCGAGGGTAAGCCGACCGAAGATGAATTGCGTGAGGCTGATATCGCCGAACATGGGCTGTCCAATATCGTTTCGTGAGGGCATTGCGCACCCGCCGGACCGGCGAGTGCAGCGGCGTCCCATTACATCTTGTGCATGTCGTGGTTCATCGTGGCCGGCTCCTCCTGCTGGTCCTCGATGCCTTCGGCCGGCTCTTCGCTGCGCGCGGGGTTGCCGGTTTCCGGGAAGGTTGCGCCGGGTGCTGCTTCCTCGGTATGGCCACCGGCGCTATCCGCATGGCGGTTGTCGTGCTCGAGCTTCGCCTTGTTTTCGTGGCTCTCGAGACCGCCGCCGCCCATCATGTCGACATGCATCATTTCCTTCATGCACATCTGGCCGGCGCGCACGCACATGTTGAGCACAGCCTCATAGAGCCCGTCCTCGACGGAGGAGAAGTAGCGCACGGGCTCCTTGATGCTCGGCTTTTCGAGCTTCAGATAGGCGTCGCGATTGAGCATCGTGCCGCCCTGCTTCACCCGGGCGATCCATTGGTCGAAGCCCGCCTGATCCAGCCCGTGGAACTTGAAGCGCATGTGGGAGAAGCCGTCGCCGCTGTAGTTCGACGACAGCCCCTCATACTCGCCTTGCTTGTTGATGACGGCGTGCAGCTTCGTCTGCATGCCGGGCATCGTGTAGATCATGCCGGCAAGGGCGGGCACGTAGAAGGAGTTCATCACGGAGGATGCGGTGAGCTTGAAATTGATCGGCACGTCGACCGGTGCCGCCATCTCGTTGACCGTGGCGATGCCATAGTCCGGATAGAAGAACAGCCATTTCCAATCGAGCGCCACGACCTCGACAGTGATCGGCTTTACCGCGTCGGTGACGGGCCGCGCGGCGTCGATGCGATCGAGCGGTCGGTAGGGGTCGAGCTTGTGGGTACTGACCCAGGTAATGGCGCCGAGCGCGATGATAATGGCAAGCGGCGCCGACCAGATGATGACTTCAAGGCCAGTCGAATGGTGCCATTCGGGATCATATTTGGCGGCCGTGTTCGACTGGCGGTAATGCCAGGCGAAATACACCGTCAGCAGGATCACGGGGATGATGATGATCAGCATCAGGATCGTCGAGATGACGATCAGGTCCCGCTGCTGCGCGGCGATGTCGCCGGAGGGCGACATGACGACCATGTTGCACCCCGACAGCGTCAGGAGCATCAGCGGCAGGATGATCGATAGTCGGGCTAAACTGAAGGACGTGGGCATTGCGGCCTCAACTTGCGTTCTGTCTAGTCGGCATTACTCGGGCACGGCGGCGCTTGGAAATGAGGTGCTTCGTCGCAGCGCAGCATTCTGTCGCAGTGCGATAGGAAATTTATGACTGTTCGAGGCCACAAATTTGAACTAGCGCAATTCCATCGGTTGCCAAGCGGGTCAAGGGCCATTTGCGTCAGCATCTGAACCTGCATGGTGTTCGAACGTTCAAGCCAATTCTTGATATTGCACGCCGAATAGTCAACACTCGAAAGACATGGCGCACATCGCTCGGAGAAATTCATGAGTTCGGTCGCTAATCCATCGTCCTCCGGTCTCGAACGAGACGCCCGCCGCATGCATGACGACGACAAGCCGCTGTCGCCGGGCAGCGTCGCTATCGGCGTGGTGATCGGCCGGACCTCGGAGTTCTTCGACTTCTTTGTCTACGGCCTCGGTTCCATCCTGGTCTTCCCGAAGCTCATCTTCCCCTTCGCGCCCAATCCGGTCGCGGCAACGCTGATGTCGTTTGCGCTGTTTCCGCTGGCCTTCATCGCCCGCCCGATCGGCTCCTTCGTCTTCATGTGGATCGACCGCAACTATGGCCGCGGCACCAAGCTGACGGCCGCACTGGTCATCCTCGGCGGCTCGACCGCGTCGATCGCCTTCCTGCCGGGTTATGAGACGATCGGATATTGGGCCGTCGCGCTGCTCGCGCTCTTCCGATTAGGACAGGGCTTTGCACTAGGCGGCGCGTGGGATGGCCTCGCCTCGCTGCTGAATCTCAGCGCGCCGGAGAACCGCCGCGGCTGGTATGCGATGATCCCGCAGCTTGGCGCGCCGATCGGCTTTGCGCTCGCCAGCATTCTCTTCGGCTACATGGTGAGCAACCTATCCGAGGCCGATTTCCTCGCCTGGGGCTGGCGTTATCCGTTCTTCGTCGCTTTCGCGATCAACGTCGTGGCGCTCTTCGCGCGCCTGCGCATCGTTGCCAGCAAGGAGTTCGGCGCGGCGATGGAAGCGCAGGAACTCCAGGCGCGGCCGATCTTCGAGATGCTCAGCAAACACAGCATGGACGTCGTGCTCGGCGCCTTCGTGCCGCTCGCGAGCTTTGCTATGTTCCACCTCGTCACGATCTTCCCCCTGAGCTGGGTCACGCTCTTCGGGGGCCAGTCGGCGGCGCAGTTCCTCTGGGTGCAGGTCGCGGGCGCAGGCCTCGGCGCGGTCGGCATCGTGCTGTCCGGCTTCATCGCTGACCGCATCGGCCGGCGCAACGAGCTGATGCTCGGCGCCGTCCTGATCGGGATCTTCTCGTTCTCCGCGCCCTTCCTGCTCGATTCCGGCAGCAAGGGGCAGGATGCCTTCATCCTGATCGGCTTCTTCATCCTCGGCCTGACCTTCGGCCAGTCCTCGGGTGCCGTCTCGTCGCGCTTCACGCAGTACTATCGCTATACCGGCGCGGCACTGACCTCCGATCTCGCGTGGCTCCTCGGTGCCGGCTTTGCGCCGCTCGTGGCGCTCGGCCTCGCCAGCAGCTTCGGCATCATCTTCATCGGCGGCTACCTGATCTCCGGTGCGATCTGCACGATTGCGGCGCTGACGCTGACAAGGACGCTGGACCAGCACTAGAACGTCGGTTGGCGACAGGATCGCCGACTGACGGGCGCCGAGAGCGGCAATGATCAATCGGCGGGCCTTTGCAGCGCCGCGACGTGCATCGGGCAGCGCAAGGTGAAGCCGATCGCCTCATAGAGCGCGATAGCGGCGATGTTGCTGGCATAGGCGTGCAGGTAGGGCTGGTCCCCGCCCTCGATGATTCGAGCGGCCACATACAGCGAGAGGCGGCGGGCATAGCCCCTGCCCCGATGGTCGGGATGGGTGCAAACCCCGCTCAATTCCGTATAGCCCGGCTGTTTCATGCGCTCGCCGGCCATGGCAACGAGACGACCGCCCTCGCGCACGCCCCAGAAGCGCCCGAGTTCCTGGGACCGCAGGGAAAACGGTCCGGGCTTCGTCAAGGTCGCAAGCGCCAGCATCTCCTCGGCATCGGCTATCCCTAGCGGAACGATAGCATCGTCCTGCAGCGGGGAAGGAACGGCAGCCGCGATCATCTGAACGGCCGGCGCGGTCGTCAGCACCTCGAAACCAGCCGGCGCGACAATCGGGTCGGCCTGGAGGAAGAGCAAGGTCTCACCCGGGCGTGCCAGTTCGGCGAGGTCGGCAAGGGCCTGTGGGTCGTCACTCTCCGCGGCCGCGAACGGCAGGATGCCGGGCTGATAGCGGCGGGCGTGACCGGCCCCGTCGGCGAGTGCTGCATGTCGGGTGGCGAGCGCACTCCAGATCGGTCTGTCGAGAAGCATGGTCATGGCTGCTGTCCTTCCAGTGCCCGGGCGCGGCGATCGAGCGGCGCCTCGGCAAGGGCGTCTTCCAGTTGATCGAGTTTGTCTATCAGGCTGCCGTCGAGCGGATCGCAAACGCTCCGGACGGCCGCTTCGATGAGCGGCCAGATATCCCGTTTCGAGCGGGCGATCAGTGCCTGCCCCTCCTCCGTCAGCACCAGGCGCCGGATGCGCTGGTCGCCAGCCTCCTTGCGCGCTGTCAGGTATCCCGCTTCGGCAAGGAGGCCGGCCATCCGGGTCACGCCCGGCTGGGTTATGCCAAGCGTCTCCGCCAGTTCCCCCACAGAAAGCGGACCGAGACGGTCGATTGCGGCGAGAAGCGGATACTGGCCCGCCTGCAGCGGCGCATCCAAGCGCTCCATGATGCGCTGCGTTTCCGCCTGCACCTGTTCGCCGAGGCGGCGCAGCCGGGTGCCCAGACACAGGTAGCCCAGTGCACGAACGATATCTTCTGCCATATTATATGTTCCACGTTATATAACGCGTTATATTTATCGACGCGTGGCTTGTCAAGAATCACTGGGGCCTTGGCCAACAAGACGGGCTGCCGCGCATGGCCGGCAGCGATGAACGAAGCGGGGCCGTCCAAGCCGCTCAAACCCGATGCGGCGCCGCAGCTATCCCGCCAATCCGAAGGCCGCCCGCAAGGTTGCCTCGCTTTCGCGGGCAAAACGCAGCGCCATCATGCGGCCGCGCCTGTCGTCGCGCGGCGGCAAGGGGTCGGCGAGACGCTCCGCCACCCGGTCGGCCGTCGTCGCAACATGCAGGATGTTTTCCACGATACAGAGACGATGCGCCAGCGAGCCGTAGCGCACGACAACCGGAATGCCCAGCTGCGCTGCGCGCCCGAGAATTCCGGAGGCATGATCGCCAGCGGGCGGATAAAGGCACCAGACCGCATCGCTCGCCGCGTAAGCCCCCAGCAGTTCGCAGTCGGAAACAGCACGATCGACCGCCACACCGCCCGCCTCGCAGAAGGCGGCCGCGTAATCCGCAACGCTTGGCGCGACCTTGCCGCAGGCGATGAACTGGAAGCGCCGGCGCAGGTCGCATGAGCGCGTATAGGTGTCGGCGAAGAGATCGAAGCCCTTGCGGCGGCTCTGCGTCCCGATTGCCGTTACCACGCCACATTCGGGCGGATGACGCTCGCGACGCAGGGTGTTGACCGCATCGCGCTCTTCACCGGTGAGGTCCCAAAGCTGGAAATCATAGATCCAGCCGCTGGCAATGCTTGAAAAGGCTGGAAAAACGCTGAAGGGAACGATCGTCAGCGTCTGGCAGCGGGGCAAGCGCTTGAGCCATTGCAAGGCGAGCCTCTTGCAACGCTCAAGCGGTCGGGGGGAGATGACCAGAGGCATCGGACAGAGCAACAAACCGACGGTGCGCCGGCCGGTCAGCGCCCGCAACAGACTGGTCACCAGATAGAGGAGGAACGCCTCCTCTATCATCAGAAACAAAACCGGCGACCGGGAGAACAGGAGATCACGAACGCGCGCGCGCCGCGCACCGAACGACCGCTCCATCATCCGCAGATAGGCTGGGCGTCGACCGGTTTGACGCCGCGAGTAAACAAGCGGGCGCCCGGTGGAGCCGAGGGCATCCGCCCCTTTTGCCGGCTCGCCCGTCCGGGGGGCGGACTTGACGTGTGTTTCAAGCCGCAGGTCCGAGCGCACAGCCGGACCCATTGCGGCCGGCATATCCGAGCCCGCCTGCATGATATTCTCCCGAAAATCACTGCAAAACCGCTTTCGGGCCGTCCGAGCCCGAAAACAAAAACGCTCAAGCCAGGCTGCTTGCCTTGGGCCTGCTATCATTCAGCGTCAAAGCCGCGCAGGCGAACTGCACCACCAAGACACAACCTTATCGTTAATAATTTTACTCTAACTTGCTATTGTCAAATTTCAAGGCGGATTTCACAACCATAGAGAATTGTCCGCGTGTGCCGCGCTGGAGCAGTGCCGCAAGATCTGGCCGGCAGATACAGGTTTCCCATCCTTCCCGCCCTTTGCTTGCCGCGGGGCGCCCGAGCGTCCATAAGACAAAGGAAAGCACCGGTCGCGCCCAGGACGCAGGATGAACCTCAAGGAATTTGCCACCCTCATCGGCCTGTCCCAGACGACGGTGAGCCGCGCGATGAGCGGCTATCCGGAGGTGAAGGCGGAGACGCGGGCGCGCGTGCTGGAGGCGGCCGAGCGGCTCGGTTATCGGCCGAACATCAGCGCGCAACGGCTTGCAACTGGAAGGGCCGGCGCCATCGGTATCGTCTTTCAGGGTGGGGGGCGCTTCGGGCCGCATTCCAGCGAATTCATGGGCGGACTTTCGACATCGCTTCAACAGGATGGCATCGACATCCTTGTCTCCACCGTCGAGACCCTGGAAGACGAAGAAGCCGCCTATCGTGGATTTGCCGCAAGCAAACGGGTGGACGCGGTTATCTTGCACACGCCGGCCTGCGCGGACCCGCGCATCGCATTGTTGCAGTCGCTGGATCTGCCCTTCATCGTTCACGGGCGCAGCGAAGCGTCAAAACCCTTCGCCTTCCTCGACATTGACAATTTCGGCGCCATCGAGACGGCAATCCGGCATCTTGTCGACCACGGCCATCGCCGCATCGCGCTGATCAACGGAGACAAGGTCAGTACCTATGCCCGCGATCGGGACAACGGCTACCGCTCGACGCTGCAAGTGCGCGGTATCACGGTCGAACCCGCGCTGATCGGCCAGGGCGAATTCACCGACGAAACCGGCTTCCGCCTGATGCAAGCCTTCCTCGCCCTCCCCGCCCCGCCGACGGCCGTGATCGCCGGTTCGATGATGTCAGCGCTTGGCGCGATGCGGGCGATCCGCGTTGCAGGCCTCCGGCTTGGTCACGACGTCTCGCTTATCGCGCATGACGACGTCTTTCCCTATCTCAGCCCTGAAAACCTCGTGCCGTCCGTTACCACGACGCAATCCTCGATCCGCGCGGCAGGCGAGCGGATCGGTGAAATGACGTTGCGGCTCCTGCAAGGCGAACTGCCTGACGCCTTGCAGGAGGTTTGGGAGGTCGATTTCGTCATGCGCGGTTCAACAGGCCCCGCTCCGGCCTAAACCGTCAGCTCCCGTCGCTCCCTCTCAGTCTCGATGGCGAGATCGAGGATCTTCTGAAGTTCGGCAGCGTGGCGGAAACCCGGCTCGACCTGCTCACCGGCCGTCACTGCCGCTGCAAAGCGCTGGTAGTTGGTCGGCACCGTGCCGGCCTCAATATCCCGCCAAACGGCCTTTTCGACATCCTCGCCGAGGCAGCCGCGGAGGCTCGAGCCCTCCGTCGAATGGACCACCTCCAGCGCGCCTCTCTCGCCATGCATGCGCAGGCGCAGTTCGTTGAGATGGCCGGTTGCCCAGCGGCTCGAATGGATGACGCCGAGCGCGCCATTGGCGAAGTCGACCGTCATCGCGAAGCTGTCATTGGCGTCGAGATCATATTCGCCGATCCGGTTGTCCGGCGCCTTGTCGAAGGCTTTCAGCCGCGCGAAGACGTGCTCCACATCGCTTGCTGCACCGTAGCTGGCAAAGTCGAGAATATGGATGCCGACGTCGCCGAGCACGCCGTTCGAGCCGTGTTTGGTGGAAAGGCGCCATAGCCACTGGCTTTCGGTCGCCCAGTTGCCCCAGGCCTTGGAGACGAGCCAGCTCTGCAGATAGGACGCCTCGACGTGGCGCACCCGACCGATCTCGCCGGCAAGCACCATGTCGCGCGCCTTCTGCAAGGGCGCGACATTGCGATAGGTGAGGTTGACCATGGTGACGAGGCTGGATGCTTCAGCCGCCCGCGCCATCTCATCCGCCTTGGCGTAGTTTTCCGCCAGGGGCTTTTCGCACATGACGTGTTTGCCCGCGGCAAGCAGCGCGAGCGTCGTCGGATGATGCGCGCGGTCGGGCGTCACGTTGGTGGCCGCATCGAAACCACCCCAGGCGATGGCGTCCTCCAGCGAGGTGAAGACGTTCGGGATGCCGTGCTGATCGGCAAAGGCTTTTGCGCGCAACGGGTCTACGTCGACGGCGCCCACCAGCTCGACCCCTTCGATCGCCGCGAAATGTTCGGCATGATTGTTGGCCATGCCGCCGGTTCCAAGAATGAGAAGACGCATGGCAGGCCTCAGCGGTAACCGGCTTCGCCGACTTCATGCAATTTTGGACCCCGCTCCTCGATCGGCTCGAGTGCCTGTTCGACCGGCACGTTCGGCGCATCGTGAATGGCGGCGTAGGTGCCCTGCGGGTTGAAGGCCCATTTCACGCCGTTGGCGAGGACCTTCTGGACGGTGGCGTCATGATAGGTCGGATAGGTCTCGTGGCCCGGGCGGAAGTAGAAGATGTTGCCGGCACCGCGGCGCCAGGTCATGCCCGAGCGGAACACCTCGCCGCCGGCAAACCAAGAGATGAACACCGTTTCCAACGGCTCCGGCACGGAGAACTGCTCGCCGTACATTTCCTCGTTTTCCAGCACGAAGTTCTCGCCGAGCCCTTCGGCAATCGGGTGGCGCGGGTTGATCACCCAGAGACGCTCGCGCTCGCCGGCCTCACGCCATTTCAGCGCGCAGGGCGTGCCCATGAGGCGCTTGAAGATCTTGGAAAAGTGGCCGGAATGCAGGACGAGGAGGCCCATACCCTCCCAGACACGCTTGGCGACACGCTCGACCACCTCGTCGCTGACGGCGCCGTGATCCTTGTGGCCCCACCAGACGAGCACGTCCGTCTCGGCAAGGCGCGGCTCGGTCAGGCCGTGTTCCGGCTCCTGCAGGGTCGCGATGCTGGCCTTGATCGAAGGATCGCTATTGAGCGCATCAGCGATCGTGTTGTGCATGCCGCGCGGATAGATCGAGCGCACGATCTCGTTCGTCTGCTCGTGGATGTTCTCACCCCATACGATGGTGCGTATTGCCATGTGCCATTCCTCTAAAGCCGTAAATTGAAACCGCTTTCAATTCGACGGAATCGATAGAACCAGACCCGCTTTTTGGCAAGCGGGGGGCCGCTCGATTCCGGCTCCCTATCAGTGGAATGTCGATTTGGAGAAAAGGTTCAGCACAAGAACGCCGGCAATAATCATGCCAAGGCCGATCATGGCGGCCAGATCGAGCTTCTGGCCGAAGGCGAAATAGCCGACGAGCGAGATCAGCACGATGCCGAGTCCACTCCAGATCGCATAGGCGATGCCGACCGGCACGTAGCGCAGGCTCCACGACAGGAAGAAGAAGGCGATGGCATAGCAGACGACCATCGTGATGGTCGGCACGACGCGCGTGAAATGCTGGGCGGCCTGCATGGCCGAGGTGCCGAGAACCTCGAAAACGATGGCGACGACGAGAACGGCATAGACGGTGGTGAGGTTCATGGCAGTGCTCCGGCGCATGACGGCGCCACTTGTAACGAGATCAGGACCGCGACAATGTCAGCAGCCGCTCCAGCATGGCGGCACGCTCGTCGGAATCCATGGTCGGCGAGCCGAGCAGGTCGGCCAACCAAAGGCCATCCACGGCATAGCGCACGAGCATCGCTTCAGGTGACGAATCCGTGCCGACATTTTCGGCAAGGTATCGCTCCACCCATTGTCGCCAGCGTTCGCGCAGATGCGGCTCCGAAATCAGCGCGATGGTCAAAACCTTCCACTGCTCGCCATCCTCGATGCCGTGCGGCTGGAAAAAGACCGAGACATAGGCGCGGGTGAAGCGCCCCTTCGGTTCTGCGTCGTCTCGCATCCTCTCGGCAATCGCCCGGTCGAGCTTTTCCGTGAGGTCACCGAACAGGCCATCGAGCAGCGACAGCTTGTTGGGAAAATGGTGCAGCAGGCCGCCCTTGCTGACGCCCGCCGCCTGCGACACCGCGTCGAGCGTGACGCTGGCAGGCCCTTTCTCCAGCGACAGCTTCGCCGCAACCTCCAGCAATTGCTGGCGGACGGCTTCGGGGTGTTTCTTGCGGTGATGTGCCTTGCTCATGACTAAACATACCGTCTGGACGGTTTCCTGTCAATCTGGTGCGCAAGCAGCGGTTTGCGCGCTTCGTCGCAGGCAAAAGGCTGGCATTGCCCGCCCGCCCGCAGCGCGCTAAGACCGGAGGAACGGGAAAAGCGCATGGCCGATACGGGCGACAATCAGGAACGGCAGGGCGAGACGATCACCCTTTATCAGGCGGTCGGCGGCGACGCGGCCGTGCGGGCGCTGACGCACCGTTTCTACGAATTGATGGATACCCTCCCGGAAGCGGCGCGCTGTCGCGCCATCCACCCGCCGGATCTCTCCGGCAGTGAGGAAAAGCTCTACGAATACCTGACCGGCTGGCTCGGCGGTCCACCGCTCTATACCGACAAACGCGGCCACCCGATGCTGCGCCGTCGCCACTTCGCGGCACCGATCGGGCCGGCGGAGCGCGACGAATGGCTGCTCTGCTTCGTCCGCGCACTGGAAGAGACCGTGCCGAGCGAGGGCCTGCGCGCCATCATCCTCGAACCGGTGACACGGCTTGCGCACCATATGCAAAACCAGGAATGAACCCGATGTCGTTTTCGCTCCGCTCCGCGACCCTGCTCGTCGCCGGCCTGATGGGTCTCACCGGTGTCGTTACCGCGGCGGCCGCCTCGCATGGCAGCGATCCTCGCCTGATGGCCGGCGCCTCCGCCATGTGCCTTGCCCATGCACCGGCGCTGATCGGGCTCTATGCCGCCTGGCCCACCATGCGCACCGCGCCGCTCGCCGCCCTGCTGCTTGCGATCGGCACCGCGATCTTCGCCGGCGATCTCGTCCTGCGTCATTCAGCGGGACACGGCCTCTTCCCGATGTCGGCACCGACCGGCGGCGTGATCATGATGGCGGGATGGCTTTCCGTGGCGCTCGGCGCGTTCCTGCCGCGACAGAAAGGCTGACCTCAGCCCTTCGGAATACGGGCAAAGCGCAGCAGGTTGCCGTGCGGATCGTGAATGTAAAACTCTTCCATATTCCATGCCCGCACCGCCATCGGCGTCAGCGTTGGCACGTCGCGTTCGCTGAATTCGCGGTGCAAGTCACCGATACCGCCGCCGCGTAGATAGACGGAAGTGCGTTCACAAAGCGTCCGGTCGTCGGTCAGCCGAAAGTGCAGTTCCATGTCTGGACGGCGAAGGATGAGATAATCGTCCACCCGATACACGACCTCGCTAAACCCGAGCAGCGTCGTATAGAAATCGAACGTTTCCTGAATATCGAGCGACGGCAGGACCGGCAGCACTTCGATGCGATTGGGATTCTCGGCCATGCTCACGCGCCTTCCACCAGACTGAACCCCTCGAATTTCGGCGGGCCGAGATAGATCGCCCGGTTGTCGGCGGCGTTCTTGTGCGCCTGCCGAAAGTTTTCCGATTTCGTCCAGGCGGTGAAATCGTCCTTGCTCGCCCAGACGGAATGGGAGGCGAAGAGGGTGTAGCCCTCTTCGGCATTGGTATCGCCACGCAGCAGATGGAAGGATTGGAAGCCGGGCATATCCGCCAGGCTGGAATCCCGCCCCTTCCAGATATTTTCAAAGGCCTCTTCGTGGCCGACGGCAATCCGGAAGCGATTCATGGCGAAGAACATGGATGACCTCGATGTCAGAGCGAATCCCGCCGCAGACGACGCGGCGCAGGGAAAGCTACGACATTGTCGTTGCGCGCTTCAAGAGCGGACGCGCCTTCGAAGGTCGGCACACGGGCCGGTGGGCGGGCACTTGCCACCGGAAACTCCGTGACATTCTCGCTTTCCAGCATTTCCGCGCGGCGCGTGAGCAGGGCGTACAGTTCCGGGATCAGGCCATCGCCGTTCTGCGCGGCCAACTTGTGCAGGCCGATCATCATGAAGGCCTCGGGTCTTTCGTCATTCACTGGGTGGTGCCTTCCTGGCTCATGCTCTGCAGGGCGCGCTCGAAGGAGGATTTGCTGCCGTTGCGCAAGGGCACAAAGGCCTTCTCCCACTTCTTGCAGCCCGTCTTCACGCGGATGCAGGCATCGTGGCTGATACAGTCGATGGGGCAGAAGACGCAGTCGACCGAGGGCAGGACATTGTCGATGCGCGAAACCGCCTCGCGCAACCCGCCGTCGTGATGGATGAGGTTCGCGCCATAGGAGCTGGCGATCTGGCGCAGATGCGCCACCTGGCAATCCCGGCCGCCGACATAGAGGAAGCTGCGTCCTTCGAGCATCGCCTTGCTGTTATCGGGCTTCGGGGTCGTATCGGCCGGCTGACGGGCCTGCTGCTGCTGCCTGTGCTTCTCGCGCATCGCCTTCCTCTCCGCTTCGCCGGTCCGGCGTTTGATTTTGGTGACTTCCACGCTGCGCGGCGCCTGTGGCACCTGCACTTCAACCCTGGGAGCAACGACCGGCGCTGCCGCCATCGTCGGTTCCTGTGCTCCCGCGATCTGCTTCTTGAGCGCGACAACCTGGCGTTCCAGGTCCGCGATTCGTCGGTCGCGCTCGGCAACCGCAGCCTTCAGGATCGCATCAGCGCGACCCGCCGTTACATAATTCATCAAACATCCCCTTTGCACTCCGCTTCAAGGGCGGAGCCTCAGTGGGGCCAACCTACAAAACTTGATTTTCAGAGTAAAGTATAAACATGACTATGATAGTCATATTTTCGCGCAAAAAATTCCCGCCGGCCTCGGAGCGGCGGAAATACACGTCTCACTTGAAGACGATTGGCACGTTGAAAGCCCAGGACGACTTGCCGGCATTCTCCGGAATCTTGGCGAAGGGTGCCGCACGCTGCACCGAATCGAGTGCAGCCTTGTCCACCGCCGCTTCGCCGGAACTGCGCGCAACGCGTATGCCGCTCGCCTGACCGCTTGCGTTAACAACGAAACTCACAACCACGCTACCCTGCTTGCCGCCCGCCACACGCCGCTTGGCACGATTGATCTTGTTGCGGACCTTGCCCGGATAATTGCTGACAGCACTGTCGCCGGCGACGGAGGAGTTGCCCTTCTTCTGGCCGCCAACAGCGGCAATCTTGACATCGTCCGACCCGTCGATTTCGCCCTTCTTGGCGTTCTGCTTGGCCTTGCCCTCTTCACCGACTTTCCTGACCGGCTTAGCCTTTGGCTTCTGGCGCTCGACCTTCTTGACCGGCTCTTCCTTCTTCACTTCCGGAACCGGCTTGATTTCCTCCGGCTCGACTTCCGGCTTGATCTCCGGGATCGGGATCGCGGCAATCTCGACCTCCGCGGAGGGAACGATCAATTCTTCGATTGGTTCGGAAACGACGGGATCGGTGGGCTGCACCGTCTCGGTCAATTCAGGCTGAATTTCGGTCGGCTGGATCTCCGCCACCTGCTGCGGCGTCGTCTCGGCCACGTCCGGCTGGATCGTTTCGGGCGTGACGGCGTCTTCAGGCTTGCCGGATTCAATCGCATCGAAGGCGCCATTGCCCAGCATCGCCACTTCGGCCACGACGCCGCCGGCGATCATGGCCTGCTCCTCCTCCGGTGCAGGGGCCATGGTCAGGATGGCCGCAGCGGTTGCATGTGCGAGCAGGGAAAACACGCCACCGCCAACCCAAAGCCACTTGCTTCCAGACATGATATCACCCGTCATTCCGTTTCATGCGGCGCAGCCCGTCATGTGCTGCGCAACTCATCGTCGCCCTTAGCCTTCGAGGCCGGCCGCCGCCTTGGTGCGCGTCACGATGCCGTCCATGCAGCGCCCTTTCTCCAGGCCCTCGCCCTCGCAGACCGGCGCATCGTTGATCAGCAGGTTCTTCACCGTCTCGCACTTGACGCCCGGCACATCGAACTGGCGCACTTTCGACTTGCCGGCCGGCAGCTCGCGGAAATCGAGCAGCGCCAGGCGTTCCACCGTGCCCTTGTCGTTGAAGATGACGAATTCGAAGGACACCTTCGAGATATCCTGCGCAAAGCCGTTGACCGCGAGGAAGGTGAAGAGGCAGCCCTTCTGCGACCCGGCGAGCGCATTCAGTTCCACTTCCAGCGCCTTGGGCGCTGCGGCCTCCTGGGCTGCGACACTCGTGATGCCGGCAACGGAAAGCATCGCTGAAAGAAGAAGGGTGCGTACGGTCATTGGCCCGCCTGTTCGATATCGGTTCGGTTCGGCCGAGTGCGACGGCCGGGCATACTTTAGCCGGTTGCAGCCAGAATTAACATGACTTTGGGGGACCGGTATTGCGTGCATAGATAAATATGAGTAAGGAAGTCAAGATAGTAACCGCCAAATTCCTGTCAAACCGCTGTTCCGCCAAGGAAATTCACCGGAACGTGATGGTCATGGGAAGGATGGTATCCCGCATTTCGATCAAGGCCGCGCCCATGACCAACACGACCCGACCGACCCCCGCCGAAATCCGCGCTTTCCGCGTTGAAAACCCGAAGATGCGCGAGCGCGACGTCGCCGCCCAGCTCGGCATTTCGGAAGCCGCGCTCGTTGCTGCGGAAGTCGGCCTCACGGCTGTGCGCATCGACGGCAGCGCCAACCGCTTCCTCGAGCGTTCGGAGGCGCTCGGCGAGGTCATGGCTCTGACCCGCAACGAGAGCGTTGTGCATGAGAAGATCGGCGTCTTCGAGAAGATCACCCCTGGCAAACATGCCTCGATCGTGCTCGGCGAGAACATCGACCTGCGCATTTTCCCGGGCACTTGGGCGCACGGCTTCGCCGTGACGAAGACGGACGGTGACCAGGTACGCCGCAGCCTGCAGTTCTTCGACAAGGCCGGCATGGCCGTGCACAAGGTGCACCTGCGCCCCGCCTCCAATCTCGAAGCGTACGAGGCCATCGTCGCCGACTTCCGCCTGGAAGACCAGTCGCAGGATTTCGTCGAAGTGGTTTCCGAAAAGATCGACGACACCGGTCCGGTGGATGTCGCAGCTCTGCGCGAAAACTGGGCCTCCATGACTGACACCCACCAGTTCTTCGGCATGCTGAGGAAGCTGAAGATCGGCCGTCAGGACGCAGTCCGCAGCGTCGGCGAAGATTTCGCCCATGAGGTGCGCGCCGACGCCATCGGCGACCTGATGCGGGCGGCGGCCGAACGCGACGCCGACATCATGTGCTTCGTCGGCAACCACGGCACCATCCAGATCCACACCGGCCCGGTGAAGAACATCCAGCCGATGGGCCCTTGGCTCAACGTCATGGATCCGACCTTCCACATGCACCTGCGCATGGACCACATCGCTGAGTGTTGGGTCGTCCGCAAGCCGACTGTCGATGGCCACGTCACCTCGCTCGAAGCCTATGATGCGAGCGGCGAGATGATCATCCAGTTCTTCGGCAAGCGGAAGGAAGGCATGACGGAGCGCACCGACTGGCGCGAAATCCTCGACGGCCTGCCGCGTCCCGACAGCGTCGCCGCCTGAGGCAGGAGCAAGTCCGGCAGCGTCCGGAATTGCATGAAAACAAGAGACAGAGCATTTCCGCGGCCCGGTTTTGCCCGGAAATGCTCGTGCTAGCCGCGAAGGATACGACCATGAGCAAGAGCTTCGATTTCCGCCGCGCCCGCCCGTGGGAAGTGGCTCTCACCGTCTTCGCCCTTTCGGCTCCGCTGCTTCTGCCGCTGGCCACACCCGGCGCCAACGGCTTCATCCGCAAGGCGGTCGCCCAGGAAATGCAACAGGTCGACAGCTCGAAGCTGGTCGCCATCGGCGGCGCCGTGACGGAAATCGTCTATGCGCTCGGCGAAGGCGGACGGCTGGTCGCGCGTGATTCCACCAGCACCTTCCCGGAAGAGGCGGTGAAACTGCCGGATGTCGGCTACATGCGCCAGCTTTCGCCGGAAGGCGTCATCGCCGTCAACCCGACCGCCATCCTCGCCGTCGAAGGTAGCGGCCCGCCGGATGCACTGGCCGTGCTGAAGAGCGCCGGCATTCCCTTCGCGACCGTACCGGAAGGCTATGACCGGGCGGCGATCCTCAAGAAGATCGACGTCGTCGGCCAGTTCCTCGGCGTGCCGGACAAGGCGAAGGCGCTGGAAGCGGAGGTCGCGGCCGATCTCGACGCAGCCATTGCCGACGCCGCCAAGCGGCCGGAAAACGAGCGCAAGCGCGTGCTCTTCATCCTCAGTTTCCAGAACGGCAAGATCAT
Source organism: Shinella sp. GW821-FHT11G07 (assembly GCF_058808115.1). Classification (NCBI taxonomy): domain Bacteria; kingdom Pseudomonadati; phylum Pseudomonadota; class Alphaproteobacteria; order Hyphomicrobiales; family Rhizobiaceae; genus Shinella; species Shinella sp. GW821-FHT11G07. The sequence continues at coordinate 23,418 of NZ_JBXARJ010000029.1, forward strand.
GGCTGCGGGCGGCCATACCGCTGCTGACGGCATTATCGGCCTTTCCGGCGCGGTCAACGCGATGGAGGGTTCCTTCGAGGGTTACAAGCCGGTCACCGACGAGGCCATCATCAAGGCCAAGCCCGATGTCATCATGGTCATGACCCGTCCTGGCCATGGCAGCAGCGACGAGGAAATCCTTGCCCATCCCGCTCTCTCCGTGACGCCGGCGGGCGAGGCCAAGGCGGTCCTGCGCATGAACAGCCTGCACCTGCTCGGCTTCGGCCCGCGCACCGCCTCGGCCATTCGCGATCTCAACAAAGAACTCTACGGCAATGTCTCTCAATGATGCCGTGCGCGGCGACAGCGCACGCGGTTTTTCCCTGATGCGCTCCGCCCAGTCCCGGCCGGCCGGCGACCGGACCGCCGTTGCACGGCTGACGCTCGCAGCCCTTGCACTCGTTTCGCTCGCCGCACTCGCCGTGTCGATCACGACCGGCGCATCGGATGCGTCGGCGCTCAATGTCATCGGCGCCCTTTTTACCGGCGCGGATGACACCGCGCTCTCCATGCGCGACCGTATCATCGTCTTCGACATCCGCATGCCCCGCGCACTGCTCGGCTTCCTGATCGGCGCCGGGCTCGCCATGTCCGGCGCGGTCATGCAGGGCCTCTTCCGAAACCCGCTTGCCGACCCCGCCCTCGTCGGCATTTCCTCCGGTTCGGCCCTCGGCGCGGTGTTGATGATCGTGCTCGGCGCCAGCTTGCCGCCGGCGCTGATGATGGCGCTCGGCGCCTTCGCCTTGCCGATCGCCGCTTTCGCCGGAGGGCTTCTCACAACGCTGCTCCTCTACCGCATCGCCACACGCGGCGGGCAGACCTCCGTCGCCACCATGCTCTTGGCAGGCATCGCGATTTCCGCGCTCGCAGCCGCCATCACCGGCATCCTCATCTACATGGCGGATGACAAGCAGCTGCGCGACATCACCTTCTGGAGCCTCGGTTCGCTGTCCGGCATGACCTGGGCAAAGCTTTTCGCCGCCGGCCCGATCATCCTGCTGGCGCTCGTCGTCGTGCCCTTCCTGTCGCGTGGCCTCAATGCCATCACGCTCGGCGAGGCGGCGGCCTTCCACATGGGCGTCAAGGTGCAGCGGCTGAAATACATTGCCATCGTTTCGGTAGCTGGCGCCGTCGGCGCTTCGGTCGCGGTCAGCGGCGGCATCGGCTTCGTCGGCATCGTCGTGCCGCATCTGCTGCGCATCGTCATCGGCCCGGATCACCGCTACCTGCTGCCGGCCTCTGCCCTGTTTGGCGGCGTGCTGATGCTCGGCGCCGACATGCTGGCCCGCACCATCGTCGCGCCCGCCGAATTGCCGATCGGCATCATCACTGCATTGGCTGGTGCCCCGTTCTTCCTCTGGGTGCTGCTGCGCGACCGCACGCGCAACGGCTGGTAAGAGATCATGATCACCGCAAAAAATCTTACGGTCAGCCTCTCCGGCAAGATCATCGTGCACGGCGTGTCGCTGGAAGCGAAAGCCGGTGAGTTGACCGCCATCGTCGGCCCGAACGGCTCCGGCAAGACGACAACGATGAAGGCCATTGCCGGGGAACTGCCGAGCAAGGGCGAGATCACCATCAACGGCCACGCCCTTGGTGCCCTCGAACCCTGGCAGCTTGCCGTGAAGCGTGCGGTGCTGCCGCAGGCGGCCACCATCGCCTTTCCCTTCACCGTGCGCGAAATCGTCCGCCTCGGCCTCACCGTGGGGCCGAACCGACACGCCGAACGCATCGAGGCGATCACCTCGGACGCCCTGGCCGCAGTAGACCTCTCGGGTTTCGCCGGCCGTTTCTATCAGGAGCTTTCCGGCGGCGAGCAGCAGCGCGTGCAACTGGCCCGCGTGCTCTCGCAGATCTGGGAGCCGGTGCTTGATGGCGAACCCTGCTTCCTGATGCTCGATGAGCCGGTCTCCGCCCTCGACATCCGCCACCAGCTGACGATCATGCAGCTTGCCCGGCGCTATTGCGAAGGTGGTGGCGGCGTGATCGCGGTCATGCACGATCTCAACCTTACCGCCATGTTCGCCGACCATGTGGTGATGATGAAGAACGGTCGCATCGAGCGTTCCGGCGCGCCGGCCGACGTCATGACCGATGATGCCATGGAGGCCGTCTTCGGCTGCCGCATGCGCATCAACGGCGTGCCGGCAAGTGGTGTCCCCTTCGTCCTGCCACACACCGCTTCGGCCTGATTTTCCAGCACCTTACGGAACCTTTTTCCGTTCTCCGCGTTTTCTGCCCCGACAAGACCGTTCCGCCAAGGGGGTGGAGCGCTGTTAGCCCGCGCACGGCGCTGGCGACCGCAAAAGGAGAAACGGCATGGCCAACGGACTGTTTTCATCCCGCAGCAAGAGCATCCGCAACGGACTTCATGACGAGGCGCAGGCCGTCGAAGAGCAGATTGCGGAACTGCGCGAAGAGATCGCCTCCCTCACCAGCCTGCTCGCCAGCGACGCGTCAAACGGCGCAAGCGGCATTCGCAAGAAGGCTCGCGCGGTGAAGGCACAGGCGAGCGACGCGGCGCACGACATCAAGGATCGCGCCGAAACCGATATCCGCGACATGATCGCCGCCGGCGAGGATATCCTGGCCGACTTCCAGGAGCGCTACCGCGATTCCGGCCGCCGTGCCCGCAAGGCCGTGCACGACCATCCGCTGACCACGCTCGGCATCGCCGCCGCCGCCGGCTTTGTCATCGCGGCCCTGCTGCGACGCTAACGCCTTTCCCGATACGCCACGGGCACGCCCGTGGCGTTCCTTTTTTGCGGAGTTCACACGGCATGCTTTCACTGGGGGCCATTCTCATCCAGAACCTCGTCACCCGCGTCACCGACCGGGTGGACGAGACGATGGACATCGCCAAGCGTAACGCGATTGCCGGCCTTGCCATCGGCCTGCTGCTGATCACCGCCTATGTATTCGGCCTTGCCGCCACGGCGATCCTGCTGTCGGAACACTACGGCACCGTGCCTGCCCTTTTCGGCCTTGCCGGCGGTTTCCTGCTGTTTGCCCTCATCGTGCTTGCCGTCGTCGCCGCCCGCAACAGACGGGAGCGGGAACTGCGCCGCATCCGCCGCCAGCAGCTTGCCGTGCGCCGCGACCTGATGGCTGCGGCAGCGACAGTCGCCGTAAAGAAGCCGTTCGCGGCAACGGCTGTCGCCCTCGCCCTCGGCTTCCTGCTCGCGCCAAAATCCCGCCGCGACGACTGATCCCAGATTTTCAGAGACTGTGTGTGTGCCGCTTAGAGCGGCATGCGCACGACCGCGGTCACGCCCTTCGGCAGATACTCGACATGCACGCTGCTGCCGAGAATCTTGTCGAGGCTGCGTTCGATCAGGATCGATCCGAAACCCCGGCGACGGGCGGGATCGACCGGCGGCCCGCCGACCTCGTGCCAGGTCATGTTGAGCACACGCTGGTCGTCCTCGTGCACCACCCGCGCAGTAATGACCACCTTACCCGAGGCGACCGACAACGCGCCATACTTACGGGCATTGGTGGCAAGCTCGTGCAGCACGAGGCCGAGCCCGACAGCCTGGTCCGGTCCTAGTTCCACCTCGTCCTTGTGGATTTCGACCTGGCTTTCATAGTCGAGTGCATAGGGCGTAATCTGCTTCTGCAGCAGCATCTTCAGGTGAATGCCGCCCCATTCGTGATCGCTGAGCAGGCCGTGCGCCTCGGAGAGCGATTGCAGGCGTCCGGCAAAGGCATCCATGAATTCAACGGGATCGCTCGTCTGGCGCAGGGTCTGGCGCGCCAGCGACTGCAGCATGGCCAGCGTGTTCTTTACCCGGTGGTTCAGCTCGCGCAGCAGGAGGCGCGTGCGCTCGGAGGCAAGCTGCCCTTCGGTAACGTCGATATTGATGCCGAGAAAGGTGATGGGGCGCCCATCGGCATCTTTTTCATGCACCCGACCGCGACCCAGCAGCCAGCGGCCCGATTTCGCCGACCGGAAGAGCCCGTCATATTCATTGCCGGTGGCAAGCGCATTGCGCAGCTGGCCGATGGTGTTCTTGCGGTCCGCCGGATGCACCGCCATAAAGAATTTGCGTGCACTCATCGGCTTGGCAGGCTTGACGCCAAGCATTTGGTAGAAGGTCTCGTTGCCGGAAACCATCCCCGTCGAGAGGTCCCACAGCCAGCTCGCCACCTGGGCCGCGTCGAGCGCGAGGGAATGGCGCTTCTCGTCACGCGACAGCATTTCCGCCGTCATCGCCCGCCGCCTGGCCTCCTCCTTCAACTTGATCAGCGAGGCCGCAAGCGAGGCAAGCTGTTTCAACCGCACCGGAAGCTCGGGAGCGACGCGCGCATGGGCTTTGACATCGAAGACGCAGACCGTACCGATCGGCTGGCCATCGACGACGACCGGCACCCCGGCATAGAAGCGCAGGTGCGGCGCGCCGACGACGCTCGGCAATCCGGCAAAACGGGGGTCCTTGCGGGCATCGAATATGACGAGCGGCTCGTTGCCGTTCTCGACAATCATGCGAGCGCAGAACGAGTCCTCCGACGGCGCCCGAATTTCCGGCGTGCCTTGGCGGGCGAGAAACCACTGGTCCGTGCGTCCAAGAAGCGTGACGAGGGAAATCGGCGCGCCGAACAGGCCAGCCGCCAAACCGGCTATGTCGTCGAAATCGGGATCGGGGCCGAGAAAGACCGGTATCGCGGTCTCGATCGCCGTCAAACGAGCCGGCGCTCCCAGAACCGCGATAAGATTGGACGACAATGGCTGGACGTTGTCTTTCATGCGCCTCTGGTATGCGATTCCGCGTCCGTTTTCACGCCGGCTGACACCGGCAGACGCCTATTCGCACCAATCCCCTCAAAATGTCCATCGCCCGCCTGAAAAGGCGGGCGACATGGTTGGCATCACGATGCGAAAGCGCGCGAGGTAATCGGCGCGGAAATCGCGTCGGGACCGTAGTCGCTTTCGCCGCTCACCTGCAAAAGTTCCTGCAGGCGCTGGCGGGCGCGGTTGACGCGGCTCTTGATCGTGCCGAGCGCGCAGCCGCAGATCTCGGCCGCTTCCTCATAGGAGAAACCGGACGCACCGACGAGAATGATCGCTTCGCGCTGTTCTTCCGGCAGTTTTTCCAGGGCTTTCTTGAAGTCCTGCATGTCGAGCGAACCATATTGCGACGGATGCTGCGCCAGGTTTTCCGTGAAAATACCGTCGCTGTCCTGCACCTCGCGGCCACGCTTGCGCATCTTGCTGTAGAGTTCGTTGCGCAGGATCGTGAAAAGCCAGGCTTTCATGTTCGTGCCCATTTCGAACTGCTCCTGCTTTGCCCAGGCCTTCATGATCGTGTCCTGCACAAGATCGTCTGCCTGGTCATGCCGGCCGGTCAAGGAAATCGCAAAGGCTCGCAGGCTCGGGAGAACCGCAAGGAGTTCGCGTTTAAAAGTAGTTTGCCCCTGCTCCATCATATCCTCACTCGGCCCTTTGAGCGCTGTTTTCGACAGCATCCAATTTTTCGAGAAGATCCAGGAACCTCTGGGGAAGCGCCTCCTCCTGTACCGAATGGTAGAAGGCGCGAAGCTTCGTTGCAATCTGGGCATTCGGGTCGCCCGCGGTCTTGGGAGGCATCCCCCTGCTTGTTTTCTTTTCCACGCTAATCACTCTTGGCCACTTTCATGTTCATCTGTGCCCCGTCGAAGAAGTCGGCGTGAAAATGCCCAGCATCAAAAAAAGTTCCATGCCCCGGAACCAAAATTTGGTTTCCGCGTTCAAACCGTCAACTGCCACTGCAGCGATTCAAGAACAGGGGAACAATCATGCCGATTTCCGACCGCATCGGGCCGCACCTTCCGGCGTTGCGCCGCTACGCACGCGCACTCACCGGAACCCAGTCCTCCGGCGATGCCTATGTCGCCGCCACGCTCGAAACCATTCTCATCGACACATCCGTCATGCCGGAAGGCGGTGACGACAGGACGAGGCTCTTTAGTCTCCTGACCCGCATCATCTCCTCCCTGCCCGTCTCCATGACACGCGGCGCAGGATCGATTTCGCCCGGCATGGAGATGCCGTTCGACCTCTCCGGCGTGCCCCCGCTCGGCCGCCAGGCGCTGCTGCTTGCCACGGTCGAAGGCTTTTCGGTCGAGAAGACCGCGGAAATCCTGGAAGCGAATGAGAGCACCATCCGCGCCCTGCTCGATACGGCCTTTGCCGAAATCGCAGCGCAGGCCGAAACGGGCATCATGATCATCGAGGACGAGCCGCTGATCGCGCTCGACCTTGCCGATATGGTGAGCGGCATGGGTCATCGCGTCACCGGTATCGCCCGCACCCAGGCGGAGGCCGAAACACTCTGGAGCGACAGCCGTCCAGGCCTCGTGCTCGCCGATGTCAGATTGGCCGACGGCAGCTCCGGCATCGACGCCGTGAACGCGATCCTCTCGCGAACGACAATTCCGGTCATCTTCATCACCGCCTATCCCGAGAGGCTGCTCACCGGCGAACGGCCGGAGCCAGCCTTCCTCGTTTCCAAACCCTTCAATCCGGAGCAGGTGAAGGTCCTTATCAACCAGGCCCTTCTCTTTACCCCGCAAGCGCGCGCCGCGGCTTAATCTCGCTCCCGGATGGCCGCAGCGGCGGCGCGGCCGGCGGCGGTGGGTTGGCACACCCACCGCCGCCTTTGTATTTTCAGGCGATGCCTTGCTCACAAAAGAAAACAGCCAGCGCCTCGAAGGCACTGGCTGCTTGAAGTTCCACGAACCGGAGGGGGACACGGTTTCGTGGTCAATCACCGGTCGAGGGCCTCGCATCTTGGGGGATATGCGCGGACCGGTGACGACACAGAAACACGCGACATGCGATTTGGTTCCGCCGGTTTCCAAATTTTTTTGAGATTTTTTCAGTCGATTGTTTCGAGCTCTGCGCGGTGCCGATAGAGGGCGAGGAACCGGCGATAATCGCGGTCGAAGCTCGCCCTGCGGCCGGCATCCGGCAGAAACTCGGTGCCACCCGGATACATGCCGGCACCTGCAGCCGGCAGGTCGGCGTAGAGCCCGCCGGCAACCGCGGCAACCATTGCCGTTCCAAGCAGAACGGCATCGTTCGTATCCGGCACGACGACACGGCAACCCGTGACATCGCGGTAAAGCTCCATCAAGAGCGGGTTGCGAACATGGCCGCCGGCGACGTGCAGGGTATCGAGCGGGTAGCCGCACTCTCCGAGCTTGTCGAGGATATGGCGGATGCCGAGCGCAATGGCGACGCAGGTCCGCCAGTAAAGCCGGCACAGACTGTCGAAGGACGCATCGAGCGGCAGGCCGCTGATGACGCCAAGCGCATGCGGATCGGCGATCGGCGAGCGGTTGCCGTGAAAATCCGGCAGGACATGCAGCCGCGCAGCGAACCCCTCGCCCTCCTGCGCCTGCAATTCCCGAATGCGGCTCACGATGCGTGCATGGTTCGCCACCGATGGCTCGCCGCCAGCACTGTGCGCCCGCACCATATGATCGAGCAGGGCCCCGGTCGCCGACTGGCCGCCTTCGACCAGCCACCAGCCTGGCAGCACCGCTTCATAATAGGGACCCCACATGCCGAAGCCGAATTTTTCCGCCCGCGAAAAGGCGACGATGCAGCTCGACGTCCCCCCGATCAGCGCCAACTGGCGTTCCAGCTTTTCCGGCTGTCTGGCAAAGGGGCCGAGCACGCCGAACGTGCCGGCATAGGCATCAATCAGGCCGGTCGCAACGACGCAATCCGTATCAAGGCCAAGGTCGCGGGCAGCCTCCGCCGTCAACTGCCCGACGGCCTCGCCCACCGCCAGCGTCTCATCGGGAAGCGACCCGCGCAGCCGCACGTCCTCGAGCCCGATCGCCGACAAGAAGCTCTCGCTCCACGGCTTTTCTTCGTGGGCGAGGTAATTCCACTTGGCCGTCATCGTGCAGCGCGAGCGCGCGTTCGAGCCGGTGGCCCGCCAGGTCATGAAATCGGCAAGGTCAAAGAAGTAGCCCGCCTTCGCCCATTGCTCGGGCTGATGACGCTTCAGCCACATGAGCTTCGGCATCTCCATTTCCGGCGACATGACGTGGCCGGAATGGGCAAGCACCGGATTTCGAGTGGCCGTGCAGATATCGGCTTCCTCGAGTGCGCGATGATCGAGCCAGACGATGGTATCCCAGCGCGGCTCCTCGCCGCCGGAGACGGCAAGCGGCCTACCCTGCCTGTCGCGCACCACCAGCGAGCAGGTCGCATCGATGCCGAGTGCCGCGACACGGCCAGCCTCGACCGCGGCGACCGAACACGCCGCTTTGACCGCGATGCAGACGGCCTGCCAGATATTTTCCGAATCATGTTCCGCGTAGCTTGCGCTCGGCCGACGCATGGCGATCGGATGCTCTGATCGTCCCAGCAAGGCGCCGCTTCGGTCGAAGACACCGGCGCGCGCACTGCCGGTGCCGATGTCCACCGCAACGATCAGATCGCGCATCAATGCTCTTTCCCGTCGACCTCTTCTTTGCGGACAAACTGTAACAATTCCCGCATGTCGTCAAACAGGGCGTCGGGCTCAAGGCTCAGCAAAGTTTCGCGATGGCGCGGTGTACGCGCATGGGACCCGCCGGTGAAGGCGACTACCCGCATACCGGCGGATTTTGCCGCCGCAATACCGGCGGGACTGTCCTCGACGACGACGCACCGATCGGGCGCAACCCCCATCACAGCACTGGCATGCAGAAACAGATCGGGCGCGGGCTTGCCACGCGAGACCATTGTGGCGCTAAAAATATTCGGCTCGAAACGGTCGAGCAGGCCCGTCACGGAAAGCGACAAGCGGATGCGCTCCGGCTGGCTGGATGAGGCAACGCAATGGGCGATGCCCAAACCGTCGACCGTCTCGGCAATGCCATCGATCGGCTGGAGTTCGCTGCGGAACCGCTCGTAGAGCACCTTGCGCATCGCCTCGAGAAAGGCGGCATCGACGGCCAGCCCGTATTCGTCATGCAGGATTTCCGACATGCTCTTCAGGCTGCGGCCAAGGAAGCGGTCGTGCGCCTCGTCCTCGCTCATCGCGACGCCGGCCGCGGCCAGCGATTCAACAAGCACCGCAAGCGAAATCGGCTCGCTATCGACAAGCACGCCGTCACAATCGAAAATAACCAGTTCTGTCTCAGTGGCGGCCATGGCTCTCATTCCGTTTCAGGCCCCCGTGGTAACGTCTGCCCCCTGCGATGAAAAGCCCTGTAATTTCCGGGTTTTCCTCAACTTGCGAGCAGGTTTCCCAGATAGAGTTTCAGGGTCGCCCGCGTTCCGTTCTGCTGGAGGGATTTCAGCGCCGTGGCAAAGCGTTTCCGAAACAGCTCGGAATCCGCGACCGTGCCGAAAATATCCTTGAGGTCGAGGAAGGCATCGGCATTGCTCTTCGCAGCAATCGCGGCTGCCTGGATGCGTTCGAAATTGGGATCGTTGAAGCTGATCGCCTTGCCGCCGTCCGTCGTGCCGGCGAGATAATGGCACCAGAGCGCGGAGACGAGCGCCAGGCCCGTGACGTCCTCACCGCGAGAGAGACGATCGGACGTCGATGGCAGGATGAATTTCGGCTGGCGGTTGGAGCCATCCTGAGCCAGGCGCGGGATCGTGTCGGCGATCTTGGGGTTCGAGAAGCGGCGCTCGATCAGGGCAAAATAATCGTTGAGGTCGGTATCGGGAACCGGCGGGATGACAGGGATGATCTCTTCGCGCTCCAGCTTGGAAAGGAAGGCGCGGATATCAACATCCTCCATCGCCTCATGCACGAAATGGATGTCGAGCAGGGCCGCCGGATAGGCAATCGCCGCATGGCCGCCATTGAGAATGCGGATCTTCATATGCTCGTAGGGTGCGACATCCGGCACGAACTGCACGCCGACCTTCTCAAGCGCCGGGCGGCCGAGCGGAAAATGATCCTCCAGCACCCACTGCTTGTACTCTTCGCAAAACACCGGCCAGGCGTCATCGATCCCGTAGTCGTCGGCAGTAATGCCGATCTCGCGGGCGCCGGTCGCCGGCGTGATGCGGTCCACCATGCCGTTCGGGAAGGCGACATGGGCGTCGATCCAGTCGGCGAGATCAGGATCGGTGAGCCGCGCGAGGCCAGAGACGGCGGCATGCGTCACCTCGCCATTGCCCGGAATATTATCGCAGGACATGACGGTGAAGGGAGCAATCCCCTTGTCCTTGCGCGCGTTGAGGCCGCCGAGGATCAGGCCGAACACGGTTTTGGGATCGGCTGGATTGGCGGCATCGGCGGCGATCGCCGGATGGCTCGGATCGAAGACGCCCGACGCCGGATTGATAAAGTAGCCCCCCTCGGTGATCGTCAGCGAGACGATGCGGATCGCCGGGTCGGCAAGCTGGGCAATCGTCGCAGCCGCGTTGCCGGGCGCGAGGTAATCGATCATCGCGCCGGTGACGCGCGCACCGGAACGGTTGTTGTCCTGCTCAACCACGGTGGTCAGGAAGTCCTGCCCGGCAAGCTTCTCCCGCATCGCTGCATCGGAGGCCAAGACACCCGCGCCGATCAGCGCCCAGTCGTGATCCAGGCCGAGATTGAACAGATCGTCGAGATAGACCGCCTGATGCGCCCGGTGGAAATTGCCGACGCCGAAGTGAACGATACCTGCCTTGAGGCTGGCGCGCTCATAGGTCGGCACGCCGGCGGTCTTGGCAATATCCTTGAGGGTCGCGAGCGACAGGTTCGTGGTCATGGTCTTGTCCTTCCGGTGTGTCCGGGCCGGTGGAGACGACGCCGCCTCCGGTCTCTGCTCGTGCCAGGTCCGCGTTCACGCGGGCCTCAGCTCATCCAGTTGCCGCCATCGACATTGTAGGTCTGCGCGACGATGTAGTTGCTCTCCTCGGAGGCGAGAAAAATCGCCATGCCGGTGAGGTCATCCGCCGTGCCCATGCGGCCGAACGGCACGGCCTCGCCGACGAGACGCTTCTTTTCACCGCGCGGGCGGTTTTCGTACTTGGCGAAGAGGGCATCGACCCCCTCCCAGTGCTCGCCGTCGACGACACCCGGCGCGATGGCGTTGACGTTGATGCCGTGTTTGATCAGGTCGAGGCCGGCCGATTGCGTGAGACTGATGACCGCGGCCTTGGTGGCGCAATAGACGGCGACGAGCGCCTCACCGCGCCGCCCAGCCTGACTCGCCATGTTGACGATCTTGCCGCCGCGACCCTGCGCGATCATCTGCTTCGCCACCGCCTGCATCGTGAACAGCGTGCCCGAAACGTTGATCGCAAACAGTTTGTCGTAGCTCTCCCGCGTGATCTCGACGATCGGCGCGAGGTCGAAGAGTGCGGCATTGTTGACGAGGATGTCGATGCCGCCGGCCTCGGAAACACAGGCGGCAACCGCGGCATCGATCGAGGCCTGCCGCGTCACGTCGATCTCGACCGCATAGGCTGCCGGACCGATCTCCTTG
>NZ_JBXARJ010000030.1:0-28601 GCF_058808115.1 Shinella sp. GW821-FHT11G07
CACCGCACAACACATCCCCAAAACACACCCCAAACAACCAAAACACACACCCAAATCTTGTCCGGACGGTAAAAAACCACCCTGAGACGGGGCAAACCGGCCCGGCATCCCGAAACGGCCCGGTGCACAAGACGAAGATCGGGGAAAGATGATCGTTTTCGCTTGACTTCGCGCCAAACAAAAAGGGCGCCAGCGGATATCCGCGGCGCCCTTCCCCTGCCCTTCTCGGCACGGCCATCAGCCCTTCAGCTTGGACATGATCTGTTCGAGGAAACCGAGCAGCACCGCCGAGACCACGAAGGCGAGGTGAATGAAGGTCAGCCACATCAGCTTGGTATCCGTATATTGCTGCACATTGAGGAAGACCTGCAGCAGGTGGATCGACGAGATGGCGACGATGGACGAGGCGACCTTGATCTTCAGGCTGCCGGAATCGAGTTTGCCGAGGAAGGATACATCGGCCTCTGCCTCGTCGAAGCGGCTAACGAAATTCTCGTAGCCGGCGATCATCACCATCAGGATCAGGCTGGCGACGAGGGCCGCATCGATCAGGCCGAGCATGGCGAGGATCATCTCCGCATCGTCGAAGACGAAGACGTTCATCGCCACCTTGCCGAACTTGTAGAGAAACGACACCGCATAGACCGCGAGGGCCGCGACCAGGCCGAGATAGAAGACCACCAGGATCCAGCGGCTCGACAGAATGATGCGTTCGACCAGCAGTTCGAGGGATTTCATCGATCAGACTCCAAGGATTCGATTGGTGAACGCTGATTAACCAATACCCTTGAACCCCGCAAGACCAGCCTGCGCATGCAAAAAGGGCGGCGTTCGCGAACGCCGCCCCTTCCGGAATGCTCCGTCTTCATGCCCTGCGGAACAGCCCTGCGATCAGTGACAGGACCAGAAGGGCGAGGAAGACGAAGAAGAGAATCTGCGCGATGCCGGCGGATGCACCGGCAATACCACCGAAGCCGAGCAGGCCGGCGACAAGCGCGATCACGAGAAAGACAACAGCATAATAGAGCATTTTCGAACTCCTTCTTTGTATCGAAAGAGAAACGGCGGGCTGTGGGAAAGGTTCCCGAGGCCTGGAAGAACAAAGCACTTTTATGACAGGCCCTTCCGGAACAAAACGATGCCGCCGCGGCCTTTCGGCTGCGGCGGCATGAGCGGTGATCGAGATGGTCAGCGACCATCACTTCCTGGCGCATAAGTCTTTCTTGAATCAATTCCGATTCGAGAAGCGCTATGCTCAGTGACGGCGCGCCCAATCATCGATCTGCCGCTCCGCCTCCTCCTTGGCGAGGCCGTAATGCTGCTGGATCTTGCCCGAAAGCTCGACGCGGCGGCCCTGGATGACATCGAGATCGTCATCCGTCAGCTTGCCCCACTGCGCCTGGGCCTTGCCCTTGTACTCGGTCCACTTGCCTTCGATAATATCCCAGTTCATGTCGCTGTCCTTTCTGTTCCGTTGAACGCGATGGCGTTGACCAAAGGAGAAGCGATCAACGCCGGAAAAGTTCCTGGCGATGTTCAGTGCAGCCTTGCCGGGGTCTCTGCGGGGTAGGTGTTTTCGGCAACAACCATGCCATCCGCCGGCGGGCTGACCTGTCGGACATCGACCTGCAGCCCGTTCTCCCGGGTCATGCGCCAGCTGATCTCGACATCTTCCTCGATCCACGCCGGATCGACCGCAGCGCAACGGCCATGCACAATGCGCTTGCCGACGCCAGCGCCACCGAGTGCAGCGGGAAGCGCGCCCTGGCATTCTTCCATGGATTCAAACGCCACCTGGGGCGCCGGCAATTCTTCACAGGCGAGGCTGCCATGGCTGCAGCCGACCAGAAGCATGATAGCGGCTATGTGTTCCATTTCACTCTCCATCCCCGTGTCGGGTTGGGCAAGAAACGGCATGGCATGAAAAAAGTTCCGGAACGCCGGATGACGCGGCTGTCACATTGTCGGGAACAAAATCCACCGGGACCCGTTGTTGGCGCATCGCTCGATAGCGAATTGGACGTGAAAGGAAGCGTAGATGAGCACCATTCTCCTTGTTATTTTGATCCTGCTTCTCATCGGCGCCCTGCCGAACTGGGGATATAGCCGCGGCTGGGGTTACGGCCCCTCGGGCGGCCTGGGTCTGATCGTTGTCATCCTTCTCATTCTTGTCCTCATGGGACGCATCTGATCCCGAAACCTCTTCCAGGAGCCGGAACCATGAAGAAGACCATTATTGCGTTTGCGCTCATCGCCTCCACCGTCACGCTTACCGCGTGCAGCCAGACCGAACGCGGTACGGCGATCGGCGCGGCGTCTGGCGCCATTATCGGCGGGGCTGTGACCGGCCGTGCCGGCGGTGCGCTTGCGGGTGCTGCCATCGGTGGCGCAGCGGGCTATCTGATCGCTCGCTCCGATCGGAGCGGCTACTGCGTCTACCGCGACCGTTACGGCCGTCGCTACGAGGCCCGTTGCCGCTAAACGAGCACCTATCCGAAACCAGAAACGGGCCAACAGGCCCGTTTCTTGACGTCTAGAACCAGGAAGAACGGATGTTTTCAGGAACCGCCCTTGGCCCGGCTTTCGGCCTCGTCAAGCTTTTCCAGAAGATCGAGCAGACGGCTCGGCACCGGCTCGGTCTCTATGACGTCGTAGAAGGATTTCAGCTTGCGGCCAATCGGACCGTTGGGGTCAAAGGCAGCCTTGGCAGGGGCGTTGCCGCTGCCGCGTCTCTTATCTTTACTGGGCTCGATCATGGTCTTGTTTCCATCGCCTGCCGCCCGCTATCTTCCTTTTGCCCAAGATTCCAAATAGCAAGTCAGACTTAGCATGCTACCAATAGGTTTCCGCATAATGAACTCTAGCGGAAACGGTTCCGATGCGGAACATATTCAGGGAGAACTAAATGTCACTTTCCACCCGTATTGCACCGCATCTCGCCTATCTGCGGCGGTTTTCCCGTGCCGTCACGGGTTCCCAGACATCCGGTGACGCCTATGTCGCTGCCATGCTGGAGGCGCTCGTCACCGATATCTCGCTTTACCCCGAGGGTCGCAACGACCGGATTGCGCTTTACCGGCTTTATTGCACGCTGTTCGAGAACCTCGATGTGACGTTGCCGGATAACACCTCGCCCTTCGGCTGGGAGCGGCAGGCCGCTGCCAACCTCGCCAACCTGCCACCGGCAGAGCGTAAGGCATTCCTGCTGGTCGCTGTCGAAGGCTTCGACATGAGCGAAGCAGCCGACATTCTCGACGTTTCGGAAGAACACTTCGCCGAACTGCTCGACGAGGCGTCGCGCGACATTTCCAGCCAGGTCGCGACCGACATCATGATCATCGAGGACGAGCCGTTGATCGCCATGGACATCGAGGACATGGTGAGAGGTCTCGGCCACAATGTGACCGGCATCGCACGCACGCATTCGGAGGCGGTCGAGCTCTATCACCGCACCTCGCCGCGCATGGTGCTGGCGGATATCCAGCTGGCCGATGGCTCGTCGGGCATCGATGCCGTCAACGATATCCTGAAAAACAGCACGATCCCGGTGATCTTCATCACCGCCTTTCCGGAGCGGCTCCTGACCGGCGAAAAGCCGGAACCGGCCTTCCTCGTCACCAAGCCGTTCAACCCGGACATGGTGAAGGCGCTGATCAGCCAGGCGCTGTTTTTCGACGAACAGGCGCGGCTCGCAAAGTCCGCATAACAAAAAGGCCCGCGAAAGCGGGCCTTTTCATTTCTGCCGTCGGGCTGCGCTTAGAGTGCGGCGACGACGATGACTTCGACCAGGTATTCCGGCGTGGCGAGCTTGGATTCGCCGGTCGCGCGGGCGGGCGTGTGGCCCTGCGGCGCCCAGGTATCCCAGACAGCATTCATCTTCGGAAAATCGACCATGTCGGCAAGCCAGATCTGGGCGGACAGGATGCGGGTCTTGTCCGTGCCGGCGAGCGCCAGCAGGCGGTCGACTTCGGCCAGGGCCTGCTTGGTCTGCTCGGTGACATCAGAACCGGCTTCGCCGACCTGGCCGGCCAGATAGACGGTTCCGTTGTGCACGACAGCCTGGCTCATGCGCGGGCCGGTTTCAAAGCGTTTGATGTCCATGTCTCGTTCCTGTCACGTCTCGAAATTTTTCGGAAGCCGCAGGCGCGCGTTGGCCAGCAGGCCCGCCGTCTATAGGGCTGTCAGCACAAAGATGCCAGTGCCCGCGGCAAATTCGAGGCTAGCGGAGCGCTTTCAGCCCGACGAGTGCTGCCGCGATGATCTGTTCGATCGACGCGTCGATATCGACGGTCACGACGCCCGGTTCTTGCGATGGATCTTCCAGCGTCGCGAGCTGGCTGTCGAGCAGGCTGGCGGGCATGAAATGACCACGTCGCGCCGCCATGCGGGCCATCAGCAGCTCGCGGCTGCCCTTGAGGAAGACGAAGGCGAGCGCACCGCCAGCGGCTTGCCGCAAGCGATCGCGGTAGACCGTCTTCAGAGCGGAGCAGGAAACGACGACGCTCTTGCCGTCGTGCAGTGTGTCCGCCATCGCGCGGCCGATCGTGTCGAGCCACGGCCAGCGATCGTCATCCGTGAGCGGGATGCCCTTGGACATCTTTTCGACATTGGCGGCGGGATGCAGGCTGTCGCCTTCGATGAAGGCGGCGGAAAGGGCTGCGGCAAGGCCCTCGGCGACCGAGGTCTTGCCGCAACCGGAAACGCCCATGACGACGATCGCGTGGGCGTTCGTCATCGCGTCACGTCCTCAGGCGACGCGCTTGCGCCGTTCGATGCGGGCGCGGATGGCGTCCACGTCGACGCGGGGCGTCGCGGCGAAGAGGGTTTTTGTGTA
This sequence comes from Shinella sp. GW821-FHT11G07, assembly GCF_058808115.1. Lineage (NCBI taxonomy): Bacteria > Pseudomonadati > Pseudomonadota > Alphaproteobacteria > Hyphomicrobiales > Rhizobiaceae > Shinella > Shinella sp. GW821-FHT11G07. Next base: position 4,835 of record NZ_JBXARJ010000030.1, read on the forward strand.
GGCGTGCTGCGGGTCGTCGAAGACCTGGTCACGGCTGCCATATTCCACCGCTTCACCGTAATACATCACCATCACGTCGTTCGCGATGTGGCGCACGACCGAGAGGTCGTGGCTGATGAAGACGTAGGTCAGGTGGAACTCGTCCTGCAGGTCGGCGAGCAGGTTCAGCACCTGGGCCTGGACCGAGAGGTCGAGGGCCGAAACCGGCTCGTCGAGAACCAGAAGCCGCGGGTTGAGCATCAGCGCGCGGGCGATCGCCACGCGCTGGCGCTGGCCGCCGGAGAACATGTGCGGGTAACGCCCGTAGTGTTTCTCCTCCAGCCCGACTTTCTTCAGGATGGCCATGGCGCGGTCGCGCCGTTCGTCCGCCGGGATCTTGGTGTTGATGATCAGCGGTTCCGTCAGGATATCGCCGATCTTCTTGCGCGGATTGAGCGACCCATAGGGGTTCTGGAAGACGATCTGCACCTTGCTGCGCATTTCCGACGTCAGCGGCTCGCTGGCGATATCGACCTTGCGGCCATCGATCAGCATATCGCCCTCGGTGATCGGATCGATCATCGTGACCATGCGGGCAAGCGTGGACTTGCCGCAGCCGCTTTCGCCGACGATGGCGAGCGTCTTGCCTTCCTCGACCTTGAAGCTCACGCCCTTGACGGCGTGAACGGTCTTGCCCGGTTTGAACATGCTGCCGGGGATATGATAGTCGCGCTTGAGATTGCGCGCTTCGAGAACTGGGGTCATCGCATGGCTCCCGCAAAAATCTCGGCGTCGGTCAGCTTTTCCGTGATCGTCGGCAGGCGTCCGCCCACAGCATTTTCCGGAAGTGCCGACAGCAAGGCCTTGGTGTAGACGCTCTTCGGGTTTTCAAAGAGCGACAGCACATCGGCCGATTCGATCTGGCGCCCCTTGTACTGCACGATCACGCGATCTGCCGTTTCGGCCACGACGCCCATGTCATGGGTGATGATGATGAGACCCATGCCGTACTCGGCCTGGAGCTTCATCAAGAGGTCGAGGATCTGCTTCTGGATCGTCACGTCGAGCGCGGTGGTCGGCTCGTCGGCGATGAGAAGCTTCGGATTGCAGGCAAGGGCCGTCGCGATCATCACACGCTGGCACTGGCCGCCCGACATTTGGTGCGGAAAGTGGCCGAGGCGCTCTTCCGGGTTCGGAATGCCGACCGACTGGAACAGCTCGATTGCCCGGTCGCGACGTGCCTTGCGGTTCAGATCCGTATGGATGCGCAGCACTTCCTCGATCTGGAAGCCGACCGTGAAGCACGGATTGAGGCTGGCGACCGGCTCCTGGAAGATCATGGCAATGTCCTTGCCGATGATCTTGCGCCGTTCGCTGTCCGACATGGCCTGCATGTCGCGACCGTTGAAAGTGAGCACGTCGGCCGTCACCTTCGCCGTCCAGGGCAGCAGCCCCATGGCGGCAAGCATGGAGACCGACTTGCCCGAACCGGATTCGCCGACGATGGCGAGCACATCGCCCTCGTCGACCTTGAGCGAAACGCCATCCACGGCGCGGAAGGGACCGGTGGCCGTCTGGAATTCGACGGTGAGGTTTTTGATTTCGAGAAGCGACATCACGACCTCTTCAGCTTGGGATCGAGGGCGTCGCGCAGGCCGTCACCCATCAGGTTGATGGCCAGCACGGTGATGAGGATGGCAAGGCCCGGGAACGTCACGACCCACCAGGCGCGCTGGATGAATTCGCGCGCTTCGGCGAGCATCGTGCCCCATTCCGGCGTCGGCGGCTGGGCGCCCATGCCGAGGAAGCCGAGGGCTGCCGCGTCAAGGATCGCCGCCGAGAAGGCGAGCGTCGCCTGCACGATGAGCGGCGCCAGGCAGTTCGGCAGGATCGTCAGGAACATCAGGCGCAGCGTGCCCGCACCGGCGACCTTCGAGCCGACGACATAGTCCTTGGTCTTTTCCGTCATGACGGCCGCACGCGTCAGGCGCACGAAATGCGGCTGGTTGACGAGCGAGATGGCGATCATGGCGTTGAGCAGGCCCGGCCCCAGAACCGCCACCAGCACGAGGGCGAGCAGCAGCGAGGGAAACGCCAGGATGATATCCATGACGCGCATGATGACCGTATCGACCTTGCCGCGGAAGTAACCGGCGACGAGGCCGATCAGCACGCCCGACACCACCGACAGCGTCACGACGACGAGACCGATGAACAGCGAGAAGCGCGCGCCATAGATGAGGCGCGAGAGGATGTCGCGGCCGACGGCGTCGGTCCCGAGCAGGTGTCCCCAGCTGCCGCCTTCTGAAAACACCGGCGGCAGGAGAAGGAGTTCGCGGTTCTGGACGCTCGGGCTGTGCGGCGCCACGATCGGTGCGAAGATCGCCACGAACAGGATCACCACGAAGAACGCGAGGCCGATGACGGCACCCTTGTTGCGCGAGAAGTAGAACCAGAATTCGGAGAGGCCGGAAGGCGGCGTGCCGCCCGTCTTGACCTCGGTCGTATTTTGAACTGCACTCATGAGATCGCCTCCTAGTGCCGGATACGCGGATTGGCCCAGCCGTAAAGCAGGTCCACCACGAGGTTGACGATCATGATGACGGCAGCGATCAACATCAGGCCACCCTGCACCACGGCATAGTCGCGCTTGAAGACGCTATCGACCATCCACTTGCCGATACCCGGCCAGGAGAAGATCGTCTCGGTAAGGATGGCGCCCGCCAAAAGCACGCCGACCTGCAGGCCGATCGTGGTGATGACGGGGATCATCGCATTGCGCAGCGCGTGCACGCCGACGACCCGGAACGGCGAAAGACCCTTGGCGCGGGCGGTGCGGACATAGTCCTCACCGAGCACTTCGAGCATGGCCGAACGGGTCTGGCGTGCGATGACCGCGAGCGGGATCGTCGCGAGCACCACGGTCGGCAGGATCAGGTAACTCACCGCCGATTTGAAGGCGCCGGCCTGTCCCGAGATCAGGCTGTCGATCAGCATGAAACCGGTGACCTGCGGGAAGAAGTACATCAGCGAGATGCGTCCCGAGACCGGCGTCCAGCCGAGATAGCCGGAAAACACGATGATGAGCAGCAGGCCCCACCAGAAGATCGGCATCGAATATCCGATGAGCGCGACGCCCATCAGAGACTGGTCGAGCCAGGTCCCCCGTTTCACCGCGGCGAAGACGCCGGCCGGAATACCGAGGAGAACCGCGACGATGATGGCGCAGAGCGAAAGTTCCAGCGTCGCCGGGAACAGGTTCATGAAATCATCAAGAACCGGCCGCTTGGTGACGATCGACGAGCCGAAGTCGCCGGTCAGAAGACCGCCGAGATAGTCGAAATACTGGACGTATATCGGTCGGTCGAGGCCGAGCTGGTGCATGAGCTCGGTGTGCCGTTCCGGAGCCATGACACGTTCACCCGACATCAGCATCACCGGGTCGCCCGGCAGAAGTCGAATGAAGGAGAACGCGATCAGCGATACCCCGAGGAACGTGGGTATCAGAACGGCAAGCCGTCCGAAGATGAAGCGCAACATGGGAGCCAATCCCTTCTTTCTTTAGAAAAACCGGCGGCTCGAATGTCTTCGAGCCGCCGGCCATTACACGCTCTTTGCGGCGTGCCTTTTTTCGTAGCCGATATTACTCGGCGATGTCCACGCCTTCGAAGACGAAGTCGCCAAGCGGAGACTGAACGAAGCCCGAGACCTTCTTGCTCATCGGAACGACGGCAAGCGAATGGTCGAGGGTGTTCCACGGCGCTTCGCGCTTGAAGATGACCTGGGCCTCTTCATAGAGCTTGGTGCGCTGTGCAACGTCGGCGGTTTCCTTCGCCTTCGTCATCAGGTCGTCGAATTCCTTGTTGCACCACTGCGCACGGTTGTTGCCGCCGACAGCGTCGCAGCCGAGCAGGGTGTCAAGGAAGTTGTCCGGATCGCCGTTGTCACCGGTCCAGCCGAGGATGGCCGCGCCGTCGCGGTCCTTGGCAGACGAGAGCTTCAGGTATTCGGCCCATTCATAGGAGACGATTTCGACTTCGACGCCGACCTTGGCAAGGTCAGCCTGCATCAGTTCTGCTGCACGGCGGGCGTTCAGCATGTACGGACGAGCAACCGGCATGGCCCAGATCTTCATCTTGAGGCCCGAAACACCGGCGTCCTCAAGCATCTTCTTGGCAGCTTCCGGGTCAAACTTGTCGTCTTCGACAGCGTCGTTATACGACCACATGGTCGGCGGGATCGGGTTCTTGGCAACGGTTGCCGCACCCTGGAAGACCGCGTCGACGATGGCCTGGCGGTTGATCGCCATGTTGAGGGCCTTGCGGACCTCGACCTTGTCGAACGGCGGAACGAGCGTGTTGTAGGCGAGGTAGGCGACGTTGAGGCCGGCCTGCTCGGAGATGTGCAGGTTCGGATCGGCCTTCAGCTCGGCAACGTCAGCGGCGTTCGGATAGGACATCAGGTGGCATTCGCCAGCCTTCAGCTTCTGCGCGCGAACGGCAGCGTCCGTGGTGATCGCGAAGACGAGATCGTCGATCTTCTGCTTGCCACCCCAGTAGTCCGGGTTTGCCTTGTAGCGGATGGCGGCATCCGGCTGGTAGGCGACGAAAGTGAACGGACCGGTGCCGAGCGGCTGCTGGTTCATCAGCTCCATCTTGCCGTCAGCCTGCAGCTTGTCGGCATATTCCTTCGATACGATCGAGATGAAGGGCATGCCGAGGTTGGCGAGCAGCGGTGCTTCCGGGCGCTTCAGCGTGATCTTGACCGTCAGGTCATCGACCTTCTCGACCTTGTCGAGAACATCCGGAAGGCCCATGCCGGAGAAGTATTCCCAGGACGCGCCCGGTACGTACTTGTTCCACGGATTGTCAGCCTTGTACTGGCGCTCGAACGAGAAGATCACGTCGTCGGCGTTCAGCTCACGCGTCGGCGTAAAATACTCGGTCGTCTGGAACTTCACGCCCTTGCGGAGCTTGAAGGTGTATTCCTTGCCATCGGCAGAAATTTCCCAGCTCTCGGCCAGCGCAGGCTCGAGTTCCGTCGTGCCGCGCTTGAATTCCACGAGCCGGTTATAAACAGTGTGCGCGGCCGCATCGAAGGTCTGGCCGCCCGTGTAGAGACCGGGGTCAAAACCTTCCGGCGACGCTTCCGAGCAATATACGAAGGTCTTCGACCAGGCGGCAGACGCCATCAGCGAGGCAAGCGCCGTCGCAGCGATAAGAGTAGTCAGCTTTTTCATAGTGAGCTTCCCAGATTTGCTTTTTTGTTCTCTTGTTACGGGCTCGGGTGCATTTCCAGCCCCGGCTTGCGCGGATGGAACGACATTTGCCGCAGGATTGCAATAAGTCTGCGAACAAATTTGTCCATTCGGAAAAAACTCTAGAACAGCATTCTCCACAGCATTAGGAACCGCGAAAAAGCGGTGCGAATCGCTCGCTGGAGCCCCTGTCAATCCCCACCTGCCCTGATAGCGACCTTCAGGCCGCCGTGTCATAAGGCGGGCAACGAGGTAAGAGGGGCTGTCCTTCGCCGTCTCGCACCGTGGCGGCGGAGCGAGACGGCAAAAAGGAGGACAGCCCCTCTTTTTTATTTCCCCTTTCCTATCAGCGAGTTATCGCTCAATCGGCCCGAAAACGGCGAGCCGTCGCGAAATTGTCCCGCAAAACCCTTTGCCGCCAGAGATTGCGGCGCTAGATTGCATTACGTGGAATCTTGGGGGGTGGGAGGCCACGTGGCCGTACTGAACCAACATTTTAGAAGATACGATTTTGAAGGCGATCTGGAGAAGGCGCTCAATCGCGTCGATTTCTTTCGCATTTTCCATACGATGGCACTGCGCTACGGCTTCGAGCATTTCGGCGTGCTCCAGCTGGCAAATGAGCATGAGACCAGCACGCTTGCCGCTCGCCTCGTGTTGCACGATCTGCCGGCTGGCCTCGCCGAAACCTATGACAAACGCCACCGGCTCAACGACTCCGCTCTGTTCCGCAGCTTCTACAAATCCACTATCTCGACGGTTTGGCAGGCCTCCGACCATGCGCATAACGGCTCATCCGCCGAGGGCGCCGACTTCATCGACCAGATCGGCTTCGACATGGCGCTTTCCATTCCGGTGCACTCGGTCGCCGGCACGCGCTACATCGTGCTGTTCCTCGGCGACGGGGACGACATCGGACGCACCGAACATTTCGAGATCTGCTACGAGGCGAACTGCGCTTTCGACTATTTCCACCGGCAGGTCCTCGCCAACAAGGCGGGCATGGGCCTGACGCCGCGCGAAACGGAAATCCTGCGCTGGATTTCCTACGGCAAGACGGCGAGCGAAATCGCCCTCATCGTCTCGGTCTCCGAGCACACCGTGAACTCGCATACCGCGACCATTCTCAAGAAGCTCGACGTGGTCAACCGCACGCAGATGGTCGCCAAGGCGATCCGCGAGCAGATCATCCAATAGCGCGCTCGGGACCGCCAAAGGGCATAGCGGCGCTATGGAACAATTCCTCGCCATAGCAAAGTTAGGGACTTGTTAATGAACGCGGGCTGGAAGACAGTAACCGCCGCTTGTCCGGGCTCCGGACGCCGTTTCGACGCAATCAGGTTCAGCTACCACCATGCCAGCACAAGTGCATATCCTGCTCGTCGATGACGATCCTGCGGAAAACCTCATCCTCAGCGCACTCATGCGCAAGGTGACGAGCTATGCGATCACGCTGCATTACGTGGAGACGGTAGAGGACGCGCTCGGCTTCATCCGTTCGTCCGGCGCGGGGCTCGACATGGTCCTGATGGACAACCGGCTTCAGCCGCAGGCGGACTTCCGCGAAACCGTGCCCGAGCTGCGGCGCAACGGCTATATCGGCCCGGTCGGCGTGATCTCGTCGTCGATCAGCGACGCCTACTTCCAGAAGATCGACGACTACGGGGTCGATTTCCGCATCGACAAGGCCGAACTCGATCCGACGGCTGTCGAATTCATTCTGCAGGAATATGTGAAGCGGGACGTCAGCGCCGGGCAGTAACCGGCGCTGTGCTTTCTCAGGCCGCCGGCTGCTGGGCGATCGGCGCGATTTCCAGGCCGAGCAGGAAGCCGATCTGCGGGCGTGCCTTGACGAGATCATCGATCGTATATTGCTGGAGCACGTCGAAGAAGGCGTTCAACGCCTTGCGCAGCGCCGCGTTGAGGCCGCAGCTGTCGACCAGCGGGCATTCGACCTCACCCGCCTCGAAACATTCCGCCATGGCGAAGGAATCTTCCGTCACCCGAACCACATCGAACAGCGTGATCTCGCTGGCTGGCTTCGGCAGGCGCACGCCACCGTTGCGGCCGCGCACCGTCTGGATGATGCCGGCCTTGGTGAGAGGCTGGAGGATCTTGAACAGAAACAGCTCCGAGACGCCGTAGGCCCGGGCAATCTCCGGAATGCGGCTGAGCTTGTCACCGTTCGCCGCGCAGTACATCAACATGCGCACGGCATAGTTGGTTTGTTTCGTCAGGCGCATCGGGAACTCCGAATCCGGTTTAAGTCCGAACACATATAGGACGGATCGCCGTTTAGAACAATTCCAAAAAGCGGAAAATCACATTCATGTTATGACAGTGGTCGCACGGTTGACTGCGGGGGGCAAGCCGTTAAACACGACTTTAGCAGTCAGGAATAAACACACTAGGAGGACCACATGAAACTGCTCAAGACGTCCCTCGCCGCCCTTGCTCTCTCGACCGCTGGTTTGGCCCTTGCCGTACCGGCTCACGCAGACGGTGAAGTCAACATCTACTCCTATCGCCAGCCGGACTTGATCAAGCCGCTGCTCGACGAATTCACCAAGGAAACCGGCATCACCACCAATGTGCTCTTCCTCGACAAGGGTCTCGTGGAGCGCATCCAGGCAGAAGGCGCGAACTCCCCTGCCGACGTTATCCTGACGGTCGATATCGCGCGCCTCACCGAAGCCAAGGACGGCGGCGTCACGCAGCCGGTCCAGAACGACACCATCAACAAGGACATCCCGGCGCAGTACCGCGATCCGGATGGCAGCTGGTTCGGCCTCACCACGCGTTCGCGCGTCGTCTATGCCTCGAAGGACCGCGTTGCGCAGAATGAGATCACCTATGAGGAGCTTGCCGACCCGAAGTGGAAGGGCAAGATTTGCACGCGTGACGGCCAGCACTCCTACAATATCGGCCTCACTGCATCGATGATCGCCCATCACGGCGAAGCCGAAGCGGAAAAGTGGCTGACCGGCCTCAAGAACAACCTCGCCAAGAAGCCGGATGGCGGCGACCGTGATCAGGCCAAGGCGATCCTCGCCGGCGAATGCGACCTGGCACTCGGCAATTCCTATTATGTCGGCCTCATGCTGACCAATGAGAAGGAGCCGGAGCAGAAGGACTGGGCGGCCGCCATCAAGGTGCTCTTCCCGAATGCCGGCGACCGTGGCAGCCACGTCAACGTATCCGGCATGGCACTCGCCAAGAACGCGCCGAACAAGGACAATGCCGTGAAACTCATGGAATTCCTGTCGGCCGGCAATGCACAGAAGATCTATGCCGAGCAGGTCTACGAATATCCGGTCCTGCCGGGCGCGGAGCCTTCGGAGATCGTCAAGTCCTTCGGCACGCTGAAGGCGGATGCCCTGCCGCTCGTCGACATCGCGGCAAACCGCAAGAAGGCCTCCGAGCTGGTCGACAAGGTCGGCTACAACGACGGCCCGTCGCAGTAATAACCCAAGCCTCCCAAGGCTAACACAGGAAACGGCGGCTCTCGGGCCGCCGTTTTCGTTTATTGCAAATCCGGGTCCGACTGGCCGGAGATGATCCGGGCATAGTCGGTGATTTCCTTCTTGCGCTGTGGCGTGCCCGGATGGGTGGAGAGGATATTGGTATCCGACTTGTCGCCGAGCTTTTCCTCCAGCAGCGTGAAGAAGCGGGCGATTGCCGTCGGGTCGTAGCCGGCCTTCGCCATCAGTTCGACGGAGCGGCGGTCGGCTTCGGCTTCGGCACTGCGGGAATAGGAGAGCGCCAACAGGCCGCCGCCCTGCACCAGAACGTCCTCGACGGCCGAGCCGACGTCGCCGGCGATCAGCATGATCAGGCCGGTCATGCCGGCGGCGCGGTAGAATTGCCGGAGACTGTGCTCCAGCTCGACATGGCCGATCTCGTGCGCCAGCACGCCGATGACCATTTCCGTATCGCCCCCCGCCAAGGTGACAAGCTGGTCGGTGATGACGAGCGTGCCATCCGGCAAAGCAAAGGCATTCGGCCCGATCAGCCCGCCGTCGCGGAAGTTGAGACTGTAGGCGCCGGCACCACGCGGTGACTGCCCGGCGATGCGCGCGAAACCGTCGGCGATTTCCTTGCGGCGGCCATCGGACAGCTTGGTCGGAGAGAATGTCGTCTGGTCGAGCGCTTCGAGCGTGCCCTTCGCCATGAGCTGCGGCACGATCGGCGGCGTCGTGGCAATCGCCACTTCGACGAGCGCCGGCACGCCCCAGCGATAAACCGCTCCGCCCAGCACGAAAGCCAGCAGGACGATCACGATAAGGCGCAGGCGGAACTGTTCCAGCCAGTGCACGATGCCGGCACCGCCCTTGCCCCGCGCCGCGAGGTAGCGATCGATGCCGTCATTGTCCCAGGTCTCGAAGATCGAGCCGTCCGGGAACGTTACCCGGCGGGGGATGGAGCCGACGCGGCCGGAAATCTCCACCCAGGAGAGCCCCGCACCGGCGAGCGGCTTTTCGCCTCCCACCGGCACGGCCGCGATTTCCCCGGCTCGCTCGACGAGGCGAGCCTCGACCGAGCGGCTCGAGCCGGCGGGGTGCCATTCCCCACCGGCGATTGCGGCATTGTCAGAAGCCAAAATCAAACCCTTCAAAGTCCATGAATTCCGAGCCGACGGCTGAACCCTGTGCCTCGATCCGGTTGAACAGTTCGCCGACATCGCCCGTGAAGGTGACACCGGTATGTTCCCAGGTATAGCGCGCCATGCGCACCGCTGCCCAGGGGCGCATAAGGCCGAGGGTGAGGATCGTCACGATCACGTTGGAAATGGCGATCCAAGTATAGCGGGTGCGCGACACGTCGCTCATCAGCTGATGCTGGCCATCGAAGGTCGTGGTCGACCAGGTGATGTTGCGCACGCCCGCCTTGTAGAACAGGCCGGCAATGCCGAAGGTGGCAAAAAGCACGATATAGCCGATGACCGCGCTGAAGATGAGCGGGATCTGCTGTTCAGGCGTCAGCAAGCCGGGCGTTTCGATCATCGGCAGGATGAGCGAAAGGTTCATCAGGACGAGGAGCGCGATGATGCCGAGGCCGACGAGCGCGATCAGGAACGACAGAAGCCAGGACTTGTAGAGCGGCCCGAGCTTCGGATCGGTCTCGAAGGCCTTGCCGCCATAGCGCAGGTTAGAGCCGACATAACGGGCGACCCAGCGGCTGGCGAGCGGCGTCAGGATGCCAATGGTGATGACGGCGAGCAGGCCACCCAGGATGAAGGCCTTGAACGCACCGCCCGCACCGCCGACGAAATCGAAGCGCACATTGCGGTAACTGGTGACGCGGGCGCTGAAGCGCAGGCCCTTGGCGACCAGCCACGGCAGTGCGATCAGCACGACGAGGGTCGGCAGCAGCACGAGGATCGGAACGAGTGCGGCGATCACGTTGAGCACGATGAAGCCGCCAAGCACGATCAAGCGGCCGATGAGGATCTGCAGCCCCTTCGCATGGTATTCAAAGGACCGGCCGAGCAGCACGGTATTGCCGTAGAAGTAACGGTTGCGGCGGACTTTTGCCCAGGCGGAATAGATGCCGAGCGTGATGATCGTCAAAAGCACATTGACGATCCAGATGCCGAAATATTCGGATGCCTTGCCGGTAAACACAATCCGGTGGAAGCCGCCCGCCTGTCCTGCGGGCCGCGCCGATTCTGCAAATGACATAGTTTGCCCCTTCCAAATGCATAGAACACGAGGGGTAAACGGGCCGGGCTTCTCCCCTATTCTTCGCAGAGCACAAAAAAGGGGCAATGCAAAAAGGGCTCCTGGTGGGAGCCCTTTTCGATATTCAATCCAGAAGGATCACTTCATCGTCGGCATGACGAACTCGGCACCGTCCTTGATACCGGACGGCCAGCGGCTGGTGATCGTCTTGGTGCGGGTCCAGAACTTGATCGAGTCCGTGCCATGCTGGTTGAGGTCGCCGAAGGACGAGGACTTCCAGCCGCCGAAGGAGTGGTAGGCCAGCGGAACCGGGATCGGCACGTTGACGCCGACCATGCCGATGTTGATGCGGCTGGCGAAATCGCGGGCCGCATCGCCGTCACGGGTGTAGATCGCGACGCCGTTGCCGTATTCATGCTTCATCGGCAGGTCGAGGGCTTCTTCGTAGTTCTTGGCGCGAACGACGGACAGAACCGGGCCGAAGATTTCCGTCTTGTAGATTTCCATGTCCGGCGTAACGTTGTCGAACAGGCAGCCGCCGACGAAGTAGCCGTCTTCATAACCCTGGAGCTTGAAGCCGCGGCCGTCGACGACGAGATTAGCGCCTTCTTCCATGCCCTTGTCGATGAGGCTGAGGATGCGGGCCTGAGCTTCCTTGGTGACAACCGGGCCCATGTCGGCCTTGTCATCGGTATACGGACCGATGCGCAGGCTTTCGATCATCGGCGTCAGCTTTTCGATCAGGCGGTTGGCGGTTTCCTCGCCGACCGGAACGGCAACCGAGATCGCCATGCAGCGCTCGCCGGCCGAGCCGTAGCCGGCGCCCATCAGGGCGTTGGCGGCCTGGTCGAGATCGGCATCGGGCATGATGATCATGTGGTTCTTCGCGCCACCGAAGCACTGGGCGCGCTTGCCGTTGGCAGCAGCCGTGCCATAGACGTAGCGGGCGATCGGCGTGGAGCCGACGAAGGAGACGGCAGCGATATCCGGATGCGCCAGGATACCGTCGACTGCACCCTTGTCGCCGTTGACGACGTTGAGGATACCGGCAGGCAGGCCTGCTTCGATCATCAGTTCGGCAAGACGGATCGGCAGGGACGGGTCGCGCTCGGAGGGCTTCAGGATGAAGGCGTTGCCGCAGGCAATGGCCGGTGCAAACATCCACATCGGGATCATGCCCGGGAAGTTGAACGGCGTGATACCCGCGCCGATGCCGACCGGCTGGCGGATCGAATACATGTCGATGTTCGGGCCGGCGCCTTCGGTGAACTCGCTCTTCATGAGATGCGGGATGCCGATGACGAATTCGCAGACTTCGAGGCCGCGGATGACGTCACCCTTGGAGTCTTCGACCGTCTTGCCATGCTCGCGGGACACCAGTACGGCCAGTTCGTCCATGTTCTGGTTCAGAAGCTCGACGAACTTCATGAAGACGCGTGCGCGGCGCTGCGGGTTGGTGGCGGCCCACTTCGGCTGCGCGGAAAGCGCGCTGTCGATCGCGGCCTGCAGGTCGGCGTCGTTGGCAAGTGCGACCGTCGCCTGAACTTCGCCCGTCGCCGGGTTGAAGACGTTCGCGGTGCGGCCGCTGATGCCAGCGACCTTCTTGCCGTGGATGAAATGGCCGATCTCGTACATGGGGAGTCCTCCGTTGTTATGAGAGGATCATCGCACTTCAATTTGCACAACTCAATCACCTCGGATAAGGAACCGTTGTGCAAAAATTAAAGTCGGAGGCGGAAATGAACTGGGATGACGCACGCATGTTCCTGGCCGTTGCCCGCACCGGCCAGATCCTCGCCGCCTCCCGCCGCCTCGGTGTCAACCACGCGACGCTGAGCCGTCGCGTAAGCGCTTTGGAAGAAGCCTTGAAGACGCGGCTTCTCATCCGTCGCACCAATGGCTGCGACCTCACGGCCGAGGGCGAGGTGTTTCTGCGCGCCGCCGAGCGCATGGAGACGGAGATGCTGGCGGCCCAGGCGAGCATCGGCCGCATCGACACGGCCGTCGCCGGCACCGTGCGCGTCGGCGCACCGGACGGTTTTGGCGTGTCCTTTCTTGCTCCCCGCCTCGGGCGGCTGACGGCGCGGCATCCGGAGCTGAAAATCCAGCTCGTGCCGGTGCCGCGGTCCTTCTCGCTGTCGCAGCGCGAGGCGGATATTGCTATCACCTTGGAACGGCCGGAACAGGGCCGCCTCGTCTCATCCAAGCTGACCGACTACACGCTCGGCCTCTACGCTTCGCGCGATTATCTCAAGGAAAACGGCACGCCAGAAAGCGTCGAGGACCTCAAGGGCCACCGACGCGTCGGCTATGTGGAAGATCTGATCTTCACCGCCTCGCTCAATTTCACCGGCGAAATCATGCGCAGCTGGGATGCCGGTTTCGAAATCTCAAGCGCCACGGGCCAGACGGAGGCCGTGCGCTCCGGCGCCGGCATCGGCATCCTGCATGACTACATCGCCCGGCAATATGGCGAACTGGTGCGGCTTCTGCCGGCCACTTCGATCCGCCGCGCCTACTGGACGACCTGGCATGAAAGCGCCCGCGACCTCGCCCGCGTGCGCACCGTGGCGGAATTCGTGCAGGAAATCGTGCGGCAGGAGCACGACATCTTTCTTTGAGCCTCAGTCGGCTTCGGTCAGCGACGCCGTTTCGGGCATCGGCACCAGCGCGCTTTTCACGCGTATCCCCGCCTTGTCTCCGGACGTTTCCGCCGGCTTTTCGGTCACCGCGACCTTCACCTTCTCCTCGACAGTCTCACCCGGTAGCGGGACACGCACGGCATTGCGGATGACGGCCGGTTCCTCCCTGCGCTTTTCCTCCACGGCGCGACGCTTGGGCGTGCGGCGCGGCTCCACCTCGACGCTGTCGTCAACGATCACGATCGGCTCGGCACGCGCCAGCACCGGCTGGCTTCGCATGGAGCCGCTACCGCCGGCATAGCTCAGCATGTCGAACGTTTCGCGCGTCACCGGTTTCAGCCGCATGCCATCCATCAGCATGGCGAGGCGCTCCTGCGGCAGGGTCGGATGGCAGAAGCGCAGACGCACCTGCGCAGAATAGTTGCCGGCGCCGAGCCGGCCCATGGCACTCCCGTGCACTGGCGAGACACGCTTGGCGAACTGCCAGGCGTAGACACAGCTTCCAGCCTTGCCGAGCGGGCCGGTGGCATAACCATAGACGCCGTGCAGGTTCTGCCCGGGCGCCGCATTGATCGCCATCGCGACGCCCGGCAGCGCCTGCCGCATCTCGGCAAGAATTGCGCTGCGTGTCGGCGCCCGCAGGAAGACCATGCCCTCCGAGGGCGTACCGACGCGGACGGTCAGCAGGTTTTCGCCGGCGGATGCCGTGGCGTTGGTGTAGACGATCTTCTGCTCGAAGAAATCGGCGCGCGACGTCTGGCGCACGCTTTCGATGCGGCCCGCGATCGACGGCAGATAGGCCGCCGCAAAGTCCGGGGAAACCTCCGTGGAGAGCGGCGGTGCATCCGGCCGGATGGCACCGGTTTCGAGGAACGGGTCGGGCACCGCGGTGCAGCCGGCAATGAAAAACGGGATTGTGGCGACAAGCAGCCAGCGCATGGGGATCCTATCGGGTCGAAACGGCAGAGGAGACGGCAAGACCGCGCGCGGCCGCGGGATCGTAGAGATGCATGTTCAGCCGGGTGAAAACGGCCTGTGCCTGGCTGCGGTTGCCGAGATGGTAGTAGGCCCAGCCGCGCAACTGGCTGAGATCGGCCGGCTCGGCGACGAGGCTGGCGCGCGCGTTCAGGGCATCGAGCACACGCTGGTATTGCTTGTGATCGAAGGCCGAGCGCGCCCGCTGCCAGTAGATTTCGGCACGCACTTCCCGCTCGCGCTTTTCCGAAAGCGGATACATCGCGATCATCGCCTCCGCATCGTCCGTCAGGCGGCCGCGGAGCAGAGTGAGGGCTGCACCGTAGGCGGCATCCTGCTGGGTGCGGCTGTTGCCGAGCGCGGCCTCGAAGGCATTGCGGGCGTCCCCGATGCGGTTCAGCTCGAGATGGCACCAGCCCTTGATGAGCATGGCGTCGGCCGAGACAGCCCCGCGTGCTTCCAGGTTGGCGATATCCTTGATGCAGGCGCTGAAGCGCTTCGCCTTGAAATGCGCGAAATAGCCGTTGCCGCTGCCAGCGCTGCCTTTTGCCGATGTCGACACGGCAACCGGCGTCTCGACGGCCACGCTACGACGGCCCTTCGGCGGCGTCGCGATTTTGATCTCCGCCCAGATATCCGGATAGATGTCGCGATACTCCGCCTCCAGCGCCGCATAGTCCGTCTTCTCGCCAAGACGCATGAGGCTGAGCGCGAGGCCCTTGACGCGGACCGGCGCGCTTTCCCAATCCAGCGACTTCAGGAACCAGGCCTTCGATGCCTCGTACTGCCGTGAATTGTAGGCGTACCAGGCGAGGATTTCCGCGTGGTCGGCATTCGATGTCGCAAGGATGGCATTGCTGTAGGCCGTCACGGTTTTCACGTCCGCATCCGGCTGGTCGGGCTTGGAGAAGCGCAGCGACAGCGCGTTCATCAGGAATTCGGGATCGTCGGCAAACTCCGAGATATAGTCCTCCGCGATCGCATAGGCCTCGTCCTGCTTGTTCTGGGCGGCCAGCGAGAGATAGAGGCCCTTGGCATTCTCTTCGTCGCGACGATTTGCAAGTGCTGCCTTGAACCAGCGCTCGGAGTTCTGCGGGGCCTTCAGCTTCAGGTCGTACCAGCCGAGCAGCGACAGGTCTTCGAGGCGCTCGCCCTTGTTCGCCACCGCGCGCAGCTTGCCGACCTCGCCTTCGGCGACCGGCGTCTGGCGCTTTTCATCTGCATTGAAGTCCGCGACGTCCTTGCGCGTCAGGTCGAGTTCGACCGGCTGGAGACCCGCTTGCAGCATCGGCGACACGGCCAGCACGCCCATCGCCTTGCGCACGTCCTCGGAGGAAAAATCCCGTGTGGATTTTTGCAATGTGGTCAGGATCTGCTGGTCCGGCAGGCGTTTGTCGCCCTCCCGGAAGAGCAGGCCACGATAGACCTTGGTAAGTGCATCCTTCGCGCCTGTCTCGGCATAGGCATCAAGCAGCATCCAGACGAGATCGATTTCCTGCTCGCTCGCCGGATCAAGTGCCTTGGCGGCCTCGATGACGCCCATCCAATCCTTGCGGGCGGTAGCGGCCATCATCTCGACGCGTTGCTTGCGGCGGGCGAGCTTGCCGGAAAAATCCTCGCTCGGCAGCCATTCGGGATTTTCCGAACGGCGGCGGCCGATCTCCGCCTCGATGCCGATGAAGTCATTCTTCTCGTAGAGCGTCCAGAGTGCGCTTTCGTCCATCTGCCGTGCTGCTGGCGAATAGACATCGGCAGGCACGACGAAATCCGGATATTTCTGGCGCAGCCGGTTCGTCTCTGCTTCGAGCCGGTCCTGCTGCTGCTGTTCGGCATAATAGTAGAGCGCCGCCAGTTCGACGTCGCCGGGACCGGCCTTGGTATCGGCGGCCAACACCAGCGGGGCAAGCGCCGTGGAGCCGGCAAGCAGGGTGGAAAGAAACAGCGTTCTCATTTATCGGACCTCACGCCCTTGCGCGGCACGACGAGCCCCAGCCAGACGGCGAAGGCGCCGAGGCTGGCGAGCACCAGCAGCACGTAAATCTGGAAATTATCGGAGAACCAGGCGGCCGCGATCCGGCGCAGATTGCCGGGGCTGCGGTCGGTCAGGCCGGCGACATAACGCTCCGCCGCCGGCAGGCTGACGAGCGACAGGCCCGCCGTCTCGATCGTTGCCGTGCCGCCCTCCAGGTCGCGCCAGACCGTGGGGTCGACGAGACGCTGCACACCGGCGTCGAGGTCGCGCGGAGAATTTGCCTTGATCACCGTCCAGGTCGCGTTGCCGCCGGGTGCGTGCATCTGCGACAGCGTCACCAGGAACCCCTCGCCGTGGGGCGCGACGCGGGGGCCTTCGTCCCCCTGATAGTTCAGCCAACGGCCAAAATTCGTCGACGCGACGGAAAGCCAGCGCTGCGTACGTGCACTGAAAGACAGGTCGTCCTCCTGCTGTGCGGTGGAATTGTGGAAGGCCTGGAGAAGGTCCGCCGTGTCGTCGCCCGTGCCGCGCGCGCCATCGGAAACCGAGGCGGTGACGACCGGATCTGGTCTGAGGAGGTCGGCGACGGAGGCATTGATATCCGCGGCACTCGGGAAGGCCGCCTTGTCGGCAGAACCGAGATCGGCAAAATCGTTCTGCGACGACACGACAAGCGCGTCCCGGCCCGTGCCTTCCGCAGGCGTGCCGATGGCGATCTTCGCATTCAGCGGCGCACGGGCGGACAGCGCAAGTCGCGAGAGCAAAGTGAGGCCCGCGCCGACGGATTGCTCGTCCGCCCGGTCAATGACGAGGTCGAACGGCTTTCCGCCGCCATAGGGATAGGCCTTGCCCGCAAGCGCCGCCAGATCCGGCAGGCGGCCGAGGCGGGCGAGCGCCGGCACCTCGATCGCGGTCGTATCGAGCAGGATGAAACGCGGCTTGCCGTCGTCGCGCTCTTCCGGTCGGCAACTCGCATCCGCCGCCATCGGCAGCTCTGCCAGAAGCTCGACGCGATTGACGCCCGGCCGGAAGGCGCGCAGCGGCAGCTCGATGCGCTTGCCGTCGAACTGCTCGCCCTCGCGGTTGCGGAAGGGGTAGCTTTTGACGACCTTGTCGTTGACACGCACGAGGAGCTGCGCGGTCTGCTCCAGCCCCGGCGAGGTTGCAGCGTGGAGGCGGAGGTCAAGCGTCGCATATTCGGCGGGATAGAAGTCCGCCGGCATTTCCACGGCAAAATCCGTGCGCGACAGGCGACCGGAGAAGACACGGGTCTCATAGCCCGCCTCCCTAAGCGTGCGCCGCTCGCCGGCATCGACGGACAGCACGCCCCTGCCCTTCTCGAAGATGCCGGTCTTCAGTCCATCGGCCATCGCCCCCTTCACGGCCGTAAGAACGGTCGCGTTGACGTCGCCGAGATTGGCCGCGCGCAGGATGACGGCTGCCCGGTCGGCGGATGCGCCGGTCTGCACGGAAAGTCCGCGTGCGGCCGGTGCGAAGCCAAGCTTGGCGAGCGTCGCGCCACCGTTCCGATCCATCGCCATGACGAGGTCGATGCCTGGACCCGCACCCGTCTTGTCGGCGACGGAGACCGTCACGTCGTCGCGATTGAGAAAGAGGATGAGAGATTGCAGCACCGGAGCGACCTCGTTCAGCGCTTCGGCACTCAGCACACCGGGAACGACGACGCGGATATCCGTGCGGTGTTCTGCATTACGCCGCACGGCGAGTAGGCTGTCGAAATCGGCGAAGGCCGACGACGCGCCCGATGCGAAGCCGCTCAGTGCCGGATCAAGCTTCGTCCAGAGCTCGTAAGTGGCATCCAGCGAGCAATCCACGCGATGATGCTGCCGGGCGCGGACGCGCACGACATTGCGGCCGGCCTTGAGAAACTCGGATGCGACGGCGATCTTTTCCGTCAGCGTCCGGTTCGGCGAGGCGATGGTAAAACCGCCGAGGTCGCGGCCGTTTATTTCCACATCCATCATCGCGGTATCCGGCAGTACGGAGACGGCATTGATGTAGGCAAGGTTCAGCGTGCCGCCGGCGGAGACCTGCGGGCCATCGAGCGCGAAGGTGAAGGTGGCAACGTCATCCTCGCCGGACAGCGTGAAGGCATCCGATGCCTGCTCGAAGGGCACGAACATGCCCGCCACGCCTTCAGTCGGCCCGATCTTTTTTGTGGCCACGGGTTGCGGCAGCAGGCCGCCGCTGAGCGTGTTGCCCTCAAGCAGCGGCTTGACGGCGTCTGCCACAAGCCCCTCCGCCCAGCCGCTGCCGGCCGAAGCGATGAGGAGAGCAAGCGTCAGCGTTGTAAAAAAAGTGGGCTTAGCCATAGGCTTGGGTTCCTGTGAGGACCGGCGGCAGCTCCGTGGCGCGGCCGGGGATCTGCGCATTGTTTTCCTTCACCACGATGGGGGCGTCGGCGAAGGATTTGACGGCGTTTTCGCGCATGAGGCCGGCCGAATAGCGGAGCGCGCGGAGCGTCTCGCGGATGCTCCAGAGAGCGAAGCGCGAAGTGCCCCAGAAGAAGCTGTGACGCACCTGACGGCGCACCAGCCGCTCCTGCAGGACCGCCTGATCCGAATACATGAGCTCGGCGATCGCCATGAAGGTTTCGGGCGTGCGTTCCTTGTAGGCAAAGCCGTAGACTGTGCCTTCGCCTGCACCGCGGCTGGAGCGGCAGATCACGTCGAAGGCGATGATCTGGCCGGCGCGGCGCAACTGGATTGTCGCTTCGAGCGGGCTATCGAGGTCGATCTCCGGCGCCTGCTCGACGAACTCAACCGAGATGCCGCCAGAGGACGCATCCTGGATGATGATGTTCTTGAGTTTGCCATCCACCTTCATCAGCGCGTGGCGCTTGACGGGAAGGCGCTGGTTGCGGCGCAGCTCCCGCCGCTCGGCCACGACACCAAGCGCGGCGCCGGCGAGGCCGAGATTGATGAGGTTCCAGCCGGCGACGATGGTCAGGAGTTCCGTGGCGACCGGCTCCGTCAGGAAGCGGTATCCGGAATAGAGGGCCGCCGCCAGCAGCACGAAGAAGATGATGAAATACGGCCGGGCGAGCGGCGACAGCATGCTGCGGTCCAGCGTCTGGCCCTTGGCCGTGACGTTGAAGGTGGGCTTTCGCGGGTTGCGGATGACGCTGACGATCGAGCCGAACAGCAGCACCGACTGGACATATTCATAGAGCTCCGAAACCCAGGGCCAGCGCACGCGACCGTAGAGGTAGCTCTGCATGGCGAAGGAGCCGATGAGGTAGGTCACCGCATAAGAGGCGAATTCGAGGATGTTCGCCTGGTAGATTTCCAGCGAGAAGAAAATGTAGAGCAGCGGCGAGAAGACGAAGGCGAGCCGCGACAGCGGAAACAGCCAGAACAGGTTGATGCCGGCATAGCAGACACGCTGGGCCAAGGTCAGGCCCTTGGCCAGGAACGGCCGATTGAGGATGAGGATCTGCAACATGCCCTGGCACCAGCGTGCACGCTGGCCGATGAAGGAGACGAAGGTCTCCGGCTGGAGGCCGGCGATCAGCGGCTTGTCGACATAGAGGCTGTGCCAACCCTTGGAATGCAGCGCCAAGGCCGTTTCGCAGTCCTCGGTGATCGACTGGCCGGAGAAGCCGTTGGCCGCCGAGAGTGCCGCTCGACGCAGCACCGCCGCCGAACCGCAGAAGAACGACGCGTTCCATTTGTCGAGCCCGCGCTGCAGGATCGAATAGAACATCTCGTTTTCCGACGGCATGCGCGCAAAGGTCTGGAGGTTCTTTTCCAGCGGATCCGGGTTCAGGAAATAGTGCGGCGTCTGGACGAGGAAGAGTTTTTTGTCCTTGGCGAAGAAGCCCACGGTCTCGCGCAGGAATTCGCGCACCGGCGCATGGTCGGCGTCAAAGACGACGACCAGTTCGCCGCTCGAGACCTTCAGGCCCTCGTTAAGATTGCCGGCCTTGGCGTGGTCGTTCTGCTTGCGGGCGTGATAGTGCACGCCGAGCGAGGCGCAAAGCGCCTTCAGCTGCTCGTGGCGACGAATCGCAGCAATCGAGATGCGCGGGTCCTTGTGGTTGCGCTTGGCCTCCGTGCCGCCGTCATCCAGCAGATAGACATTCAGCTTGTCCTTCGGATAGTGCAGCGACTTGGCGGCCGCGAGCGTGCCGGCCAGCAGTTCCGGCTCCTCGTTGTAGGACGGAATGAACACGTCGACCGTCGGCAGGTCCGCCGCATCGCCGAGTTCCGGCACCTTGCGCTTCAACGGATCGGCCAGCATGAAGAAGCTGATCGCCAGCATGGCGAGGCAGTACATCTCGGCGAGATACAGGATCAGGCCGGGGATGAAATTCAACGGTTCATGGATGCTCGGCAGCGTTTCCGTCGTGCGCCAGAACGCGTAGCGCATGGCGAGGATGCCGGCGAAGGTGAAGGTGACGAGCCGGAGGGTGGTGTTCTTCGGGCGCGTCATCGCCAGAAACATCACGCCGAGCACGGCGAAACTCAGAACAAGCTGGGCCTGGAGGCTGAGTGGCAGCCAGAGAAGGAACAGGCCGAACATGCCGGCGGGAATCGCCAGCCATTTGACGCACGTCATGTGCATTTGAAGAACCCCATTTGCATCGCGGCAGCGCGTCATGCGGACCGGTCCCACACAGGAACAGGTGAGACCCTAGGGATTCATTGGTCAACGGATTGCTAATGCAGTGCCAAATCGGGACTGCCACCGCTGGCGTGGTAAAGGAAGGGTTTACAACGCTTTAGGGATGGACCGGCGCCTGCGCCTTCGCGACGATGAGAATGCCGAAAAGTGAGTATGCCGCCTCGGGCAAAGCAATCGTAAGCACCTTTACTGGCTAGCTCCGACTTGCGGGCCGTGTTCACAGCCTTTAGATGAGGTGGCATGAACGATACGGCGCGGAAGAATCGACCAGCATGTCAGACTACATAGTAGCTTCCTTGGGCAGTCTTGCAGCAGCGAGAGAGTACGGTGTCATTTTTGGTGGCAAATGGGCGATGAAGAAGGGCAAGAAGTTAAGCTTCGAACCCCCTGTAAGATTTCACGATGTGGAGTGCTCCGGAGCGCTAAAAATCGGTGCGTATTCCTTTATGAGAAGCGCATACGTAGGGGGAAGTCCGGTCATAGGACGATACTGTAGCATAGGCGCAAACTTCAGCATCGGTGAACCAAATCATCCACTGGACTGGGTAAGTACAGCGTCATTTCAATATCAACGAAGTAAGTTCGGTTTTTATGAGCCCATGCGAGATTTCGTTACTGTAGAGAACCCGCTTCACCAGGACGACGAGGGTATGACCAAGGTTGGGAACGACGTTTGGATTGGCTCCAACGTGATGATCCTCCGAGGTGTGAAAGTGGGTGACGGCGCGGTCATCGCGGCTGGAGCCGTCGTCACCAAGGATGTCGCACCTTATACCATTGTCGGAGGGGTACCGGCAAAGATCATTAGGAATCGATTCGCTGACCCCGCGATTGCGGCAGAGTTGAAGCGCTTGAAATGGTGGCAGTTTATGGGGCCTGATTTGTCAGGTGTCCCATTCGACAAGCCGCTGCAAGCAGTGAAAGAAATACGGCGTCGCGAATCCACTGGAGAAATCCGAAGGCGCCCGCCCGTATTTCGAATACTGCGCTCCGCTGCCAATGGATTAGAAGTGCTCGTCTATCCCGAGCGGGAAGCCTGTAATTTATGATGCATATTCCAACATTCTCAGCCAGTAAAGCTTCACTTCGCTGTGGCGTCTCCCGCACGTAACCATCAAAGCGCTTCCTTGATTTGCCATTGCACCCGTGGATTTCCCGGTCTGTGCGATACGTTAATTAAGGTTTTCGATCGTATGGATCTCGCTTTCGATCCCTCGGTGCGCAACAATGGCGTTCACTTCGAACAAGCGTTATGTTTGATTCTGATCAAAGCTAGCTCGCCGATTCTAAGTCTCGAAGCTCCTCCCCTATTGGCCAAAATGGCACTTCCGTCGGTGCAGATGCCGATAAACGTATTGCGATACCCTTTGATGTTCGGATATGAAAAGCTCCGACGCGGCGAGCAAAGCTGATACCGAAAATGCTCCGATTGAGGAGTATTTTCTCCAAAAGATGCGTGACGCGGGGATCGGCGTAGTTTATCTAGCGGTGCCGCCGTGTGTACGGTTTAAATGAGTGGGGAAATAATGACTGACCAACCCGAAAACACACAGCTCTATGCCAAGGCTATGGTTCAGCTCTTGGAAAAAATTAGCAAGCAGCTCGAAGAGAATGAATTAAACCGTCAACGCGACAACCAAAAGATAAGCAAACAAAACGACGTTATCAGTGGACTTCAAAGAGCGTTGCTTATCCGACCAGATAATATTTTCTCTTTCCAACATGAAGATCACGAGATCAAGTTCTACTTCCCAAGTGCCTCATATGAAACCATGCAGATGAAAATCCTGCAAATGGCTAGTTTCTACGAAGGCCACCTCTTGTCGAAGATAAGGCCCTTATTAAAGGGCGCGGCGGTTTTGGATGTGGGGGCGAACATAGGGAACCACACGATTTACTTCTCGAAAATCGGTAAGGCCAAGTCCGTTAGATCATTTGAGCCTCAGCATCAGGTTTTCAAAATGCTTGATCGAAATATTCTGTTGAACGGCCTGAACAACGTCGTTGCAGAAAACCATGCAGTTGGCGCAAGGACAGGCTCCCTCGCGATAGAAGCCAGTAAGTCGAAAAATCTGGGAACGACCAGTTTTACTGATGGTGAAGGCTATCCAGTTAAATCGATCGATGAGATGGGATTACCCGTCGATTTTATTAAGATCGACGTAGAGGGTTTCCATGTCCCAGTGCTAAACGGAGCTGCCGATACCCTTGCGGAAAAATCGCCAAAAATCTGGATAGAGCTTAGAGCAGCGCTGGGAGAGTTTGAATCGGGTGATGCAATCTTGCGGCGGCACGGCTACAAGCACACGAACCTAGACGTTAATAATTATCTGTACGAGAAATCCTAGTCAGGCTTACGACTGCGGGACGCTGAGCGCCGTCGTGACGAACGCGTTAAGGCGCGTCTCTTCGGCGTTTAACAGTCAATTCCAGGCTTTTTGTAGTCACCAAGCTCAGCGCGCAAATGCGATTGAAAATTTGGGCTTCAATGTATCTTTTGCCAAGGGAGCTTTACGGCTGCGCAATAGCCATTGGCACGGTAATCCTCCCGTTTTTAACGGGGCTCTACGGTAGAATTCACGCAGCCCTCTTCAGTTTTTGTGCGGGTGTGATG
>NZ_JBXARJ010000031.1:0-23550 GCF_058808115.1 Shinella sp. GW821-FHT11G07
CCGCCACCCGCAACGTGCCCACCATCATCGAAATCCAGGCCGGCTCACCGCTCGCCAAAATCCTCGCCGCGTGAGGCACAGATGCGAAACCTGCTCTTCATCGATGGAAAATGGCGGGAGCCTGTAGAGCCCGGCCGCATCCCGGTCTTCGATCCCTATCGCGGCACCGCCTACCATGAGGTCTCGGCCGGTGGGCCGGCGGATGTCGAAAAGGCTGTGGCAGCGGCCAAGACTGCCTTTCCGGCCTGGCGCGACGCCGGTGGCCGTGAGCGCGCCCGCTACCTCGCCGCCATCGCTGAAAAGCTTCAAGATCGCGCTGAGGAACTGGCGCGCCTCTCTTCGCGCAACAACGGCAAGCCGCTCGTTGAGGCACGCATCGACATGGCCGATGCGGCCGCCTGCTTCGCCTATTACGCCGAACAGGCCATCGCCTTGCAGGATCGGCAGGATGCGGATGTCGCCTTGCCTGACGATGGGTTTCACGCCCGACTGCGGCAGGAGCCGGCAGGCGTCGCGAGCCTCATCGTGCCATGGAATTTTCCGCTGGTGACGACGTCCTGGAAGGTTGCTCCCGCGCTCGCCGCCGGTTGCACCGTCGTGCTGAAACCGTCGGAAATCACGCCTGTCGTGGAGCTGGAACTGGGCGCTATCGCCGAAGAAATCGGCTTGCCGCCCGGTGTGCTCAACATCGTTACCGGCACCGGCGAGCGCGTCGGCGCGCCGATGACGACGCATCCGGATGTCGCAAAAATCTCCTTCACCGGCTCGAACGCCGTCGGTGCACGCGTCATGGCGGCGGGCGCCCCGGGCGTCAAATCGGTGAGCCTGGAACTTGGTGGCAAGTCGCCCATCGTCGTCTTCGCCAATGCGGATTTCGACGAGGCGGTGGAATGCGTGCTCGGCGGCATCTTCTTCAATGCCGGCCAGATGTGCTCCGCGACCTCTCGCCTTCTGGTGGAAAAATCAATTGCGCCAAAGCTAATAGACGCCATAATCACGGGAAGCCAGGCGCTGAAGCCCGGCGATCCCTTGGATGAGGGGACGCAAATCGGCCCGATCACCATGAAGGCGCAGCATGACAAGGTGCTGGCCTATATCGAGCGCGGCAAGGCCGAGGGATTGAACCTGCTTACCGGCGGCGGAAAGCCCGCCGGCTTGGACGGCTGGTTCATCGAACCGACAATCTTCGGCGATGTGCCCACAACGAGCGCTCTGTGGCGCGAGGAGATATTCGGGCCAGTGCTCTGCATCCGCACCTTCGAGACGGAGGAAGAGGCCGTCGCGCTCGCCAACGACTGCGATTTCGGCCTCGTCGCCACCGTCGTCAGCGGCGACGACGCGCAGGCGAACCGCGTGGCCAATGCCATCGAGGCCGGTCATGTCTGGATCAACAGCCCGCAGGCGATTTTCGTTCAGACATCCTGGGGCGGCTTTAAGGCGAGCGGCATTGGGCGCGAACTCGGGCCGTGGGGCATGTCGTCCTACCTCGAGGTGAAACACGTCACGTCACGCCTGAAACGATAACCCAAACGACGGACCGGGGGGCATGTCGAAAAAGAAGAAAGAGCGGAAAAACGAAAAGAAGCGCGACAAGCGCAAGAAGCACTCGAAGAAAAATGAGGGGTACATCATGGAAACCATTCGCAACGTGGCCGACCTGCGCGTCGTCATGCACCGCAACGAGCGCCCGATCTATTTCATCTCCGCGACGAACTTCAACCTGATCGGCATCGACGAATGGGTGCGGAATTTCAAGTTCGTCAGCTACATCGACTGCTTCGACGGCCGACACCCGAACGTCTTCGTCCCCTCCGAAATCCCCCATGCCGAATTCGAGAGCATCGAGGACATCAACAACTACCTGCTGCAGCACAAGGAAGTGATCGACTACATCACCAAGCGCGGCGGCCGCGCGGTTGCAACCTTCCTGATGTTCGACGAATCGACTGAGGAGATCTGTGAGGAACTGGGCATAGAAGTCTGGTTTCCCAAGGCAAAATTGCGCCAGCGCTGCGACAACAAGATGGAGACCGTGCGCATCGGCAACAAGGCCGATGTGCCCTCCGTGCCCAACACGCTGGCGCCGGCCCGTACCTACGAAGAATTGCTGTCCTCGGCGAAAAAAGCCGGCATCGGCAAGGACCTCGTGGTGCAGACCGCCTTCGGCGACAGCGGCCACACGACGTTCTTCATCGCCAGCGAAGAGGACTACAATCGTCACGCCGCGGAGATTTCCGCGGAGGACGAAGTGAAGATCATGAAGCGCATCAAGTGCCGCGGCGCGACCATGGAGGCCTGCACGACCGGCTCCGGCACGCTTGTCGGTCCGCTTCTGACCGAAGTCGTCGGCCAGCCGGCGCTGACGCCCTACAAGGGCGGCTGGTGCGGCAACGAAATCTTCCCCGGAGCCTTCTCCGAAAAGATCCGCGCCAAGGCGCGCGACATGGCCTACCGCTTTGGCAACCAGCTGCGCGAAGAGGGCTATCGCGGCTATTTCGATCTCGACTTCCTGATCGACGTCGAGGACAACGAGGTCTATCTCGGCGAGTTGAACCCGCGCATCTGCGGCGCCAGCTCGATGACCAACCACGCCGCCTTCGCCTATGCCGATGCGCCGCTCTTCCTGTTCCACCTGATGGAGTTCTCCGGCATCGAGTACAAGATCGACGTCGAGGAGTTGAACAACCGCTGGGCGCGGAAAGAGTTCATCGATTCCTGGTCGCAGGTGGTCATCAAGTCGACTGAAGACCTCGTCGACATCATCACCCATGCGCCGGCGACCGGCATCTACCGCATGGCGCCGGATGGCAGCGTGTCCTATGACCGCTTCGACTATCATCGCCAGGCGATCGAAAGCGAGCAGGAGGCCTTCTTCCTGCGCATCACCGGCCCCGGTGATTATCGCTACGAAGGCGCCGACCTCGGCATCCTGATCACGCGCGGGCGGGTGATGGACGACGAATTCGAGCTGAACGAGCGCGCCAGCAACTGGATCAAGGGCATCAAGCGCCTATATGCCAGCAAGCCGCTGACGGAAATCCAGCGCGATGACGCGCCGGAAGCCGGTTCGTTCAAGATCCTGTAGGACATCATGGACCTCCAGTTCGAAGCCATCGACGAAGACATGCCCGGCCCCAAATGGCGCCGGGTGTTCGATCGTCACTGGCATGCCTATAGCCGCTGGTTCGTGCGCGACGGGGTTCGCTCGCGCCCGACCTATTTCATGAGCCTCAAGGCGCTGCGCAAGCACATGCCGGAACTGCTGCCGACCTACGAGGCGATTGTCGCAACGGCCGGCGACGGCGATCTGGAGGCGCGCTTCCTATCCATGTGGTGCCCGCCCTTCTATGTCGGCGGCTGCTCGCAGGCGATCCTGACCAGCGCGGAACCGGCGCTGATCCGCAACTACGACTATAGCCCGCGCCTTCTTGAAGGTACCTGGCTCGCCTCCCGCTTCAACGGCAGGCGGGTCGTCGCGGTGGTCGATTGCCTCTGGGGCGTGCTCGACGGCATCAACGAGGACGGGCTTTCGGTCTCACTCTCCTTCGGCGGGCGCACCGCCGCAGGGCAGGGGTTCGGCATTCCCGTCGTGCTGCGCTACGTGCTGGAATTCGCCAGCACGACGGCGGAGGCTGTCGCCATGCTGCAGCGCATTCCCGTGCACATGTCCTATTCGATCGCCGTCATCGATCGGCAGGGCAATCACGCGACCGTCTATGTCAATCCGGATCGCCCGGCCGAAGTGGTGGAACGGCGCGTCAGCACCAACCACCAGCACGGTGTCGAATGGGCCCGCCATGCCGAGACCACCAAATCGGTCGAGCGCGAGGCGGCGGTGGAGAAATCGCTGGCCGGGTCGGCGGATGTCGAGCGCGTTCTTTCCGGATTTCTTCGCCCGCCGGTCTACCAGACATCCTATGGACGCGGCTACGGCACGCTCTACACAGCCGTCTACCGGCCACTCGATGCCTCGGTGGAGCTCGTCTGGCCGGGCTCGGTCTGGCGGCAATCCTGCGCCGAATTCCAGGACGAGGTGCGCATCATCCGCTTCAACGACGGGGATTCCGGCGGCTTCGCGCCGACCTTCAAGCAGGGTGCGGTGAGCAGTTAAGAACAAAAGGCTGGCCGTTTCGCAAAGCGGAAAAGCGGAACCGCGCCAGGGTGAGGGGAGTGTCATGAAAGTAGTCGTTCTGGGGGCCGGCGTCGTCGGCACGGCGGCGGCGTGGTATCTGTCGAAGGATGGCCATGACGTGACCGTGTTGGAGCGCCACGAGGACGTGGCGCGCGGCACCAGCCAGAGTAATGCCGGCCTCGTCTCGCCGGGCGATTCCACCGCCTGGGCCTCGCCGGCCGCCCTCACCACCTTCGTGAAATCGCTGTTTCGCTCCGATCTCGGCATCAAGGTGCGCTTCAGCCTCGATCCGCAGTTTCTCTCCTGGTGCCTGCGTTTTCTCATGCAGTGCACGCAATCGCGTGCCAACGCCAACACCGAGGTGAAACTGCGCCTCGCCTTCTACGCGCGTGAATGTATCAACGCGCTTCAGGAAGAGACCGGCATCTCCTATGAAGAGCGGCGCAAGGGCATTCTCTATTTCTATCGCTCGCAGCAAAGCATGGATGCCGGCGTCAAACACATGCAGTACATCGCCGACCGGGGCCTTGCGATCGAAGTGGTGGATCGTGAACGTCTGGCGGTCTTGGAACCGGGTCTCGCCGCCGTCAAACACCAACTTGCCGGTGGCGTCTATTCCTCGATGGATCAGACGGGAGATTCA
Source organism: Shinella sp. GW821-FHT11G07 (assembly GCF_058808115.1). Classification (NCBI taxonomy): domain Bacteria; kingdom Pseudomonadati; phylum Pseudomonadota; class Alphaproteobacteria; order Hyphomicrobiales; family Rhizobiaceae; genus Shinella; species Shinella sp. GW821-FHT11G07. Next base: position 4,776 of record NZ_JBXARJ010000031.1, read on the forward strand.
TCCCTCTTCACCCGCAGCCTCGCCGCACAGGCCCGCATGCGCAACGGTGTCGATTTCCGCTTCGGCACGACGGTTACTGGCCTCGATATCCAGGGCAGTCGGGTCAAGGCCGTGCTGACGGACAAGGGGCCTGTTGCCTGTGACGCAGCGGTGTTGTCGCTCGGTCCGGAGAGTTCGTTGCTGGCGCGTAAGATCGGTATCGACGTGCCGGTCTATCCGGTGAAGGGTTATACCGCGACCCTGCCGATTGACGCCGCCAAGGGGCCGACAATGGGCGGCGTCGACGAGGATCGGCTGATCGCCTATTCGCGCCTCGGCAATAGGCTGCGCCTTGCCTCTACCGCCGAATTCGCCGGCTACGATCGCAGCTTCAAGCCCGCCGACTTCGCGAACATGTTTCGCACCGCGCACGACCTTTTCCCCGGTGCCATCGACGAAAGGAAGGCTACGCTCTGGTCGGGCCTGCGTCCGATGATGCCGGGCTCCGTCCCGGTGCATGGACGGGCGCGCTACGAGAACCTCTTCCTCGATACCGGCCACGGACATGTCGGTTGGACGATGGCCTGCGGCTCGGGGAAACTCGTCGCCGATCTGGTTTCGGGCCGAAAACCGGAGATCGACACCGCGGGCCTCCTTTATAGGAACTGATGCATGTCCGACCCGCAAATCTCCATCGATCTCGCCCGCATCGAACACAATGCCCGCACCATCGTGGATCTCTGCCACCAGTCCGGCATTACACCGTTCGGCGTGACGAAGGGCACCTGCGGCATGCCGCAGGTCGCGCGCGCCATGCTGCGTGGCGGTGTGGCGGGCATTGCGGAATCCCGCTTCGAAAATATCCGCCGCCTACGCGATGCCGGCATCGATTGCCCGATCATGCTGCTGCGCAGCCCGCCACTGACACGCGTGGAAGAGTTGGTGCGCACCGTCGACATTAGCCTGCAATCCGAGTTGCAATTGATGCGCGAGATTTCACGCGTAGCCGAGCGGCTCGGCCGTGTGCACGACATCATCCTGATGATCGACCTCGGGGATCTGCGCGAAGGCATCTGGCCGAGCGATCTCATTCCGACTGTCGAAGCGGTGATGAACCTGCCGGGCGTGCGCATAGCTGGCGTCGGCACGAACCTCACCTGTTTCGGTGCCATCATACCCACTCAGGAAAACCTGACGCAACTCGTCGCCCATGCCTACAAGGTGGAGAGCATTACCGGTCACCCGCTCGACTGGGTTTCCGGCGGCAACTCCTCCTCGCTGCCGCTGTTGCTTGCAGGAGGCATGCCGGTCGGAATCAACAACCTGCGCATTGGCGAGGCGATCCTGCAGGGCGGGCGCGACACGTTCCTGACCACCCCCTGGGAGGCGCTCGACCGCGACGCCTTCGAACTCACCGGCGAACTGCTGGAGGTCAAGACAAAACCCTCCATGCCGATCGGCCAATCCGGCATCGATGCCTTCGGCAATGTGCCGATCTTCGTCGATGAGGGCGACCGGTTGCGCGGCATCGCCAATATCGGCCGCGAGGACGTGATCGCCGAGGGGCTGATGCCAACCCGACCGGGCGTCAGGGTTCTCGGCGCATCAAGCGACCATCTAGTGCTTGACCTCACCGACGCCGACCCGCCCTTGGCCGTCGGCGAAAATGTCAGCTTCCGCATGAATTACGGTGCGCTGCTGACGGTGATGACGTCAGAATATGTGGAGAAGGTTCCGATGCGGGACGTGCACGAGACGAGCGAGGCGAGGACCTATGCGATCGAGACGGACGCGATTGGCGGCGCGCTCGTCGTCGTGCAGAACATTGCCGAGCGCATCGATCATCTTGGTTTCGAGCGAAGTGCGGATGAAAACGCGCTGACACTCTCCGTCTGTGCCCGCAGGCGTGATGTCATCCGTTTTGTCGAGGAAGCCGGCCGCCGGCACGATGCGCTGGGCATGATCTGGATCGATTCCGACGCGGCGATGATGCCGGAAGGAGACACCGCCGCGCCGCCTGCGGAAAACGCCGTGCTGCGCCGCATGCTGGATCGCCTGCCACCGCATGTCGCGCCTGAGAACATCGTGTTGATAGGCCTTCGCAACGCGGCGCCGGACGAGGCGGCGGCGTTGAAGGCCTCGCGCACGCGCATCTTCACCATGGCGGAAATCGATGCCGTGGGGCTGCGCCAGGCGATGCGCGAGGCGATTGCCATCGCGTCCGCCGGCACCCGCGGCTTCCATCTCTGCTATTCGCCGACCGCGACCGACATGTCCGGCTGGAGCGGCGGCATCGGCGGCATTACGGTGCGCGAGACCCATTCAGCGATGGAAATGGCGGCGCTCAGCGGCAAGTTGCGCTCGCTCAGCATTTCCGGCATTGATGCCGCGCTGCCATCGCCGATCGGCGCGGAATGCGCCAACTTCATCCTGTCGGCCTTCGGCAAAACCATTCTCTGATCACAACCAAGGGAGATTTTTGATGATCAAGCGTATCAAGCCCGGCAAGCGCTTCTGCGAAGCCGTCGTCGTCAACGGCATCGTCACGACCGCCGGCGTCACCGGCGACGGTGCAGACGCCGTCGCACAGACCCGCGACATCCTGGCCACGATCGACAGCCTGCTTGCTGAGGCCGGCACCTCCAAGGCCAAGCTCATCAGCGTCAACATCTGGCTGCGCGACATCGCCCATTTCAGCCAGATGAACGAAGTCTGGGACCAGTGGGTCGACCCGAACAACCTGCCGGTCCGCGCCACGGTAGAAGCCCGACTGGCCGCCCCGGAACTGCTGGTCGAAATCCAGGTGACGGCGCTCGTCTGAGCCGTTTTTGCACAACGCCGGAGTGGTGATCACACCGGCGTTGTGCGCCAGTTCGCGTCTCCAAGTTCGCAAAAAGTGCAGCTCGATAAAGCTTTGCGGCAAACATCTATTGTGACGCGTCGGCAGGTCAAAAGCGAACCTTAATCATACCCTTGAACACGCGGCCCCAACCAGTAAAGTCCGGTGTGACCTCAAAATCTTCGTCAAGCAGGTTGTAGGCGCTGGCCTCGAAGACGACGTTTTTGTCGAGCGGCTCCCAAGTCAGTTGGGCGTCCAGCGTCCAGTAGCCATCCAACACTCGCGGGCTCACATCACCGTATCGCTCGCCAATATAATTGGCGGCGATGGTCGCTTTTACATTCTCCTCACTCACATAGGTGAAGGCAACCTGTCCGGAATGGCGAGGTAGGAAGGGGAGATCCTGACCAAAGGCAGGGCTATCCGGATCCTTGACCTCGGAGAAGGTCAGGGCATAGGTCGCCGACAGACCGAAACCGTGACCCAGCACCACATTGGCAGTCATCGCGAGACGGTCGGCCTCCGCCCTGCTGAAACCGAAGTTCGACATGATCAGAGCGTCGTTGATCGACAGATCATGGAAAATCTGATGCTGGTAGTCGACCGTAGTAAAGAAACGATCGGTCCACTCAGCATCCCACTTGACGGCAAGGGTGTCGAAATAGCCGTCTGTGCCCACGCTGAAATCATTCGGCTGCAAGCCGAGAATGCCAATAGGCGCGAGCGTCGGCGTCGTCATATCCGAGCTTTGCCGGATGTAGCCGGCACGTAGCCAGTGCCCCTCGATGGGGATCCAAGCAAGCCCGACCCGCGGTTCCAGGTGTCTGGCATTGTCGTCGCTTCCGCCCACAATGGTTCCGAACAGGCCGTATTCCACCTTCAGCTCCGGCCTGATGTCATGCAATACATCAACGTAAGCTTTCGTGAAGTAGCCCCCGTCCCGACCAGACCCGCTCTCCGCCGGCCAGCCAGGAATCTCTACTCTGTAGTCAAACATACTGTCCAGAAATCCGCCCTCAATGCCGTAACGCCACGTGAGGTCGTCGCTCTCGACGGTATGATTGACGGCCGCGACATAGCTCTTCTGCCCGAACTCCACTGTAAGGTCTTCGAAATCCGGGGGAGCCGTACGGAGAATATCCCGTCGGAAATCAAGCGAGGAAAAGAGCAGGGCTGCATTGATGACATTACGATAATCGACGGTATGGCTCCAGCCGAGGCCAGCCGTCGTGAAGGTGGTCTCCAACCCATACAAAAGACCGGGGTAATTGGGAAAGAAAAACGGTACATTCATATCGAAGGTGGATTTGCTGTGGTTCACATAGGTGACCAGCCGGTCATCAGGCGCGATGGTGGAGGTCACGTAGCCAGTCAGGCTCATGACTTCCGGATCATTGCCGATGTCACGCGATACCACACCGTCATCGACACGGCGTGTATCGTCGGGCGTCCCTGCATATTGCAAATTAAGGTAAGTGCTGATGGGCACCGGCTCATTTGCGTAGCTTTGAAGCGTCAATTCGCCGAGCCATCCTTCGGTGCCCGGATTGAGGGTTGTGCCGATGCCGATCGACCCCTCAAAGAAGGGTCGGCGCAGAAGATTGGCCGAACGGGAGCGGCCGGAAATCAGATGCGGATCGAACATCAGGCCCTGGATCAGCGACGAAAACGACTTGCTGTTCGGATTGTCCGTAATGACGTTTTCGCCCGGAGTGAATGAGCTGGTTAGTGAATCGGTGCCGCCGCGCAGCGACTGGTCGGTGTAGGAGCTGCCGGCGAAGGGGTCGAAAACAGCATCTCCGTAGTACTGCCCCCAGGCATCGAGCCCTTGTAGGCGGAAGGCACTGTTCAGTGTCGATCCGGCAGTCTGGTTGGCCTCGAGCGGCGCAAAATGGCCGCCCTGCGCCCGTGATCGGCGCAGGAATTCCTGAGCGTTGCGGATCGCTCCCTCCGCGTCATAGTCATCGATCGCAATGGCCGCTCTCATGGAGGAAATCGTGGCGTCGTTTTTGTCAAGCCGGTCGGCGTTGTCGAGCGCCTGGTCGGATGGTTCCCGCGCACCGCTTTCGTAGTATGCCGCCGCCAACAGGAGTTGGGATTGTGAATGCCCCGGATTGGCGGTAGAGGCGGCTAGCATGTCGTCCACCGCCTTTTCCACTTCACCGGTCTGCAGGTAGTAGCGGCCGCGGGCGAGCAGGGCGAAGCTGAAGGCAGGATCGGCGGCTATCGCCAGATCAATTTCGCGCTTAGCTTCCTTCATGCGACTTTGATCGAGATAGAAAATCGCAAGGTTGGCGTGCCCGATGGGACTTTCCGGATCGAGCTCGATCCCCCGTATCAATGCCGCTTCCGCTGCGCGGGTGGCGCCACGCGCATCTTGCAGAAGGCCCAGATCGTTCCACATCGAGGAAGAGCCCGGCGCAAGCTCGGTCGCGCGTGTCAGATCCGCGAGGCCTCCTTCTAGATTTCCTTCGAAATCGACGAGAAACCGTGCACGGGCAGCCAAGGCAAGCGGATCGTCGGGATCGAGGGAGAGGGCGCGATCGACCGCTTCGCGCATCTGCTCGCGGTCGTTTATGAGTTGGGCAAGGAGCGCACGGATTGCCGGAAGCGACGATTCGTCGGGAAAGCGTGCCTCCGCATCGCGCATAACGGCGATCGCTGCGGGAATGTCTTCGAGGAAGCCAACCGTGTAGGCTTTCATAACGGCGGAATAGGGGTCCCGAACCTCTCCCGGCGGCGTCAATACAAGCTCGGGACTCGCCAGCGAGCGTGCATAATACTCCCCATAGGCGGCGATGCCGCGGCGGACAGGATCCAGCCCGGATTTCGCCTCTGCGAAGAGACGCGCAGCGTCCGCGTAGCGCGTCTCGGCGCCGGCCAGCAATGCCTCCGTCATGGCGGCACGCGCTTTGCCGGAAGGTGTCAGCCGTCCCTTCCTGGCCTCGGCGAGTGCGACGCGTGCCGCGTCGCGCCCAATGAGGCTCAAGCTCACCTCCGCAAGAACCAGCCAGTCGTCTGCACTGCGCGCATCGGCAGGAATAGCCGAGACCCGCGCCTGCTCCTCGCGCATGCGATCGAGTGGCAATGGCGTTGCCGGTATGATGGTGAAGCCGTCCCGCAGGGTCAGGTAGAAAAGCATCTGCTCGCGGTCGTCCGGCGTGACGATGACGAATTTTTGCGGCGCCCGGCCGACGGACGCAACGGCGGCTTCGCCCTGGGAGACTTCCACGCTGCCAAGGTCGTTCTTCAGCTCGACCTGGCCTTCGAGTACGACCAGTGAGGTCTGATCGCCCTTGACGGTCAGGGTCCAGTCCGTGCCGCGGATTGCCGCCGTCGCTGCCGGGGTCTCCACCGCAAGGCCCTGGCCGCCGCGCTGGGCGCGGGCCCACATCGTGCCGGACTGGAGGTTCAGCGTGGTATCGTCGCCCGGCGCCATCTGCTTGACCTGCAGCGCGGAATTGCGGCCGAGCCGGACCTGGGTGCGGTCTGCGAAAAGAATGGCAAGCTGGCCGACCGCGTTGGTGCGCAACACGTCCCCGCCCAGAAGGTTCTGGTAACGCACCACATTCTGCCAGTTCGAAAAATCGACGAAGCGGACTTCCTCGCCCATCTTCTGCTCGATCACCGAACCGGCCACCGAACCGCCACGATCCACAGGGTCGGCCGTCGCACGATCGGGCGACAGGCCGACGAGGCTTGCTGCCGCCGCCAGATGCAACACGCTCGCCACAAGCGGCTTCATTCCGCTTCGATATCGATGCAAATCCAGTCCGTGCAACCCAACTCCCCCACCAGGATGCGAAAGATCGCGTCATCCGACTTGGGTACGACGAGAGGCCTCACAAACTGCCGATGCTTATGCAAGGGCGGAAAGCAGCATGTCGATAACAACGGATGCAAGTTGAACGCGAACGTGGCGTACAGATACTGCCTTTTCATTTTGTGGGCAATCTTCGATTTATGTTCGAAATGCTTTCAGATTCACGGGCTATCGAAGGGCGGTCGATAAAATGGAAGGGCCGGGGCTTCATGCCCCGGCCCTTCCATTTGTCTCAATGGGCGAACTATCAAAGCGGCTTAAACGCCGGCAGCGACCATCGTGTAGATCTTGCGGGTCTGCTCGTGGATCGTCCATTCGCCGCGCCAGCCAAGCGGCAGCACGAACATTTCGCCGGCGCCGATCTCCTTTGCCGTGCCGTCGCTGTTGTGCAGCGTCACGCGACCGACAAGTAGATGGCAGATTTCGGCGTGGTCGCTGCGGTCGGCGGTAAAGCGGCCGGGCGTGCATTCCCACACGCCGGTTTCCATCTTGCCGTCGGGGCTGGTCCAGAGGGCGACGGCCGCCTCCTCCTGATTGCCCTCGAGCGAGGTCTGTTTCGACGCGAAGGCGCCGAGATCGAGGCTCAGGAGGTCGCCGAAATTCTCAAAACTGGTCATCATATGTCCTGTCTTAAAGTGCGTGTTTCAATGGCCGGTAATGCTGTCGGCGAGTGCCGCCAGCTTTGATGTGTGCGGCTGGCCGGCGAATTCACGGTCATCCGCCATGCGGTAGAGCTGGTACATGGAGTGCACGCCGAGCCAGCGGAACGGCTCCGGCTCCCATTTGCGGACCGTGCGGTTCACCCAGGGCAGGCCGGTCAGTTCGGTCTCCCGGTTGAGAACAAGATCGGCAAGCGTGCGGCCGGCGAGGTTCGAGCTGGAGACGCCGAGGCCGACATAGCCGCCGGCCCAGCCGATACCCGTCGAGCGATCGAAACCAGCCGTCGTGCACCAGTCGCGCGGCACGCCGAGCACGCCACACCAGGCGTGGTCGATCTTCAGCGATTTCGTCTGCGGCAGCAACCGCGTGAGGATGCCGTGCAGCGCGTCGATGGTCGCCTGCTGCGTCTGGCCGTTGACGTCGGTCTTCGAGCCGAAGCGATAGGGTACGCCGCGCCCGCCCATGGTGATTCTTCCCTCACGCGTGCGCTGGGCGTAGCAATAGGCGTGCGCCGCATCGCCGAGCAGTTCGTGGCCTTCCCAGCCGATCTGCTTCCAGAGCGCATCCGGCACGGGTTCGGTGACGATCTGCGCGCTGTTCAGCGCCAGCCATGTCCGTTCATAGCCCGGCAGGCCCGCGGAAAAGCCTTCCGTGGCACGGATGATGTAGGGCGCGCGCACCGTGCCGCGGTCGGTTTCGACACGACCTTTCTCGAACGAGGTGACGCTGGTTCCCTCATAGATCGACACGCCAAGGCCTTCGACGACACGTGCAAGGCCGCGCACCAGCTTGGCCGGCTGCACGCGGGCCATGCCGCGGTAGATGATGGCGCCGCGGAGGTCAGCGATGTTGATGTGCTTTGCGGCCTCGTCCGCCGACAGAAGCTGCACACGTTCCGGCGGCATCTGCCAGTCGAGATCGAACTGGTAACTTTCGCGCACGCGTTCAAGCTGGGCGGCGTTGGTGGCGGCGATGATCTTGTCGACGCGAATGAGATCTGCGTCGATGCCCTCGGCCTTGGTGACGCGTTCGACCTCGTCGACGGTCCCGGCCATGGCGTTCTGCATGTCGACGACGGCGCCGCGGCTGGAGGTTTTTGCGTATTTCTCACGCGACCAGCTGAAGCCGCCGGAGAGCCAGCCGCCATTGCGGCCCGACGCGCCGAATCCGGCGAATTCCCGCTCGAGCACGACGATATCGAGGGCCGGATTGGCCTTCTTCAGGTAGTAGGCGGTCCACAGGCCGGTGTAACCGGCGCCGATGATGCAGACATCGGCCTCGCGATCGCCGGGAAGGGGAGGGCGCTTCTGGGGAATGCCGCCGATATCGGCGTACCAGAAGGAAATGTTGCCGTTGGTCTTGACGTCCATGGGGATGCTTTCGGGTTCAAGTCAGCGTCACGTCGGCGCTGGCATCGTCGGGAAGAAGAATGAGGTCGGCGGGCATGAAGGCGATGTCTACGCTGTCGCCGATGGCGAAATCCGTTGCGCCGAGCGGGCTGCGAACGACGGCGATCGTGCCGTCGTTGAGCCGGATCTCGTACTTCGAGCCGGAGCCGAGATAGATCGCCTCGGCGACCGAGCCGGACAGGCGGTTTTCGCCGGTCACGACATCGGTACCGGCACGCTTCAGCGCCACGCGCTCCGGCCGCAGGAGCATGACCGGCCGGGCATCGCCGGCAAGGCGGCTGTGCGCCACGATCCTGTCGTTGCCGATGGTCATGATCGTGTCATTACCGGAGACTTCGCTTGCGCCCCGCAATACGGTGGATTCGCCGATGAAGCGACCAACGAACAGCGTCGCCGGATTGTCGTAGAGTTCACGTCCCGTACCGATCTGCTCGATGCGGCCACCGTTGAAAACGGCGATGCGATCAGACAGCACCAGCGCCTCCTCCTGGTCGTGGGTGACGTAGACGAAGGTCGTTCCGAGTTCGCGATGGATGCGCTTGATCTCGAGCTGGAGCCATTCGCGCAGCTTCTTGTCGAGCGCGCCGAGCGGCTCGTCCATCAGGAGCAGGGGCGGGTCGAAGACCAGCGCTCGGGCGAGCGCCACGCGCTGCTGCTGGCCGCCGGAAAGCTCGTTCGGATAGCGATGGGCAAAATCCGCCATCTTCACCATGTCGAGCGCGCGTTTGACCCGGCGTTCGCGGTCCTCGCCCTTGATGCCGCGGAGCGTCAGCGGATAGGCGACATTCTTGCCGACCGTCATGTGCGGGAAGAGCGCGTAGTGCTGGAAGACCACACCGATGTTACGTTTGTGCGAGGGCAGGCCGGTCACGCTCTTTCCGCCGATTTCCAGCGTGCCGGAACTGATGTCGGTGAAGCCGGCGATCAGGTTCAGCGTCGTCGTCTTGCCGGAACCAGAGGGGCCGAGCAGCGTCATGAATTCGCCGGGGCGGATGTGGAGATCGATGTCGTTGAGTGCCACGAAAGCGCCGTAACGCTTCGAGGCCTTGCGGATTTCGATCGCAGCACCAGCGGATCGTTGGGGTGCATTCATGGTCATGTCCTTCCACGGCGCATGCCGAAGAGCAGGCCGGCAATGATGATGAGCGACGTCGCGATGAAGAGCAGGGTGCCGACGGCGGCAACCGTCGGGTCGGCGTCGCGGGTGATCGACGAGTAGATCTGCACCGGCAGGGTCTTCAGGTAGGGGCTGGTGATGAACAGCGCGACGATGATTTCGTCGAACGAGGTGATGAAGGCGAAGAGCGCACCGGACAGGATGCCCGGCAGGATCAGCGGCAGCGTCACTGTGCGAAACACCGTCAGCCGGCCGGCGCCGAGGCTCGAGGCCGCTGTCTCCAGCCGGCGATCGAAGACTTCGAGGCTTGCCTGCACCGCGATCAACACAAAAGGAATGGCGAGCATCGTATGCGCCAGCACGAAGCCAGTGACGGTACCGACCAGATGCGCGTCGAGATAGACGGCATAGATGCCGATCGCCAGCACCACCCCGGGCACGACCATCGGCGTGATCAGCAGGGCCCGCAGCAGCCCGCCGGTGCGCGCCGCCGCGCGGGTCACGCCAAAGGCGGCGAGGGTGCCGACGACAGTTGCGACGACAGCGACGATGAGGGCGATGAACAGCGAGTTGGTGAAGCTCGTCGTCCAGTCCGGATTGGTGAAGAAGTTGCCGTACCATTGCCACGAGAAACCGACCGGTGGGAAAGCCAGCGACTTGTTGCCGTTGAACGACATCGGGATCACGACCAGCGTCGGCGCCAGCAACAGCACGGCGACGAGCAGGCAGAAGAGGCCGAGGAGAACGCGCGGGAAAGAGGGCATCGGCTCAGGCCTCCCTGCGCGAGCTGGTGTGTTTCTGCCGCATCAGCGGGGCGGCGATGGCGAGCAGCACGAAGGTTGCGACCAGCAGAACGACACCCATGGCGCCACCACGGCCCCAGTTGAGCAGGCTCAACACCTGGTTCTGCACGAGCGAGGACAGCATGGTGCTGCGCGGGCCACCGAGCAGTGCCGGCGTGATGTAGAAGCCGAGCGACAGGATGAAGACGATGATGACGCCGGCATAGACGCCGGGAAGCGACAGCGGCATGTAAATCTGCACGAAGGCGCGCCAGGGCTTTGCGCCGAGGCTGCGGGCAGCCTGCAACAGGCGTGTATCTATGCCCTTCATCACGGAATAGATCGGCAGGATCATGAAGGGTAGCAGCACCTGCGTCATACCGATGATCACGCCGGGCAGCGTGCGGATCAGCTTGACAGGCGAAAGGCCGAGGCTGCGTAGAAACGAATTGATGACGCCGGAATCCTGCAACAGGATGACCCAGGCGAGCGTGCGCACGACGCCACTCAGCCAGAAGGGCACGAGCACGCAAAGGATCAACACCAGCCGGACATTCTTGCCGACGATGGTCATGGCGTAGGCGTAAGGATAGGCGCAGATGAGGGAAACCAGTGTTACCCAGGCGGCGACCACAAAGGTCCGTTGCAGCACCGTCCTATTGACCGCGGACTGGAAGAACCAGACGTAGTTGCCGATGCCGGGCGCTGGATCGGTGAAGCTGCGGACGACGACGATCGCCAGCGGATAGGCCAGTGCGATCACGAGCACCAGCACGGCGGGCGCCGCTAGCCAGACCGCGCCACGGGGGCGAAATCGTGAAAGGAATCTGGGCTGTTCAGCGCTGACGGCTAGGTCGGGGGTTGTGGCGGTCATGGAGATCTCCCGTCATGGAAGCAAGTCCGGCCGAAGCCGGACTTGCGAGGGATCAAGGCTTAGTTGCCGGAGAGAAGCGCATTCCACTTCTCGGCGGCGAGATCGAAGTTCTTCACCCAGAACGGGATGTTCTGCTGATAGCTCTGACCGATACGCTCCGGTGTGCTGGTGAGGAATGCGGCGGTGACGTCATCCACCTTCGGCTTGGAGTCGAGGTTGATCGGCGTGTAGGAGGTCTTTTCGGTCAGGATCTCCTGCGAGCGCGCCCCGAGATAGGCGTTGAGAAGGGCGTAAGCAGCATCGGGATCCTTGACGCCGACCGGAATGGTCATCTGGTCCATGACGACCAGCCAATCCTGCCAGACCGGCGTATACTGGGCACCGTTCTTCACGGCGGTCATCGCGCGGCCGGTCCACATCATGACCATGTCCGCTTCACCGGATTCGGCGAGCTGCTGCGATTCAGCGCCCGTCTTCCAATAGATCGTGTCCGGGCCGAGATCGCGCAGCTTCTGGATGCCCTTTTCGATGTCATCGGCCGTCATCGCCTTCGGATCGCCGCCGGTTGCCTTGAAGGCCTGCTCGATCAGGCCGCCGGTCGGATCGCCGCTGCCGTCGATGGCGCGGCTGCCCGGAAACTTCTCCGTGTCGAAGAAGTCGACCCAGTTCTTCGGCGGATTGTCCTTGTAGGTCTCGTTCTTGTACATCAGCACGACGCCGTAGTTCATCGCCGGGACCGAGCACTCGCCGACCTGGTTCGGCGGGATCTTCGAGACGTCGAGCTTGGAGAAGTCGAGCTTCTGGAACAGCGTGCCGCAATGGACGTAGGGCGGCAGGTCGGCGGTATCGACGACATCCCAGGTGACGTTGCCGGCATCGACCTGCGCCTTCAGCTTGGCGATTTCCGTCGGGCCGTCATTGAGCAGCGTCACGCCGGATTTCGTGACGAAATCCTGAAGGGCGGCGACCTGGCCGTCCTGGTAGATGCCGCCATAGGAGACGAAGGTCAGCGTCTTTCCCTTGAGCGAGCCTTCCTTCACTTCGCCGGCGACCGGCTTTTCCTGTGCAAACGCCGGCAACGCCAGGGCGCACGTCATCGTTAGGGCGAAAGCCCTCGCAAAATTCTTCATCGTCATTACTCCCAGTAGCGCTCGCGTGCGTTGTTCCTGCTGCGGTTACGAGCCCGGCCGTGGCAGGTATTTGTCGAGGTCATCCGCGACGCTGGTGGGCGGCGCGATCATCCAGAGGACTTCAGCGGTTTCCGTGCCGATGTTTTCGGTCTTGTGCGGAACCGAGCTTGGATATTCGATGCTGTCGCCGGCCGACAGCACATGGCGTTCCTCGCCGAGGGTGAGTTCCACCTTGCCCTGCAGAACGAAGAAGAGTTCATGCGAATCCCCATGGCTGTAAGGCTTGTCGCCCGTCGAGCCACCGGGATCGAATTCACCGATATAGACTTCCATGTCGCGGATCGGACGGCGCGACAGAAGCATCTTGCGATAGCCCTCGGCCGGCGGCAGGGCAGGGCGCCCATGCTTGCGCAGGACGCGACCGACGGGCGGGGATCCATCGTCGAAAAGGTCGGTGAGGCTGATGCCGAGCGCGCCGGCAATGCGCATCAGCGTGCTGATATTGACACCGCTCAGGCCCCGCTCGAGTTGACTGAGGAAGCTCGCGGTCGTGCCGGTAGCATCTCCCAGCGTGCGCAGCGACATGCGTCGGGCGGTGCGGAAAGCCTTGACCTTCTCACCGACAACAGCCTGATTCTTCGCAGCAACAGCGATATCGTCCATGGCCTCACCTTTCACTTAACACTTTATTAAGTGGATTGGCGCTTGGCAACAGCGAATTTCACCATTGGCTGTTTTATGCGGAACGAAGCGTGAGTTTCACCTCTGCCCATGCAGGGCGTGCGCCATGATTCGCATTGTTCCGCTGGCTGGAAACGTTATTATATAATACGGAAAATATAAATAATACAAATTGTTGAAGATAATACTGCACAGATCACTTGAATCTTGCGGCCTACTTTTCCCCGTCCTCACGATGCCGGTGCAGATCGAGATGAATTTGCCCGCTTTCCTGCAGGGCAGAAAGCAAGTGCCCCGGAAGGCCGCCGGTTGACGCTGCGTCACCGGATCGCGCGGTCTCTGCATCCTTGACATGGTCGGACGCTTCCCGGGCAATGGCCAGAGCGGCGGCGGCGGCGAGGAAGGCGTTGGTGCGATGATGTTCGGCGAGCCCGATCTGGGCGGCATCGATCGCGCGCCCGGCCTCGGCGACTATCGCATCCCCCGCTGCAAGCCGTGCCGAAAGCAGACCGACGGTAAACGGTGCGGCATCCGGTCGATCCAACATGTGCACAAGCACGCGACGCCCCGCGCCGAGATGTCGCGACGCTTCGAGAAGCAATTCGAGGTCGTGGGGGACGGAGCGTTGCACGCCCTCGCCAGCGGGATGCAACAGGGTATCGCCGTCGACCACGACATCCTTGAAAAGCACATGCTCAGCCGGCTGCGGCTTTCCGTTTGCCGGCTCGCAGGTGTTTGCGGCATAGCGCAGGCCCGATACACGAACCGAAAGCAGCAGTCCGGCCGTCTTGCCGCCGCCGGGCCGCGCCGGCACCAGCACCCAATCAGCATGCCGCGTACAGGGGGTACAAAATGCCTCGCCGTTCAAGCGCCAGCCAAGGCCATGCGGAACCAGCGTCAACGCATCCTTGCGCTGTACTGAGGCGCCCGCAAGCCGCGCGCCGGCAAGCGCTGCGGAGAAAACCGTGTTGTGCTGTCCCTCCGTACCCAAACTTCGAACACGCTCCAGACCGACAAAATGAGCGGCGAGAATTTCACCGAGCGTTGCCGATTGCGCCGCCGCTTCAGTACAGATGGTGGCGAGGATGGTGTTGGAGACATCGATGCCGCCGTGATCAGTCGGTACGGAAACGCCGAGCAGACCGGAGCGTGAGAGAAGGTCAAGCCGCGCTTCCGCCGTTTCCGGCGCCGGCACCGAACCGCCAAAAACACCCGCGATCGTGCGTGCCACCGCGATCGCTTCGTCCTCCGTGCTGATGACGGCGGCGGTTCGAATGGGTCGGTCAAGCGGCGATGAAATCGTACCCATGTCGTCTGCTCCTTGCTGAAGGTGGTTTCAGGGCGCACAGGCTGAGACAGGTGAAAAGATCACATTCTATAGAGACTGTATAGATTATTTCCGTTGCTCTGCCGCGAAAACGGCGGACAGATTGCATGTCCAGAATCGACAGAACTGCGAAACCTTTAACGTTTTCAAAGCACTCACGGCGATCTAGCGGAACCCCGCGCTCGCCGCGAGGAATTCGCGGGTGAGCTCTTTGTTCCCGCATCCACGGCTTCAAGTCCGACCGGCACGAGCATGTTCGCCCGCACTCTACCATTCCGCATGTCCCATACAAGGCACTTGCCCGGGACGGTGAGGGGAACCTGGCGGATAGTGACGGCGTTTTGTTTAGCGTATTGAGAAAATTTAAAATCGATATATTTAGTAGAGATAAGCGTCTGCCTTTCCGAGCGGATCCTCGCAGGAGGAATTTGAATGACCACACATGCGGATGTTGCCGTCATCGGATCGGGCTTTTCGGCCATTGCCCTGTCGCTCAACCTCGTCGACGTGTTGCCGGCGACAGCGAGGGTCTGTCTCGTCGGCGCAATGCGCAAACGCGGGCGGGGAATCGCCTACGCCGCCAATCCTGACTGCCTTCTCCTGAACGTGCCGGCTGGCCGCATGAGCCTTTTTGCTGATCGGCCGAACCATTTCGTCGACTGGCTGGCTGAGAACGACACGTCGGCGGCAGGAAACGATTTCGTGCCTCGGCAACTCTACGGCCGGTATCTCGGCGACAGCCTCGATGCCGCCTTGAAGCGCACGGCCAATCGCGCTGCTCTGACCCTCGTCGATGCGGAGGCCTGCAGCGCCGAGGCTGTGCAGGATCGCGGCCTGACGTTCCGGCTCTCGGATGGAACGCAGCTTGTGACCGACTTCGCAGCGCTTTGCACGGGGGTGGGGACTGCGCGCCTGCCTCTTCCGGCCGACCAGCTTTCTTCCGATATCCAGCCCTTCATCGTGCACGATCCCTGGGCAGAAGACTGGCTCGAACGCTTAGCCGGCGATGGCGACGTCCTGCTCGTCGGAACCGGCCTGACCATGATCGACCAATGCCTGCTGCTCAAACGGCGGGGCTTTCGTGGCAAGATCCACGCCGTCTCGCGCCATGCTCTGCTGCCGCAAGCACACCTTGACCAACGCGCCGATCCCGCAGCACCGGCGCTCATCCCGGTACGCGGCGAGGTGAGTGAAATGCTATCGATCCTGCGCGCGAAAGCAGGCGTCGCACCAGACTGGCGGGCCGTCATGGACGGTCTGCGCCCGATTACCCAGGCCATATGGACCGGCTGGAACCCCACCCAACAAGCGCGCTTTCTGCGTCATGCGGCCACCTTCTGGAGTGTCCACCGTCACCGGATGGCGCCTCGCGTCGCACGTCAAATCGAGACACTTCAACAAACCGGGCAACTTCGTTGCCACAAGGGGCGGCTGGAGGCGGTGCGACGGGTGGGCAGGCGGATCGAGGTCCGGATCAAGACCCGCGACGGGTTGGCGCTATCCACGGACCTGATTGTCAACTGCACCGGTTTCGACCGATGTACGGTGAAGGCTTCACCGCTTCTGACAAGCCTCGCCGATCACGGACTGGTGCAATCGGATCCTGCCGGACTTGGCATCGACGTCGACGAAAATTCTACGGCCTTTGCCGCCGGTGGGAACGGCAAATCCGGCCTTTACGCCATGGGGCCGCTGACCGCCGGGCGTCACTGGGAGATTACCGCAGTACCCGATATCCGCGTTCAGGCGCGTTCGGTTGCCGAAAACATCAGCGCGAGGATTTCCGCCAGATGACAGGCTCGCCACGCGCCGCGCCCTCACGCGGGAGCAAGGCCCCATGATCTCGCAAAAATCCAAATACGCCTTGCGTGCGTTGCGTGCTCTCGCCCGGATGCATCCCGAAGCCCCGCTGCCCATCTCGGTGATCGCCAGTCGAGAAAGCATCCCGAAGAAGTTTCTGGAGCAGATATTGCTGGAGCTGAAGCGGGCCGGGTTTGTCGCAAGCCGAAGAGGCCAGCGCGGGGGATATCTCCTGCTGAGACGCCCGGATGAGATCACGTTCGGCGCCATTCTGCGCACAACTGAGGGGCCGTTGGTGCCTGTCGCATGTCTCGCAAATGGCGGTTATTGCCGGGACTGCCGCGACAAAAAGCAGTGCACCGTCCGCCGTGTCTTTGCGCGGATTGCCTTCGTATACGGCGAAATCCTCGACAGTACGACCCTCGCCGACCTTCTGGATGCCTCGTCCGAAGGCGCGATCGACGGGCCGATTGCCATCAAAAACCTAGCCGCCAACAAAATACACTAAAAAGGTAGAAATTACAGAAATTAGCGTTATCATGCTGCCAGACGTCTCGTTCCAGGGTGCAGGGAAGGGGTATTGCATGTTCATTGAAAGGCCCGCACGGCAAGAGAGCCCGATGATGCAAATTGCGGTGATCGGGGCAGGCCTCTCAGGCCTTGCCACGACGATCGCCCTCATGAAGCGGTTTCATCAGCCCTTCGAAGCTTGGCTGATCGATGCGGAGGACGCGCCGGGTGCCTTCGGCAATGGCCCCGCTGGGAAGGCCTTGGCCACCGAACCGGCGCGTGACCTGTCGGTCATCCCCGATCGTCCCGACGACTTCGCCGACTGGCTGAACGGCAACCTTTTGGCCGATGGTGCGATTGCCTCGTTGCGCGGGCCGCAAGATCTGCATGTTCCCCGCGCGCTCTTCCGGGATTATGTGCTGGCCCGCTTCAGCGAGGCCCTGAGCCTTCGCAAGGACATTCGCATCCGCACCTTCCGTGGCGAGGTACGCGATGCCGTTCCCCGAAACGACCGCGTCCAGCTCCGTTTCCGGGAAGGGGACCGGGCCGAGTTCGATCATGTCTTCATTGCCACCGGCTTAGGGGCAGCACAACGCGAAGCCGATTCCTGGCGCGCGGCCCATGCGGCTGCCGATCGGCTGTCCCAATGCGAAGAACCGCCGGTACTGACACTCCTCGGCAACGGCCCGCGCTTTGCGGCGATCCTTCTTGACCTGCGCGCAAGCGGTTATACCGGACCGGTCCATGTCCGCGCGGCAACCGGCAGCCTGCCGCAACCCCATGGGCGCGGCCATGACAGGGCAAGTTTTGGCCCGCCGCCGGCCAGCCGTTCGCTCCGGGATGCCTTCCATTACATCCGTCGAGAGTGTCGCAGCGCAGAGAACCGGGAAAGCGGCCAGTGGCAGTCGGTGGTCGACGCGGCCTCCCTTCGCCTTTCGGCCGTCTGGCGCAACCTGCCGCAAAAGGAACGGAACCATTATCGCCGCCATCTCCTGGACCTGCATCGACAGTTTTCCGTCCGCATCGCACGCGACATTCACCGCCGCCTCGTTGCCGAACTCGAAACCGGCCGCACGCATTTCGTTTCGTCGCGCTTCCCGCAAAGGAAAGACGACAACACGATCGACTGTCGCGAAACTCCCTCGGCTTCGGCACTCGCTCGACTGCTCGGCGCGGACCTAGGCCTGCTGAGCGTCAACGACAGCGGAGGCCTCCTTGTTGACGGCAACCCTTTGCCCGGCCTGTCATTGGTCGGCACAGCCGCCTCAAGCCTCCGCCCAGGCCCGTTCGTCTTCGCCGAAACGGTGCGGCAGGCCTATCGGGCAGTCCTCGACATGCAGCGCCACACTTTCGCCGTGGCATCGCGATCTTGAATGGCGTGCAGATACACTAGGGCGTCAGGTAGTTCCATAATGCTGATTATGTGACTTATTCGTGTGATCGGGCGGAAACGCTGCCGCTTAGCTGCTGAAAGCACCGCAGTTTTGCCGAAGGCAACATTTCGTGCCGCAAAATGAAGTCTGGTTTTTCCCAAACCCCGGAACAACTGATTTTCCGCAGTCTACGCCTCGAACTCGTCGTTCGCTTCAACAAATCGATCTGCTACCTTCAAGCACCAGCCCGGCCCCGTCCTGTTGGCGCTCCGATACCGCGCCTTGGTGCTTGCACTGTTAGCGGCCACGCTTGTAGGAATGCGAACATGGCGAAGGGCTACGACCACCATACCGATTTCAACGTATCGCGCAGGCGCTCGCAGGGCGTTTGGCGCTGACCTTGCCCCGTTGAAATAATCCATTTTGAAGTAAGCTCTGGCCCATTGAGAGGACCAGGGAATGAAGCGCAAC
>NZ_JBXARJ010000032.1:0-20819 GCF_058808115.1 Shinella sp. GW821-FHT11G07
GTCTTGCCATGGTCAACGTGGCCGATCGTGCCGATGTTTACGTGAGGCTTGTTGCGCTCGAACTTGCTCTTTGCCATTTCCGGCTCTCCGTTCTTTATCCCGCAGAGGGGAATTCATACAAACTGTTTAGGGGCGTACCCCGGTCACTTCTGACCGGAATACTTTGCCTGGATTTCCTGCGCGACGTTCGACGGAACCGGCGCATAGTGATCGAAGGTCATCGTGTACTGGGCGCGGCCCTGCGACATGGAGCGCAGGTTGTCCACGTACTTGAACATGTTCGCCAGCGGCACGTTGGCGGAGATGACGACGGCAACGCCGCGGCTCTCCTGGCCCTGGATCTGACCACGACGGGAGTTCAGGTCGCCGATAACGTCGCCGACATAGTCTTCCGGCGTTACGACTTCGACCTTCATCATCGGCTCGAGCAGCTGTGCGCCGGCTTCGCGGGAAGCTTCACGGAAGCATGCACGCGATGCGATTTCGAAGGCGAGGACCGAGGAGTCGACATCGTGGTAGGCGCCGTCGATGAGCGTCGCCTTGACGCCGAGCATCGGGAAGCCTGCGAGCGGACCCGAGGACAGAACGCTTTCGATACCCTTCTGAACGCCCGGAATGTATTCCTTCGGAACAGAACCACCGACAACCTTGGATTCGAAGAGGAAATCTTCGCCTTCCGGGTTCGGTTCGAATACGAGCTTCACGCGAGCGAACTGGCCGGTACCACCGGTCTGCTTCTTGTGCGTGTAGTCTTTTTCGGTCTTGCGGGTGATCGTTTCGCGGTAGGCGACCTGCGGGGCGCCGACGTTGGCTTCGACCTTGAACTCGCGACGCATACGGTCGACGATGATGTCCAGGTGAAGTTCGCCCATGCCTGCGATGATCGTCTGGCCGGATTCTTCGTCGGTCTTGACGCGGAAGGACGGATCTTCAGCGGCCAGGCGGTTTAGGGCGAGGCCCATCTTTTCCTGGTCGTTCTTCGTCTTCGGCTCGATCGCGATCTGGATGACCGGCTCCGGGAATTCCATGCGCTCGAGGATGACCGGCTTCAGCGGATCGCAGAGCGTGTCGCCCGTGGTCGTGTCCTTGAGACCGGCCAGAGCAACGATGTCGCCAGCGAAGGCTTCTTCGATGTCTTCACGCGAGTTGGAATGCATCTGAAGCATACGGCCGACGCGTTCGCGCTTTTCCTTGACCGTGTTCATGACCGACGTGCCCTTCTCGAGCTTGCCGGAATAGATACGGGCGAAGGTGAGCGAACCGACGAAGGGGTCGTTCATGATCTTGAAGGCGAGCATGGAAAGCGGCTCGGCATCATCGGCGTGACGCTCGATATCCTGCTCGGTCTTGACGTCGATGCCCTTGATGGCCGGGATGTCTGCCGGCGACGGCAGGTAATCGACGACGGCGTCGAGCAGCGGCTGAACGCCCTTGTTCTTGAACGCGGTACCGCAGAACATCGGGTGGAACTTCACGTCGATGGTGCCGCGGCGAACGAGCGCACGGATCTGGTCGTTGTCCGGATAGTTACCTTCGAGGTAGGCTTCCATCGCGGCTTCGTCGATTTCGACGACGGTCTCGATGAGCTTCTCGCGGTATTCCGCGGCCTTTTCCTTCATGTCTTCCGGGATTTCGACGACGTCCCACTGGGCGCCGAGCGATTCATCACGCCAGACGAGAGCGTTCATTTCGATCAGATCGACAACGCCCTTGAAGTCGCTTTCAGCGCCGATCGGCAGCTGCATGACGACGGCGGTCGCACCGAGACGCGACTTGATCATGGAAACCGAGCGGTAGAAGTCCGCGCCGGTCTTGTCCATCTTGTTGCAGAAGATCATGCGCGGAACATTGTACTTCTCAGCCTGACGCCAGACGGTTTCCGTCTGCGGCTCTACACCGGCGTTGGCATCGAGAAGGGCAATCGCACCGTCGAGAACGCGCAGCGAACGCTCGACTTCGATCGTGAAGTCAACGTGGCCGGGGGTGTCGATGATGTTAAAGCGGCGGGTCTTGCCGTCACGGCCCTTCCAGTAGGTCGTGGTAGCAGCGGACGTGATGGTGATGCCGCGTTCCTGCTCCTGCTCCATCCAGTCCATCGTCGCGGCGCCGTCATGGACTTCGCCGATCTTGTGGGACTTGCCGGTGTAGTAAAGGATACGCTCGGTCGTCGTCGTCTTGCCGGCGTCGATGTGCGCCATGATACCGAAATTTCGGTAGTCTTCGATTTTATATTCGCGAGCCATCTGGGACTCCTTTCGAGACGTCTAGTTTCGGTTACCAGCGGTAGTGCGAGAAGGCACGGTTGGCGTCAGCCATCTTGTGCGTGTCTTCGCGCTTCTTGACGGCGCTGCCGCGATTGTTCGCTGCGTCCATGAGTTCGCCGGAGAGGCGCTCGACCATGGTCGTTTCGTTACGCTTGCGGGCAGCCGCGATCAGCCAACGGATTGCGAGAGCCTGACGGCGTTCCGGACGAACGTCGACCGGAACCTGGTAGGTCGCACCACCGACACGACGCGAGCGCACTTCGACGTGCGGCGCAACGTTGTCGAGAGCCGAATGGAAAACCGTCACCGGATCCTGCTTGGCCTTACCCTGGACAACATCGAAGGCGCCGTAAACGATCGTTTCGGCGACGGACTTCTTGCCGTCCAGCATGATGGCATTCATGAACTTGGTGACTACGAGATCGCCGAACTTCGGGTCCGGATTGATCTCGCGCTTTTCTGCTCTGTGGCGACGGGACATACTTTTTGTCTCTCAAACTTAGAATGGACTGACCAGCGAAATGGCGCCGGTTACTATATTACTTCGGACGCTTCGCACCGTACTTGGAACGGCGCTGCTTGCGGTTCTTGACGCCCTGGGTGTCGAGAACGCCGCGGATGATGTGGTAACGCACACCCGGCAAGTCCTTTACGCGGCCGCCACGGATCATGACGACAGAGTGTTCCTGCAGGTTGTGACCTTCGCCCGGAATGTAGCCAATGACTTCGAAGCCATTGGTCAGGCGGATCTTGGCGACCTTACGCAGAGCCGAGTTCGGCTTCTTCGGGGTCGTCGTATAAACGCGGGTGCAAACGCCACGCTTCTGGGGGTTTTCCTGCAGAGCAGGAACCTTGTTGCGCTTTACCGACGCCTGGCGCGGCTTGCGGATCAACTGGTTTACGGTAGGCATAGACCCATCCCTTGCAATAGTGTCTCAGTGCCCTTTCGGGCGGATACATGGCCACACGCCTGTTCATGCGCAAAACAAGGCCGATCCACCTTTTGTGGATGACCTCGATGAGCAGAGGACGCGAAATTATCGCGTCATGCGTGCAGCATTCATGTTCTCAACGTGTGTCGAACCCTGTTTGAGGCGAACTCCAGAACGAGTCGTTCCGAAACAGCCAGCCTCACATAGGCTCTGATGGCGTGCGGTCTACTGACTTAAGGGCAAAAGGTCAAGGGGCGGCGCGAAAGAATCCGGCGCAGGAATGGCTGCTCTGCCCGGAAAGCAGGGCTTTCGGCATCCCGCCCTACCCTGTTCGCGTCGCTTTTGAAGCGAACGGGTCTCGCCTGAGAACATTAATAAAGCCTGAAGATAGAATCAACCGGAAGAGTCGGGCAGGCGAAAACACATCCACCGATTCCCGCGACTCACCTTTTGGTAACGGCCTCGATTTTGCGTTTGGGTCCGGCTGCCCTACGCTTTATACAACGAACATCATTCATCCCGAGAGGAACATGCCATGGCATCCAGTGCCGACAACGACAACAACACGCTCGACGACCCGATGATCTTCATCATTATCGGCAAGGCCTATGAGCGCGAAGGCGAGGACGGCATCGACATCCACGTCATGCTGCGCGCGCCGGACGACGACAGCGCCGTGCGCGAGGCGCTGAACGCGCTTTCGGAAGAGGGTTTTCTCGAAGCCGACCTCGACCAGATCGGCACACTGACGGATGTTCCCGAAGAGGAACCGCACGCCTCCGCCTACAAGGGCGCGCTGGAAGGCGAAGTCGCGATCATCCGCTTTGCATGAAGGTCGCGATCATCCGCTTTGCATGAAGGAATGAGGCGCAGGCATTGATTAGGGCAATGCCTGCGCCGATGCGCTGATGGATAAAGCCTCTCCTGCCGAACCGTCCTCGATCCGATGGCAGGCTCGGCTCCATGCCGGGCGCATGCCAGATCGACGGCCTATGCGATGATGTCGAAATCCGACGCCGTCAATGTCAGTCCCTTGCCGAGAAGCGCGATCTGAATCGCAGCGACACTGCCATCCCCGTCCGCATCGTAGAATAGCTTTCCGCTTACCTTGTCGTAGATGATGCGATCGCTGGCATCGTGCGCCTTGGCGCCGACATGGAATGCTGCGGGTGCCAGGTCGCCAACCTTTCCGGCCTTGGTGAACACGTCGTCATCGAGCCAGATCGTGTCATCCTTGGCGTTGAAATCGGCGATCGTGTCGATGTTGGCGGCGCTGGGCTTGGTGTCGAAGACGAACACATCCCTGCCTTCGCCTCCCTTTAGAAGATCCTTTCCAAGCCCCCCGTACAGCTTGTCGTTGCCGCCTCTGCCAGTCAGTTCATTGGCAACGGTGCTTCCCTTGATGCTGTCAGCGCCATCCGTGCCAACAGCGTTCTCGATGTTGGCAAGCGTGTCCCTTCCCCCGTAGCCATCGACCGCCTTGCCCGACGCGAGATCGACCGTGACGCCCTTGTTGCCGCCGTGTTGATAGTCGCGGTCATACCGGATCGTATCGATCCCGCCTCGGCCATCAACGACGTCATTGCCGCCAAGCGGACGGAACTCATCCGTCCCAGCCGAACCGGATATCTTGTCGCCGAACTGCGTTCCCTTGATGCGTTCGATGTTCTTGAACGTTTCCGCAAAGCCCCACGGGTCGGTCGCGGTCCCCTTGGCCATGTCGACGACGACACCCTTGGCGCCGACCGGGTCATTATAGGCGTCATCGAAGGTGGGCTGGTCGATGCTTCCAGTACTCGTGCCGCCGTCATAGGTATCGGCGCCTCGTCCGCCGGCGAGATTGTCACCGCCGGCGCCGCCGATCAGCTTGTCGTTGCCGCCAAAACCCCAAAGCTCATCGCTGCCAGCGCTTCCCTGCAGAACATCGGCGCCTTTCAGCACGATGCTCGCGGTGTACCAGGAGTCACCCTGATTAACCGTCTTGTAGAAATCACTGCCCGCCCATTTCAGACCGGTGAGGGTTTGAATGGTACCGCCGCCCGCGCTATCCACGAGCTTGAGCGACGTGATCAGGCCGCCGTTAATCGCGCCACCCTTCGAAACATATTTGAGATTGGTGCCCGTGATGACGAGATCGACGCCGTTGTCCATGCGATAGATGGCGGTCGTCGATGTGCTCTTTATATATTTGCCGTAGTCCAACAGCTCACCCAGAGCCGGATTGTAATCCGTGGCCCAGTGGTTGGGCAGGTACTGCCCGGGAAACTGCCCGTAAGGCATGTTCAAAGTGTAGGTAGCCATGGTGTTCCCCCTGCTCCAAAACGGGACTTCTTGATCGGCATATCACCACGGCAAATAAACGCTCCCCCCAATTGGAGGGTAGCTCGTCAAGAATATACGTGGGGATCATCGTCCTGAACCTCCGCCATGGCGGCCGGCCATACGGAAAGACAGCGTCCGGCCGCATTTTCGCAACGAAAACATCACGCACGGGACATCAGGCGTCCGAATAGGCGTTTGTTTTTTGTGCGAAATGCTCCACGATGCCGAATAGGTGGGAGCCGAATACCCCGGTGAAGCAATGCTGGAACGTTTATGGAAGCAATACAGTCCGAGCTGATTGGCAAGATCTACGAAGCAGCAATATTCAAGGACCGCTGGCCGGAGGTTATCGCGACAATAGGCCGTTACTTCGATTTCTGGGGCGGCGCACTCACCTGGGAGACCGGCGGTGAACGCAGATGGATGGGAACGGCCAATTTTCTGGACGTGATGGACGAATTTATAGCCGAAGGCTGGGCGGCAAAAAACATCCGGCTGGAGAAGGCCAACCGCGAGGGCCAGTTTTCCTTCGTACGCGATACCGATCTCTTCACCTCGGAAGAGCGGCGTACCATCCCGATCTACCGCGAGTTTCTTGCACCGCGCGGCCTGGGATGCGCAACGGCGACCCTGATAAACGGCCCGGAAGACATCAATATCAGTGTCTGCTTCGAACAGCATCTCACCAAAGGCAACATCAGCGACGAGGCGATCCGTATCCTCGATAATCTGCGGCCGCATATCGCCAGAAGCCTTGTGCTGGCAACGGAGCTGGACCAGCAGAAAGCCGATCTTCTGACGGCCGGCCTGAGCGCAATCGGTGCGCCCGCTGCCATCGTGCAGGACAACGGCTGTGTATTGTCGGCAAATCCACTCTTCACGACGGCGCTTCGCCGCGTCTCGATCCGCGCGCGCGACCGGATTTTCCTTCACGATGAAAGCGCCAATCGATTGCTCTATGACGCACTGGCGAAAATCGCCAGTGACCACATCAAATCGATCCCGCTGCCGGCGACAGAAGACGAGCAGGCCTGCATCGTGCATGTCATACCGCTGTGCGGAAACGCGCTCGACTTTTCGCCGCGGGGTACGGCGATCGTTCTGATTGCCCAGCCGGCGGCAGCGCAGTCGAACGATCTCCGCATCCTGAAAGGGCTTTACGACCTGACCCGCAGCGAAGCGCGCATCGCCATCGAGATACAGAGCGGCATGGCCTTGCCGGAAGTCGCCAGACGGCTTGGCATTTCCTATGAAACCGCGCGCAGCGTGGCCAAAGCCATCTACGCCAAGACCGGCAGCTCCGGACAAAGCGATCTCGTTCGCCGCTTGTCGGTCGTGGCGAGATATTCGTTGCCACCGCCACCACAAGATCCCTCAAACGGGTGACGACCGCTCAGGGAGCTCACCTCAAGGGCCTGTTGCCTTCCGGCAAGCATGTTCTGGCGGATGACGGTTCCGGCAAACAGGCGTGTACTGCGACGCCTCAGCATTAGGGCGCGAAAACCTGGCGGACCATATCTGAAACGCAAAAACGCCCGGATTGCTCCGGGCGTTTTCGTGTGCGTTGACAGGCGGGGCTTTCAAGGCCCCTGCCCTTAACCCGCTTACTCGGCAGCTGCGCCCTCGCCGCCGGCGAGATCCGCCAGCATCGGGGTTGCAACGCCAGCGCCCGTCGACTTGCGGCGCTCGTCGAGGATCATCTCGTCGCGGGCCGTCGCGATGCGGCGGATCTGGGTCATCGTGCCACCGGTACCGGCCGGGATGAGGCGGCCGACGATGACGTTTTCCTTGAGGCCCTGCAGGCCGTCGGTCTTGCCGGCGATCGCAGCTTCCGTGAGAACCTTGGTGGTCTCCTGGAAGGATGCGGCCGAGATGAACGACGGGGTCTGCAGCGACGCCTTGGTGATGCCGAGGAGGACCGGATCGCCGTAAGCCGGCTTCTTGCCTTCTTCGATCAGGCCATCGTTGACGTCTTCCAGCTCGATACGGTCGATGTTGTCGCCGACGATGTACGTCGAGTCGCCAGCATCGGTGATCTCGACCTTCTGCAGCATCTGGCGAACGATCACCTCGATGTGCTTGTCGTTGATCACAACGCCCTGCAGACGATAGACTTCCTGGATTTCGTTCACGAGGTAGGAAGCGAGTGCTTCCACGCCCTTGATCGCCAAAATGTCGTGCGGCGCAGGATTGCCGTCGAGGATGTAGTCACCCTTTTCGATGTAGTCGCCGTCCTGAAGATGGAAGGGCTTGCCCTTCGGGATCAGGTACTCGACCGGCTCGACACCATCTTCCGCCGGCTCGATCATCACGCGACGCTTGTTCTTGTAGTCGCGGCCGAAGCGGACGGTACCGTCGATCTCAGCGATGACGGCGTGGTCCTTCGGACGACGGGCTTCGAACAGTTCGGCAACGCGCGGCAGACCACCGGTGATGTCCTTGGTCTTGGCGCTTTCCAGCGGCGAGCGGGCAAGAACGTCACCCTGGGAGACCTTCTGACCCGGCTCGACCGAAAGGATCGCGTCGACCGAGAGCATGAAGCGAGCTTCGCCACCGCGGGACAGCTTGGCGACAGCGCCATTCTTGTCCTTGATGATGATGGCCGGCTTCAGGTCCGTACCGCGCGGCGTCGAGCGCCAGTCGATGACCGAACGCTTGGTGATGCCGGTGGATTCGTCCGTCGATTCCAGAACCGAGATACCGTCGACGACGTCTTCGAAGTGAACGGTACCCTCGACTTCCGTCATCATCGGACGGGTGTAGGGGTCCCACTCGGCGAGACGCTGGCCGCGCTTCACCTTGTCGCCGTCGTCCACGAAGATCTTGGAACCGTAGGCAACACGCTGCGAGGACCGTTCCACGCCGCGCTCGTCGAGGATCGTGACCGCCATGTTACGGCCCATCGCCACGAGGTTGCCGTCGGAGTTGCGCAGCATGTTGCGGTTCTTGATCTGCACCGTGCCTTCATACGACGCTTCCAGGAACGACTGGTCGACCACGGTCGCCGTGCCGCCCAAGTGGAAGGTACGCATGGTAAGCTGGGTGCCCGGCTCGCCGATCGACTGTGCCGCGATGACGCCAACGGCTTCGCCCATGTTGACGGGCGTGCCGCGTGCAAGGTCGCGACCATAGCAGACGCCGCAGACGCCGGTCTGAATTTCGCAGGTCAGCGCCGAACGGATACGGATCGACTGGATACCAGCCTTCTCGATCAGGACCACGTCGGCCTCGAGGATCATTCGGCCCGCATCGACGATACGCTCACCCGTGACCGGATGATCGATGTCGTCCAGCGCGGTACGGCCGAGAACGCGTGTACCGATCGAAGCCACGACCTGACCGGCGTCGACGATCGCCGTCATCGTGAGGCCCTTGTCGGTGCCGCAGTCGACATGCGTGACGATGCAATCCTGCGCGACGTCGACGAGACGGCGGGTCAGGTAACCGGAGTTCGCGGTCTTCAAGGCGGTGTCTGCGAGACCCTTACGGGCACCGTGCGTCGAGTTGAAGTACTCGTTCACGGTCAGGCCTTCCTTGAAGTTCGAGATGATCGGCGTTTCGATGATCTCGCCCGACGGCTTGGCCATGAGGCCGCGCATGCCGCCCAGCTGACGCATCTGGCTCGGAGAGCCACGCGCGCCGGAGTGCGACATCATGTAGATCGCGTTCATCGGCTTCTGACGACCGGTCTCGGGATCGAACTCGACGGCCTTAATGCGGGCCATCATGTCCTCGGCCACCTTTTCGGTAGCCTTGCCCCAAGCGTCAACGACCTTGTTGTACTTCTCGCCCTGGGTGATCAGGCCGTCGTTGTACTGCTGTTCGTATTCCTTCACCAGGCTTTCGGTGTCACCGACGATCTTGGCCTTGGTGTCCGGAATGACCATGTCGTCCTTGCCGAACGAAATGCCGGCGCGGCAGGCGTGGCTGAAGCCGAGCTGCATGATGCGGTCACAGAAGATGACCGTGTCCTTCTGGCCGCAGTGACGGTAGACCGTGTCGATCATCTTGGAGATGTTCTTCTTGGTCATTTCCTGGTTGCAGATGTCGAACGGAATGTTGCCGTTCTTCGGCAGCAGTTCGCCGATGATCATGCGGCCAGGCGTCGTTTCGAAGATCTTGGTGTAGGGCTTGCCTTCACCATCGACCGACTTGAAGCGGCCGCGGATCTTCGCGTGCAGCGTGACGACCTTGTTTTCGAGCGCATGGTGCAGTTCGCCCATGTCGGAGAAGGCCATGCCTTCGCCCGGCTCGTTCTGGTTCAGGATCGACAGATAGTAGAGGCCGAGAACCATGTCCTGCGACGGAACGATGATCGGTGCGCCGTTCGCCGGGTGCAGAATGTTGTTCGTCGACATCATTAGCACGCGCGCTTCCAGCTGGGCTTCCAGCGAGAGCGGAACGTGAACAGCCATCTGGTCACCGTCGAAGTCGGCGTTGAAGGCCGTGCAGACGAGCGGATGCAGCTGGATGGCCTTGCCTTCGACCAGGATCGGTTCGAAGGCCTGGATGCCCAGGCGGTGCAGCGTCGGTGCGCGGTTCAGGAGAACCGGATGTTCGCGGATGACCTCGTCGAGGATATCCCAGACTTCCGGCTTTTCCTTTTCAACGAGCTTCTTGGCCTGCTTGACGGTCGAGGAGAAACCCTTCGCGTCGAGGCGGGCATAGATGAACGGCTTGAACAGCTCGAGCGCCATCTTCTTCGGCAGGCCGCACTGGTGCAGCTTCAGTTCCGGACCGGTCACGATAACCGAACGGCCGGAATAGTCGACGCGCTTGCCGAGCAGGTTCTGGCGGAAGCGGCCCTGCTTGCCCTTGAGCATGTCGGACAGCGACTTCAGCGGGCGCTTGTTGGCACCCGTGATGACGCGGCCGCGGCGACCGTTGTCGAACAGGGCGTCAACCGATTCCTGAAGCATGCGCTTCTCGTTACGGATGATGATGCCCGGTGCGCGCAGTTCGATCAGGCGCTTCAGACGGTTGTTACGGTTGATGACGCGGCGGTACAGATCGTTGAGGTCCGACGTCGCGAAGCGGCCGCCGTCGAGCGGAACCAGCGGACGCAGGTCCGGCGGGATCACCGGAACGACCTTCATGATCATCCATTCCGGACGGTTGCCGGATTCCATGAAGTTCTCGACGATCTTCAGGCGCTTCATCAGCTTCTTCTGCTTCAGCTCCGACGTGGTTTCCGCCAGGTCCGAACGCAGGTCGCCAGCGATCCGCTCGAGGTTCATCGAGGCGAGCATCTCGAAGATGGCCTCGGCGCCGATCATCGCCGTGAACTGGTCTTCACCATATTCATCGACGGCGATCATGTATTCTTCTTCGGAAAGAAGCTGGTTTTCCTTGAGCGCGGTAAGGCCCGGCTCGGTCACGATGTAGTTCTCGAAATAGAGAACGCGTTCGACATCCTTCAGCGTCATGTCGAGCAGCGTCGAAATGCGCGAGGGAAGCGACTTCAGGAACCAGATGTGGGCGACGGGAGCGGCGAGCTCGATATGGCCCATACGCTCACGGCGAACGCGCGACAGCGTGACTTCGACGCCGCACTTTTCGCAGATGATGCCCTTGTACTTCATGCGCTTGTACTTGCCGCACAGGCACTCGTAGTCCTTGATCGGCCCGAAAATACGCGCGCAGAACAGACCGTCGCGTTCCGGCTTGAACGTACGGTAGTTGATCGTTTCCGGCTTCTTGATCTCACCATAAGACCAGGAAAGAATCTTTTCCGGAGAAGCGATCGAGATCCGGATGGAATCGAACGTCTGCGCAGGCACCTGCGGATTGAAAAGGTTCATGACCTCTTGGTTCATGCCTATCTCCTTCGTGGGCCAGTGGCCCTCTGCTTAGCAACCAATTGCGGCGATACCCGGGTGCCGCAAGGCTGCTTGAAACGGATGAGCCGCCCCTGCCCGGCAGGGCGGAGGCGGAAACGGTGCGCGCCGCGTTCGGCGCGCACCCGATCAGGATTACTCCGCGGCGTCCGGAAGCTGGCCAGCTTCATTGGCGGCGTCGAGCTTCGAGTTCTCGAGTTCGACCGACAGACCGAGCGAGCGCATTTCCTTGACGAGAACGTTGAAGCTCTCCGGAATGCCCGCCTCGAACGTGTCGTCGCCACGTACGATCGCCTCGTACACCTTGGTGCGGCCCGCCACGTCGTCCGACTTCACGGTCAGCATTTCCTGCAGCGTGTAGGCGGCGCCGTAGGCTTCGAGCGCCCAGACCTCCATTTCCCCGAAGCGCTGGCCACCGAACTGCGCCTTGCCACCCAGCGGCTGCTGGGTCACGAGCGAGTACGGACCAATCGAACGGGCGTGGATCTTGTCGTCCACGAGGTGGTTCAGCTTGATCATGTACATGTAGCCGACAGTCACCTTGCGGTCGAAAGCCTCACCCGTACGACCGTCGTAGAGAACCGACTGGCCCGAGGAATTGAGGCCCGCACGCTCCAGCATGCTGGCGACGTCAGGTTCATGCGCACCGTCGAACACCGGCGTTGCGATGGAGACGCCCTTGCGGGACTGCTCGGCCAGCTTGATCAGGGCGTCGTCGTTAAAGTGCGCGACTTCGTCCTTGGCTTCGCTCTCGTAGACTTCCGTCAGCTCGCGCTTCAGGTCGGTGATGTCCATGGTCTTGCGATACTCGTCAAGCAGATCACCGATCTTCTTGCCCATACCGGCGCAAGCCCAGGCGAGGTGCGTTTCGAGGATCTGACCGACGTTCATGCGCGACGGCACGCCCAGCGGGTTCAAGCAGATGTCGACATGCGTACCGTCTTCGAGGAACGGCATGTCCTCGATCGGCAGGATACGCGAGACGACGCCCTTGTTGCCGTGACGGCCGGCCATCTTGTCGCCCGGCTGGATCTTGCGCTTCACAGCGACGAAGACCTTGACCATCTTCATGACGCCCGGGGGCATTTCGTCGCCGCGCTGGACCTTTTCGACCTTGTCCATGAAGCGCTGTTCAAGGCGCGACTTGGATTCGTCGTACTGGCCGCGGAGCGCTTCGATCTCGCCCTGAACCTTCTCGTCCTCGACTGCGAACATCCACCACTGCGAGCGGGGATATTCGGAGATGATGGCGTTCGAAAGCTCGGTGCCCTTCTTGAAGGCCTTCGGGCCGGCAACGGCAACGTGGCCACGCAGCATGTCGACCAGACGACCGTAGACGTTACGGTCGAGGATCGCCTGCTCGTCGTCACGGTCCTTTGCCAGACGCTCGATCTCTTCACGCTCGATCGCCATCGCACGTTCGTCCTTCTCCACGCCATGGCGGTTGAAGACGCGGACTTCGACGACCGTACCGAAGGTACCGGGCGGCATGCGCATGGAGGTGTCGCGAACGTCGGACGCCTTTTCACCGAAGATGGCACGCAGAAGCTTTTCTTCCGGCGTCATCGGGCTTTCGCCCTTCGGGGTGATCTTGCCGACCAGGATGTCGCCCGGCTGAACCTCTGCACCGATGTAAACGATACCGGCTTCGTCGAGGTTCTTCAGCGCCTCTTCCGAAACGTTCGGAATGTCGCGCGTGATTTCTTCCGGACCGAGCTTGGTGTCACGGGCCATGACTTCGAATTCCTCGATGTGGATCGAGGTGAACACGTCGTCGGAGACGATGCGCTCGGACATCAGGATCGAGTCTTCGTAGTTGTAGCCGTTCCACGGCATGAACGCGACGAGCGCGTTGCGGCCGAGTGCCAGGTCGCCGAGGTCGGTCGACGGACCGTCCGCGATGATGTCGCCCTTGTTCAGAATGTCACCGACGGTGACCAGCGGACGCTGGTTGACGCAGGTGTTCTGGTTGGAACGCTGGAACTTCTGCAGGCGGTAGATATCGACGCCCGACTTCGACGGATCGAGGTCTTCGGTGGCGCGGATAACGATACGGGTCGCGTCGACCTGGTCGACGACACCGCCGCGACGGGCCGCGATCGCAGCGCCCGAGTCACGGGCAACGATCGGTTCCATGCCGGTACCGACGAACGGGGCTTCGGCACGCAGGAGCGGTACGGCCTGACGCTGCATGTTCGAACCCATGAGCGCGCGGTTCGCGTCGTCGTTCTCAAGGAACGGGATGAGCGCGGCCGCAACCGAAACGAGCTGCTTCGGCGAAACGTCCATCAGGTTGATCTGGTCGCGCGGCGCCAGCATGACTTCGCCCGAGTGACGGCAGACGACGAACTCTTCCGAGAAGGAGCCGTCAGCGCCGAGCACCGAGTTGGCCTGGGCAACGTGGTACTTGGCCTCTTCCATGGCGGAGAGGTAGACCACGTCCGTCGTCACCTTGCCGTCCACGATCTTGCGGTACGGGCTTTCGATGAAGCCGTACTTGTTAACGCGGGCAAAGGTCGCGAGCGAGTTGATCAGACCGATGTTCGGGCCTTCCGGCGTTTCGATCGGGCAGATACGGCCGTAGTGGGTCGGGTGAACGTCGCGGACTTCGAAGCCTGCGCGCTCGCGGGTCAGACCACCCGGGCCAAGAGCCGAAAGACGGCGCTTGTGGGTGATTTCCGAAAGCGGGTTCACTTGGTCCATGAACTGGGAGAGCTGCGAGGAACCGAAGAACTCGCGAACCGCGGCAGCAGCCGGCTTCGCGTTGATCAGGTCCTGCGGCATCACCGTGTCGATTTCGATCGAGGACATACGTTCCTTGATCGCACGCTCCATGCGGAGCAGGCCGAGACGGTACTGGTTCTCCATCAATTCGCCGACCGAACGAACACGGCGGTTGCCGAGGTTGTCGATGTCGTCGATTTCGCCCTTGCCGTCGCGCAGCTCGACCAGCATCTTCACGACGGCAAGGATATCTTCCTTGCGCAGCGTGCGGACCGTATCGGCTACGTCGAGGTCGAGGCGCATGTTCATCTTCACGCGGCCAACGGCGGAGAGATCGTAACGCTCCGCATCGAAGAACAGCGTGTTGAACATGGCTTCGGCCGAATCCATGGTCGGCGGTTCACCCGGACGCATGACGCGGTAGATGTCGAACAGAGCGTCCTGACGGTTCTCGTTCTTGTCGACGGCCAGCGTCGAGCGGATGTAGGCGCCGACATTGATATGGTCGATGTCGAGAACCGGGATTTCTTCGAAGCCAGCCGACATGATGACCGGAAGGGTCTTCTCGTCGATTTCGTCGCCGGCTTCGAGATAGATTTCGCCCGTCGAATAGTTGACGACGTCTTCGGCGAGATAGTTGCCGTAGAGGTCTTCGTCGGTCGCCTTGAGGGCCTTGAGGCCCTTTTCGGACAGCTGCTTGAGCAGGCGCGGCGTCAGCTTCTTGCCGATTTCCACGACGACTTCGCCGCTATCGGCATCCACCATGTCGGCGACGGCCTTCTGGCCCTTCAGCGCTTCCGGATTGAAGGGAACGCGCCAGCCCTTGCCGTCGCGCTGGTAGAACGACTTCGTGTAAAAGGTCGACAGGATCTCTTCGCCGTCCATGCCGAGTGCCATGAGCAGCGACGTGACGGGGATCTTGCGGCGGCGGTCGATACGCGCATGCACGATGTCCTTGGCGTCGAACTCGATGTCGAGCCAGGAACCGCGATACGGGATGACGCGGGCTGCAAACAGCAGCTTGCCCGACGAGTGGCTCTTGCCCTTGTCGTGATCGAAGAACACGCCCGGCGAACGGTGCATCTGGGAAACGATGACGCGCTCGGTACCGTTGACGATGAAGGTACCATTGTCCGTCATGAGCGGCATGTCGCCCATGTAGACGTTCTGTTCCTTGATGTCCTTGATCGACTTCGCGCCGGTATCCTCGTCGATATCGAACACGATGAGGCGCAGCGTCACCTTGAGGGGGGCTGCGTAGGTCAGGTCACGCTGGCGGCATTCCTCGACGTCGAACTTCGGCTGTTCGAATTCGTAGGAGACGAACTCGAGCATGGAAGCGCCGGAGAAATCGGTGATCGGGAAGACCGACTTGAAAACGGACTGAAGGCCCTCATCCGGACGACCGCCGGCGGGCTCTTCTACCATCAGAAACTGGTCGTAGGACGCCTTCTGAACCTCGATGAGGTTCGGCATGACTGCGACTTCAGGGATTTTACCAAAAAACTTGCGTACGCGCCTACGACCGTTAAACGAAAGGGTCTGAGCCATCGTCGCTCCTTCAAATTAAGCATCCGGGCCTGCAACGGACGGGGTTCGCTGGCCAGTCGATCCCGTCTATCATGGGTTGGTTCAAACTCGTCTTGCCGCCGAACCACGGGCCGGATTGCCCAATTGCTCGGTAGAAGACCATCCTCTTGAAGAACCCATTACCCAAAAGCCGGTTTTCGCGGCTTTTGGGTAATCAGTTCAGAGGAATCATCAATGGGAGAGGGTCGAAACCCTCTCCCATCGCATTCCGATATTACTTAACGTCGACCTTGGCGCCGGCGTCCTCAAGCTTCTTCTTGAGGTCAGCGGCTTCTGCCTTGGAAACAGCTTCCTTGACAGCCTTCGGAGCGGCTTCAACGAGGTCCTTGGCTTCCTTGAGGCCGAGGCCCGTGATAGCGCGGACTTCCTTGATGACGTTGATCTTGTTAGCGCCGGCGTCAGCCAGGATAACGTCGAACTCGGTCTTTTCTTCTTCAACAACTGCAGCAGCAGCGCCGCCAGCAGCAGCGACTGCTACGGGAGCAGCAGCCGAAACGCCCCACTTCTCTTCGAGCAGCTTGGAAAGCTCAGCAGCTTCCAGAACGGTCAGAGCGGAGAGGTCTTCAACGATCTTTGCGAGATCAGCCATTGTGATAGTTCCTTATATTCGGTTCGAACTGGTATTGTTTGATTACAGCGAAAAACCGCCTCAAGCGGCTTCGTCCTTCTTGGCATAGGCTGCGAACACGCGAGCAAGCTGGCTTGCCGGTGCTGCAACGACCGTAGCGACGCGCGTAGCCGGGGCTGCAAGCAGACCCAGGAGCTTTCCGCGAAGCTCGTCGAGCGAAGGCAGGGTCGCAAGCGACTTGACTGCTTCTGCGTCGAGTGTGGTCGCACCCATGGCACCACCGAGAACAACGAGCTTGTCGTTGGTCTTGGCGAAATCCATGGCTACCTTAGGAGCAATCATCGGATCATTTGCGTAAGCAATGAGCGTCTGACCCTGGAAGAGATCAGACATCCCTTCCGACTCCGTACCCTGAAGGGCAATTTTGGCCAGGCGGTTCTTCGCGACCTTGACGGTACCGCCCGCTGCACGCATCTTCGTACGAAGATCGTTCATCTGTGCGACGGTGATACCGGCGTAGCGGGCCACGACAACCGAACCGGAAGCCTTGAAGACTTCGTTCAGCTCCGTGACGAATTCGCGTTTTTCCGCTCTTTCCACTGTGCCTATCTCCAGTTGACAGGACCGTGACTTCTCACGGGACCTGCCGGGTTTACCTTTGCCGCCAGGGATCCTCTTTAAAAGGGATCCCGAGCGACGCTCGAGGATCCTGTCCCCCCGCGCTCGACCCGAATGGGCCGCGACACAAGGTAAGGTAGGTTCGAACCGAATTTCGGCGCCATCCGACGCTGAAGAAATCCAGGTCTCACCCCGTCTCATGCAGGCTGAAGTGATTAAGGGATAACCACCTGCAATCTCGGACAGGAGTTCCGGGGTTTTAGCCCCGGAAATTCCCGGCCAGACAAGGCCGGGAATTCTGTTGCGGTCCAGCGTCAGCCGGACCGGAAAAATCAGGCAACGGTTGCCGGATCGATCTTAACGCCCGGGCCCATCGTCGAAGAGATGGCTACGCGCTTGACGTAGTTGCCCTTGGCGCCAGCCGGCTTCGCCTTGATGACGGCGTCGGCAAATGCCTTGATATTTTCTTCCAGAGCCTTGGCGTCGAAGGATGCCTTGCCGATGCCGGCGTGGATGATACCAGCCTTCTCGACGCGGAACTCGACAGCACCACCCTTGGATGCCTTGACGGCGCCTGCAACGTCCATGGTAACGGTGCCGACCTTCGGGTTCGGCATCATGCCGCGCGGGCCGAGAACCTTACCGAGACGACCGACGAGCGGCATCATGTCCGGGGTCGCGATGCAGCGATCGAAGTCGATC
Organism: Shinella sp. GW821-FHT11G07; assembly: GCF_058808115.1. NCBI lineage: Bacteria > Pseudomonadati > Pseudomonadota > Alphaproteobacteria > Hyphomicrobiales > Rhizobiaceae > Shinella > Shinella sp. GW821-FHT11G07. The sequence goes on from NZ_JBXARJ010000032.1 coordinate 17,558, forward strand.
TTGCCGCCCTGGACGATTTCGACGAGGTCTTCGGCGCCGACGATGTCTGCACCGGCAGCCTTGGCTTCATCAGCCTTGGCGCCACGTGCGAAGACGGCGACGCGAACGTCACGGCCGGTGCCGTTCGGCAGGTTGACGACGCCGCGGACCATCTGGTCTGCGTGACGCGGGTCAACGCCGAGGTTCATGGCGACTTCGACGGTTTCGTCGAACTTGGCAACCGCACGCTCTTTTACGAGAGCGATGGCGTCCGACAGGGCAACGAGCTTGGTCGGGTCGATGCCTTCGCGGATCTTCTGGAGACGCTTTGCAATCTTGGCCATGATTAACCTACCACTTCCAGGCCCATGGCGCGGGCAGAGCCCTCGACCATTGCCATCGCGCCTTCGATATCGGCGGCGTTGAGATCCTTCATCTTGGCTTCGGCGATCGACTTGATCTGAGCCTTGGTGAGCTTGCCGACCGTCGCGCCCTTGCCCGGGGTCTTCGAACCGGACGTGATCTTGGCTTCCTTCTTGAGGAAGTAGGTCACCGGCGGCTGCTTCATCACAAAAGTGAAGGACTTGTCCTGGTAATAGGTGATGACGACCGGAATCGGCATACCCTTTTCCATTTCCTGCGTAGCCGCGTTGAACGACTTGCAGAATTCCATGATGTTTACGCCACGCTGACCAAGCGCAGGACCAATCGGCGGGGACGGGTTAGCCGATCCTGCCTTGACCTGAAGCTTGAGCTGGCCTGCAACTTTCTTAGCCATTTTTCTCTGCCTTTCAGAATGCGGCCGGTTTCCCGGCCCATGATGCCGATCCGAAGACCGGCGGCTGCGGTTGCGTGGTGCGGATGTGGCGCCCGGCTTACTGGTCGCCGACCCTCCCACGCGATTGGCGGAAACCTCCGCCACCACCCCTCCGGAGAGGCGTGGATTTCGAACAGGCAGCGCCCGGAGGCGCTACCGAAATCAGATTTTTTCGACCTGGGCGTATTCCAGCTCGACCGGGGTTGCGCGACCGAAGATCGACACTTCAACCTTGAGGCGCGAACGCTCCTCGTCGACGTCCTGCACGGTGCCGTTGAACGACGCAAACGGACCGTCGGAAACGCGAACCTGCTCGCCGATCTCGAAGGAGATCGAGGGCTTCGGGCGGTCGACGCCGTCCTGGACCTGCGACAGGATGCGCTCAGCCTCGGAATCAGGAATCGGAACCGGCTTGTTGTCGGAACCGAGGAAACCCGTGACCTTCGGCGTATTCTTGATGAGGTGGAACACCTCGTCCGTCAGGTTCGCCCGCACCAGCACGTAGCCGGGGAAGAACTTGCGTTCGGCATCAACCTTGCGACCACGGCGCACCTCGACAACCTTTTCGGTCGGCACGAGGATCTTTTCGAACAGGTGATCAAGGCCCTTCTGACGCGCCTTGTTCTCGATGTCCTCAGCGACCTTCTTTTCGAAATTCGAATAGGCGTGGACGATGTACCAACGGGAAGCCATGCTCATCTCCAACCAATCAGACGCTTGCGCTGAGGATGAGGCCGATCAGCCATCCCAACAACTGGTCAGCAGCAAAGAAGAACACTGCCGCAAGGAAGACCATGACGAAAACCATGATGGTCGAGATCATCGTCTCGCGCCGCGACGGCCAAGTCACTTTCGCCGTCTCGGAGCGTACCTGCTGCAGAAACGCAATCGGATTTGTTTTCGATGCCATTGAATGTCCACGCCATTACGGCACGTAAAGCTGAACTATCAGCCCCACGCACCGCGTGTCTGTTTTGCCCTACATAAAGCCCGATTCTCTTTTTCACAAGAGGCAGCCCGGGCTTTTCGCGAATTTAGACGGTCGAACGCCGTCGCGCCATCTCCCGCCGCCGCTGCAAGTCGTCCGCGCTGTTCGGCTTTGGAGTGGCAGGGGCAGCCGGGCTTGAACCGACGACCTGCGGTTTTGGAGACCGCCGCTCTACCAACTGAGCTATACCCCTAGATGCCTGCCGCCCCATGGCGAACCGCCCGTTGCCGGCAAGGCATGGCGTCTTTACGGCGCACGGAACGACTTGGCAAGCCCGAAGGCGAGATTTTTTCACAGCTTTGCAGCAGTTTACCCTGCCCGTCCCCCGATTACCAATCGAAGCGAAGCCGCGCCTTGATACCGCCGATCAGGGATGCGTCCTCCCGACGTACCGAGGCGGCGAGATCGAGACAATCGAAGACACGCTGCTCGATGCCGAATTCCGCTCCAACGCGCCCCTCCCCGCTTGTGGCGGCGCCGGAAGCGACGAACGACGTCCCCGTGCGCAGCGCCTGGAGCTGCGCCTTCTGCACCATGCGAAGGGCGCCGCGATCACCATGCCGCACATTGGCCTCCGCCGTAACGGACGGCGTGACGACGACGTCGAAGGACGGCGACGCTATCCAGCGCCGCGACAGGCCCGCCGTCGCCGAAACCCGGCCGGTCAACGGGTTGTAGCCGGCGGACACGTTTCGCTCCGCCCCTGATCCCCCCTGCCCGCGCATTTCCGCCCAAAGGCGCGTATTGTCCCGCGTATCCCGAATGCGGCCGGTCGAGGACGTGGTGACGGAAACATCCACCCCGGCACTCACGGGCGCGCCCGTCGCAGTCTTCGCGCCCATGCGCAGGCGATAGGCATTGCTTGAAAGCTTCGCCGGAGACCAGATGAGAAGAGAATCGCTCGCCTCGGCAGGGTCAGCCGGCAGAAAAGCGAGAATCGTCGAAAGGGCGAGCGCTGCGCGCGCCGCACGTGCAAAAGCGTCCATGTAGATACGGCCTGTCTGCAGGTTACCGTGATGCGCGCGGCACACTCGTGCCCGCCACACGCAAGGGCGCCTTCGCAAAACACCGGATCAACCGCGATCCGCAGGCGCCGGGCCCATGGTTTCTACCACGTGCCATGTCGCTCGAAGCGACGCCCCAAACCTACCGCCGGACGTTCCCCGGCTCTATCCCCAAAACTGGCGAGTTATCGCCAGCCGCTAAACAAGTGAACGTTTTCAAAGAACCGCGAAAACAAAAAAGAGCCCCGCGGTTTCCCGCGGGGCTCATGATCAGGTCAGAGACCCGAATTACTCGACGATCGAAGCGACGATGCCGGCGCCGCGTGCAAATCGCGCTTGCGCGCCATTTGCACATCTTTGAATGCCGTCGGCAAGCTTACGGCCTCGTCGGCGATTATTACTCGACGATCGAAGCGACGATGCCGGCGCCGACGGTGCGGCCGCCTTCACGGATTGCGAAGCGCAGCTTTTCTT
>NZ_JBXARJ010000033.1:0-17004 GCF_058808115.1 Shinella sp. GW821-FHT11G07
AGCACGAAGGTCGCGGCGACCACGTGCCAGCCGAAAAAGGGTTTTATCCTGGATGGTTGGCAAGATGTCATGACCTGGGCTCCGATGGCGACAGGCTCTTATGGCAGCTTCCCGGAAGCAAAGCTTCGGTCACGATCGAAGTGTGTCGTTTGGCGGCCCTTCGCGCAAGTTGTGCCTGAGGGGCGCGGGGCCTGCCGGCCAGTAGCTGCCGGTGTCCCCGGGGATTACAGGCGAGCTGTTAACGCCTTGAACCGAATCGAACCGCAGGCCCGACTCCAGGAAGTCAGTCTCTTGCGCGAACATCTTATAATCGGCAGTGCGAGTTACCACATTGAGACCCTGCAACCACAAATGTGCTCCGATAGATCGGCGGGCATGGGCTGTCGATAGCATTTCCCCAGGTAGAGAATACAGGACCTTGAATAGGAGAACTCATCATGGGTTGGAAAACGCCAAAGATCGAATACGTGAACGGATACAAGATCATTGAAGTCGAGGGCCCTACCTTCAAGGTCTACGAGGGCGACCGTCAAATGGGAGATGATTTCCCTTACTCTGGCGAAGCGGCTGCTCACGCGAACTCCCTTCCAACGCGGGATGCTCCAGGGAGCTGAGCGGGAAAAGCGATGCTACCCTGTTCAAAGTACTACACCGGACCACGATGACAAGAAACTGGCACCTCACCCATGCTCGCAGGCAGAAGGCCCGTCCGTTTGCTCTTGAAAGGAGTCGAACCGCCAACCGCGTAGTTCAGTGGGTTGAATTGCCCCTAAATTTGTAGACGCCTTCTTTCCTAATTTTGAGGCAGGAAGAGCATCATGAGCAAATCGAATTTCAGCGAAGAGTTTAAGCGCGACGCTGTGCGTCAGATCACGGAGCGAGGCTATCCGGTTGCAGAGGTTTCGCAACGTCTCGGCGTGAGCCAGCATTCCCTCTACGAATGGAAGAAGAAGTTTGCAGCGTCGAACACCAAGGGCAACGACGAGGCCGAGGAGATCAGGCGGCTGAAGAAGGAACTAGCTCGCGTCACCGAGGAGCGAGATATCCTAAAAAAAGCGGCCGCGTATTTCGCCAGAGATGCAAAGTGAAGTACGCGTTCATTGCCCTGCATCGCTTGCAGTTTTCTGTGCGGACGATGTGCCGCCTTCTGCGGGTTCACCCGAGTGGATTTTACACCTGGCTGAAGAACCCGCTGAGCAGGCGAGCCAACGAGGACAAGCGGCAGACCGATCTGCTCCTGAAGGCATGGGAAGAGAGCGGTAAGGTTTACGGTTATCGCAAGCTGCACGACGACCTTCTCGATCAGGGAGAGATGTGCTGCCCGAACCGGGTCGCACGTCTGACCCGTCTCGCCGGGATCAAGGCGTAGATTGGCTACAAACGCCGTCCCGGCATCTATGGCGGCAGGCCTGCCGTCGCTATCGACAACACACTCGACCGGCAATTTGATGTCGCGGCTCCGGATAAGGCCTGGGTCACGGACATCACCTACATCCGAACCTGCGAGGGCTTCGCTTACCTTGCGGTTGTCATCGACCTCTATTCCCGCCGTGTCATCGGCTGGGCGATGCAGAGCCGACAGACCACGGACGTCGTATTGCAGGCTCTGCTCATGGCGGTGTGGAGGCGAAAGCCGAAGGACAAGGTGCTGATTCATTCGGATCAGGGTTCGCAGTTCACCAGCATGGACTGGGCCTCGTTCCTCAAGCACCACAATCTAGTTCACTCGATGAGCCGACGTGGCAACTGCCATGACAATGCGGGGGCCGAGAGCTTCTTCAATCTTCTGAAGCGAGAGAGGATACGTCGCAGGGTCTACCGTTCCCGCGATGAAGCTCGCCAGGACGTGTTCGACTACATCGAGATGTTCTACAACCCGAAACGCAAACACGTCAGAAACGGAATACTGTCGCCCGTCGAGTTCGAGAAGCAGCAGAAAATCTAACCCGAGGGTGTCTACGAAACTCGGGGCTATTCAAACCCTCGTTGCGAGTGAACCACCGTTAGCTCGAGCAAGATGCCTTGCGAGTGTATGAGCCTTGATAACATTCGAACCGCAGACCAGTGCATACATGCGCCCTAAATACCTGAAATATTTTCGTAATTTACGCGAGCATAATTACACATATCTCGCGACTAGGGTAGGCAAGCCAGTCCCGCGTTAGTCTGCGGGGCGTCGGAGCCGCTGTGCTGCTCTGAGCGGATTTTTTCAATTTTCAAATATTGCGCAAACAATTGGCTGATAGAAGATGCTATCCTAGGTAGGTGGCGGCGGGGATCTCTCAAATGGCTATCATAAATGGAACACCGGGTGATGATACACTTTCCGGCACCGTGGGCGACACGATTTCTGGCGGGAACGGTAACGACATCCTCATTCTGGACCTGTCGAGCCTGATCACTGCACTAAATGTGCGCATGTCCGATCTTGAATCGGGCCCCTACACGATCGCTCCAAATACAGTGATATCCGACTTTGAAACGTACGAGCTGACCTTCGGAAGCGGCAACGACCGCCTGGACCTTACCGGCGCCAAATTCATCTTGGCTGAAAATAACATGTTCTGGGGCGGGTCTGGGGTGGACACAGCGATCGTTGACCAGGATGCATACGGTTGGATGATCCTTCGAGGTTTTGAAAAGCTCGAGATCGATATGTCCACGATGACCTGGGAGCTCAACCAGCGTGGCTACGGACTGGTTTGGGGCCATCCCGACGACGAGTCCGCTGTTTATGTCGATGCCAATACTGACCTGACGATCCGCTCCGGCTCAGGCGACGACGAAATTTTTACCTTCGACGGGGACGACGTCCTGAGTGGCGGCGCCGGCGATGACTGGCTTGGTGGAGGCAGGGGGTCGAACACCTACCTGTTTTCAGCCGGCTGGGGCTGGGATACCATATTTAATGGGTCCGACGCGGAAGACGAAAACGAGACCGATGTAGTCATCTTCGATGCAAGTGTTTCCTCTTCAGATATTATTTGGTCGGCCAGCGACGGTAATCTCCATTTGACGCATGTCAACGGGCAAGACCGCCTAACGATTGATCGCTTCTTTCATTATTCCGAGCGACAGCCCAACGAATTCCGCTTCGCCGACGGCACCAGTTTTCATCGACCGCTGATGACCTCATTTGGTGGCGTCAACGAACATGCGATCAGCATCGCTGAGAACACCAACGCGAAGTGGAGCTTCACAGCGACGGACGCGGACAATGAAGGCCTCACGTACTCTGTAGAGACTATAGAGGATGGGGCAGCATTCCAGATCGACGCGGTCACAGGGGAACTCTCGTTCAAGGGTGGCGTGAATTTCGAGAACCCTACCGACTACGGCAACAATAATACTTACGACGTCCTTGTGCAGGTCCGGGATCAAAAAGGCTTTTTCGACGAGCAGTGGCTGAAAGTTACGGTGACCGATGTCAACGAGCCGGCCGTCATCACTTCAAACGGCGGAGGCGCTTCGGCGTCCGTCAATCTGGCCGAAAACAAGACGACGGTGCTGACGGTGACAGCAACGGATCCAGAAAATGCTGTTATCACCTGGTCGATTTCCGGCGGCGCGGACAAGGCGCTCTTCCAGATCGACGCGACGACCGGTGCGCTGACATTCAAGTCCGCACCGGACTTCGAAACGCCGAAGGACAATGGCAAGAACAATATTTACGACGTGACGATCAAGGCCACGGATGCAGGCGGGTTCGGCGACACGCAGGCAGTTTCCGTAAAGGTGACCAATGTCAGCGAGGCTCCCATCATCACCTCTAACGGTGGTGGCACTACATCTGCGATCAAGATCGGCGAAAACAACAAGACTGTAACGACAGCCAAGGCAGCCGATCCGGAGAAAGGGGCTATTGCATGGTCAATTTCCGGCGGAGCCGACATGGCGCTCTTTCAGATCGATACGAAAACCGGTGCCTTGTCGTTCAAGTCCGCACCGGACTACGAGACCCCGAAGGACATTGGCAAGAACAACGTTTATGACGTGACGATCAAGGCTACTGACGGGACGGGTCTCAGCGATACACAGACGCTAGCCGTGACGGTAGGCAACTTAAGCGAGGCTCCCATCATCACCTCGAATGGCGGAGGGACGACTTCAGCGATTGTTTTAGGCGAAAACACCAAGTCGGTGACAACAGCCAAGGCTGCCGATCCGGAGAAAGGGGCTATTGCCTGGTCGATCTCCGGCGGCGCTGACATGGCACTGTTCCAGATCGACGCGAGAACCGGTGCCTTGTCTTTCAAGACCGCACCGGACTTCGAGACCCCAAACGATACTGGCAAGAACAATGTCTATGACGTGACGATCAAGGCTACTGACGCGACGGGCCTCAGCGATACGCAGGCACTCACCATCGCGGTCACCGATGTGAAGGGCAAAACCCTTACGGGCACGCCCCAGACCGACAGTTTGACCGGCACGCTGGAAAGCGACGTGCTGAACGGCGCCGGAGGCAACGACCTGCTGAACGGTGGCGCAGGTGCAGACAAGATGATTGGCGGCACAGGCAACGACATTTATGTCCTCGACAACGCCGGCGACGTCGTCACCGAAGGCAGCAATGCCGGAACGGACACCGTCAAGGCATCCGTCAGCCACACGCTGGCAAGCAATGTCGAGAGACTGATCCTGACTGGAACCGCTGCCATCAACGGCACCGGCAATTCTGCCTCCAACACTCTGACCGGTAACGCCGGCAACAACATCCTCAACGGCGGTGCCGGTGCGGATAAGATGGCCGGCGGTGCCGGCAACGACACCTATATCGTCGACAATGCCGGCGACGTCGTGATCGAGGCTGCGGGAGGAGGCACGGATTTGGTTAAGTCCTCGGTCAGTTGGACCCTGGCCGCCAATGTCGAGAAGGTTACTCTGATCGGCTCTGCGAACATCAGTGCCGCTGGCAATAGCCTCAACAACACCATGCTTGGGAACACCGGCAACAATTCCCTCAACGGCGGCGCCGGCAACGACGCGATCGGCGGTGGCAACGGCAATGACAAGCTCTATGGCGGGCTCGGTAACGATACGCTCACGGGCGGAGCAGGCAAGGACACGTTCGTTTTCAATACTGCCCCGAACGCGAGCACAAACATCGACAAGATCACCGACTTCAGTCGTGTGGATGACGTGATGCAGATCGACAATGCGGTCTTCCTCGGCCTTGCGGCCGGCGAACTTGCGTCAAGCATGTTCAAGGATGTCACGCTGGGGCTGAAGGACGCCAGCGACCGCATCCTCTACAACTCCGACACCGGGAGCCTGTTCTTCGATCGTGATGGTTCTGGAAGCGCGTACGCCGCGGTGAAATTCGCGACGTTGTCGGGAACGCCAACGCTGACAGCGGCTGACTTCTTTGTGATCTGATTGGTGCCTTAGCCATAGGACCGACGTCACGCGTCGCCAGGCAATGGCGGCGTTTGCTTCGATCGACAGCTAAGGAACTATCGGCCGCGGACGATCGTGTTTCAGGCCGGCGAGCTAGCGGCGATGGAATAATGCGGCGCACGGGGAACAAGCCGCGGCGATCACGGTTGTTGAGGCGCGGTCGCCCGGTACCCACTGAGCATTTTGGTTCCCCCCAATCAGATGGCCGCAAAACGAGAGCCGTGAAGCGCGTCTGGGAAGTCGGGCTTTGCGGTTCTCGTCAAGGAAGCCCACTGGGCGAGGATATTGCCCCCTACCGCAACGCGCCTCCCCTATACCGGTTGCATATTGCTGACTTCCTCCGGCATTTCGTCACCATGGAAATAGATCAGCTTCGGCTCACCAAAGTCGCCGCTCTCTGGATCTCCCTCCATTACAGTCGCGAAGACCATGGGTTTACTCAATGCCAGGCGTTCGGCCACCCGCCTTGCATGCACGACGCTATTGGCTTGGACAGCAATGTCTGGCTTCAAGCCGCGCTTACCCGGGCTGAAGGACTGAACCACGAAATACGACGCCATGCTCATTCTCCTGTACGCTAGACTGCTTCTACCACGGTTCGGATACGAGGCCTAAACAAGAACAATCGCCTCTCTTGTAAGGCAAATGAATCGCGGTATCGTTCAAGAAGCGCTAGGAGGAATTGATGCCGGCGAAACCTAAGCCTCAGAACCGCTACGATATGCGCGAAGACGGGACCGGCCTGTGGGCGGTCTATGACATCTTCACGGGGCTGACGGCCGAGGTGAACGGCGTGCCGCAAGACGGGCTGGATATGGAGGTTGCCAGATTCATGGCCGGCAATTTGAACGATGTATACATCGCCAGGCGTGAGGACGATGCTTTGAGGAAGGCCATCGCTATCACGCCGGCGTCTTGGCGCTGGCGAGCTGCGCTGGCCGCCAATGCAGTGATTGGACAGGGACGTGCATCATTCAGTGATCGCTCTTGGGCCGCCCGCCCGGCAGCAGCGCCTCGCCGTGGATGGCGTCATGAGCGTCCAGCGATTGCGGCTCTTCGCAGTTCAATGCTGAAGATTGCACCAAAAATCATTCTGTAAACCACCTATCAAACGCTCACTGGTCACGGCGGAAACCCTTGCTGGCGGCTAGCAAGCCGCGTGTATAATCCTGCGTCACCTTGCCGGCGGCGAGGTCGGCAGAAGCGAGTTGCTCCACAGTGCGACCGTTCTGCATGACCATCAACCGGTCGCACAAATGAGTGATGACGGCGAGATCGTGACTGACCATCACGTAAGTGAGTTGCCGCGCGGCGCGCAACTGCTCGAGCAGATTCAGCACTTCGGCTTGAACGGATGCATCGAGCGCCGATGTCGGCTCGTCGAGCAAAAGGATGGACGGCTCGAGAATCAATGCGCGCGCAATCGCCACGCGCTGCCGCTGGCCGCCGGACAGTTGGTGCGAATAGCGGAAGCGGAAGCTTGACCCAAGCCCGACCTCGTCGAGCGCGTGCACGATACGGCCTTCGGTATCGTCGAAGCCATGGATGGCAAGGGGCTCAAGGAGCAGTCGATCTACCGTCTGGCGCGGATGGAGTGAACCATAGGGGTCCTGGAACACCATCTGGACCTTGCGGTAGAAGGCTTTGTCGCGCCGTTTTCCGAGTATCGTACCGTCGACTGCAATTGCACCTGCAGAAACCGGAGCAACGCCCGCCACGGCGCGCAAAAGCGTTGACTTGCCGGAGCCGGATTCGCCGACAAGACCGAAGGACGCGCCATGCGCCACTGAAAGGCTGACATCCTCGAGCGCCACGAAATCGTCGAAGGCGACGCCGAGGCCTTCTATGGCGAGGGCCGGTGTCATGTCATCCACTCCGGCTTCCGGTCGAGCACCGGTAGCGGGTGCCGCTCAGCGCCGATCTCGGGCATGCAGTTTAGCAGGCCACGGGTGTAGGGATGCTGTGCGTCGGCAAGCCGCGCAGCCGGCAGTTCCTCCATGATGCGACCGGCATACATGACGATGACCCGGTCGCAGAACGAGGAGACGAGGCGCAGGTCGTGCGAGATGAAGATCAGCCCCATGCCGCGCTCGGCGACAAGACGATTGAGGATGCCGAGAACGTCGAGCTGCACCGTCACGTCGAGCGCCGAGGTCGGTTCGTCGGCAATCAAAAGTTCCGGGCCGGCAATCAGCATCATGGCGATCATCGCGCGCTGGCCCATGCCGCCGGAAACCTCGTGCGGATAGAGGCCGAAAACGCGTTCAGGATCACGGATCTGCACGGCAGCCAGCATGTCGAGCGTGCGCCTCTTCGCCTCCGCCCTGCCGACCGGCTCGTGCGTGCGCAGCGTTTCGACGATCTGCCGGCCGATGGTCATGACCGGGTTCAGCGAATATTTCGGATCCTGCAGGATCATCGCGATGCGTTTGCCCCGCAGCGCGCGTCGCTCTGCCTTCGAGGCCTTGAGGAGATCAGTGCCGTTGAAATCAAGCTTGCTGGCCGCGATCACGCCGTGTTCGGCGGTCAGCCCCATGATAGCGCGGCCGGTCTGGGACTTGCCGGAACCGCTCTCACCGACAATGCCGAGCCGCTCGCGGCCAAGTGTGAAGGAGACGCCGCGCACGGCTTCGATGACGCCGGTGCGCGTTGGGAAAGACACGCGAAGGTCCTCGACATCAAGCAGCGCCCTCATTGGCCGCTCCCACGCGGATCGAGCGCATCTCGAAGGCCGTCACCCAGCAGGTTGAAGCCGAGACTGACGATGAGGATCGCGAAGCCCGGAGCCGCGGCTACCCACCATTGATCGAGGATGAAGCGCCGGCCGGAAGCGATCATCGCGCCCCACTCGGGCAGTGGCGGCTGCGCGCCGAGGCCGAGGAAGCCAAGGCCGGCGGCCGTCAAGATGATACCCGCCATGTCGAGCGTCACACGCACGATGAGGGAGGAGATGCAAAGCGGCATGATATGGCGCAGCACGATGCGCCAGGGCGAGGCTCCCATCAGTTGCACTGCCAGAATATAGTCGGAATTGCGCACCGTCAGCGTCTCGGCGCGCGCGATGCGCGCATAGGGCGGCCAGGAGGTGATGGCGATGGCGATGATGGCGTTGCCGATGCCTGGCCCAAGAGCTGCGACAAAGGCGAGCGCCAGCACGAGTTTCGGGAAGGCGAGGAAGATATCGGTGATGCGCATCAGTACCGCATCCATCCAGCCACCCGCATAACCGGCGACCGTGCCGACGAGAAGGCCGATGGGTGCGGCAATGACCGCAACCAGCAGCACAACCTGCAAGGTCAGCCGTGAGCCGTAGATGAGGCGCGACAGGATATCGCGGCCTTGATCATCCGTGCCAAGCCAATGCCCCGGCCCTGGCGACAGCAGGCGCGCCTTGGCAAGATCGCCGATATAAGGCGAATGGGGTGCCAGCAACGGGGCAAAAGCGGCGAGGACGACGAGGCCGAGAATGATGACAAGGCCGATGACGGCGAGACGGTTGGCGGTAAACCGCCGCCAGGCGACATAGGCACGGCCGAGCCGGGCCTGCATGCGCGATTGCGGCCTGTCGGTCAGGAGCCATTCGCGACGGGTCATGGTGACTTCCCTCATCGTGTCCTCGTTCGGGGATCGAGCATGCGGTAGAGCACGTCGGAGAGAAGATTGATGGCGATGAAGACGGAACCGATGACGATGGTGCCGCCTAGCACCGCGTTCATGTCGGCGTTTTGTAGGGAATTGGTGATGTAGAGACCAAGCCCCGGCCAGGCGAAGACGGTCTCCGTCAGCACCGAGCCTTCGAGCAGGCCGGCATAGGAGAGCGCGATCACAGTGATGAGCGGCACGGCGGCATTGCGCAATGCATGACCCCAAATGATGCGGGCCTCTGACAGGCCTTTGGCACGCGCTGCGACGATGTATTCCTGGCCAAGCTCGTTCAGCATGAAGGAGCGTGTCATCCGGCTGATGTAGGCCATGGAGAAATAGCCGAGCAGCGAGGCCGGCAGGATGATGTGCGAGACGATGTCGCGGAATGCTGCCCAGTCGCGATTGATGATTGCATCCAACAGGAAGAAGCCAGTAACCGGCGTGAACGTGTACTCGAATACGACATCGATGCGGCCGGGGCCAGAGACCCACCCGAGGCGTGCATAGAAGACGAGCAGGGCGAGCAGGCCGAGCCAGAAGATCGGCACCGAATAGCCGACGAGGCCGACGATGCGCACCACCTGGTCGCTAATGCTGCCGCGCCTGACGGCCGCGAGCACGCCGAGCGGAATACCGAGGAGCGCGCCGATGATCGTCCCGACGGTGGCCAGCTCCATGGTCGCGGGGAAGACGCGGCGAATGTCGGTCATTACAGGGTTTGTCGTCAGCACCGATGTGCCGAAATCACCGCTGAGCACGCCTTTCATATAGAGCCAGAACTGCTGGTAATAGGGCAGGTTCAACCCCATTTCCAGCCGCACGCGCTCCACCACATGGGCAGGCGCCCGATCGCCGACGATCGCCAGAACCGGATCGATCGGCACGACGCGGCCGATGAAGAAGGTGACGGCGAGCAGGCCGAGATAGGTGGTGGCGACGACGACGAGGAATCCCACCACCGATTTCAACCGCCCATAGGCGCGCCATCTGGCGCGCCCCGCCTGCTTGCGCGTTTCCATCATGCTCAAGGAAGACTATTCCTTGGACACGGGTGCGAGCGGGTTGGAATCGAAGCTCGGGCCGAGCGTGTAGCCCTTGACGTTGCCACGAACGCCCGCGACCTCGATCTGCTGGAAGATCATGACGAAGGGGCTCGTTTCCAGTGCCTGCTGCTGCAGCTTTTCATACATCGCCGCACGCTTGGCGTTGTCACGCTCCAGAAGGGCGGCCTTGGACTCGGCGGTCAGTTCCGGAATATCCCAGGCATTGCGCCAGGCGAGCGTCTTGACGGAGGCATCGTCGCCATTGTCGGGATTGGAGGTGAAGGCCTCGCCGTTCGAGTTCGGATCCCAGTAGTCCATGCCCCACTGACCAATATAGAGATCGTGGTTGCGGGCGCGGTACTTGGTCAGCGTCTGCTTGCCGTCGCCGGGAATGATCTCGATCTTCACGCCGGCCTGGCCGGCGGTTTGCTGGAAGGATTCGGCGATGCCCGTTACCGGCTGCGTGTTGCGCACGTCGAAGGTCACGGAGAAGCCATCCTTCAGGCCAGCCTTCTCCAACAGTTCCTTGGCCTTCGCCACGTCGAACTTGTAAGGACTTGCCTCCAGCGCGCCGAGCACGCCCTTGGCCTGATAGGTCTGGCGGATCTCGCCGATACCCTTGATCAGGGTCGCGCCAATCGCGTCGTAGTCGACGAGATACTTGAAGGCCTCACGCACCTCGGGCTTGGCGAGGTTCTCGTTCTTCTGGTTGAGGCTGATGTAATAGACTGTGCCCTTCGGCGCGCTTGTCGTCGTCAAATCCGCATTCTTCGAAACGGCGTCGAGATCGCCCGGCTCCAGGTTGCGGGCGACATCGACGTCGCCGGCTTCCAGCATCAGGCGCTGCGTCGCGCTTTCCTTGACGTGGCGGTAGATGACCCGGGTCAGCGCGGGCTTTTCGCCATAGTAGTTGTCGTTGCGTTCCAGAACTAGGATTTCGTTGGCGCGCCAGTCGCGAATCTTGAACGGGCCGGAGCCGGCATAGTTGGTCTTCAGCCAGCCATAGCCGAAATCGGTGTCGTATTTGTACTCGTCGCTCGGCGTCTTGGCTTCGGCGTGCTCCATTACCAGCTTCTTGTCGAGCACGGCGCCAACGGTGGCAGTGAGGCAGTTCAGCACGAAGCTCGGCGCATAGGCCTTATCGACGGTGAAGACGAAAGTGCTTTCGTCAACGGCCTTGGCCTTTTCAGCAACGTTGTCGCCGGTCAGGCCGAACTGGGTGAGGATGAAGGCGGGGCTCTTGTCGAGCTTGACGACGCGCTCGAAAGACCACGCGACATCCTCGGCGGTTACCGGGTTGCCGGAGGCGAACTTGATGCCCGGTTTCAGCTTGAACGTATAGGTGAGGCCGTCGTCAGACACGGTCCAGCTGTCGGCGACGCCGCCCTTGACTTTAGTCGTGTCGGCGATGTCGAGGCGAACCAGCATGTCATAGGCATTGCCGATGAACTCGGCCGGCGACAGCTCGAAGGATTCGGCTGGGTCAAGCGTGATCGTATCGTCGATTGCCCAGGCCTGCACGAGAGTATCGGCCGGCGTTTCCGCAAAGGCCGGAGCAATGCTGCCCGAAACGAACAGCAGCGAGAAAGCTGCACCGGCAAGCAGCGGGCGAATGTGGTTCGTAAGCTTTTCCCTGTTCATTCCCGTTCCCCATGTCACATGGTTGTTCTTCGGCATCCGATGGCCGGACGTCATTTTGGTAAGTAAATCATACTATTGTCCAGAGTGACAATCCCCTAGATCGCGATTGATTGTCAGGCAAAAGACCGCGTTGACCAGAGCCGTGATCCGGATCCAGCACTTGGGGATTTGGCCCGCCAACGATACTGTTTCAGGCATGCGAACTGCTGGAGATGGAACAGAACGCAGCGATGACGTGGACGTTAGCTTCGCGCCCATGGTGGACATCGTGGTTTCAATTGATGAAGGCGAAATCGTTGTCGAGTGTTTCGACAACTTCGACACGCGCTGGATGCCTCAGAAGCTTTGCATACCTGTATTTGAAGGATCCTCCGGAAAGGGCCACGATTTGTTCGGCTGTCCAGACCGGGTCCAGCATAGTGCTGGTGTCCTCGTCTGTTTTCTCCCAGAACGGCGTACGGATACCAGCGGGAGCGGCGACGAGCACCTTCCCAAACCCTGGATCACGTACAAGCGAAGCGCCGAGCATGGCCATACCAGCCTTCGTTGCCGAATAGGCAGGCTCTTGCGGCCTCGGCGTATATTGAGAGCTTGATGTGATCAGTAGCAGCTTCAATGGCGTCGGGGCAATAGGCTTCAGACGCGCCGCCAGCATCATCGGAGCCAACAGACCCACATTGGTCATTGTCGTAAGCGCCTCATCATTCAGTGTTTCGATAGATCCGCGCTGCAGAAATCCAGCGGCGTAGACGAGCGTATGCACGTCTTGAAAGCTGGCGGTGAGGTTGCTGATCCCCTTGGAAAGATCATCCACAGAAGCCGTAATAGACAGTTTGAAGAATTGCGCATTCGCCAAGCCAGGATCTTTGCGCCCGGTAAAGCACACCCGATGACCTTCGTTGACATAATGCCGAGCGAGTTCAAGCCCAACTCCGGAACTGCCTCCGACGATCAGGATGTTCTTTTTCATTCAAATCACCTTTGAATTGCAATCTGGTAGAGATACGAGAAGACAATATCGGCATCAAAGCACTGAGAAAAGATGGCAAGGCCACAATCGAGATGTCGAAATGCCGCGGCGGCGTGGCTCGCGTGGGAGCGCCGATCTAGTCCGTCAACTTGGGAAAAACGACCAATCCTCGGCCATGAATTCGAGCGTTTCATCGCGGAAATAATATAGAAAATGCCGAGAACTGGCTGTGTCTGCTCCGATCTTTTCCCAAGACACGGCATCGCGGTCGGGGTCAGGACCGATTAACTCATAGAACTCGCCCCAACGAGGTGCAACACCGCTGTAGCGGCCATGGCCGTCTGCCTTATACCATTCATGATCATTGGTGCTGTCCCAGCGCCAGCGGCTGCAACCAGCAAATCTCAAAGTGCGCCATGTCTCTTCAATTTTCGAACTGGGCTTCGAAAACAGGCCCAAAGCCCTGAGAATACCCGTCGGCGTTTTGTCGTCCACGACCCTCTACGAGCGGAAGCGGACGTTGGCGGAGGAGGCCACAACTGAAACCTGCGGCTCTGGGGCATTTGGATCGGCCACCCAACCCTGGCCGAGTTGCAATTTGACAAACTTTAACATGCATTACGATTAGCCAACTTGCATAGCCTATACCACTCAATTATGAGTTCACGGCCTAGTTCATCCTCCTGCCCCGCCTCAGCGCGGGGCCTTTGTTTTCAGGTAGAAATTGCATCACCGTGTCAACATTATCGGCCTATGCCTGTTATCGATGTTCATAGTGATCCTCGGCTCTTTTTTGATTATGCCTCTCTTCGGCGAAGGGAATACCGCCCCGACTGAAATCAACATCGACGCTGTCGCCGCAACCGGCGAGCAGTGAGGCATCCATGGATCAGGGAGTTTGGGAGAAGACGGTCACGTTCGAGATGATGACGTGGGGCGGGAACTTTGCAAGACCACGCACATTATCTGCGCGATTGTTTTTCAGCGATGCCTCATGGAGAAGAGGATATGCGCTCAGACGACGAACTGAAAGCCGCCATGGCCGACCTACTATCTTCACTGCAGGCAGCGCCGGACAATCCGGTGAGCCTTCTTCCTGTAGGAAGTGCCCTGATGGAACAGGGGTTTACCCAAGATCAAATCATAAATCGGCTCTATCGCATGGAAGCCGCACATGAGATTAAGTTGTTGGAGGGAAACAGACTTCGCCTGATAAAGCCCCTGATAAATCCAGATGGTTGAGGGCATCGTACGCCCTGTTTTTGGCATTTTACACCCGCACGTCCCGTGATAAATCGTCGTAGCCCGCCGGGAGTCGGGCGTGTCACTGGATGGCGGTATTGATTTCTCAATCCGCTTGGATGCCGCGATCGACATGCGGGTCACAGACTTTATTTTGTAAAGCTTTGGGCGCGCGATGCAGATCCAGCGCTTTTGGAATTTGGCCCGCCCAAGCCGGCGAGGAAATCGATAAGTGTCAGCGCGGCGACAACGATGTGGCCGTAACCACGCTCGTGGCGATCATGTGGGCTACGGCTGCAAATTCTGCTTGCTGGCCCCGACCCTGTAGGCCCGCTTCACCAGGCAAGGGAAATTTCTCAAAAATAATACGAAGCGACACCTTGCTTCAAATAATGCGCAAAGAATCATCTGCTATGCGCTGACATAAATTCAGAGGTTCTTGTTGGGTTGGGGGAATTTTCTAATGCCAGTCGAAGGCACGGACGGAGACGACGTCTTTATTGGTTCAAACGGGGACTGGATTATCGGAAATGGTGGCTCCGATACCTATAAGATCTCGGCGGGATGGGGCAGAGTTACGATCGAAAACGAGGATAGCTCCGATCTATCCATGGATGTGATCGTCTTCGATGCAAGCGTTAGCGCCTCCGATATTACTGTGTCGAGACAGGGCTACGACCTGATACTTTCGCACGTGAACGGCGACAGGCTAAAAATTTTTTTCTACGAGTGGGATCGCCCCGATGAAGTAAGGTTTGCCGACGGCACGGTGTGGTACATCGGTGGTCCTGCAATCTCGTCGAATGGCGGGGGGCCAACGGCCTCCGTCACTATCGCGGAAAATGGCACTGCGGTAACCACCGTCACAACAAAGCAGCAGGATGGCGTAACCTTCTCAATCGTCGGGGGAGCAGACGCGTCCCAATTCATCATCGATGCAACAACCGGGGTCCTTTCCTTCAAAAACGCAAAGGATTTCGATAATCCGTCCGACATTGGCACGAACAATGTCTACGACGTTGTCGTCCAGGCTATCAACAATTTTGGAATCGCCGATCAGCAGGCCATTGCCGTGAACGTGACCAACGTCAATGAAGGGCTTGCCATCATTTCGAATGGTGGGGGCAGTTCGGCAGCGGTCAATGCCGCCGAAAACAGCAAGGCGGTGCTGACGGCGAAGGCAAAGGACACGGACAAAGACACTGTTACATGGTCGATTTCCGGCGGCGCCGACAAGGCGTTGTTCCAGATCGATGCAAAGACCGGTGCCTTGTCTTTCAAGTCCGCACCGGACCACGAGACCCTGAAGGATGATGGGAAGAACAATATCTACGACGTGACGATCAAGGCCACGGATCCGGGTGGGCTCAGCGACACGCAGGCGATCGCCGTGACAGTGACGGACGTCAACGATGCACCGAAGGTCAATTCGAACGGCAGCGACGTTGCCGTTGTGGCGATGGCCGAAAACGGCAAGACGGCGACGACTGTTAAGGCATCCGATCAGGACAAGGACGCGCTCACCTGGTCGATTTCCGGCGGGTTCGATCAGGCGCTGTTCCAAATCGATGTGAAAACCGGTGTTCTGTCGTTCAAGTCAGCCGCTGACTACGAGGCACCGAAGGATCGCGGCAAGGACAACGTTTACGACGTCACGATCAAGGCCACCGATCCAGACGGTCTTAGCGATACGGAGTGGTTTGCCGTGGTGGTCACCGATGTCATCGAGGCGCCGGTGATCACCTCGAACGGTGGCGGCATCAAAGCGTCGGTCACGATGTCCGAAAACGGAAAGACAGTGACGACGGCCAAGGCAGCCGATCCGGAGAAAGGGGCTATTACCTGGTCGATTTCCGGCGGCGCCGACAAAGCACTATTCCAGATCGACGCGAGAACCGGTGCCTTGTCTTTCAAGACCGCACCGGACTTCGAGACCCCAAACGATACTGGCAAGAACAATGTCTATGACGTGACGATCAAGGCTACTGACGCGACGGGCCTCAGCGATACGCAGGCACTCACCATCGCGGTCACCGATGTGAAGGGCAAAACCCTTACGGGCACGCCCCAGGCCGACAGTTTGACCGGCACGCTGGAAAGCGACGTGCTGAACGGCGCCGGAGGCAACGACCTGCTGAACGGTGGCGCAGGTGCAGACAAGATGACTGGCGGCATAGGCAACGACACGTTTGTCGTCGACCATGCCGGCGACGTCGTGATCGAAGCTGCCGGAGGCGGTACGGATCTGGTTCAGTCGTCCATTAGCTGGACCATGGCCGCGAATGTCGAAAATATAACCCTGACCGGCTCGGCAAACATCAGCGCCCTCGGAAACGCTCTCAGCAACACCATAACCGGGAACATTGGCAACAATTCCCTGAGCGCTGGGGCCGGCAATGATGCGGTCGATGGTGGAAACGGCAACGACAGGCTTTACGGCGGGACCGGCAACGACAGACTGACCGGTGGTAGCGGTTCGGATATTTTCGTGTTCCACACGGCACCTAACACCTCCAGCAACAAGGACACGATCACCGACTTCAACGTCGCGGCCGACACCATCTGGTTGGACAACGCCATCTTCACGGCGGTCGGTGCGAACGGCGGGCTGTCGCCGGACGCTTTCCGTGTCGGCTCAGCCGCCGCCGATTTGAGCGACCGGGTGATCTACAACTCCTCGACGGGCGCACTGATCTACGACAGCAATGGTTCTGCTTCCGGTGGAGCCGTTGAGTTTGCCAAGCTTGCCGCCGGGCTTGCGTTGACCAAGGCCGACTTCTTCATCATCTAGGAGCACGACCTGCCAACGATAATATTTCTCGCCGGCGAACTGCCGGAGATGGAGTAAATCCAGACCAACGGATCAACCAAAACAAATATGTTGAGTTTCGCGCGGGTCAGGGGCAAGGGAAAGGACGGGCCGGAACGGCTCAATGAAGCGCTTGGCTGCGGTGGTCCGGCTGGAACGTTAGCCTCCAGCGGGGATTGAAGCGCTTGGCTGCGGTGGTCCGGCTGGAACGTTAGCCTCCAGCGGGGATGAAGCGCTTGGCTGCGGTGGTCCGG
>NZ_JBXARJ010000034.1:0-11592 GCF_058808115.1 Shinella sp. GW821-FHT11G07
ATCACACCCGCACAAAAACTGAAGAGGGCTGCGTGAATTCTACCGTAGAGCCCCGTTAAAAACGGGAGGATTACCAGGTCGTCTTTCTCTGCCGGAGAGTTTCCCCCTAAGCAGCACTTGGCAGCTTTGAGATGCATGGTATCGATCACGCTAGTGTCCAGCTTGGGACTTCCGCCGACATGGCCGCGAAAACACGCCGGAGTACACACCGCCTCGCTGTAAACGACTTGTCAGCTGCAAGAATAGGGTATCCGCAAATCCTGGGGCTATTCAGAGGGATGCTCGGCTGGTGTCAGGTCGGCCACCCGTATGGCGTGATCGCGGGCTTCAGGAGGGAGCCTGTTTGTCGCCTTGCTTATCGGAGCCCCTAGCGTCTCACGAGTTAGGGGCTCCGGCAAAGTCAGCGCGGCTAAATTCACCGCTGCAACGCACCACGCAGGGTATCGACGATGTAGCGTTGCTCGTCGTGCGTGAGGTTTGGATATAGGGGAAGCGTCAAGGCTTCCCTATAATAGTGTTCCGTCTCTGGAAGGCGAGTATCGACGTGACCACGTTCCCGCCAGTAAGGCTGCGTATGAACCGGAATGTAATGAACATTCACACCAATATTGTGAGCTGTCATTATGTCAAAAACCGCTTTCCTGTTTGGAGAGCCGGCTACGTCCGGGACACGAATGATATAAAGGTGAAAAGCAGAATAAGTGTCGTTTCGGCGGTACGGTGTCACGACGGGAATGTCGCTCAGCAAGGCGTCGTAGCGGGCGGCAAGAGCGTGACGCGCTGCGACGAAAGCATCGAGACGTGCCATCTGGCTTGCCCCAAGTGCCGCCTGAAGATCCGTCAGCCGATAGTTGAAACCTAGGCCTTGCTGCTCGTAGTACCATGGGCCGTCCGGGACCTTGGACATAAGATCCGGTGCCCTTGTGATGCCGTGGCTACGTAGCAAAGCCATTTTTGCAGCTAGCTCATCATCGTTGGTCGTCACCATGCCGCCTTCGGCAGTGGTGATGATTTTTACAGGATGAAAGCTGAAAACTGTGATGTCCGAAAACTCACATCTCCCGACAGGCGTGCCCTTGTACTTTCCGCCAACGGCGTGCGACGCGTCCTCAACGATTTTGAAGCCGAATTCGCGAGACAACGCTGCAATCGCTTCCATGTCGCAGGACTGTCCCGCCATATGAACCGGGATGACAATCTTGGGAAGCCTGCCATCGACCTTGGCCTGCTTGAGTTTGGCCTCCAAACGTTCCGGGCAAAGGTTGAACGTTACGGGGTCGATGTCTACGAAATCGACGTCAGCCCCAAGATAGCGGCCGCAGTTCGCGGACGCCACAAAGGTAATGGACGACGTCCACAGCAAATCGCCAGGACCAAGGCCCAGGGCTGCGCAGGCGATGTGTAGCGCCGAAGTCGCGCTATTGACCGCCAGCGCATGCCGCACGCCACAATACTCAGCGACCGCCGCCTCGAAACGAGGCACAGCTGGCCCCTGCGTCAGAAAATCCGACTGGAGGGTCTCAATGACTGCTGCCACGTCAGCATCATTGATGTCCTGGCGGCCATACGGGATGCGACCGCTCATATTTTTCCAATCTTGTGGCTGTTTGCTTCTATCCATACCCCGAGCTCACTGGAACTCATCCATTCAGTGTTGTTGTCGCTCGTGTAAGCGAAGTCAGGCGCAACCTTCTTGCCGACCTTGATCCGCTCTTCGGAAATATGCCAGTTGTGAATTGCCGGCAGAATTTTGTAATAGCTATCGTATTCGTAGGTGTATTCAGCATCCTCAAGACCGATCATCTGCTCATGCAGTTTTTCACCAGGCCGGATGCCGACGATCTTGTGTTGAGCATCGGGGGCAACGGTCATCGCAACGTCCGTAACCTTCATGGACGGAATACGCTTCACGTAGATCTCGCCGCCGACCATGTCGTCGAACGCGTGCCAGACCAACTCCACACCCTGCTCCAGAGTGATCATAAAACGTGTCATCCGCTCATCGGTAATCGGAAGTTCACCTGAATCCCGAACAGACATGAAGAACGGAATGACTGAGCCGCGCGAGCCCATCACGTTCCCATAGCGAACGACGGCAAATCGCGTTTCGTGGCTGCCCGCATAGGAATTCCCGGCGATAAACAACTTGTCAGACGCGAGCTTGGTAGCACCGTAAAGATTTATCGGGCTGCTTGCCTTATCGGTGGACAAAGCAACGACGCGCTTGATGCCACGATCAATGCAGGCGTCAATCAAATTCATTGCGCCGTTAATGTTCGTCTTGACGCATTCGAATGGATTGTACTCGGCGGTTGGCACGATTTTCGTCGCCGCAGCATGAACAACGTAATCAACGCCGTCGAGGGCGCGGTAAAGTCGCTCGCGATCACGCACGTCACCGATGAAGAAGCGCACACGCTTGTCATGGCCGTATTTCTGCGCCATTTCCCACTGCTTCATCTCATCTCGGGAGTAGATGATCAGTCGCTTTGGGTTGAATTTCTCCAGAGTCATCGGCACAAACGTGTTGCCAAACGAACCTGTTCCGCCGGTTATCAGAATTGTACTATTATTGAGCATTTTGCCTCGTCAAACCATTTAGACTCTCTAGGATTCAGCATCCATGTCCGCAGCCTTTTAGCCAATAGCCTCTGAACTGCCAAGAAGGAAAGGATCGGTTCAGGTGATAATAACAGAAACGGCAACTTCCGCTCTTGGAGAGAGCCGTCTAAAAGGTAGCTCCAGCCCGGTGAAAAATAGCTCTTGGGTCGGGAACTATCCACAGTGATCTTATGCGGCGATTCAAGACCTGACAAAATGAGCACAAGCGAACGATCCAGCGCACCTCGGAAACTTCTCATAGTCTGTGACGGCGGCCCAAATATTGGCTTTGGGCACCTTATGAGAAGCAGGGCAATAGCCGATACGGCGTGCCGAAACGGGATCGAGACGACGATCATTGGCCCCAAGCTACATTACTCGAACGAGCACGACAGAACCCGTTTTGCGGAGTGGATAGAATATCCAGAAAAGGGCGTCGACGGATGGGAGGACTGGACCCGATTACTGACACGGGTCGCGCAATCAAAAGGAGTTCGGCACGCAATAATCGATGACTATAGAGTCCCTGGTGCTCAGCAATTGGTGCTTCGGGAACATGGACTACGCATACTTCACCAATATGACGCCAGCGCCCCTCCTTCTTTTGCCGCCAACCTCGCCGTAAACGCCAGCCCGGCGGAAAGCGCGGCGCGCCACGCAAACCAGTTGCTTCGCCATGATGTCGACTTCTTGAATGGGCCACGCTTTGCCGTGATAAGGGAGGCATTCGCCGCGACAGCCGTGCGCCCCACTGAAAGACCGGTCCGGCGAATTTTGGTTACGTTCGGTGGGGGAGACGACCGCGGCGGGATAGGGTTTTCAATTGGGTCATTGGCGCCAGCCTTGCGGCTGCGGCCTGACATAAGGCTTGTCGTGATGACCAGCGCGCAGAATCCCAATGTATCGGCAATCAAATCGCTGATTGAAGGGCAAGGGCTTTCCAATGTCGACATCGAACTTGATCATCCAGACGTTCCCGCGTTGATGGCTTCCTGCGATCTAGCGGTTATGGCCGGTGGCACATCAGTCTATGAAGCGGCCTTCTGTGGCCTGCCGATGATATTGATCGCGATTGCCTCTAATCAAGAAGGGCAATGCAAGGGATGGGACGGGCTCCGCGCCGCGCGCTATCTCGGCAACATCCAGGAGTTGCGTGAGCGCCATTTACTCAGCTGCACCCTCTCGCTACTTGACGACCGAGACGCAAGAATGAATATGGCGCGCGCCGGTAGGGACAATGTTGATTTAAAGGGCGCGACAAGACTTCTTGAGGCTTTGTTTGAACGCGAACTGGGATTTGAGGTAATTCAATGAACAATACCGTGCTGGTGCTGGGAAGCAATGCAGGGCAGACAGACCTGATTCGCCATATGAAGTCTCGTGGCTGGCGAACGGTGGCGTGCGCGCATGTCAGGAATCTTCCAGGCGAAGCTATCGCTGATGCGTTCGAGCAAGTCGATGTGCGGGATCCGGATGCCGTCGCAGCGCTTGCAAAGCGAGTGGGCGCAGACTTGGTCTATTCGGTCTCCTCGGACCTGGCCATCAAGACGGCAGTAAGCGTATCAGAGCGCCTGGGATTGCCACATTTTTACAGCAGCGATTTCATCGATCTCCTTGATCAAAAACACAAACTTCGTGCTCACCTCAATCAGAACGGGCTCAGTGAAGTTGCATATAAGCAGGTAACAAGTGCATCCGAAGGAAAGGGATGGTCGTCGTTTCCTTGCGTCGTCAAGCCTGCCGATGCGCAGGGCCAACGGGGAGTTGTGGTCGTCAAGGACAGCGACGAGCTGCTTGGGGCCTTGGACGCCGCGATTTTATTGTCTCCCAGCAAAACAGCGGTGGTAGAAGCCTACTTAGATGGCGTTGAAATTTCTTCGAATGTCCTCGTCTATCAAGGCGAGGTCGTTGTGAATGAGGTTTCGGAACGTCTCGTACACAGCGGTCACCTGTTTGGAATTCCACGCGGTCATCTCGTTCCCTGTTACAATGTGTCCGAGGAAATGCGAGCTGCTGCGCGCCAACTTGTCCGCGATGTCGTCGCCTCGTTGCAGATCACAAGCGGTTGCTTGTATTTTCAGATGAAAATCACGCCGGACGGTCCGAAGATAATTGAAATCGCCCCCCGGCTCGACGGCTGCCACATGTGGCGCCTTATATATCACGCCCGTGGTTTTGATTTTCTAGCCGCCACCGTAGACGTATTGCTCGGCAAGGCCCCCGAGCTAACCCTGCGGTGGGAAGACATACCCCTACATGAATTGCTGTTCCAACAGACCCCGCCGGGCAGCGTCTTTCAAGAAGCCGATTTTCCTGTACCAGCAAACGCGCACTATCACGAATACCGCTATTCTGACGGAGAAACGGTAGTGCCTATAAACGGCCTTATGGAAGTGGTTGGCTATTATGTACGCATGACCCCGGCGGATGAGGTCAGCAAATATGGTGCGGACAAACGATAATGCGCGTTGCTGTAACCGGCGGGAATGGCTTCATAGGAAGCTATTTGTGCAAAAGGCTTCTAGATCGCGGAGATGACGTGGTCTGCATCGGGAGATCGCATGAATCTCTCGAGCAGATCGAGGGAGCCGTCGAAAGACATGTAACGGACTTCAGCCCCCAAGACGTAGCAACCGCAATGACCGGTTGCACTGTCCTCATACACCTCGCTGGCAGGCGAAGTGCGCGCGGGGAAGACATCGAGCTTGTCGCAGAATTTGCGCATACTGGCCTCACGATGCTTGATGGATTGCTCAGGGGTGCCTTGGCAAATGGCTTGAGACAGGTTGTGCAGGCGTCATCGATAGCGGTATATTCCGGGGCCAATACAAAGCCCTATTCCGAAAAAGAAGTTCCGATACCTGCAAGCAACTATGGATTGGCAAAGCTCTTCTGCGAACAGTACGCAGACTGGTGGAGTTCGCGGCATGGGATGCCGGTTGCACATCTTCGCCTTGCGGCATCCTTCGGAGCTGGCGAACGCCTATCGCCGGCGCTAATGAACATTAGCGACCGCGCCTTTCAAAAAAAGAAAGTCAAGATTTCGGAGAGTGGACGCCACGCAATCGATCAAATTTATGTCGCGGACGTAGTCAATGCTATTCTGCGCATAGTAGATAACGGCGCCAAAGGCGCCTATAATATTGGTTCCGGCAGGGCCGTCAGTGTTCTTGAAATAGCAGAAACGGCAAACGATGTGTTCGGCAACGACGGAAACCTCGTCGTCGAGCCTGCCAATGAGCATTCCCGGCCCTCGGGAGTCCACAATCATATGGTTATAGACCGCGCGCGCGAGCAGCTTGGCTGGGAGCCGGAATACACCTTAAGGCGTGGCCTTGAAGAAATGAGAGACAAATGGAGCTTGCTGCAAAAATGACCACGTCTAGTGTTCCGACGATCAAACAGGCCCTCTATGCTGGCACGCCGAAAGCCAATGACACGACCCCTTTCATCATCGCGGAGATGTCGGGCAATCACAACGCATCACTCGAAAGAGCGCTGCGGATGGTTGATATCGCGGCCGAAGCAGGAGCAGATGCAGTCAAGCTGCAGACTTTCAAGCCGGAAACGATGACCCTCAACGTCAAGAAAGAGGGTTTTACGGTTACGGCAGAAAAGTCGCTTTGGAAGGGCAGAGAGCTGTTCTCGCTTTTTAAGGAGGCACAGACTGCTTGGGAATGGCATAAGCCAATTTTTGAACGGGCCAAAGAGCGAGGCATTCTTTGCTTCAGCTCGGCATTTGACGAAAGTTCCGTCGATTTCCTGGAGGAGATGGGCGCGCCAGCTTATAAAATTGCCTCGTTTGAATGCACCGACGTGCCTCTTATTCGATACGTCGCCCAGACAGGCAAACCGATGATCATTTCGACGGGAATGGCTTCACTGGGTGAAATCGAAGATGCGGTCGGGGCGGCGCGAGACGGCGGGTGCACAAACCTGACCCTGTTGAAGTGCACCAGCACTTATCCAGCAACGCCTGAGACGAGCAATCTGCTCACTATACCGCATATGAAGAGCCTGTTCGGTTGCGATATCGGACTGTCCGACCATACTCTCGGGATCGGTGCCGCGATCGCGGCTGTGGCATTCGGTGCGACAGTTATCGAAAAGCACTATACGATTGCTCGGGCCGACGGCGGTGTCGATTCCGCGTTTTCGCTAGAGCCCGACGAATTCAAAAGCCTCGTGACTGAAACGAAAGTGGCCCACGCTGCTCTCGGTAGGATCAGCTACGGCGCATCTGCCGAGGAACAACATGCCCGGTTCAAACGCCGCTCACTATATATTGCAGCAGACATGGCCAAAGGAGACATCCTGACAAAGGATAATCTCAAGCGCATCCGGCCAGGCCTCGGCCTAGCCCCGAAATACTACGAAAGCATGTTGGGACGCAGGGTAAACCGCGATCTGGAAATAGGTACGCCTTTCACGCTTGAGTTGATTGGATGATGGCGTTTGGGCACCACCCCGAGGTCTTCGGTGTCGCTGGAGCGCGCAACATATCAACCAGCGTTGCGGCCCGATCTTCGGTCTGCCTCCCGGCAGCTCTTAGTCCATGCCCCAATCGCGGCCCGGAACTGTTGTCGCTTGTGACCGTACACGGGCATCGAGAACGCAGCAGAAACACACTGATCTTGAGGAAGGTTCCACAATGGAGCGCGCTATGATAGCCCCACAGAAGCCTTCAAATGGGCGCTGGACTATCAAGCGCTATCTCGCTCCCCTCTCCCTTAAGGTGGCGCTTAAATTTGCAGAGTACGGCTACCCCAACAAAGCGCTTGCCGTCTTGAGGTGGCGAAATCCCAAGGCGGCGTTGCAGCTTCAGGCCGATCTTCTGCGCAGGATGGGCCGTGAAGCCGAAGCGCGCGAAATGAGCGTTCGCGCATTGAGGAAAATACTCGCAAACTTCACGAGAGCCAACAATATTACTGGCATGCTTCGCGTGCTGGCCCAGTTAGAGGCGATGGGCGCTTCCGGGCAAACCGCGGCCGGTAAAAAAATCGTAAATTACTTAAGCGATAAAGATGATCGGGAAAAGCTTTCAGGCGCCGCCGAGGCTATCCTGAAAGATTATCCGGAAAGTAAGTATTTACTGTATCTTGCGGTGTTAACTCGATCGTTGTTGGGCGACTATCGGACATCGGCAAGCCGAATCGAAACGCTTCTCGCAGATTCGTCTGTTCTGACGGATCGAAAGAAGAAACCCCAATTTACCTTCTACGTACAATGCTGGGACGTGATTGATAGAATTGCTCGCGAGAACGTCGATTGGTCAAGCGAGGACATTTCTGATGGCGGCGCACCGCAGCTAGAGTTCAACACACCCGACGACACCCAGAATGAGCTTGTCAATAATGGGCCAATCCGCGCGGAAACTATTGCGCATTTGCCTATCGGAAATGATGCCTCACCAGACTCCGTCCTGGGTGCTCAGGTCCATTTTTTCAAGGAAACCTTGATCGAAGGACGGCGGCAGGCGGAGTTTTTGGCTCTGTGCGAAGAAGAGTTTCGCAACACGCCCGCGCTCTCTTCAAAAATCTCGACTATTCGGCAAATGCTCCGCGTTGGGCGACGCCAGCTTCCCGACTACCGTCCGGCGTACGAGCGCGCAAGCGCTTGTTTGGACGAAGTGATGGCTGAAATCCGTGAAACGCTTCTGGAAGCAGACCCGCTAACGCTCATCACGCAAAAGCGAATCAGCACACTTTGCCAACTGCTCGTTCTGGTTCGAAAACTTGGCCGCCGCGAACTAGCCGAGGAGATTAACCAGCTTTTTGTCGTCCTCGCCAAGCATAAAAAAGTCGGCCCGGACATCTGGCAGGCCGCGGCGGTTATCGCAGCGGAAGCAGATTGCCACGAACATGCCAACGCGGTCATTCGAGCGACGCGGCGCCTCAAGCCAAAGCACGAGAATGACATCAGAAATTACCTACGCTACGCTGTTTTGGCACAGCAGTATAAGGCCGGCGCTACATTTGTAGCGAGTTTGGCTAAGGGGTTTCGTCAGCGTGCGTGCTGCATACACTACGCCGAAATATTGCGTCGCCAGGGCCTATTCAAGGAAGCCGAAACGCTCGTTGCAGGGATCCTGGGCAACATTCTGGCAAATCCAAAAGCTCTAAAACCCGTACAGTGCTATCAAATCTTTATTCAAAAAGGTGAGTTGGAATTCCTGCGTCAAGCAGCAGACATCCTTTGCGAGCAACAACAACCGCAGAAGCCGAAAGAGATCGTCTTGGTTTTTGCGCGCAACGTGGGGATGATGAGCAACTACCCTATCATGGCGCTTCGCGAATTCAAGCGCCGGGGATGGGCTCTAATTCCGGTCGTCGAAGGCCACTTTCCTCTCGACAAGACGGGCGATGCAGATATCGATGCTATGAGCTATGCCATTACAAAGAATGCGGGGCTCTCAACGGCCGCCTCTCAAATTCTTCCGCCATTGGCAAATTTCGAGTTTTCACCTGACAAGGGCCGAGTATCCTGGGACGGCATCGATCTCTCCCATCCACTTTGGGAAGACGCGTCGATCAAAAGACGCCGCTATTCGGTGGTATGGGAATGCCCGGAATTGCAGCAAACGTCGGAAGCACTCATAAACTGGACGAAATCCGTCGCCCGTGTTCTAAGTCATGTGCAGTCTCTGCAACAAAAAGATCCCGACCTGCGTGTGGCGATCGTCGGCCTCTTCAGTTCACGACTCCCGGACGCCCTTTTGCGTTTCTACTGCGACACAAAGGGTAGTCCAGATCGGCTGTTTTTCTTGCACGCTGCCAATGGTTACCAGAACTATTTCAGCAACTTCTCCACGAACGTCTCTGAACGCTTCGTTTTGCGCAATATGACGCGCTTCCCACAGGCACGGTCGGCAAGCTTCCCTCTACCTGACAATTTCGCCAATTATTACGATGAAAAGAGCGGGGAGGCCGACGAAATATTGGAGCGCTTCGAGGGGGTAACGAGGATAAAGCGGTCTACAATGGGGCAGCGTGAACGCTCCGCTGATGCCGAAGCCGCCCGTGAGCGCATTCTGGAATGGCGTGCTCAAGGTGGTAAAGTCGCCTGTGCATTTGGTAAGGTTGTGTGTGATTCCGGAACCCCGTTCAATGGGGGTCCCACCCACGAGAACATGAGTGATTGGATCAATCACTGCGTACGAGTGGTTAAAGATACCAAAACCTTGTTGCTGGTGAAGCCTCATCCACACGAGACCAATAACCAGATCGCAACTTTTCCAACCGAATATTTCCGTGACCTTATCAGCGAGCCGCTTGGTGAGAACGTCATGTTCCTGGGCAACCGTTGGTTTGATATCCATGATATGGGCGAATTGATCGACATCGGCCTCATCTATAATGGCACAACTGCAGTCGAACTGGGCATAATGGGTATTCCGTGCGTCCTTGCAGGACATTTCGCACCGATCGATTACCCCATCGGCCACGTAGCGCCGCAGAGCCGTAGCGAGTTTGAAGAGTATCTCCGCTTCGAGAAAGTCGCGCACGTTTCTAACGACATCAAGAGACGCGCAGCTGTATGGCTTAACTATATGAGCGACGAGAACTTCACCGTGGACTACCGTTTCCACACGAGACAAATCACCAATAAAAAGATCTACCCACCTTTCTGGTTTCAGCAGGATGTGGCCGACGAAGACAAGCGTGACGTATCAGCTGCGATACTTGTCGATCGAGCGCTGGGTCTGCGGCACGAACCAGGCGGCGGGAGAAAAGACACAATGCTTGATGTCCTCCCGCGGGCGATTGCAGAGGGGCATGGCGGGTAAAACTGAGCGCCGCCGGCCGCCAGATTAGGATCTAGTTTAGTGAAAATTGCTATTATACCTGCCCGGGGAGGAAGCAAACGCATTCCTCGTAAGAATATATTGCCGTTCCTTGGCCGTCCGATGCTCAGTTGGCCAATCTCGGCTGCTGTTCGCAGTGGGCTTTTTGACAAAGTAGTGGTGTCGACCGACGATGATGAGATCGCCGAAGTAGCTCGAAAAGCGGGAGCGGAAGTACCCTTCAAGCGACCAGCGGAGCTTTCGGACGATTTCACGCCAACACGCGCGGTCATTAATCATGCAATCAATAGCGTCGAGATACTTTTCGGCCAAAGGGTGGGCCTTGCATGCTGTATCTATGCCACCGCCCCGATGATCGAACCCGATGATCTCTCTGCCGCTCATGCATGCCTCGCGGCGGAACCAAACGTTGATTTTGTCTTCGCTGCCGCCCACTTCGCCTACCCGGTCCAAAGAGCTTTGGTGGCAAATGAAAGAGGCACAGTCGATATGCTTTGGCCGGAGTACCGTGTTACCAGAAGCCAAGATTTACATGAAGCATTTCACGATGCCGGTCAGTTCTACTGGGGACGCCGGAACGCATTCCTTGAGAATAAACCGATGTTTTCGGATCACGCCCGCCCCTACATTATGCCAAGATCGCGTGTTCAGGATATCGATACGCCGGAAGACTGGGCTTTTGCGGAGAAACTGATGCAATTGCACCTCCAACTGCCTTCGCCATCGCAGCTGTGAATTGTCGACTCAGCCTCTCCATGTTCCATGGCTCTTGCGCCGGTAGCCACAACCCGGATCGTTCTTAGGGGGAGTTTTCCGGCTTTTAGTCACGATGACAGGTTGGCTTCGCCATCGGGATTGTGCGTGGCAGTCGGCAGATTACATCTGATTGCCGAGCGAGGACGATCCTCGTTGTCGTGTCGACGCCAAGTCTCCACTTTTTCGCGCAGATCCGCAAAGGGCAGGAACCAGTGCGTGTTCAGACACTCTGTTCACTCCTTTCTGTTAAAGGCCGCGATGAAACCGTTTCACTGCCCTTGTCGACCCGCATCCTCCCGGGGTAACCGGACTTCTTGCATACGCGTCCGGTGTCTGGACCAGAGCCTCGCCACGCTGGTAATCCTCCCGTTTTTAACGGGGCTCTACGGTAGAATTCACGCAGCCCTCTTCAGTTTTTGTGCGGGTGTGAT
>NZ_JBXARJ010000036.1:0-2947 GCF_058808115.1 Shinella sp. GW821-FHT11G07
CGGCAACCGCGGCATCGATCGAGGCCTGCCGCGTCACGTCGATCTCGACCGCATAGGCTGCCGGACCGATCTCCTTGGCTGTCGCCTGTGCGCGTTCGATGTTGATATCGGCGATGGCGACCCTTGCGCCTTCGCGGACATAGGCTTCCGCGAAGGCCCGGCCGATGCCGCGCGCCGATCCGGTGATCAGCGCGCTCCTGCCCTCAAGCCTGTTCATCTCACGGCCTTTCCGGCGTCGTCGAAGCGGTGGATGCGGGTTTCGTCGGGGGTAAGCCACACCGTATCACCGTGGGTGACGGGGAAGTCGCCGCCGGCGCGCACCGTCATCAGGCCGATGCCCTCGACATTGACATGCAGGAAGGTGTCGGAGCCGAGGTGTTCAGCGACGCCGACGAGGCCCTTCCACGTGCCGCTCTCCTTGGAGAGCCTGATGTGCTCCGGGCGGATGCCGACGGTCGGCGCGTTGTACGGCTTGGCTGCCTCACCCTTGACGAAGTTCATGCGCGGCGAGCCGATGAAGCCGGCGACGAACAGGTTGTCGGGCTTGTTGTAGAGATCGAGCGGCGAGCCGACCTGCTCGATATTGCCGGCATTGAGAACCACGATCTTGTCGGCCATGGTCATGGCTTCCACCTGGTCGTGGGTGACGTAGATCATCGTGGTCTTCAGCTGGTGGTGCAGCTCGCTGATCTCCAGCCGCATCGTGCCGCGCAACGCCGCGTCGAGGTTGGACAGCGGCTCGTCGAAGAGAAAGGCCGACGGTTCGCGCACGATCGCCCGGCCGATGGCCACGCGCTGGCGCTGGCCGCCGGAAAGCTGGCCCGGACGGCGCTCGAGATAGTTGGTGAGGTTGAGCACGCGCGCGGCCTCCGTCACCTTCTTGTCGATCGCCTCGGGGCTCATCTTCGCCATCTTCAGCGGGAAGGCGATGTTGTTGCGCACGGACATGTGCGGATAGAGCGCGTAGGACTGGAACACCATGGCAAGGCCGCGTTTTGCCGGCGCCTCCCCGGTGACGTCGCGGCCGTCGATCTCGATGATGCCGCTGGTGGTGTCTTCCAGGCCGGCGATCAGGCGCAGCAGCGTGGACTTGCCGCAGCCCGACGGGCCGACGAAGACGACGAACTCGCCCTCGTTGATGGTCAGGTCGATGCCCGGAATGACCTGCGTCTCGCCAAAGCTCTTGTTGACCTTTTTCAGGATGATCTTGCCCATGGTGGTTCCTCCCCGATCTGTTTTTACTTCACGGCGCCGAAGGTCAGGCCGCGGACAAGCTGCTTTTGTGAGAACCACCCCATGATCAGGATGGGCGCGATGGCCAGCGTCGAGGCTGCCGAGAGTTTCGCCCAGAACAGGCCCTGCGGACTGGAGAACGAGGCGATGAAGGCGGTGAGCGGCGCTGCGTTCGTCGTCGTCAGGCGGATCGTCCAGAAGGCCTCGTTCCAGGCGAGGATGATGTTGAGCAGCATGGTCGACGCAATGCCGGGTACGGCCATCGGCGTCAGCACATAGACGATCTCGCCCCAGAGCGAGGCTCCATCCATGCGCGCTGCCTCGAGAATCTCGCCCGGGATTTCGCGAAAGTAGGTGTAGAGCATCCAGATGACGATCGGCAGGTTGATCATGGTCAGCATGACGGTGAGACCAATGCGGCTGTCGAGCAGGCCGAAGTCGCGGAAGATGAGGTAGATCGGCACCAGCACGGCGACGGCCGGCATCATCTTGGTCGAGAGCATCCACATCAGGATGTCCTTGGTCTTGGCCGTCGGCGAGAACGCCATCGACCAGGCGGCAGGCACGGCGATCAACAGCGCCAGCAGCGTCGAGCCGAGCGACAGCACCACCGAGTTCAGGAAGAACTTGAAGTAGTTGCTCTGTGCCTGCACGGCCGCATAGCTCTCCACCGTACCCGAGGGGATGATGTTAAAACCCTGGATCGCCTCGGTCTCGGATTTGAACGAGGTGATGATCGTGTAGAGGATCGGGAAGAAGATGATCAGCGCGACGATCCAGGCGGCGATCGTGAACACTACAGTGCGTCTTGTTGAAACTGCGCGAGCCATGGTCTTTCCTCCTACTTGTCCAGGTTCTTGCCGACGGCGCGCATCAGGAAGAAGGCGACGATGTTGGCGAGGATGACGGCGATGATGCCCCCGGCGGAGGCTCCGCCGACGTCGTAGCCGAGAAGGGCCGTGCGGTAGATCAGGAACGGCAGGTTGGTCGACGCATAACCCGGGCCGCCATTGGTGGTGACGAGGATTTCCGCATAGACGCCGAGCAGGAAGATCGTCTGGATCAGGATGACGACGGTGATCGAGCGCGAGAGATGCGGCACCGTCAGGTAGATGAAGCGGGAGACGAAGCCGGCGCCATCCATCTCGGCCGCTTCCTTCTGCTCGCCGTCGAGCGATTGCAGCGCGGTCAAGAGGATGAGGGTGGCAAACGGCAGCCATTGCCAGGCGACGATGATGATGATCGAAAACAGCGGATATTGCGCAAACCAGTCGACCGGCTGGAGACCCAGCGCCCGGTTGATATCGGCAAGCACGCCGTAGCCCGGATGCATGATCATGTTCTTCCAGACGAGTGCCGCTACCGGCGGCATGACGAAGAACGGCGAGATGATCATGATGCGCACGATCCCCTGCCCCCACATCGGCTGGTCGAGCAGAAGCGCAATCGCCACGCCGCCGAGCACCGTGATGAACAGCACGCCCCCGACGATCAAAAGCGTGTTCCAGATCGACTGGAAGAAGGCCGGGTCGGTGTAGAAATACTGATAGTTGAACAGCCCAGCCCAGCTGACATTGGCCGGGTTCAGCAGGTTGTAGTTCTGGAACGAAAACCACAGCGTCATCGCCAATGGCACGATCATCCAAACCAACAACAACCCAACCGAGGGCGCCAACATCAGCCGCGCCAATCCACGCGTGTTCGCAGTCGCCAT
>NZ_JBXARJ010000037.1:0-1395 GCF_058808115.1 Shinella sp. GW821-FHT11G07
TGTAGGTGTGGAACTCGCTCGACGAGACGGTGTCGAGCTTGCGGAACTTTTCGAGGAATACCGGATCGGAAAAGAAGATCCCGACATCGCCAGCATCGGAAATCGCCTCGATGTTCACGACGGTCAGCCCATCCGTGCTCTTGGCAAGGTTGCTCCACAGGAAACCGGGCTTCTGCTCGGCGACGTAGTGAACGACATCCTGGATCAATCGGAATGCTTCCTCCTGCTTGCCAGGATGAACGTGAATGACATTGACGATGAATGTCGTTGCGGCGGGCTGGATCGTGAAGGCGGGGATCATGTTCGTCTCCTTGTTTCGGAAGGCCAAGCGATAGCGGACGGTTTGTTGCGGAAAAACAGGCCGTCATTCCGATGACTACAGAATAAAATTCCGATAATAGTCAGTGCATGGACAAACTCACAGCGTTCGACGCCTTCGTGCAATCGGCTGAAACAGGCAGCTTCGTTGCAGCTGGTCGCAAGCTCGGCCTATCTGCCTCTGCGGTTGGCAAGGCGGTGGTGCGGCTCGAGCAACGGCTGGATGTGCGCCTGTTCCATCGCAACACGCGCAACATGACGCTGACCGAGGAAGGGCGGCTGTTCCTTGAACGCTGCCGCCGCATCTTCGAGGAGGTCGAGGCAGCGGAAGCCGAGCTTGCCCGATCCAATCGGACGCCGAGAGGGAGGCTACGCGTCAGTCTGCCGCTGGTCGGCATGCTCCTGACGCCGGTGATGGCCAACTTCATGCGCGCCTGGCCCGAGGTGCAGCTCGATTTGGATTTCAGCGATCGGCTGGTTGACGTTGTGGAGGAAGGGTTCGATGCGGTCATTCGCACCGGGCAGCCCTCGGACAGCCGGTTGATGAGCCGCAATGTTGGAAGGTTCAAACTGAAGATTGTCGCCTCGCCAGGCTATCTGGCACGGTGCGGCGTGCCGGAAACCCTTGATGATTTGACGCATCACCAGTGTCTACACCAACGGTCGCCGAGCACGGGCAAGCTACGACCCTGGCCGTTTGCTCGCGGACAACCGCAGGGGAAGATTGTCCTGCCCGAACGGATGAGCGCGACGGCGGTCGATCCGCTGATCGAGTTGGCCATCCGAGGAATGGGCATTGCCTGTCTGCCGCCCTTTGCGATCCGGAGCGAGATCGCTGATGGCCGTCTCGTGTCGATTTTGGATGAGTGGGTGGAAGAAACCGATCAGTTCAACGTTCTCTGGCCGGCCAGCCGCCAGATCACGCCCAAACTCAGAGTGTTCATCGACTTCATGGCAGAACATCTGCAACCGCAGTAGGTGCCGCGCCGCGCGCCAGCAGCCGGCTCGGAACGGATCAAGCTCTAGAACCAGTCCTCCCAGATCCCAGCCACGCCCCCCGATCCTGAAATACCGTGG
>NZ_JBXARJ010000037.1:1494-2916 GCF_058808115.1 Shinella sp. GW821-FHT11G07
CGCGGCGTACGTCTCGGTCCCTCACCTGTGGTGGCCAGCAGTTGCTCACGCCACAAACGGAAGCGTAAGCAACTTAGCTGCCGGGAACAGCGATCTCGGGCTGTCTGTGTGCTCTCGCCCTCTGAGCCCACCGCCAGCGCCGACGCGCCAGACCGGCAATCCGGGATCGCCGATTGGCGGTCATCCATGCCGTCCGGTCAAAAACGCTAAAACCGCCAGAAACTGAATCACCAACGCCAGAATGAAAACGGCGGGGTCAGAGATCGTCCTGGCAATGCCGAACAGCGCGGGCGCGAGTGCATAGGTCGCCTGGCTCAGAGCCACGATCAGCGGCACCACGCGGGAGACGTCGCTCCTGGTAAATTCCACCTGTGCAATGAGAGGCGGGAGCGACGTGGCGTTGCCGATGCCGAGGCCGAACAGCAGGACTCCAATAACCACCGCGGCGGCATTTTCTCCGTCCGTCGCCAAAAGCATCAGGGTGCCGATAATCTGGACCCCGTAGCTCGCGGATGCGACCAGACGGCGGTCCGCGGAAACCGGCATCAGCCAACCGATGCCCGTGCGCCCGAGGATTGCCGCAACGGTAGCCCCTCCCATCAGCAGGCCCGCCGCCTTTGATCCGAAGACCGGCACCATGATCGAAAACAGATGGGCCAGCAGCCCGATCTGTGCAAACAACCCGGCAGCCATACCCGCCGCTAGCGTCAGGAAGCGGCGATCGCGCCAAAGCGAAGCGCCTCCCCTGGGCTCAGTGAGCGACGGAGCCGTCGGGGACATCCCCTGCTCTGGCCACGCTCCGTCTGGAAATTGCCCGAGAACGTCGGGAGATTTGGAAAATGCCACAACAGACAAGGCGGCCACGGTTAGGACCATCGAGATCCCGACGATGACGGCTGCCTGTGCAAACCCGCTTGACGCGATGAGCACGACCCACAGGGGCGAGAAGATAACACCTCCCACACTTGCTCCATTATATGCCATGGACAGTGCTGCTGGGCGGGCCCGGACAAACCAGGGCGCGATGATGGCGTTCACTGCCGCAGCGCCCATCGCAACCCAGCCTGTTCCACTCAGGAGAGCGGCGGCGAACAGGTGCCACGGCCGATCGGCCAGAGACCAACCGACGACGCCGATTGCGAGGAGAATCGCGCCGATGACGGTGATCGCGGGAACGCCCGCAAGCCGATACAGTCGAGGAAGGTTCGCCACGACTATCGCACCGACCAGAAAGTGCAGCGTTACGGCGGCCGAGACAAGCGTAACGGGCCATCCCGTTCGCTGAACCACCATTTGCAGGTAGATCGGTGGTCCGTAAAAACCGACACCCCAGCCAAAGACTGCCAGCACGAAGGTCGCGGCGACCACGTGCCAGCCGAAAAAGGGTTTTATCCTGGATGGTTGGCAAGATGTCATGACCTG
>NZ_JBXARJ010000038.1:0-1503 GCF_058808115.1 Shinella sp. GW821-FHT11G07
CTTCTGCAACTCGGGCAGTGCCTCGAAGAGATCGGCGACGAGGCCGTAGTCGGCGACCTGGAAGATCGGTGCCTCCTCGTCCTTGTTGATCGCGACGATCACCTTCGAATCCTTCATGCCGGCGAGATGCTGGATGGCGCCCGAGATGCCGCAGGCGATGTAGAGCTGCGGGGCAACAACCTTGCCCGTCTGCCCGACCTGCCAGTCGTTCGGCGCATAGCCCGCATCGACCGCCGCACGCGATGCACCGACGGCGGCACCAAGCTTGTCGGCAACCGGAAGGATGACCTCCTGGAACTTCTCCGACGAGCCCAGCGCACGGCCGCCCGAGATGATGATTTTTGCAGACGTCAGTTCCGGACGGTCGGAGGACGACAGGGCGTCCTTGACGTGCGTCGAGAGACCCGGGTTTGCGGCTGCCGCGATGGTTTCGATCGCGGCGCTTCCGCCCTCGCCGGCAGCGGCGAAGGATGCGGTGCGCACCGTGATCACCTTCTTGGCGTCGGTCGACTGCACCGTCTGGATCGCATTGCCCGCATAGATCGGGCGCTTGAACGTATCGGCGGAGACGACCTCGGTGATTTCCGAGACCTGCGCCACGTCGAGCAGTGCTGCCACGCGTGGCAGCACGTTCTTGCCGACCGAGGTCGCAGCCGAGACGATGGCGTCATAGGAGCCGGCGAGCGACACGATGAGCGCTGCCAGCGGTTCCGCCAGGTTGTTGGCGAGGCTGGCATCCTCGGCGACGAGCACCTTGGAAACGCCCGAGAGCTTTGCCGCCTGTTCGGCCGCTGCCTTGGCACCGGCGCCGGCGACGAGCACATGCACGTCGGAACCGATCTTGCCTGCCGCCGTCAGCGCTTTCGCCGTCTGGTCGGAAAGATGCGCATTGTCGTGATCTGCCAGAAGAAGAATGGCCATGGTTCTAGTTCTCCCTTTTCTGCCTTAGAGCACGCCGGCTTCGTTTTTCAGCTTGTCGACCAGTTCGGCGACCGACTTGACCTTGACGCCAGCCTTGCGGCCCGACGGTTCCTCGGTCTTCAGCACCTTCAGGCGCGGGCTCGTGTCGACGCCGAAGTCTGCGGGCGTCTTCTTGTCGAGCGGCTTCTTCTTCGCCTTCATGATGTTGGGCAGCGACGCATAGCGCGGCTCGTTGAGGCGCAGGTCCGTCGTGACCACGGCCGGCAGCTTGACTTCGATCGTCTGCAGGCCGCCGTCGACTTCGCGGGTAACCTGTGCGGAACCATCGCCGATATCGACCTTGGAGGCGAAGGTCGCCTGTGCCCAGCCGAGCAGCGCCGACAGCATCTGGCCGGTCTGGTTCGAATCGTCGTCGATCGCCTGCTTGCCAACAATGATCAGGCCCGGCTGTTCGGCCTCGGCGACACCCTTGAGGATCTTCGCGACCGCCAGCGGCTCGACCTGATCGTCGGTCTCCACCAGCACGGCGCGGTCGGCACCCATGGCGAGTGCGGTGCGCAGCGTCTCTTCGGCCTTGGCAGG
>NZ_JBXARJ010000039.1:0-1272 GCF_058808115.1 Shinella sp. GW821-FHT11G07
TGACCTTGCCCCCAAGTTTTATCCAGTTTTGAGTTCGCTCCAGCGGTTTTTGGTTTCGGTGTTTGCGGCGGTAGCGGCGGGTTGCGGTGCGGAGCCATTCCGGCTGCGCAGCACCGCATCACGTCGCGGGTTGATTGTCTGAGCGAACTCGGCCGGTGTCAGCCAGCCGAGTCCAGAGTGTGGTCGATGATCGTTGTAATCGCTGCGCCAGTTTGAAAGCGCTGATCGAGCATGGGTCAGTGACGAGAAGAGAGTTTCATTCAAGAACTCGTCTCGCAGCCGCCCATTGAAACTTTCGATGAAAGCGTTCTGGATCGGCTTACCAGGCGCAATATAATGCCAATCCACCTTGGCCCGGTCCGTCCATTGCAGGATCGCGTTGCTGGTGAACTCGCTGCCATTGTCGCTGACGATCATCTTCGGCTTGCCACGTTCCTCCATGATCCGATCGAGCTCACAAGCAACACGCAGGCCTGAAAGCGATGTATCGGCGACGAGTGCCAGGCACTCCCTGGTGCAATCGTCAACGACCGTCAGAACCCGGAACCTGCGTCCATCGGTGAGTTGATCCGAGACAAAGTCGAGGGACCAGCGATCATTGGCGGCAAGCGGGATCAGCATCGGTGCGCGTGTGCCAATCGCTCGCTTGCGGCCACCGCGCTTGCGCACTGTCAGCTTCTCTTCCCGATAGAGCCGGAAGAACCGCTTGTGGTTCACAAGGTGACCCTCGCGCCTGAGCAGAACATGAAGGCGTCGATATCCAAAGCGGCGGCGTTCATGCGCCAGCGCCTTCATCCGCTCGCGAAGGTCATGGTCATCGCTGCGCCTGGTTTCGTAACGGATTGTCATCCGGCAAAAGCCGATGGCTTTACACGCCCGCCGTTCGCTCATCTGGTGGTGATCCATCAGATGAGCGACAGCTTTCCGCCTTGCTGCGGGCGTCACCACTTCTTTCCCAACAAGTCTTTCAAAGCCGCATTGTCGAGCATCGCATCTGCCAGGAGCCGTTTCAGCTTCGTGTTCTCGTCTTCCAGCGTCTTCAGCCGCTTGGCTTCGGATACGTCCATGCCGCCGAATTTGGCCTTCCATTTATAGATGCTGGCATCGCTGACGCCGTGCTTGCGGCAAAGCTCCGAGACCGGCGTACCAGCCTCGTGCTCCTTCAGAATGCCGATGATCTGTT
Source organism: Shinella sp. GW821-FHT11G07 (assembly GCF_058808115.1). NCBI lineage: Bacteria > Pseudomonadati > Pseudomonadota > Alphaproteobacteria > Hyphomicrobiales > Rhizobiaceae > Shinella > Shinella sp. GW821-FHT11G07. The sequence continues at coordinate 1,184 of NZ_JBXARJ010000039.1, forward strand.
CGTCTGTGAAACGGTTGCGCTTCATTCCCTGGTCCTCTCAATGGGCCAGAGCTTACTTCAAAATGGATTATTTCAACGGGGCAAGGTCA
>NZ_JBXARJ010000040.1:0-908 GCF_058808115.1 Shinella sp. GW821-FHT11G07
CGTGAATTCACTGCCATTGTCAGCCAACAGCCGTTCGGGGGCTTTGCGCCGCCGAACAAGCCGATTGAGGACATCGATCACATGCTCCCCGCGCAAGCGCGGACCAACCTCGATCGCCAGTGCCTCACGCGTATAGATGTCGATCACCGTCAGCGCCCGGAACGTCTGGCCATTGACGAGTTGGTCGTGAACGAAGTCGAGCGCCCAGGCCTGGTTCGCCCGGGTCACGGCAGTTCGCTCTTCCCGATGAGCCGCCATCTTGCGGCGGCGCGGTCTTTTGGCTTTCAAAGCAAGACCTTCCTCCCGATAGAGCCGGTAAACGAGGTTGCGCCCGGCGCTCCATCCTTCCCGCTTCAGCAGGATGTGGACACGCCGGTAGCCATAGCGGATGCGCGTGCGGACGATCTCGTGCATCCGCTGGCGCAGTTCCGTACGGGGATCACGTCGCAGCGGCTTGCGCTGGGTGGAGCGATGCTGGCATGTCAAGGCACAGGCCCGGCGCTCGCTGTAGCCGTGACATGCCGTCACATAGCCGACAACCTGTTTCATGAGCGCTGGCCGGGAAACTTTTTTGACAGGACATCCTGAAGAACGGCCTTGTCCAGGCTGAGATCCGCAACCAGCTTCTTCAGCCGCGCATTCTCCTCGACGACCTGCTTGAGTTCCCGGACCTGATCGCTCTCAAGCCCGCCGTACTGCTTCTTCCAGCGATAAAACGTCTGCTCCGATATCCCGACCTGCCGGATCAGATCCGCGACCGGCATACCAAGCTCGGCCTGCTTCAACACCGCTACGATCTGTTCCACCGAAAACCGCTTCTTCTTCATGGCAAACTCTCCTTTCAAACAAGAGGAAAATCCGCCGAAAACTAACATCAAAACCGGACCACTTTCGCCGTGTCACCTCAG
>NZ_JBXARJ010000041.1:0-834 GCF_058808115.1 Shinella sp. GW821-FHT11G07
AGGTTCAGGCCCCAGCAGCCGCGGATGATTTCCAGCGCCTGGATCGTGTTGAGGCCGGCGATTTCAGGCGTGCCGGTGCCGGGCGCAATCGACGGGTCGAGGCTGTCGATGTCGAAGGTGAGGTAGACCGGCCGGTCGCCCATCTGCGCACGGACTTCCTCCATCAGCGGCGTCAGCGACTTGTGCCAGCACTCTTCCACCTGCACCACGCGAAAACCCTGCTCGCGCGGCCAGTCGAAATCGTCGGCGGCGTACCCCGTGCCGCGCACGCCGATCTGGATGCAGCGTTTCGTGTCGAGCACGCCGGCTTCCACCGCACGGCGGAACGGCGTGCCATGGGCGATCGGCTCGCCGAACATGTGCTCGTTGATGTCGGCATGGGCATCGACATGGATGAGGCCGACGGGACCGTATTTTTCGCCCATGGCGCGCAGGATCGGGTAGCTCAGCGTGTGGTCGCCGCCGAGCGTCAGCGGCTTGCAGCCGTCCTTGATGATCTCGCGATAGGCGTCGGTGATGATATCGACGCATTTCGGCAGGTTGAACGTGTCGATCGCCACGTCGCCGATATCGGCGACCTGCAGGCTGTCGAAGGGCGCGGCGCGGGTCGCCATGTTGTAGGGGCGGATCATGCAACTCTCGGTGCGGATCTGGCGCGGCCCGAAGCGCGTGCCCGGCCGGTTCGAGGTGCCGATATCCATCGGAATGCCGACGAAGCAGGCATCGAGCCCCTCGCTGGTCGGCTGCGTCGGCAGGCGCATCATCGTCGCAGGCCCGCCAAAGCGCGGCATCTCGTTGCCGCCGAGCGGCTGGTTGTAAGTCTTGGTCGTCATC
>NZ_JBXARJ010000042.1:0-815 GCF_058808115.1 Shinella sp. GW821-FHT11G07
ACCGGCACGCCTGAAATCGCCGGCCTCAACACGATCCAGGCGCTGGAAATCATCCGCGGCTGCTGGGGCCTGAACCTCGTCGGCTGCGACCTCGTCGAAGTCTCGCCGCCCTACGATCCGTCCGGCAACACGGCGATCACCGCGGCGAACCTTCTCTTCGAAATGCTTTGCGTCCTCCCGGGCGTCAAGAGGCGATAAACAATGGCAGACACCCGGCTTACAACAGGCGAATATCTCGTCCGTCTCCTGGAATCCTACGGCGTCGAGCTGATCTTCGGCATTCCGGGGGTGCACACGGTCGAACTCTATCGCGGCCTGCCGGCCACGAAGATCCGCCACGTCACGCCGCGCCACGAACAGGGCGCCGGCTTCATGGCCGATGGCTATGCGCGCGTGACCGGCAAGCCGGGTGTCTGCTTCATCGTCACCGGCCCCGGCATGACCAACATCGCCACCGCCATGGGCCAGGCCTATGCGGATTCCGTGCCGATGCTGGTCATCTCCGCGGTCAATGCCCGCAACGAGCTCGCCATGGGCCAGGGCCGGCTGCACGAGTTGCCGTCGCAGCGCAACCTGGTGGCCGGCGTCAGTGCCTTCAGCCACACGCTGCTCGATCCCGCGCAACTGCCCGAAGTGATGGCGCGCGCCTTCACCGTCTTCAATTCGGCACGCCCGCGTCCCGTTCATATCGAAATCCCGCTCGACGTCATCGTGGCGCAGGCCGGGCATCTTTCGACGGACGCCTGGCCGCTGCCCGGCCGCGCCGCCGCCGATCCCACCAGCATCGCCAGGGCGGCAACGATCCTCAAGGCCGC
>NZ_JBXARJ010000043.1:0-798 GCF_058808115.1 Shinella sp. GW821-FHT11G07
TGCAGGATCTGGCTGAGGAAGAGTTTCGTGCGCTCGTGCTGCGGATTGTCGAAGAACTCGGCCGGCGAATTCTGCTCGACGATCTGGCCCTGGTCCATGAAGATGACGCGGTTGGCGACCTGGCGGGCGAAACCCATTTCGTGCGTCACGCACAGCATGGTCATGCCCTCTTCGGCCAGCGACACCATGGTGTCGAGCACTTCCTTCACCATTTCCGGATCGAGCGCCGAGGTCGGCTCGTCGAACAGCATGATCTTCGGCTTCATGCACAGCGAACGGGCGATCGCCACACGCTGCTGCTGGCCACCGGAAAGCTGGCCCGGATATTTGTGCGCCTGCTCCGGGATCTTGACGCGCTTCAGGTAGTGCATCGCCACTTCCTCGGCGTCCTTCTTCGGCATCTTGCGCACCCAGATCGGGGCGAGCGTGCAGTTTTCCAGGATCGTCAGGTGCGGGAAGAGGTTGAAGTGCTGGAACACCATGCCGACTTCACGGCGCACTTCGTCGATCTTCTTCAGGTCGTTGGTGAGCTCGATGCCGTCGACGACGATCTGGCCCTTCTGGTGTTCTTCCAGCCGGTTGATGCAGCGGATCATCGTCGATTTGCCGGAACCCGACGGGCCGGCGATGACGATGCGCTCGCCCTTCATCACCTTGAGATTGATGTCGCGCAGCACGTGGAAATCGCCGTACCACTTGTTCATGTTGGTGATCTCGACGGCGACGTCCGTCGTGGAGACCGCCAGCTTTTGCGCCTGGGCTTGGTTGGCCATTGTTGTTTCCTCTCAGTTATCTTTT
>NZ_JBXARJ010000044.1:0-729 GCF_058808115.1 Shinella sp. GW821-FHT11G07
GGTAATCCTCCCGCGCACTAATCGGGTTCAAAAGTAGAATTTTCTCGGCAATATGCATGAGGAGATTTTGATGAAGACGAGCAGATTTAGCGAACCCCAAATCCTTGCGATCCTGCGCCAAGCGGAAGGCGGTGTCCCGGTACCGGAGCTGTGCCGCGAACACGGCATGAGCACGGCCACATTTTACAAATGGCGATCCAAATACGGCGGCATGGATACCTCGATGATCAGCCAGATGAAGGCTCTGGAAGACGAGAACCGTCGGCTCAAGAAGATGTATGCGGAGATGAGCATGCAGGCCGAACTTCTCAAAGAGGCTCTTGGAAAAAAGTGACGCGGCCGTCTCGACGCCGGGAGATGGCCGGGCAAGCAGTGGCGTTACATGGGGTCAGCATTGCGCTGGCCTGCCGCACCTTTGGTGTCAGCGAGACCTGCTATCGTTACAGCCGCAAGCTGAACGCTGAGAACGAGTAGATCGCCGACCTGTTGATCGGGCTGACGAGGGCGAAGAGGACTTGGGGCTTCGGCTTGTGTTTCCTTTACCTGCGCAACGTCCAGGGACATCGCTGGAACCACAAGCGCGTCTACCGCATCTACCGTGAGCTGGAACTGAACCTCAGGATCAAGCCACGCAAGCGTTTGAAGCGGGACAAGCCGGATGCACTTGCTGTGCCGGAGGCGCCCAACATGGTCTGGTCCATGGATTTCATGGCAGACCGTCTGGAGGAT
>NZ_JBXARJ010000045.1:0-672 GCF_058808115.1 Shinella sp. GW821-FHT11G07
TTACTCGACGATCGAAGCGACGATGCCGGCGCCGACGGTGCGGCCGCCTTCACGGATTGCGAAGCGCAGCTTTTCTTCCATCGCGATCGGAACGATCAGCTCGACGGCAACCGTGACGTTGTCGCCCGGCATGACCATTTCCGTGCCTTCCGGAAGCGAAACGATACCGGTCACGTCCGTCGTGCGGAAGTAGAACTGCGGACGGTAGTTCGTGAAGAACGGCGTATGACGACCGCCTTCTTCCTTCGTCAGGATGTAGGCTTCTGCCATGAACTTCTTGTGCGGCTTGACCGAACCCGGCTTGCACAGGATCTGGCCACGCTCGACGCCGTCACGCTGAACGCCACGGATCAGCGCACCGACGTTGTCGCCGGCCTGACCCTGGTCGAGCAGCTTGCGGAACATTTCAACGCCGGTAACCGTCGTCTTGGTGGTCGGGCGGATGCCGACGATCTCGACTTCTTCACCAACCTTGACGATGCCACGCTCGACGCGGCCGGTCACAACCGTACCACGGCCCGAGATCGAGAACACGTCTTCGATCGGCAGCAGGAACGGCTGGTCGATCGGACGCTCAGGCGTCGGGATGTAGGCGTCGACAGCAGCCATCAGCTCGCGGATCGCGTCTTCGCCGATCTTCTTGTCCGAATCTTCGAGAGCGGCCAGAGCCGA
>NZ_JBXARJ010000046.1:0-590 GCF_058808115.1 Shinella sp. GW821-FHT11G07
GACGCCTGGCCGCTGCCCGGCCGCGCCGCCGCCGATCCCACCAGCATCGCCAGGGCGGCAACGATCCTCAAGGCCGCCAAGCGCCCGCTGATCATCGCCGGCGGCGGCGCGGCCGATGCGGCAGCCGAGATCGCCGCCATCGCGGAAAAACTCGACGCACCGGTCTTCATGACGATCAACGGCCGCGGCATCCTGAAGCCCGGTGACCCGCGCATCATGACCGGCAATCTCAGCATGCAGCCGCTGCTCGACGAACTTGCGGCAAGCGACGCGATCCTCGCCATCGGTACGGAGTTCGGCGAGACGGAAATGTATCCCGAGCCAAAACCGCTTTCCTTCGGCGGCCCGCTGATCCGCATCGACATCGACCCGGCGCAGATCGTCACCGGGCTGCGCGCAGACGTGCCGATCGCCGCCGATGCGAAGCTTGCCGCGACAAGCCTCAACGCCGCGCTCGGCGAGGGTCGGACTGCCGGGGACGGTGCCGCGCGGGCAAAAACCGTGCGGGAAAAAGTGGATGCCGGGCTGTGGCCCGCCTGCCGCACCCATGGCAAGCTGATGGAGGTCATCACCAAAGCTCTGCCCGATGC